>OY282368.1:0-1005000 GCA_958295725.1 uncultured Alphaproteobacteria bacterium | reverse complement strand
CGAACGGGTGGATGAAGACGAAGGCGAAGGCGGAGACCGCCGCCGCCGCCACGGGGTCGACGCCGCCTTCGACGGCGCGCCGCGTCAAGGCCGTCCAGGCATCCATGAGGCTCGGCACGTCCTCGGGCCGCGGGCAGATGAAATGCACCTCCTCGCGGTATCCGCCGACGGTTGCGCCCACGAAGTTCTGGGAACGGCGCCAGTCGGATGCCGCATAGCGGCGATCGACGATATCGCCCTGCAGGCGAACCAGCACGGCCTTGTCGGTTGGATCGAGATCCGGCGCCGCTCTCAGCGCGGCGACGAACCGCTCGGTGCGCGAGGCGTTCGGGGTCTCGCCCTCGATGGCGAACGAGGATCGCGTCTCCTTCGTGTAGAGATAGTTGACGGCCCGGGCGAGGATGACGGGATCATAGCTTTCGATGAGCGCGCGCGCCTCCTCGTCCACGCTCTGGCGCATCGCCTCCGTCAGCTTCGGCGTGCGCCGGACCGTCGGACACAGTCCGGGGCCGCCGAGCAGATTGTCGGCGACACGGTGGCGCCGCGAGTTGCGGCGCTCGGCGACGATGTGCCTGTTCGGATCCAGGGCTTCGACATAGTTGCCGGTGCCCGCGTCCTCGAGGTCCAGCGTCCGGCCGGTGACCATCTCGTGGAAGAACCACGCCCGCCTGCTGAAGGCGCCCGTGGGTTCCGCCCGGACCCAAGCCTCGATATCGGCGGCCTCGACCGCCTTGAGGGCGGCGGCCAGCACCCCGAGATCGACGGGCTCGTGGCGCAGCGCGAAGCGCAGATGCGACACCACCGATCCATCCGTGGCATATTGCCGGGGATAGAGTTCCACGATCCGGGAGCCGTGGGTTTCGGTCCGCCGCGCGCCGGCGACGATGTAGCTTTCCACCGCGGGCGGCGGGACCGGCAAACCCAGCTCGCGTCTGAGCCAGGCGTGGCCGATTGGGTGCCGTTCCTTTTCGGCTGTGGGCTCGGACATGCGGAATCGGTTATCCCTGTGTAAATAGACTTAGAATATGCTATATTCATTCAAATGAGATTACCAACGCAATATGCCCGACGGCCCGCCGCCGATATCGCGGGCTACCGCCCCGCGCCGGCGCGACGACTTTGTCGTTCGGAATGGAATTTCCGTACCGGACGGGCGCCGTTGTCGGCGGGGCGGTGCGACGACGGGCCCGGACCGGGAAGGCCGGAGCCCCTTCGACGAGCGACACGGCAGACGGGTGAAACGACGAGATGACGAAGATCCCCACGATATTCGAGACTTGCCGTCCGCGCGCGGACGTGCTCGAGGGGAGCATCGCCGAGGCCGACTTCGCGGCCGATCTGGCCCGGGTCATCGTCGGCAAGGGGAGTGACGAGTATCTCGACCCGGCTCGCTTCTTTGCCAACACCTATCCCACGAGAGGCCTCAGGAACCTGCTCGCCAACGTGTGCCGGCGGCTGGCCGGTGCGGGCGGTGAAGTCGCGGCGATCTTCCGGCTCGACACGTCCTACGGCGGCGGCAAGACTCACGGGTTGATTGCCTTGGCCCATGCCGCTCGGGGCGTGGAAGGCGTATCGAACGTTTCCGAGTTCGTCGATCCTTCCCTGCTTCCGCGAGGCCGCGTCCGCATTGCCGCCTTCGATGGCGAGAACGCCGATCCGGCCAATGGCCGGGCGATGGGCGACGGCGTGCTGGCCTATACGCCCTGGGGCGAGATCGCCCATGCGCTCGCCGGGAAGGCGGGCTACGAGCGGGTTCGCAGGAGCGACGAGAGCCGCGTCGCACCGGGCGCCGAGACCCTGCGCGAGCTGTTCGGCGGCGACCCGGTTCTGATCCTGCTCGACGAGCTTTCGGTCTATCTGCGCAAGGTGCGCAGTCTCGAGGATGCCCGAGACCAGCTGACCGCGTTTCTGACCGCGCTGTTCAAGGCGGTGGAAGGCGCGCCCAATGCGGCGTTGGTCTACACCCTGGCGATCGGCAAGGACGGCCGGGCGACCGACGCCTATTCGCAAGAGAACGAGTTCATCGCCAGGAACATGGCGGAGGCGGAAAGCGTCTCGGCACGCAAGGCGACGCTGTTGAACCCCACCGAGGAGGACGAGACGGTCCAGGTGCTCCGCCGCCGCCTGTTCGAGACGATCGACGAATCCCGGCTCGCCCCGGCGGTCGATGCCTATCGGGAGCTATGGACGACCCACGGAGATTCGCTTGCCGGTGACGCTACCCGGCCGGAAACCGCCGAGACCTTCCGTTCGAGCTACCCGTTGCATCCGGAGGTGTTGGCTACGCTGACCGGCAAGACGGCGACGCTCGGCAACTTCCAGCGCGTGCGGGGCATGCTGCGGCTGCTCGCCCGCACCCTCTCGCAACTGTGGGACGAGCGGCCCGCCGACGCGACCGCGATCCATCTCCACCACATCGATCCGGGGCACGAGCCGATCCGTCAGGAGATCGTCACGCGCCTTGGACAGACCGCCTATGTGCCGGCGGTCGCCAACGACGTGGCCGCGGGAGGGGTGGAGACGAGGGCCTTGGCCCAGGAGATCGACGCGGCGCATCACGGCGGCATGGCGCCCTATGCCGCCTATGTCGCGCGGACGATCTTCATGCACACGCTCGCCTTCAACGACCCGTTGAAGGGGCTTTCGCCCGAGCGGCTGCGCTATTCGGTGCTGGGCCCCGCGACCGATGTCAGCTTCATCGAAGAGGCGCGCAAGAGGTTCATCGCCGAATCGGCCTATCTCGACGACCGGCCCGGCGCGCCGATGCGGTTTCTCGCCGAAGCCAATCTGAGCCAGATCGTTCGCCGCGAGGAAAGCCATGTCGATGCCGGCGAGGCCCGCGCGGAACTCGACGACCGGATACGGCAGATATTCGGAGGAACGGCGTTCGAGACGATCGCTTTCCCGGGCGGGCCGTTCGACGTGCCGGACGAAGTGGGCGACGGACGGCCCAAGCTGATCGTGCTGGCCTATGACGGCGTTGCGATCGGCGCCACTGTCGAGAGGGTCCCCGAGTTGATCGACCGCATCCATGCCCGCAAGGGGGCGGAAGGCTCGGCCTTGCGGGCATTGCGCAACAATCTGGCGTTCGTGGTCGCGGACGAGGGCCGCAAGGAGGAAATGCGGCGCAAGGCCGTTCGGCGTCTGGCCCTGCAAGCATTGAAGAAGCCCGAGCGCCTCGTCGATCTCGCCGAGCATCAGCAGGCCAAGATCCGCGAGCTGGAGGCCCGTTCCGAACAGGAACTCGCGATCGCGATCCAGCAATGCTACCGGCACGTCTTCTACCCATCCCGCGATCGCGTCGGCGCGGGCAACGCCGATCTCGCCCATTCGGCGATCGACGTGCATTCGACGTCGGATCGACCCGGCGCGGGCCAACGGCAGGTCGTTCGGGCGTTGCGCGATCTGAGGAAGTTGCGGCTTCCCGAAGACGAGCCGGATTCGCCGGCCTATGTGCGCGACCGTACGCCGCTCAAGAAGGGCCAGATGACGACGCTGGCGCTGCGCGGCGAATTCCGCCGCGACCCGGCGCTGCCCATCCTGGTCGGTGACGACATCTTCATTCGCGGCGTCCGGCGCGGCATCGAGCAGGGCGATTACGTTTATCGGCGCGGCGATCTGTTGTTCGGTCCGGGAGATCCGCCCGCCGGGATCGCCATCGACGAGCAGTCCCTGGTGTTCACGATGGCCTACGCGAAGAATGTCGGCATCTGGCCTCGGAAGACGAACGAATCCGCGGACCCGGGACCAGGCGACGGGAAGCCGGATCGGCCAAGCGAGACGGACGAAGACGGATCGGCTTGGGACACGGGCACGAAGCCGGTTGGCGACGGCGAGACGCCCGGCTCGTTTACCGCCGAGGGTATGCTCGGGGAGGCGCTGGTCCGGATTTGGGAACAGGCCCGGACGAAGGGCGTCGAGGCCATCGGGGTGTTGACCGTCCGCATGTTCGAGGCGGGCGATGCGTTCCGGCTTCTCGGCGCCATCGGCGCCGTATCGGGAGCGGAGAAGATCGTCACCATCGCGGGTGGCTACGAGACCCGCGATGGCGGGTCGTTCCAACTCGAGTTCCGGGGGCCGGTCCCGGACGCGCAGCCGGTTCGGGAGTTCCTCGAGCCGCAGTTGCGCGACGCCGGTTCCAGAAACCTGGAAGCGGGTTTCGAGCTGACCTTCGAGGACGGGCTATCCATGCGGGGCGACGCGGCGGAGAAGCTGACCGAGCGTCTCGCCCGGTTCGCGAGCGGGGCGGCTTACGTCTCCGCGACGGCGGAGGCCAAGAGCTGATGGCGCGGCTGGAAAGGATCGCCCAGATCGAGACGCCGGAATCGGCACCTCGGTACGAATTGCGGATGCGTCGTCACGGGCCGGCCGATGCCGAATACGAGATCTGGCAGATGCCTGCGGCTTCCACGCCGCAGGTGACATCGGCGCTCCGTATCGCGGGGCTTCGCGGCCGCAACCTCGAACTGGTCGAGCACCGGGTCCTGAAGCGGCTTTCGCGATCGGGCATCAGGCTGGGCCATGGCGCGGACGCCAGGAAGCGCGGGTACGCGCTCGACGAAGATCTCGCCTTGACGCTCGGGCTGCTGTTCCGCACGCTCGCGCCGATGCGTAGCCGCGACAACATGCGGGCGGTAGCCGAAGGCATCGAGGCGATGGGGCGCGAGGAGGCGGCCTACTGGCTCGGCATGGCCATGCATCGCAAGCGCCCGCGCCGCGTGCTGACGGCGCTTCGCATCCTGCTGACCGAGGCACGAACGCGGACGACCCGGAAAGTCGCCGCAAGCGATCCCGGAACCGTCCGGAGAGGGATCTGATATGCGGATCGAGCCGGAGATCGATGAAGTCGTGGTTGTGTTGGTCGGCGATTTCAATCCGGCGGTGTTCACGCCGGCGTGGTTTGTGCTGCATGGACTCCTGCCGGCCAACGCCGCGGACGACGCGGAGGTGGAAGTCGTCCACCCGCGGACAACCGTTTTTTCCTTCGACTGGCTGCGACTGCAAATCACGGAGGAACGCTTTGTTGCCGGAACCGCGCGGGCGCCCCGTATTCGCGTGCGTGACTTCGTCGCGCGTACGTTCACGGAACGCCCGAACCATACGCCGCTCAGGGAGCTCGGGATCAATCGCGGTGTTCATTTCCCGGTGGGGAGTCGCGTCGAAATGGATCGCATCGGCAGAATTCTGGCGCCGGTGGAACCGTGGGGCGCCTGGGGGCGCGATCTCGAACCGGATGGCAAGCACGGCGGCATGACGTCGCTGAGGATGTCGCAAGTCAAAATCGAAGGAAGACCGCCCGAAGACCGAATCAACGTTACGGTGGAACCGTCCAACCCGATCGTCGGCCGTGGACGCGCCGGTGTTTACGTGGCTGTCAATGACCACTACACAACGGGTGATACCGGTTCTGGATCCAATGAACGCTTGATGGAAATTCTCGAGGACAGCTTCGAGACATCCTTGGAGCGCGGCGACGGTATCGTCGACCACGTCATGTCCTTGGCAGAAGAATAGGAGGCCCGGTTCATGTCGCAGGCAGGCCTGTCCACCGCGGCGTCGCAAGCCAATGAACCCGAAGCGCATGACAGTCTCGGCATGGAAACGACGGCGAACATCGTTCGGCGCGCGATGGGGAGGCTCGACCTGGCGTCCAGGCGCGAGATGAACGCTGACCTGGGAACCGGCGCGCGCCGTCCGGAGGCCAACGCGAATCCCCGATCATCGGTCACGGACAACGGACGGGTCTCCGTCGATCTTTCCCGGATCGTGGACTTGCCGCGGTTGCCGGCGCGGCGAACGCCCGCGACGACCCTTCATGCCCTGCAGGAGTGGGAAGGCCATGTCGTCGCGATCGGCGACGAGGAGTTCACGGCGCGGTTGACCGACGTCACGGCCGAGGCGTCGTATGAGCAGGAAGAAGCGGTTATCCCCCTGATCGAGATCTCGGATGGAGATGCCGCCAAGATGCGCGTCGGCAGCATCTTCCGCTGGGTGATCGGCTACGAACGCTCTTCGGCGGGAACGAAGAAACGTGTGTCCCAGATCGTGTTTCGCGACCTTCCGGCGGTCACCGAGGCCGACCTGCGGGTCGGCGAGACGTGGGCGCGGGAGACGATGCGGTCGTTCGGGCCGTGACGGCGGCGGAGACGCCGCCGAGGCGCGACGAGATCGAACTGACTCTTTTCGGCCCCGGTTACGGCGAGAGCATCGTTCTCCATGTCGGCGGCGGCGCTTGGGTAATCGTCGATTCCTGCATCGACGGAAACGGCAAGCCGCGCGCCCTGGGCTACCTGGAAGGTCTCGGTCTCGACCCCGCCAGGGCCGTCGTCCTGGTCGTCGCGACCCACTGGCACGACGACCATATCCGCGGCATGGCGGCGCTGGTCGAGGCTTGCGGCGGGGCCGGCTTCTGCTGCGCGAGCGCGCTCTGTCGCAAGGAGTTCCTCTCTATCGTCGGCACCCTGGAGGGCCGCCGCACTTCCGCGGCCGGCTCGGGGGTTCGAGAGATCCATGGCGTGTTCTCACGGCTCGCGAAGGCGGCGTCGCAACCGAAATTCGCTCTCGCCAATCGCCTCATATTCAAACATGAAGATTGCGAGATCTGGTCGCTGTCGCCCAACGACGCGGCCTTCGGGAAATTCCTGTCCTCCATCGGCCGTCTTGCGCCGGACGAAGGCCGAACCAGGACCCGCATTCCGGACCTCGCGCCCAACGAAGCCGCTGTCGCGCTCCGGATCGAAATCGGAGATACGGCGGTATTGCTCGGATCGGACCTGGAAAAACCGGGTTGGATAACAATTCTGGAGAGCCCTGAGCGGCCGACCGCCATGGCCTCGGCCTTCAAGATTCCGCATCACGGGTCCGGGAACGCCGACGAACGGGAGGTGTGGCATCAGATGTTGGAGCCGGATCCCTTCGCGGTGCTCACGCCCTGGCGCAGGGGCGGTCGCACCCTGCCCAGTGGGGCCGACGTTCAGCGTATCCTCTCCTGTACCGGGAACGCTTATGCGACCGCGAATGCCGGGGCGCTCGAGTCCACTCCCAAGCGTCGGCGCCCGGTGGACAGGACCATCCGGGAGTCCGGTATCGCCCTGCGAAACGTCGCGATGTCGCCGGGCGCGGTCCGGCTGCGGCGACCGCTCCACGCGCCGGCGCGGTGGACGGTCGAGACGTTCGGACCCGCCTGCCATCTCGAGAAATTCGCCGCGTAACAGCCGATCGCCCCGGCGCATGGAGATGGATTCCGGCCGATGCCCGACACGCGCCTGATCGAACGCTGGCTGCCGATCGCGGCGCTCGGTATCGAGAGCACGCGGGAGCGGACGCCGATGACGCCGTTCCCGGCGCCGAACCGGAAACCGGTGACGCCGCGCTCGTCTTGGCCGGCGACTCCAATCCGGCGGTGTTCGCACCGGGGTGATTCGTGCCGCATGGGCTCCTGCCGGAACCCGCCGCGGATGGCGCGGAGGTGGAAGTCGTCCACCCGCGGACAACCGTTTTTTCCTTCGACTGGCTGCGGCTGCAAGTCACGGCGCATCGATAAGGGAATTATGTCGAAAAGTTACATGACACAACATCTTGTGCCATCTTGCCTCGTCACATCGACATGATGTGCCAATGTGACCATTGGATAGAATCCCGAAACAATCGTCGATGACGTGGTTGACAACGCCCCATTCTCCAACGATATTGTTGGCAACAAGATCGTTGGGAGTATGGCGATGGGACTCGAGAAGGCCGGAGGAAACTGGGTCGAGGGGGAGGATCGATTCTTCGACCGGGACACCGAGATCGAAGCGCTCACGGAGCGGGTCCGGGACGGAACCCACACCCTGCTGACCGCGCCGCGCCGCATGGGCAAGACGAGCCTCGTTCGGGAGTTGCTGCGCCGGCTGAAGGACGCGGGGGACGTCGAGACGATCTTCGTCGACCTGGAGGACGCCTCCACCCCGGCGGACGCCATCGCCGAAATCGGGTTCCAGTCGAGGGCGGCACAAGGCGCCTGGGGCCAAATCAAGTCCCTGTTCGCCAACGTCCTTCCGGGGGAGGTCGAGATCGGCGGTCGGGTTCCCGTGCTGACCGACGCGGATCTACGGGTGAAGCTTCGCGCCGGAACCGACGCCGGCAACTGGCGGCGCAAAGGCGATGAGATTTTCGAGGCCCTGGCGGGGAACGGGCGGCCGGTGGCGCTCGCGGTCGACGAGCTGCCGATCCTCGTCAACCGGCTGCTCAAGGGAGACGATTACCGGATTACGACGGAGCGCAAACGGGCGGCGGACGAGTTCCTGAGCTGGCTTCGCAAGAACGGCCAGACGCATCGGGGCCGGATCGGCATGATCCTCTCCGGCAGCGTGAGCCTCGAACCCATCCTGCAACAGGCCGGATTGAGCGCCCACGCGAACATCTTCTCTCCTTTCGATCTGAAACCTTGGAACGAGGAGACCGCGATGGCTTGCCTCGACGCCTTGGGGGAGACCTACGGCCTCGACCTTCCCTGCGCCGTCCGCCGGGACATGTGCCAGCGGTTGCGGTGCCAGATTCCCCACCATGTGCAGCGGTTCTTCGACATCCTTCACGAAGATCTGCGCCGGGCCGGCCGGCGCGACGCCACGTCCGAAGACGTGGAGCGCGTGTACGCCGACGGGATGCTCGGTGTCCGGGGGCAGATGGATATGGAGCACTACGAAGGCCGGCTGAGGATGGTTCTCGGGGACGGGGGGTATCGAGCCGTCCTCGAGATGTTGACCGAGGCCGCGGTCAACGGCGGCCGGCTGCGCGGCGACGCTATCGGCCGGCATCGCAAGTCTCTCGCCGCCGAGGCCGGAGCCGGGAACCACCCGCCCCGGATCGAGGACGTGCTCCACATATTGGAGCATGACGGGTATCTGGAAAGGCAAGGCGACGACTACCGCTTCGTCTCCGGCCTGCTCGAAGACTGGTGGCGCGCCCGGTACGGCCGGCCCGGCGCCGGACCCGACCGGAGCGCCGGGCGATGGGCGTGACCGCCTCCCGGAAGTACAACCCGGGGTTCCTCACCGACGACGAGCTGGTGGCGTCGTTCCGCGTGCGGACGAGCGAATTCGAGTCCATCGTCGAAATGCTGCGCGAGTGCGTTGGGAGCTCGAACCCGCACCAGATCGTGATCGGCCCGCGCGGCAGCGGGAAGACGAGCCTGCTCCTGCGGGTCGCCGCGGAGGCGCGGCGGGACGCCGGGCTGTCGTCCGCCTTCTTCCCCGTCATCTTCTCGGAAGAGAGCTACGAGGTCGCCACCGCCGGGGAGTTCTGGTTGGAATGCCTGGCCCGCCTGGCGGACCAGGCGCCGCGCCGGGAGGGCGATCCCGACCTGCGCCGCACTTTCGAGGACTTGCGCGCCATTCGCGACGACCGAACGCTGGGCGACCGGTGTCTCGGCGCCCTGCTGGACTTCTCGGACCGGGAGGGTAAACGGCTGGTGCTGATGGTCGAGAACCTGAACATGATGTTCAGGGACATGGCGGACCCCGAGGCGGGGTGGCGGCTGCGGAAAGTCCTGCAAACCGAGCCGCGGATCGTCCTGCTCGCGAGCGCGACCAGCCGCTTCGACGAGATCGACAACCCGAACCGCGCCCTGTACGACCTGTTCCGGACACTCGTCCTGCGCCCTCTCGACACGGACGAATGCGCCGTCCTGTGGGAGGCGGTGTCCGGCCAACACCGCCCGTCCGAGACGATTCGCTCGTTGGAAATCCTCACCGGCGGCAGCCCGCGCCTGCTCGGGATCGTGGCCTGTTTCGGCGCGGAGCTGTCTTTCCGCGATCTCATGGCCGCTCTGCTCAATCTGGTCGACGACCATACGGAGTACTTCAAGAGCCATCTCGAATCGCTCCCGGCCCAGGAGCGGCGGGTCTACCTCGCCCTCGCCGACCTGTGGAAACCGGCGCTCACGAAGGAGATCGCGGACCGGGCGCGGCTCGAGACGAGCAAATGCAGCGCCCAGCTCGCCCGCCTCGTCGAGCGGGGCGCCGTCCAGGTGGCGGGCGGCAGCGCCCGGCGCAAGCAGTACTACCTCACCGAACGCCTGTACAACATCTACTACCTGCTGCGGCGCCACCGCGAACCGGATCGCCTGATCGAAGCCCTCGTCCGTTTCATGGCATCGTATTACTCGCCGCGCGAGCTGAAGGACATCGGCGCCCGTATCCTCCGCGAGGCGGGAGATATCGCTTCGGAGATGCGGCCGCTGCACCGATCTGCGATTTCGCGGTTGATGGTGGAACTGCCGGACTCGATGGAGTACCGCGAAGAATTGCGCGCGATGGCGCCTCCGGATTTCGCGGAGGCTCTCGATCCGGTCCCGGCGCTTCTGGATGCGGTGAAACCGGACCGCGATCGGGCCGGTCGATTTGACGAGAAGACGGAAGAACACTCGGAAACGGCGGCCGCGCGGGCGCTCTTCGATAAAGCGGTCGCACTGGATGACCGGAAACAGGCGGAGGGCGCCCTGGCCGCCTACGACGAACTGGTATTTCTATTCGAGGCGAGCGACTCCCCTTTCGTTCTCGATCCGATCGCGAAGGCTCTCGTCAACAGAGGGGCTCTGCTCGACCGGATGGACCGAAAGGAAGAGGCGTTGGCCTCCTGGGATGAGGTAGTGCGTCGTTTCGGGGAGAGCGAGGCGCCAGTATTTCACGAGCAGGTCGCGATAGCCCTCGTCAACAAGGGGATCGTATTCGACGCGCTGGATCGGCCGGCGGAAGCCCTGGCCGCTTGCGACGAGGTCGTGCGCCGTTTCGGGGAGAGCGAGGCGCCCGCCCTTCGCGAGCGGGTCGCGATAGCCCTCGTCAACAAGGGGATCGTATTCGACGCGCTGGATCGGCCGGCGGAAGCCCTGGCCGCTTGCGACGAGGTCGTGCGCCGTTTCGGGGAGAGCGAGGCGCCCGCCCTTCGCGAGTGGGTCGCGACGGCCCTTGTCGGCAAGGGAGTCGAACTCGGCGCGCTGAATCGGCCGGCGGAAGCCCTGGTCGCTTATGACGAGGTCGTGCGCCGTTTCGGGGAGAGCGAGGCGCCCGCCCTTCGCGAGTGGGTCGCGATGGCCCTTGTCGGCAAGGGAGTCGCACTCGGCGAGCTGAATCGGCCGGCGGAAGCCCTGGCCGCTTATGACGAGGTCGTGCGCCGTTTCGGGGAGAGCGAGGCGCCTGCCCTTCGCGAGCGGGTCGCGAGGGCTCTCGTCAACAAGGGAACCGCACTCGGCGAGCTGAATCGGCCGGCGGAAGCCCTGGCCGCTTATGACGAGGTCGTGCGCCGTTTCGGGGAGAGCGAGGCGCCCGCCCTTCGCGAGTGGGTCGCGATGGCCCTTGTCGGCAAGGGAGTCGCACTCGGCGAGCTGAATCGGCCGGCGGAAACCCTGGCCGCTTGCGACGAGGTAGTGCGCCGTTTCGGGGAGAGCGAGGCGCCCGCCCTTCGCGAGTGGGTCGCGACGGCCCTTGTCGGCAAGGGAGCCGCACTCGGCGAGCTGAATCGGCCGGCGGAAGCCCTGGCCGCTTATGACGAGGTCGTGCGCCGATTTGGGGAACATGAGTCCCCCGCGCTCCGTATGCCGATCGAGCTCGCGCTCATTGGGAAAGCGGAACTGGAGTTGGGGCGCGGGCGGTACGAAGCGGCTATCGTGGCGGCGAGCCGGGCGCTCGACCGGAGTCTCACGGAATTGCCGGGGAACCGGTGGCGGGGCCATCTGATCCGGGCGAAAGCGAGCCTCGCGGGAGGCGATCCATCCGTTTGCGAACGGGATATCGAGGCGATGCTCGCGATCCTGCCGAAGCTCGACCCTCTTTCAGGGGAGCACATGGACGCCTTGGTGGAATTCAGCGTCGAGATCGGAGCGGAGCGGATGCGGGGGCTCGTCCAGGCGTCGCCGGCGGCGGATCTTTTGTCGCCGCTCGCGACCGCGTTGGAATGGGAACTGGGGCTTGATCCCCGGGTGGCGCGGGAGATCGAGGAAATCGCCAAGGACATTCGGCGGGATTTGGGGAAGCTGAAGGAAGCCCGAGCCGATGGCGCTGGGTAGGGAGAAGGCGAGCCGAAGGGTGGCGATCCCCGCGGATGTTCGGCTGGGCCCGCGGGCGCCCGACACCCGCCTGATCGAACGCTGGCTGCCGATCGCGGCGCTCGGAGAAGAGAGCGTTCGCGAACGGCGATCCATGACTGCGTTGCCTCCCACCTACTATCTCCACGTCTGGTGGGCGCGGCGGCCGCTGGTGGCGTCGCGGGCGGCGGTGCTGGCATCTCTGCTGCCGGCGGACGCCGACCGGGAGAAGTTTCTGCACGTTCTCGGGATTCACGGCGATCCGGTGGCGACGCGGCGAAAGATCGACGCTGCCCGCCGTCGAGGAGAACGTTTCGAGGGCAAGGCTTACAGCTATCCTCGGGCGTTCGGCTACGTTCCCGACCGGGACGACAAGACTTGGTTCACGGCTCCGTCGAACGAGCCGTCGAGCAATCTCATGGTTCTCGATCCGACCGCTGGAGGAGGGAGTATTCCTTTCGAGTCGGTACGGCTCGGCCTCCAGGCTTTTGCAAACGACCTCAATCCGGTATCCGCGCTGATTATGCGCGCAACCGTTGAGTGGCCCTCTCGATACGGCGGCGCCCTCGAATCCGAATACAGACATCTGTCCGAGCGGTTCATCCGCATGAGAGAAGACCGCCTGACACCGTATTTCCCGGCGGAATCCGAATCGAACGCCATATCGACGAACTACCTCTGGGCGCGGACCGTCGCGTGTCCGTATTGCGAGGGGCTGGTTCCGCTGTCGCCGAACTGGCGGTTGGCGCCGGGCGGAACGGGCGTCCGGCTGAAGCCCGAGCCCGGTTCCGGGCCGGGTTCCGGGGGCCGCGTCTGTTCGTTCGAGATCGTCGAAAGCGCCGGGGAGCAATCGGCGGGCACCGTGGCGCGCGGCGACGGCACCTGCCCGTTTCCCGATTGCGGGCGGGTGATCGACGGCGATGAAATCAAGGAACAGGCCCAGGCCGGGCGGATGGGTGAGCAGCTGTTCGCGGTCGTCTTCAAGAGGCGTATTCCCAAAGTCTTGAAATCCGGCAAACGGGGAAAAGACAAATGGGTGCGCGGCTACCGCGCGCCGCGCCCCGAGGACGACAACGGGGCCGAGATCGCGGCGCGGCTCGCCGAAAAGCTGCCGGAATGGGAAGCGTTCGACATCGTGCCGGGCGAGAGAATCCCCGACGGCAACAAGACGACCGAACCGCAACGCTACGGGATGCCCCTGTGGCGCGACCTGTTCTCGCCGCGCCAGCTTCTCTGCCACGGGACGAGCGTCGAGGTCTTTCGGGAAATGCTCGACGCCGACCGGGACGCGGGCCGGTTGGACGAGGCCCGGAAGGCGGCCTACGGATATCTGGCGCTCTCGCTGGACAAGCTGCGTGATTACAACTCCCGCATGACCCGTTGGCATGTCGGTCGCCAAGTCATGGTCAACACGTTCGATCGCCACGATTTTTCGTTCAAATGGTCCTATGCGGAAATGGCGCCCCTGATCGTCGGGCTCGGCTACGACTGGGCCATCGGTCAGACCGCCAAATGCATCGGCGAGCTCGTCGCGCTGGTCCGTCCCGAAGGGGACGGGCTGTTCGAGGGCGCCGAACCGCCGCCCGTCACGATCACCTGCAAGCCGGGCGACGGCCTCGACCACATCGCGGACGGCGCCATCGACGCCGTGGTGATGGACCCGCCCTATTACGACAACGTGATGTATGCCGAACTCTCGGACTTCTTCTACGTCTGGCTCAAGCGCACCGCCGGGCACGTCTTCCCCGAGCTGTTCCGCCGCCACCTCACCGACAAGGACAGCGAGGCGGTCGCCAACCCGGCGCGGTTCCGGGGAGAGAAGGGCGCGCGGGCCCTCGCCGGGCGCGACTATCAGGAACGCATGGCGTCGATCTTCGCCGAGTGCCGCCGGGTGCTCAAACCCGACGGCGTCATGACCCTGATGTTCACGCACAAGGCGACCGGGGCGTGGGACGCGCTCGCCAAGGGGCTGATGGAGGCGGGCTTCGCCGTCACCGCGTCCTGGCCGGTCAACACCGAGGCCGAGGGCAGCCTGCACGTCCGCGACAAGGCGGCGGCCAACAGCACCATCTTCCTGGCCTGCCGGCCCCGCGCGGAAGGCGGGCGAACCGAAGAAAGCCGCTATTGGGAGGATGTGGAGCCCGGGGTCGCCCGCGCGGTGCGCGAAAGGGTCGCGGCGTTCCAGGACGCCGGCATCGGCGGGGTCGATCTCTATCTCGCCTCCTTCGGCCCGGCGCTCGAGGAGTTCTCGCGCCACTGGCCGCTGCGGCGCGGCACGCCGCGCGAAATGCCGGAAGAGCGCCGGCGGCGGAGACAGCAGGCCCTGTTCGAGGAAGAATGGGACCCTTACGCGGCCACGCCGGAGGACGCGCTGGATGCCGCGCGGCGCGAGGTCAAGCGCTGGCGCCTGGAGCAATTGACCTGTCTCGAGGCCGATGCCGATCTCGATCCGGCGACCGCCTTCTTCGTGCTGGCGTGGGACGCCTTCCGGGCGCCGGTCTTCGCCTATGACGAGGCGCTCCGGCTCGCCCGCGCGGTCGGCGTCGATCTCGACGGCGAGATCGTCGGCCGCCTGGCCGAGAAGAAGGGCAGCGACGTCCGTCTATGGGACAGTTCGCGCCGCGCCGCGAAGGGCGCGCTCGGTCCGGCCGACGGCTCGCGCGGCATGATCGACGCCGTCCACCACGCCGCCAACATGGCGCGTATGCGGACGCTCGAAGCCGCCCGCGAGGTGCTGGCCGCGGCGCTGGTGGATCGGGACCCGCGGTTCTTCGCGGCGCTCGAGGCGGTTCTGGAGGTGCTTCCGGTTTCCAGGGCGTTCACCGGGATCGACCTGGAAGGCGAGGCCGAAGCCGCCGGCGACGACTTCGAGGCGCTCTACAACCTCGCCCGCCTCGCCTTCCGCGACGAGATCGACGAACCCGAGCAATTGAAGCTCTGGCGCGACTGACGGCGGCGCCCGGCCATGCTCGACGATCGCGCCTGGAAGCTCAAATACACGCCCGAGGACGGCGATCTCGTCGAAGTCTTCTACATACCCGCGCTCGAGGACGCCGAGCGCTACGACCGGCTGACCGGATACTTCAACGCCGGCGCGCTGGCGCTCGCGGCGCGCGGCATCGAAGGGTTGGCGCGCAACCGGGGCCGGATGCGGCTCGTCGTCGGCTGCACGCTGGAGCCGCCCGAGATCGCGGCCATCGAGCGAGGCGCGGAGCTGCGCGAGCTGGTCGAGAAGCGCCTGGCCGACCTGCCTCTGGCGCCGCCGGATACGGACGCCTCCGGCGCGCTCGAATTGCTGGCCTGGATGGTCGCCCGGGGCCATCTCGACGTGAAGGTCGCGGTGCCCTGCGACGAGGGCCGCACACCGGTCCATGACAATGCCATCTTCCATGAGAAATCCGGCATCGTCGAGGATCGCGCCGGCAACCGGCTCGCCTGGAACGGCAGCCTGAACGAGACCGCCGCCGGCTGGCGGCGGAATTGGGAGAGCATCAACGTCTATACGAGCTGGGGGTCGGAGCCGGAGCGGGTCGTCGGCGAGGAGAAGAACTTCGCGCGTCTGTGGGCCGACCGGGCCGGTCGCGCGATCGTGCTCGACGTGCCCGAGGCGGCGCGTCGGGACCTGATGCGCTTCATGCCCGCCGACGACATGCCCGCGCGTCTGAAGGGACCGGAAGCCGGCTCGACCGACCGATCCGCGAGCACTTCGGTGGAGGCCGGGAAGACGCCGGAGCCACCGGCCGCGTCGCCGGCCATCGACCGGCGGAGCCTGGTCTGGAGCTTCATCGGGAAAGCGCCGGGCCTGGCGCGAGGCGGAGCGCGCGTCGGCGAAGCCACCGCCGCGGTGACGCCGTGGCCCCATCAGATTCGCGCGTTCGAGCGTCTCTACGCGCGCTGGCCGCCGAGACTGTTGATCGCCGACGAGGTGGGGCTCGGCAAGACCATCCAGGCGGGGATGCTGCTGCGTCAGGCCTGGCTCGCCGGCCGGGCGAAGCGGGTCCTGATCCTGGCGCCCAAGGCGGTCCTCGGTCAGTGGCAGATCGAGCTTCGCGAGAAGTTCAATCTCAACTGGCCGATCTATGACGGGCGCAAGCTGGTCCGCTATCCCTCGCCGGCGCTTCGCGGGAAACATGAACGCGAGGTCGATCGGCGGAGCTGGCACGAGGAGCCGGCCGTGATCGCGTCGAGTCACCTGATGCGGCGGCACGACCGGGCGGCGGTGTTGCTGGAGGACGCGGAGCCGTGGGACCTGGTGGTGCTCGACGAAGCCCACCATGCGCGCCGTCGCGCCGCGGGAGCGGCCAGGGAAGGCGGGCCCAACGCCCTGCTCGAGCTTATGCGGGCGCTCAAGGACCGCGCCCAAGGCTTGATACTGCTGACGGCGACCCCCATGCAGGTCCACCCTGTCGAGATATGGGACCTGTTGCACCTTCTGGGTCTGCCGCCGGAATGGACGGCCGACGCATTCCTGACGTTCTTCGACGATCTCGAACAACCAAGCCCGTCGGCGGCGGCCCTGGACCGCATGGCGAGGCTGTTCCAGGCGGTCGAGCGCGACCATGGGAAGGTTACGAGGGACACGGTAAAACACCTGACCGGCCTGTCCCCGTTGAAGAGCAACAAGGTTCTCCGCGCCCTTCGCGACGACGCCGACATTCCGCGCCGGCAATTGGAAGCGCCCGAGCGCGGCGCGGCACTGGCGGTCATGCGGGCGCATACGCCGCTCCGCCATCTGGTCTCGCGGCACACCCGCGAGTTGCTGCGCCGCTACTTCAAGGCTGGAATGCTCTCGACCCCGATCGCGGGGCGGCAGGTCGAGGATCGCTTCATCGCGATGACGGGCGCGGAGCGGAATCTCTACGAAGCCGTCGAGGACTACATCGCGAGTACCTACAACCAGGCGGCGGCGAGGGAGCGTTCGGCGGTCGGGTTCGTGATGACGATCTATCGCCGACGCCTCGCGAGCAGCTTCCGTGCGCTTCGCGCCACGCTCGAGAAACACCGCGATGCCATCGGAAGCGAGGGCCGGCCGCAACTGATCGGCCTGGACGAAGACGCGCCCGACGACGAGACCGCGGACGAAATCCTCGACGCCGACGAGGTCGCGGAGCTGGAGCGCCGGGCGCTGGCCGCTGGAGAACGGGCCGACATCGAGAACCTGCTCGAACGTATCCGCGCCCTGCCGCCCGACAGTAAACTTGCGAGCCTGAAGGAGGCTCTCGCCGAACTGAGGCTGGAGGGTTACGGCCAGGCCATGGTGTTCACGCAGTATGCCGACACCATGGACTTCCTGCGCGATGCGCTCCGCGAGGATGGCGATCGGCGATTGATGTGTTTCTCGGGCCGGGGCGGGGAGATCCCGTCCGCCGACGGCGCTTGGCGCGGGATCGGCCGGGACGACGCCAGACGCCGGTTCCGCGACGGCGAGGCCGACATTCTCCTGTGTACCGACGCCGCCGCCGAGGGTCTCAACTTCCAGTTCTGCGGCGCCTTGGTCAACTACGACATGCCGTGGAACCCGATGCGGGTCGAGCAGCGCATCGGGCGTATCGACCGCCTCGGTCAACAACATCCGGTCATCCGTATCGTGAACCTGCACTACGAGGGCACGGTCGAGACCGACGTGTACCGCGCGCTCAGAAGCCGCATCGGCCTGTTCGAGACGGTGGTGGGCCGCCTTCAGCCGATCCTGGCGCAATTACCGCGTGCCATTTCCGATTCGGTGCTTTCCGGCGGAGCGCGCGACGGTGTGGAACGCGCGAACGTGGCGGACGAGATAGAACGGCGAACGCGCGATGCCGGCGGTTTCGATCTCGATGCCGCGCTGGGCGACGATCTCGCCATGCCGGAGCGCGCCCCGTCGCCGCTCACCATGGAAGACCTCGACCGGGTGATCGCTTCGTCCGACCTGATGCCGCCCGGCGCGGACGTCCAGCCGATGGCGCACCGGGAATACGGCCTGCTCGCGCCCGGGATGGCGGAGCGGCTACGGGTGACGACCGACCCCTCCTACTACGAAGAACACGCGGAGAGCGTCGAACTGTGGTCGCCGGGCAACCCGTTGTTCGAGCCGCCGGAGTTTACGGCGCTCGTGGATGAGTTGCCGTCCGGCGAGACGTTGAGGGATATTTTGGATCGGTAAAACGGCCTGGAGATAAGCCGCTCTCAAGCCGATCGTCGAATGCGTGCTGAAATCGGAAAGCCGCGATCTTCCACCTTCGGCAGCGCATACCCTTGGTATCGGACCGGAAGACCGCCTCGCTCAGGCCACACCGATATCGGTGCGCGCGAAATCCCCGCCCTTGAACAGTAACGGGAGATTCCTCCGCCGGGCGAGCGCGTAAGCGAAAACGTCGCCCAGGTTGAGGCCCGCGGGATGACGACCCTTGCCGTAGCGCCGGTAGGCGTCTCCCGCCGCGACGGCTTGCTCCGCGTCCAGCGGCTCGACGGAGATGAATCGCTCGTCCAGAAACGCCCGCGCCGCCGAGAAAAGATCGTCGTCGCCACTGGCGACGGCGGCGAGTTCGACGGCGGTGGCGGCCGATACCATGGCGCCGCCTGCTTCACCGATCCGGTCGCGGAACGATACCGCCTCTTCTTCCTCCAAAAGGAGGGCCAGAATCGCCGAAGTATCGAGAACGATCATCCCGGCAGCCCGCGCTCGTCGTAGAGCGCCTGCCGCAGGGACAGCGACAGCGGTGGACCGTCGCCGCTCCGGTCGGCCAGACGCTCGCGCAAACGGGATCCATCGGCGATGTAACGATCGAGCGACGCCTCAATGGCCGTCCGATCCGGCCGGTCATGCGCCACGCGCTCCTCGAGAAGGGCAAGCGCCCGTTCGATCGTCGCGGTCTTGCGTCCGCGGCCTTTCAGCCCGAGGCGGTCGGCGAGTTTCTCGACGCGGCTGTCGAGATCCGGCCTGTGCGCGAGATTGATTGCCATCGGTCGGTTCTCCCTTGTCGAGAGGCGCGAGCGTCATTGTAGCATTCAATGTATACAAAGATCGTGCGCGACGAAACGCCGGAGAAAACATCGCTCTCCGTCCGCCGGTCTCGGGTCTCTGCCGTTCCTTCTCCGTACGCGGCGGGGTCGGCAGGCATGGGCGTGAGGTTCGCTGCGCCCGGACCATTCGCTCACGCGGCATCCCGGCCGGATTCTCCAGCCAGAATATCGGCACCGATGCTATCGGCGATCCTGGACGCGGACGCCTTCACCGAGTCCCGCGCCAAGTGGGGGTCCGTTGGCTGAACCCGTCGCCCATACCGACATGGCCGAACCACCGATATGGCCCGAACCCTTACCGGCCTGTCAGATGTCTCTGTACGGTCGTCCGGTGCGGTGGTAGCCTCTCGACATGACAGGTGAGGCCCACAAGATGACCGAGCACCTAAAGATGGTGCAGGGTGTCGTTACCCGCATGGCGGGTAACAGTGCGCATATGAAGACATGGGCCGTGTCGCTGGTGACCGCGACCATCGTCTTTTCAGGGTTGTCGGATGATCCGCACTGGCTGATCGGCTTCGGTGGCTGCGTCCCGGTCATTGCCTTCTGGACGATGGACGCCAGATATCTCCACATTGAAAGGTGCTATGTCAAACTCCACGAGGAGATCGTAGCGGCAACGACGATCACGACATTCGATCTGAACTACCGTCCTTATGCCTCGGTGGTCGACTCGGTATGGCGAATTGCTTGGTCCTGGTCGGTCTGCATGTTCTACGGCTCGCTTCTGATTGTGGAGATTTTTCTTTTGATATACTTGGCAGCGTAGGGGTATACGATGGCACGGAGAGTCTTCTTTAGCTTTCATTACAAGTCCGATAATTGGCGCGCTGGACAGGTAAGGAACATTGGTGTGATAGAAGGTAACCGTCCGGCGACAGACAATGACTGGGAAACGGTAAAGAAGGGTGGCGACAGAGCTATAAAGAGATGGATTTCTATCCAAATGCGCAGGCGGTCCTGCACGGTTGTTCTGGTTGGTGCCAATACGGCGGGGCGGAAATGGATCAATCATGAGATTATCAAGTCCTGGAATGACGGTAGAGGTGTGGTGGGCATCCATATTCATGGACTGGAGGACGTCACAGGGCAGGCTTCGACAAAGGGTCCTAACCCCTTCGATGTCATTGACTATGACGATTCCGGGAAGAAACTATCTTCTGTGGTGCAATGTTATGACCCGGCGGGGCGTAGCAGCAGAGAGCGATACGATTGGATAAAAAAACATCTCTCTACTGTCGTTGAGAAAGCGATCTCCATACGGAACGCGAACCAGAGGGGAGACCTCGGGAAATGAAAAGGGCGTTCATCAGTTTCGATTTTGATGAGGATCAAGCACTGAAACATCTCTTTGCGGGACAATTCAAGCTGCCCGAATCCCCATTTGTAGCCGCAGACTGGTCGATGAAAGAGGCAGCCCCTCAGGCAAACTGGGAACGCGAGGCGAAGAGCAGGATCAACCGATCCGATGTTGTAATAGTCCTCGTAGGTCAAAATACACATAATGCCTCTGGCGTGCGGAAGGAAGTCTCTATAGCGCGCAAGCTGCGCAAGCCGATTGTCCAGGTAATTGGCTACGAGGATTCTCATCCCACTCCTGTTCCAGACGCTGGAAAGCTGATTCGCTGGTCTTGGGAGAATCTCAGGAACATATTAGGAGATTGAGGATAAGACATGCTGGTTAGATCTTGGGTGCCAAGGTTTGCATCTTCTTAATGCTCATTTTATGTTCGTATCATGGAGTTGGATGATGAACACGGGCGTACCGGTAGCGGGGCGCGGTCGCGATGGTAGCGTCGATCGGCAAGATCGTCTCGCCGTCGCAGGGTGCGAGGTACTACGAGCGCGACGGGTATTACGCCAGGGACGATCCGGCGCACCGGGAAGCGAGCGCCTGGGCTGGCGGGGGCGCGGCTGCGCTCGGGCTTTCCGGTCCGGTCGGTCCCGACACCTTCACCGCGATCCTCGAAGGCAAGGCGCCGGACGGGCGGCAACCCGGTCGTCGCGATCAGCCGGGCGCGCGACAGCGCCGAACTGGTGACGGACGACGCGAGGCTGGTAGCCGTCCGTCTCTAGAAAGCGACCGGCGAGCGGGTCGCCGCGCTCGACGCCGTGAAGAAATACGTCGTTCCGGGTGTCGAGATCGGCGACCGTCGGTTCGCTCGCCGGCGCGGCCGAGGGGACAGGGTCCGGGTTCTCGCCAGCCTTGATACGGGCGATCAGCATGGCCGCCTTGCGGCGCGCCTGATCGGCGGAGATCACCCCGTGACGACCGACCGCGATCCGTTTCGACGTCCCCCGCGCCCGACTCTGGACGATGTAGACCTTGGTGCCGGATGGATAGACCCGCACCCCGAAACCGGACAACTCCCGGTCCCAGAAGACGGCATCCTTGCCCTCCACCGAGAGGCCGTCGACCGTCCGTTTGGAGATGCTCCGGTATTGAGGCGCTTGGGAATGCGTGGGCGCGGTCCCTTCACGCCGCGGCTTGGTCGGCGGGAGCGTCCGCGTTCATCAGCACGTCGATCCGGTCCGCGATCCTCTGCGCCGGCTCGCGGAGCTGCCCCACCGTCCAGTCCGCGGCGTAGCCCTCGGTTACGTCGCCGGGCCGGGCATGGTTGACCAGCCGCTTGGTCAGAGAGCGCGGCAGCATCAACTCCCGCTCGGCCACCGTGATGAAGCAGTTGCGCAGGGCATGGAACCAGAACCTCGCGCCGCCCGCCCGCTCGATGCGCGCGTAGAGGGATTGAAGCTCCTCGACATGGCCCGACGCGCTCGAAGGCGACGGAAACACCCAGGCGCACAGGTTCGCCGGCATCGCCTCGCCGTGCGCCCGGCGCCGCGCGAGGATCGCGGCGAGTTGCCGCGTGACCGGCAACTCCAGCGGCTCCCCGGTCTTGGTTTCCTCGACCCTGAAGAGACCCGCCTCCACGTTCACCCGCTCCCAGCGCAGCGGCATGATCTCGCCCCGGCGCATGCCGGTGTAGAACCCGAACATCAGCAGGTCGCGGTGCACCGGGTTGCGCACTTCCGCCTCGATGCCTAATGTCCGGTGCGCCACGCGCGGCGTGCGCGAGCGTTCCGGGCGCCCGTAGCTCAGTCGGCAGAGCAACTGACTTTTAATCAGTGGGTCCCAGGTTCGATCCCTGGCGGGCGCACCAATTCAACACACTGAAAACAATCGAAATATCATGAAACAGCTCGTCGCTCCAAGTTCCGATTTGTTCTATCTGGCAAACGATTGGCAAACGATCAGTAGTGACGACAGGGTGCCGGCAAGCGCTCGCCAGCGCGGCGGCGGCGTGCGAGCGGGCCAGGGCGTCGGTGCGGGCCAGGGGCGAGCATCCCTTCCTGTACCTCAAGCGGTGCTTCGGCTACGCCAGGGTACGCTACCGGGGGCTGGCGAAGAACAAACGGATCGCGCTTCTGCCGGGCTTCGCCAACCTGATGATCGGCGAGCGCCATCTGGCACTGGCGTGAGGCGGAAGCGACCCAATCCGGGCGGTACGGAAACCGCCGCCGGGGCATCGAAACCGGGGGTTCCGAGCCTCAATGGCGCTTCCTCAAGTCCCGTCGGGCATCGGGAATACCCCTCCGCATAACCAAGCAGCTTGATCAGACCTTCCTTAGTTTCCAGTCCGTGGCGGAGAGCCGTCATGCGGCGCGTGGCGCGACTTCCCGCTCGATCCGGCGGCGCGCCGTGCGCTCGGCGACATCCAGATCGTGACGGGTCTGAAGGTTGATCCAGAACTCCGGCGTCGTCCCGAAATAGCGCCCCAGGCGCAGCGCGGTATCGGTCGTGACGGCGCGGCGTCCGAGCACGACGTCGTTCAGCCGCGGGCGCGAAACCTTGAGCTCACGGGCAAGCCGGTACACGCTGAGTTCCATCGGCTTCAGGAACTCGTCGCGCAGGACCTCGCCGGGATGCACCGGCGGCAGCCGCCGCCCCGAAGCCACGTCCGAGAAGTCGACCTTCCGCCGGTCCACATCTTCGCGTTCGATGGTCATGGTTGCCTCATCTCCTCAATGATAGTCGACGATCTCCACCTCCCATGCGCCGCCGTCGCGCCAGACGAAGCAGATACGCCATTGCTCGTTGACGCGAAGGCTGCACTGCCCTCGGCGGTCGCCTCGAAGAATCTCCAGCCGATTGCCGGGCGGCGCCCTCAGATCGTCGAGTCGTCCGGCCCCCTGGCGACCACTTCCGCCAGAGCCGCCCGTTCCGTCTCCGTCAGACGGCGTGGGCGGTGGCCCTTCGGCCGATCGTAAAGCCCGGCCAGACCCTCGGCGTTGTAGCGCAGCACCGCGTCGCGAAGCGCCTAGCGTTCCATCCCGACCCCGCGCGCCGCCTCGGCCCGGCTCGCGCCTTCCAACACGTTGGCAATCGCATAGGCCCGCGCCGCCGGCCGACCCCGCGTCTGCTTGCGCGCCCACTCCCGAAGAGCACCCGCCGTCAGATCATCCCGTATCTTGAGTGCGACCATGACATACCCCTCCAGATGTGGTGGGAGAAAAAACAACCACATCAGAGCGCGCAACGGAACCCCGACAACCCAAACCCACGAGTCACTTCAATCCCTCACCGGTATTACCCCTTGTAATCGCGCGGGTGGGCGCGGGCGACCCACGACTACTCCGGCGGCGCAGGGGTCACGCGCCGGATTTCCGCCGATCCTCCCGGCGTGGTCTTCAACAGGTCGAACGCCGACGCGCCGACCATGACCGGGACGTCGCCATCGGCATCGCCGATACGCGCCCATCCCCGCACGAGCGGCCCGGCGCCGGCGATCAGCTCGACGAGGTCGCCGTCGCCGATCCCCAACCGCTCCGCTACGCCGGACGGCACGACGAACTCGCGTTTCGCGCCGGCGTACATCTCCTCGTTGGCCGCCTGGACGGCCACGTGGATACGCCCGTCACGCAGCGCCCGCCGCCGGCGCCCGGTCGCGGGCCCGTCGACGCCGCCGTCCGCGTCCAGGATCACGCCGTACCGCCGGTCCGCCTGACCGGCGGTGAGGCAGCCGAAGCGCACGTCCTCCGCCACCAGGTCCGGGGGCCGTTCGAGGGGGTCGCCGTAGCCGCCGCCGCCCGCGGACTCCTCCCGCACCACGTCGCCCCGCCGCAGCGGAAAACCGGAGACCTTGCCCGGAACGGCGGACGGCTCGAGGACCTCGTCGCCGCGGACGACGACGAAACGGTTCCCGGCGCCGTTCCCCGCGCCGTGCACGCCGAAGGGCGGGATGACGCACTTGTCGGTGAGGACCGACAGCGCGCCGATGTCGCCCTCGATCCGGACATCCCGACGCACGCCGAAGCCGCCCCGCCATTCGCCGTCGCCGCAGGATCCCGCGCGGATCTCGAAGCGGTCTACGGCGATCGGGTACTGGCTCTCGACGATCTCGACCGCGTGAACCGAATTGAAGTCGCCCTCGGTGTAGTTGCGCACGCCGTTGTTGCCGTCGTGGCCTTCCGACGCCCCGGTCCCACCGGCGACCCACTCGTAGAGCAGATAGATGTCGCCGCCGCGGTGCGGGTCGGGTCCGGAGATATACGTGTGGTTGGCGCCCCCCTTGAGGTCTCCGACCTTCATCTCCGGGACCGCCTGACCCATGGCGGTCGAGCCCACGGAGTCCAGCAGGGACTTGACCTCCGTCATGCCGCCACACGCGGCGGGGTACGTCGCGTTGATGAAGGTGCCGGGCGGCGAGACGATCTCGATGGGTTCGAACGAACCGTGGTTGACGGGAGTCCCCGGATCGAGGAAGGACTTCACGATCGTGCACAGCGACGTCATCGTCATGGCCGGACCGACGTTGGTGGGTCCCTCGGTCTGTGGAGAGGTTCCCGTGTAGTCCGCTATCAGGCGGTCGCCCCTCACGCTCAGCTTGAGGCGCAGGACCAGGGGCTCGGCGCTCACGCCGGTGCTCTCCATGAACCCCTCGGCGTAATGGTCGCCATCCTCGAGAGCCCGGACGCGGCTTCGCATGACCCTCTCGGAACGGGCGAGGATCTCGTCGATCGCCTCCAGCAGGTCTTCCTTCCCGAACCGACGGCACAGGCGCCGGACATGCTCGACCGCCTTGCGGCCAGTGCCGTACATGGCGTTGAAATCGCCGCGACGCTCCAGGGGCTGACGCATGTTGTCGAAGAGGAGGCCGAGGTAGGCCTCGTTCATCGCCCCCCGGTCGCAGATCTTCGTGGGCGTGATCCGCAGACCTTCCTGGAGGATCTCGCGCGCCTCGCCCGACAGGCTGCCCGCCGTCATGCCGCCCACGTCGCCGAAGTGGTAGCGGATGGCCGCGAACATCACGATGTCGCCTTCGTGGACGACCGGATGCAGTTGCAGGATGTCGTTCAGATGCGTGCCGCCCGTGTAGGGATCGTTGTGGAGGAATATGTCGCCCTCGTGGATGTCGTCCCCGAACTCCTCGAGGATCTTCCGTGTCGAATAGGGCACCGAGAAGACGTGGAGGGGGTGGTCGCCGTCGCACTGCGCCACGTAGCGCCCGTCGGGTCCCACGAGCGCCGTGGAAAAATCGTGGCCCTCGTAGATGATCGAGGAATAGGACGAGTGGATCACGTTCGCCCTCATCTCCTGGGTCACTGCGATGAGCGCTTCGCGGATCAGCTCGAGCTTGCCGACTTCATCCATCTTCGTTTCCCGTCTGCGGCGGTCGGGGATTGCCGCCCGTGACCCTGCCGCCCTCGATCTCGACCCCGTAATCGCGCCGGGCGCCTTCCTCGGTGACGTAGCCGTCCGCGAGGTCGTCCTCGATCCGCCGGGGATCGCGTTCGGCGGGGTCTCCGTAGCCGCCCGCGCCGGACAGCCGGAAGCTCAACACGTCGTCCTTCTTCAGGGGCCGCGTCTCCTTGGTCTCGAGCGGGATCGACTCGCCATCCCGGAACAGGACGATCTCCGCCTTCCTGCCGGCGGCGCCGCCGAAAACGCCGAAGGGCGCGCGCTTGCGCCGGTCGGTCAACAGGGTCGCCAGGGCCTCCCTGCATCCGACCTGAACGTCCTTGCGGAGTCCGAGACCGCCACGGAATTTTCCGGCGCCGCCCGAATCCGCCATCAACTCGAGGCGTTTCACCAGAAGGGGGGCCGCGCGCTCGTATACCTCGACCGGGATGTTGGTGCAGTTCATCAACGGCGCCATCCCTTCCTCGCCGTCCTTGTCGTGCTGGCCGCCGTAGCCCCCGAAGAGCAGGTCGTACTGGACGAAGGGCTTGCCCGTGCGGTCGTCGATTCCACCGATGTTGGGGTTGCTCCAGTGGGTGAAGGCCCCCATGGCGCGGTGCGGCAGCGCCTTGGCCAAGGCGCCGTTGACCACCTCGAAAAGACGGACCTGATTGGTCGCCCGCCCGCCGGACGGCGCCGGATGGACCGCGTTGAAGAACGAACCCTCGCGGGCCGTGATCACGATCGGCCGGACGGTGCCCTCGTTCTGGGGCATGACAGCCTTGGCCAACGCCATCGCGGTGAAGTTCCCCCAGGCCCGAGTGAAGTTGTAGTAGCAGTTGATCCCCGCCGGGACCTGATCGCCGCCACCCGAGAAATCGAGCTCGATGTCGCCGTCGTCGATCGTGACGCGGACGTGGAACCGCACGGGGCCCGACCCGGGTCCGGCATCATCGAGGAAGTCCTCGAATTCCCAGGAGCCGTCGGGCAGGGCGCGGACGAACTCGCGCATACGCGCCTCGGAGGCGACGAGTATCTCATCGAAGGCGTTCTCGACCGTTTCCTCGCCGTACTCCTCGAAGATCGCGAGCATCCGGGTCATGCCGACGTGGGCCGCGTTCCGCTGCGCGAAGAGGTCGCCCTGAACGAGATCGGGAACCCGGACGTTGCCGAGGATCACGCGCAGGATGTCCTCGTCCAGCTCGCCGGCGCGGAACAGGCGCACGGGCAGGAGCCGAAGCCCTTCCTGATAAGCCTCGCCGACGCCCGCGATCTCCTGCGAGCCGGGAGTCGCGCCGCCGGTATCGATGTGATGCGCGGTCGCGCCCGAGTAACCGACCAGCCGGCCGTCGATGAACATCGGCATGACGAGGAAGAAGTCGGGGAAGTGGCCGGAGCCCAGCGCCGAATCGTTGAACAGGACGACGTCGCCCGGGACCAGCGTTTCCACGGGGATGTACCTGGAGACATTGCGGACGACGTCGGGCATGGCGCCGATGTGCGCGGGGGAGAACTGTCCCTGGGCGATCAGGCGCCCCTTGCGGTCGAACAACCCGGACGAGAAGTCGTCCCCCTCTCGCACCGCGGGCGAATAGGCCGTGCGGCGCAGCGTGCCGCCCATCTCCTCGACGATCGACAGCAGCTTGCCCCAGACGATCGACAGGGCGATGGGGTCGACGCGAGGGTTCCGCCCGACGTCGGTCATCGATTGTGAGTTCGCGTCGCTCAATCGTCTTCCATGGCATCGATGTCGATGATGACGTCGCCGCGCCCCGACATGCTAAGGCGGTCGCCCGGCAATGCAAGTATCGTCGACTCGGGATCCTCGATGATCGCGGGGCCCGGAAGGCCATCGGCGCGGGCCGATGTCTCGCGGGCCAGCGTCGCGCGATCCAGGATCCGGCAAGCCACCCACGCGGCGCGCTCGGGCATATACACCCGCCGGGCGCCGTCGATCCGTCCGCCCTCCCCGCGCGGGACGGCCGTCGTCTCGAGTCGTCCGGTCGCGCCGTCGGAAAACATCGCCGCCAGACACCAGTCCACCGCCTCGACGCCGGACGCCTCGTCGCGATAGCCGTAGTCCCGTTCGTATGCGGCACGGAAGGCTTCGATCACGCGGTCGACGTAGCTGTCGTCGATGGGTCCATCGGGCAGGTCGACGCTGATCTCGAAGCCCTGCCCCGCCTGCCGGAGATAGGCGTAGCGCGAGAGCCTCGGCGCCGTCGAACCGAGGCGCGGGGCCTCCTTCGCGACGAGAGACTCGAGTTCCGCGTATGCCGCCGCGACCCGACCGCTCGCGCCGGCCTCCAACGCCATGGCGCGCGTGACGGTCACGTCGATGCGGACGTCGGCGGTCAGCAACCCGACCGCCGACCCGACCCCCGCCGCGGCGGGGACGATGACGCGGGGAATCGAGAGTGCGCGCGCGATCCTCGCCGCGTGGATCGGCCCGGCCCCGCCGAAGGCGACCAGGACGTACCTGCGGGGATCGCGGCCCTTTTCGACCGACATGACCCGCATCGCGCGTTCCATGTTGGCGTTGGCGACCGCGTGAACGCCCCACGCCGCGTCTTCCAGGGACAGGCCCAAAGGGCCGGCGATACTCTGCCGCAGACCGGCCTCCGCCGCTTCCGGGTTCAAGGTCATGGCGCCGCCGTTGAAGTTTTCCGGATCGAGGTAGCCGAGCACGAGATTGGCGTCGGTTACCGTCGGCCGGTCGCCGCCGCCGCCGTAGCAGATGGGTCCCGGGTCCGCGCCGGCGCTCTCGGGACCCACCTGAATGGTGTGCCCGTCGGTGCTCGCGACGCTGCCGCCGCCGGCGCCGATCTCCAGGAGCTCGATCGCGGGCATCGACAGGGGCAAACCGCTGTAGCGCCGGGAGTCGATCGTATCGACCTCGAAAGCGGACGTGATGGCCGGCTCGCCGTCGTCGACGACGCCCAGCTTCGCGGTCGTGCCGCCCATGTCGAACGTCAGCACGTGATCCGCCGACTCGAGACGTCCGATATGCCGTGCGAGCAGAACGCCGGCCGCCGGGCCCGATTCGACGATGCGCACGGGAAAATCTCGGGCGATCTCCGGTGTCACGAGCCCGCCGTTCGACTGCATCACATGGAGCGGCGCCGCGAACCCCCGCCTCGTCAACGTCTCCCGCAGCCGGTCGAGATACCGGGCCACGACCGGCTTGACGAAGGCGTTGGCGAGGGTCGTGCTGCTGCGCTCGTACTCCCGGATACGTGGAGAGACATCGCAGGACGCCGTGACGGCCAGACCGGGCGCGCGTTCCGCGAGGCGTCGCGCGGCGGCTCTCTCGTGATCCGGATTGGCGTAGGAATGCAGAAAAACGATCGCGGCCGATTCGATCCCCTCCGCCAGGAGTCGATCGATCACGGAGTCGAGACCGTCCATGTCGATGGGCGCGATAACGCTTCCGTCGGCATCGACGCGCTCGGAGATCTCGTAGATGCGCCGGCGCCGCGTCAACGGCTCCGGTTTACGGAAATAGAGGTTGTAGGTCTCGTAACGCTTCTGGCGGCCGAGGATCAGGACGTCCCGGAATCCCTTCGTCGTCAGGAGCGCCGTCCTGGCACCCTTCCGTTCCAGGATGGCGTTCGTCGCCACGGTCGTGGCGTGGAGAAGGGCCCCCACGTCGGAGGGCTCCTTCCCGCTTTCCTCCAGAACCGTATCCATGCCGGCCATGACCGCGCGCGCCAGATCGCCGGGAGTGGTCAACGTCTTGGCGACATACAGTGCTCCCGACCGGGAATCGTGCAGCACGATGTCGGTGAACGTTCCGCCCACGTCCACGCCGACGCGGTATCTAGCTTGCGCTGCTGTCATATCTATCTGTCAATAAAGTATTTTTCGGAACGTGCGGTGTCGAGACGCCGTGGCGACATTATGCTGCCGTAAACATACCGCAAGCGGATTCAATGCAATGCCGACGCATCCAGGCGCATTCCTGTCGGGTAAGGGTTCGACATATGGGCAAGCGTTCGGTCGGCCTCCGCCCGACGGCAATGTAGCAGGTTGCGTTCCAGGACCAAACGGAGTGTCCCGGTTCGGGACAGGGGATTTCGCTCGCACCGGTATCGGCGTAGCCCGAGCGAGACGACCTTCCAGTCCGATGCCAAGGGTCTGCCGCCGCCGAAGCCGGCTTGGCCCGGAGTTCGATCTCTCCCGCTCTCTCATCGAGGGCCGCCCACGCGCCAGGCTCACGCAAGCCGAGCTCGCGGACCGGGTCGACGCACTGATGAACGCGGACGCTCCCGCCGATCAGGCCGCGGCGTGAAGGGACCGCGCCCACGCATTCCCAAACGGTTCCTGAGCGCCGACGAGTTCAACCGGCTCGGCCGGGTCCTCGACGAGATTCTGGCCGACGGCTCGGAGACCCGCCCGGCGGTGGCGGCGGTCCGGCTGCTGATGCTGACCGGCTGCCGGCTGTCGGAGATCCAGAAGCTGCGCTGGGAGCACGTCGACCTCGACGCCGGCGAGCTGCGGCTGCCCGACAGCAAGACCGGCGGGCGCGCGCCGGGCTCGACGACGTGCGCATCCACGACCTGCGGCACTCCTTCGCCAGCCGTGCGTTGGCGCTCGGCGAAGGGCTGCCCATGATCGGGAAACTCCTTGGCCACACCCAGGTCCAGACCACCGCCCGCTACCCCCATCTCGCCCGCGATACCGTCAAGGCGTCCGCCGCACGCATCGGCGACAGCATCGAAAGAAATCTCGTGGATGGCGTTGACTGTACCAAACATAGTACATATGTTCGATGACAATGCCCGAGAAGGTCGTCGTCGCCAAGTTCTACCGGCTAGCTGGCGGCCGGGAGCCGGTGCGCGAGTGGCTCGCGGGGCTGTCTCGGGAGGACCGTAGATTGATCGGCCGCGATATCATGAGGGTGGAATTCGGCTGGCCATGCGGTCCGCCGCTATGTGCACCGCTCACGAACTATTCCGGGCTTCATGAGGTGCGCGGCAATTTGACGGGCAAGCGGATCGCCAGAGTGTTCTTCACCGTTTCGAGGCGGGACATGGTGCTTCTCCACGGCTTCATCAAAAAAACCCAGGCGACGCCCCGGAAAGAACTCATGCTCGCACAGCGTCGAATGAAGGAGCACGACCGTCATGTCTGAGAAGAACCCGCGCGTCGGATCGACACTCGAATCCTTGCTCCGGGAAGACGGCCTCTATGAGGATGTGAAGAACTACGCGATCAAGTCGGTTCTCGCCAACAAGCTGGCGCAGGCGATGGAAGCACAGAGCCTGTCCAAGGCACGCATGGCCGCGCGTATGGAAACCAGCCGATCGCAGCTCGATCGTCTTCTCGATCCGGAAAACGAAGGCGTGACCCTGCACACGTTAAAGCGCGCCGCGGCGGCCGTCGGGATGCGCATCGAGCTCAAACTCCGCTAGTCGTATCGCGCGACGTGGTCATGGGCAGCGGATTGCTTGATGGCGGGCCGGCCGGGGTAGGGCGAGACGGTTAGGGTATCGAGTTGGACGATCTCACCGGGGCTTGTGGGCTTGCGGCCCTTGGGCAGGCGTCTGGCGTGAGGGCCGATAACGCGCCGGGCGGCCGCAGCGCGTCCAGAGAGCGAAGCCCACGTCCCGCCCCACTTCGTCCACAGGAAGGGCGCAGCGCCTGGATTCGGCTTTTTCATCGCCGCAGAGCACCTCTGCGGCGCAGGCTCCAGGGGTAATGTCACGATTTATGTGTCAGAGGGTACTGCTTCCCTGCTGTTTGTTCTCGTGGATGAAGATAGCGAACAGGATGCGGTCCATCAAGGTGCGGTCCTGGAAAGCCCCCATGGGGCGGGTTCTTCGCCGGACCTCCCGTCGCTCGATAGCGTTGGTGGTCCTGACCTGCCTGCGTTGATCGGGGTCCTTGTAGCGGAAACAGGTCAACAGATCGTCGAGATCGTCGCGCCGACCTGCTGCCGCCGCCAAGGCAGGCGCTGACCACCCGCTCGTGCCCCCGAACGTCTCGCCGGTCCCGTTGCCGTGGAGGCTGGCGGGGGCGAAGGTCGCCTCTGGAACGAGTTCGTCGCCCGCGACTACTCGACGCTGCCCGGCGCGCAGATGCGCTACTTCGTCCGGGCGGTTTGGCGGCGATTCCCTCGCCGTCCTCGGCTTCGGTGCCGCAGCCCGGAAGAGCGTGCCGCGGGACAAGCTCGGGGAACCCCGAGACCCGCCGCTGGCGGTCAACAATGCCAAAGCCCCGCCTTGGGCTCGGAACCTCGCGTCCCTCACTCTAGTTGGACGACGACTGCCTGACGACTGGGAGCGCCGCTACGTGTTGCGTCCGGTTCTGCTCTCCCGATCAGAAATATCTGGCTGAAGCCACCGCGGCGGACTGGAAGCGGATACTCAACAAATAGACCTCGACCCCACGATTGAACGCTTACCAGAGATTGCCGATCTCCTGCGTTGCGTTTCACATTTGATCGAGGGCCTTTATGCCTCTTGATCGTTCGGAAATCAGCCTGCTATCTGGCGGATCTCATCACGGGCTTTGAGCAGTCGTCGATCCTGGAGCATAAGTCCATGGGTAGTTGAAATCATGTCGCGCAGCTTATCGTTTTGCTTACCAGATAACACGCCGCCCATTTCAACAAAATTCTTCGCACCGGTAAAGGCAACAACAAAAAGAGCCGCCCCACGTCTTTCCCATCTGCTCTCAATCAAATCTGCTATACTGACATGGTCCCAAGCCTCGTTGAAATAATCTTCCTTCGACTGCGGTTCAGAACGCATCGCCTGAAATAGGACCTTCGCGAGGGTTGTATGTGAGAATGGGTGAGACTCTCGAGTCAACGCTGAACGGGCATGCTGCAAGCTTTCCTGTAAAAGTAGGGTATCCTCCGGTGACGCAAGAAATCGGTCGAGTTTCATGAGGGAAAGCTGCTCCCAATATCGAGAGTTCCATTCCGATTCTGTTTTTACCTCCTCGTAGAATCTCTCTGCATAGTCGTCGATAAACTGCTTTACAACGGAATCAAAATCCATAAGGCGCCCAACAAGCCGAGCTTCGGGTGAGCGCTTTCGAATTGTATTTGGATTAACCATTGGGCTCAGTGCTTTCACAAGATCAACAAAGACTACTAACAGACTATTTTTATCTTGTGTCTTGGCGAACCTGAGCACAGTCTCTCCAACCACCGCTTGCTGGGGAACAACAAAAGATGAATGAAAATCCGAATACTTTACAGGTAACGATGCACTATTGCTGAAGAGGTACTCGACGGCATCGAAGTGCGAAATAGCACTAAGAACATGACGACGAACGCCTAGCGCAACACAATACCGGGCAAGTGCGATGGTCGTATAAGCCATTTTTTCATCGTGGTCGCATTCATTTATCAGTTCCTTAACGATGCGATCAAATCGCTTGAAATTGTTCTGTATTCGACAACAAAAAACTGATATCGGCTCGTCAATAGAGCGTTCCGTTATCCGTGCATGATTGTTTGGGCGGACTGTTGAAAGACCGTGTGTAATATGTCTTGACAGCAGCTTTTCGACTTCATTTCTCGTGGGATTGAGGAGATTGTCCATGTGGTCAAAATGCTCACTAGTAAAGGATGCCTCTATATACGGGATTCGATAATCTCGATCGGCACAAACAAAGACTATATTGCGTTTTTTCAGTTTGGGCATGAGTAGGGAAAAATCATTGATTGCATCTGACAAATTATCAATAAATACGATACAATTTTTTGAAATCTTATCCAGAATATCCGCAACGGAATTGACGTCATAAAAATTTCCAGTATAGAAGAATATATATTCGGAATTAGGACGAAAATCGAAGGCAAATCTGCGTAGAAGTGCCGTTTTTCCGGTTCCAGGTTTATCCGAAATAAGTAGTATACGTGTATGCTCATCGTGGAGACATTCAAGAATTTTTTCGCGTATATCGGTATAGACTTCTCGCGGAATATCTGCCCCTTCCTCTAACATACTCCATGTGAGATCAGCACCAAGCAGGAACCGCATCGGATCACCATCTGATGTCGGATGTGTAGGTACGAGATCAAACGTCGTCGCAAATTTCAAGCGCGTGGCACGGTCTAGATTGAGTGCTGAAAGACCGTCGTCGGTATGTTCGAACCAAAAATCAGACCGACCATCGGTTTGTTGCTCCAATTGTTCAAAGAAATCCAGCACGGTCCCTTTGAAAAGGCAAAACTCGTGTTGTTCGCACAGCATTTCAGTTAATCGGTTGGGAGTAGGTTCGATTAAGATTGAGGGAGGGGTATCGTTACGAACGGACTTACTGCTTCTCTGCTCCAAGTAATAAGCGACGTCAATCTCTCCCAGAGTGGTTCCTGCAACGATAAACGTCTCAGTTCGCATCAAACCGAGAAGTGTTTCCATCCATGGGTTCGAGCGTGTCATAAGTTTTGCATATTCTGTGTGGCTAAAGACATATCCATTCTCTGGATGTTCAACCGAGCCATGAAGATGAATGATCGAACAACGGGTCTCCGGACTCGAATCAAAATAGGCGTGGTCAAAAATGCCAATTTCTAAAGAATTATCATCAAAATGTCGTTCAGTCATGCAAGCTCGAAAGGCAACCTCAAAAGCGTTGTCTATGTTAAGCGTATATACTCGTTTCCAAGGATGAACCGCCAGTCTCTTGGCCGTGCGCCCAACTTGAGTGCAGGTATATCGTGCGGTGATCTCGGCGTTGGTCTGTTCGTTGGTGAGGGCTGAATAAGCATGCTGGAGTGAGGTTATGTCAGGCAAATTGTTGACCTCAATTAATCTCTGACGCAGATCATTCGCCAACAACATCGGGCCTTTCTTCCCGGATGAATCTCCACTGACACCACAGCCGATAAACAGATTCACCCGTTTGCTTATCAGGTAATCTCTCAGTAAGCGCTTCACACTGTCGGTGAGATTTTCGTACAGCATTTTAGCTCCAGACTGAACCGCCTCCCATCGAGGTGCGGTCCTGGAAAGCCCCCGTGGGGCGGGTTCTTCGCCGGACCTCGCGGAACCGGCGCTCGATAGCGTTGGTGGTTCTGACCTGCCTGCGTTGATCGGGGTCCTTGTAGCGGAAACAGGTCAGCAGATCGTCGAGATCGTCGCGCAGGCATGCGACGGCCCTGGGGCATGCATCTTCCCAGCGTTTGCGCTTGGCGGCGCTCCGGGCCTCGGTGTGGTTGGGGCGGCAGCGTGAAGATCCTGCCTGACGGCATCCTGATCGGCCTTGCGAACCTTGTCGAGGACGTGTCTTGTGCGTCCAGCAGCGCTGGATCGGGATGCCGTGGTACGCGGTGGGCAGGGCCGCCGGCAAACCCTCCCTGGCCGCCGCCGTCGACGCAGGTCATCTCCAGACCTTCGCCGGTCAGGCCGCGAGCGTAGAGATCGTCGAGGAAGCGCTCCCATTCGGCGGCGCTCTCGGCTCTCGCCAAGCGGTAGTCGACGATCTCCTTCCTGCCGTCGGGATGCAGGCTGAGGACTACCAGCACAGGGCGCTTGAGGCCGCCGGCGCCGGTCTTGTTGCGGCGATCGCACGCGGCAGCGCCGTCGAGGTTACCGAGCCACCGATCGACATCCTCGGCCATCCGTCCTTCGATGATCTCCGCCAGAGCCCGGCGGCCCAGAGGGCGGTAGCCCTCGCCCCAGTCCAGCCCGTCGGTCTGCATCGCCTTCACGACCTCGAAGGCCTCCGGTAGACCCTTGCATCGTCGCAGTCTGTGGCATCGGGGTGCTCCTTTCCGTGGTGGTTTCCTAACCACAGGGAGTACCCCTCTCCTCGGCTGACACATAATCTGACACATTACCGCTCCAGGACATATAATAACTGCAAGACGGCATCTGGTATAGACGGCATCCGGTATAATGGTACAAATGGCCGCCGACGGCGGCCGGGAGGGCGGCGCTCGGCGCTTTGTCCATCATCGCATCGATGGCGCCAGAGTCGGCGGCCATTTGTACTTGCAAGTACACTTGCAACATTTATACTTTCAAGATGTGCCAACGGAGAGAGGAAACCACGATGAGATTATTGCAGTCTGCCCTGTTCGGCTTGTTTGCGTTGAGCCTGTGCCTCTTCGCGAACGGTCCGGCCGTCGCGCAGGACGCCGTCAAGATCGGCGTCCTGACGATCCGGAGCGGCCCCGCCAAACCCATCGGCGACGACATTCTCGCCGGAATCGAGACGGCAACGCAAATGTACGGTCCGGTTCTCGGCTCGCCTGTCGAGCTCGTCATCGAGGAGAGCTTGTTCAATCCACAGCAGGCCGTGACGAAGGCGACCAAGCTCGTGCAGCAGAACCAGGTGTCCGGAATCCTGGGCACGAGCACCATCGAGACGCTGGCGCTCCTTTCGGTGGCGGACCGCCTCGGCGTTCCGATCATCACTTCGAACTCGGGTTCCGCCGCGATCACCCGGGAGCGCTGCAACAGGTGGGTATTCAGGACCAATGCCGAAGACCTCATGTCGGCCCTGTCGCTGCAAGAGCTCGTCAGGCTGACACCGGAGCTGCAAGGCGCGAAGTGGTTCACCCTCGGGCACGACTATCCGTGGAGCCGCCTTGTCGCCGAATCGGTGAAGGGCGTCGAGAATCTCGAGTACGTCGGCGATACTTTCGCTCCGCTCGACACCACCGATTGGGCACCCTTTATCGCCCAGGCGCGCGCGGCCGGTGCCACCGCGGTGATCATGCCGGTCACGTTGGGGACTCCGCTCCTCCAGTTCATCCAGCAGGCGAACGAGTTCGGACTGACCAACGAGGCTATGCTCGTGTCGCCAATCGGACTTCCCGACTGGCTCGTCGCCAAGCTCGGGGAGACATCGACACACGTCGTGTCGGCCGGTTCCTGGGCTGCCTGGCGCTACGAGGAGAGCGATTCGACAACCAGGGACTTCAACGAGGCGTTCTTCGAGATGCATGGTCGGGTCGCCGGCATGCAGGCGCTTCAGTCTGCAAGCGCGGCGCTCATGCTGTACAACGCCATCACGAAGGCAGGTTCGGCGGAGCCCGAAGCCGTTGTCGGCGCGCTCGAGACAATCGAGGTGAACACGCCGGTAGGGCCGCTGATGTTTCAGCCTGACGGCCGTCAGGCGCTTGTGCCGCTGTTCCTCGGGCCATACGAGGCGCTCGACACGCCGCGCTACGGCGCCAGCTTCGGCCAGCGGGCGACCGCATTCCCGGCGAGCAAATCGTTGCCAAAGACTGCTGCCGAATACGGCTGCAATCTCGGGTAGTGAGCGGGACAGCGCTGCAGGCTCTGTCAGGACTGCGCAGTCGTGAACTTCTTCTTCGTCAGTGTCTTGAATGGCGTTGTTTACGGCTGCTTTCTACTGCTGACGAGCCTCGGGCTCAGCTTGGTGTTCGGGCTTGGCCGGGTAGTCAACTTCGCCCACGGCGCCCTCTATGCGCTGGGGGGCTACGCCCTCATCGTCGGGATGCACGGGGCGGGCGCCGGCTATTGGCCGGCGCTGATCCTGGCGCCTCTATTGGTCGTGCCGGTCGCGATCCTGATCGAGCGTGTGGCGATTTTTCCGATTCGCCATCGGCCGGAGATCTACACGCTGCTCGTCACCTTCGGCATTTCGTTCATGATTGTCGGAGCAATCGAGTATGCATTCGGGACCGGCACGACACTCCTTCCACCGCCGGCCCCTTTCGTGACCACGGTCGACATCTTCGGCAACCAATACCCGGTCTATCGCCTGCTTGCGGCGGTCGTGTCGCTGTTCGTGTCCGCCGGCGTCTTCGCCGTGATCCTGTTCACACCGGTTGGCCTGCGCATCCGAGCGGTCACGGATGATCCCGGCATGGCGGAAGCGCTTGGCGTGAACACGAAGTGGCTGCTCACGCTGGTGTTCGGGTGCGCAGCCGGCCTGGCGGCATTCGCGGGTGCATTGGGAGCGCCGATCTTCGCGGTTCATCCCGAAATGGGAACGAATATCCTGCTCGACTCATTCCTCGCCGTGATTCTGGGCGGGCTCGGCAACCTCGCGGGTTCGGTGATTGGGGCCTTCGTCGTAGCCCTCGCGAAGTCGATAGGAGGTGGATACGTCACGGACTGGTCCATCGCGGTCCTGTTCCTGGTCGTCGCCATCGCGCTGATCTTTCGGCCGACGGGCGTGTTCGGCCGCGGACGAGTGGCGTAGACACCGTGACGGCCAGGGTTCGGACAAACCGGACCCCGGCGGTGACCATTGCCGTGGTGGCGGGACTGCTTGCCATCCTGCCCTTTGTGGGGGCGGCGCCGTTCACCATTACCTTGCTCACCGAGGGATTGATCTTCGCGATCTGGGCGATGAGTCTGGACATCCTCGTCGGGTACACCGGGCTGGTCACCTTCGGTCATGCCGCCGCCTTCGGCCTCGGGAGCTATGCCGCCGGCTTTTTCGCGCGCGAGGTGACGACCGACTTCTTCGTCACTCTCCTTTTCGCTGAGGTTGTCGTCATTGCGGTCGCGGTCACGATCGGGTTTGTCGTGACGCGCGTGTCCGGCATCGCGTTCGCGATCATCTCGCTCTGCATCGCCCAGGTTCTCTTCCAGATCGCCGTCGCTTGGCGAGACGTGACCGAGGGAATGGACGGCTTGGTCGGCGTCCCGTTGCCGAAGATGTTCGGCGTGACAATCAACGCCGGAACCGAGCTCTACCTGCTCACGGTCGTTACCCTCGCTGCCGTGTGTATCGGGCTCCGCCGGCTGGTGGAATCGCCGTTCGGGCGAACTCTGCAAGCGATTCGCACGAACGAGGATCGCGCGGCTGCGGTCGGCATCAACGTGCGGCTCAACAAGTGGTTGGCGTTCATCATCTCCTGGGCCGTTGCCGGGGTCGGGGGGACATTGATGGTGTTCCTGAAGGCCGGGACCACGCCGATGTCGCTGCATTGGACCGAATCCGGCAACGTGCTGGTGATGACGATCTTCGGCGGCCTCGGCACGTTGTTCGGCCCCGTAATCGGGGCGATCTCGTTCGTCTTTCTGCGCGACGAGTTCACGACCCGGTTCGAGGCGTGGCAACTCGCGTTCGGGTTCGTCTTCGTCGTCGTCGTGCTGGCGTTCCCGACCGGCCTGGCGGGAATCATCGCGCGCGTCTGGAGATCCCTTTGGCCAGTCCGCTCGTAGTCCGCGAGCTGTCGAAGGATTTCGGTGCCCTGCGAGCGGTAGACGGGGTCAGCCTGGAGATTCAGGACGGGCAGGTGCACTCGCTCATCGGTCCGAACGGCGCAGGCAAGACGACTGTGTTCAACTGCGTCTCCGGGTTCTTGCGGCCCGCCGGCGGGCAGGTGTTGCTGGATGGCCTGGACGTCACCGGATGGCCGGCGCACCGCCTGGTCGCCGCCGGACTGGCCAGGACGTTCCAGATCACGAAGGTCTTCGGCGATCTGACCGTCTTCGAGAACGTGGCGCTGGGAGCCCGGTCTCGTCTCGGCCGAAACCTGCAGATGTGGCGCGACGCGCGGAACGTGGCAGATGCACAGGCGGGTGCGGAGGAGATTCTGGATATGCTCGGCCTCGCCGAACACGCGGGGGCGAACGCCGATCACCTCGCGCACGGCGACAAGCGCATTCTCGAGATCGCCATTGCCCTGGCGCTGCGGCCACGGTTGCTCATGCTGGACGAGCCCACCGCCGGGATGTCGCCCGGCGAGACAGCCCACATCGGGGACCTGATTCGCCGCATCGCGAAGCACACGAGCGTGCTGCTCGTTGAACATGACATGGAAATGGTCCTTGGCATCTCCGACGAGATCACGGTGATGACGCAAGGGCGCGTCATCGCAAGCGGGACACCCGACGCCGTCAGCCGCGACCCGCACGTCCAGGACGCCTACCTTGGCGAAGTCGACGTGATGAACCTGTAATGCTCGGGCTGAAGGGGGTCCATGCACACTACGGCTCCGCCCACATCCTCCATGGCGTGGGCCTGGAGGTGCAAGCGGGTCAGATCGTGTGTCTGGTTGGGCGAAACGGCGCCGGGAAGAGCACCACGCTGAAGGCGATCATGGGCATGGTGCCGCCGAGCGAAGGGGAGATCACCTTCCAGGGCGAGCGGATCGACGGGCGCGCGCCCCACCTCATCGCGGGGCTTGGTCTGGCCTGGGTGCCGGAGGACCGCCGGGTTTTCGGCTCGTTGTCCGTCGACGAGAACATCAAGGTCGCCGCGCAGGCGACGCGCCGATCCAGCGCCGCGAACGCCAGGGACGCGCTTGGGTTCTTTCCCGACCTGGTGCCGCGAGCCGGGCAGCTCGCCAAGAACCTGAGCGGCGGGCAGCAGCAGATGCTGGCGATCGCACGAGCGCTCGCCAGCAGTCCCGAGCTGCTCATGCTCGACGAGCCCACCGAGGGGCTGGCGCCGAACATGGTCAAAGCGATCCGCGTCGGTATTCTCGAGAGCCGGGAGCGCGGCGTATCGATTCTCGTGGTCGAGCAGAATCTGAGATTGGCTCTCTCCGTCGGTGATGTGTTCTTCGTGCTGAGCCGCGGAACGGTGGTCTTCCAAGGCACGCGGGACGAGCTTCAGGCGGCCCCGGAAATCATCAGTGAGCACCTCGGAATCGGACAGGCAAGAGAGCTTTCGGCGTGGCGCGAATGACCCTGCTTCGCCAAGGCTATGGTTGGGGGCTATGGATGGGCGCCGGACGACCGGCGCCCCCACCCGGCCGACTCCAGTGTGGGGAGGGTAGTGGCCGGCAATTGACGAAGTGAACCGCCCCGGGTTTCCCGGAGGGTGATTTGCTTGAGTCAGGCGGGGGTAATCCAGGCGGATCAAGGCGCAGGAGGCAGAGCGTCGCAGCCGACGACGTGACGGCGTTGCAGATGCTGTCGGGCATGGCGCCGCCTGTCGTTCGGGCGTCGCACACCTTCCGGAACCGGCGCATCGGACAGAATCGGAATCGAGCGACGGACCAGACGGACACCCGGACGCCGCTCCGCCGGGCAAGATCTATGGTGATCTCTTCGTTCTGCGGCCGAGCAGGACTCCCGGCTTCATGGTATGAGAATGAGCTGGGGCGTCAAGCCCAGGTAATACTGTCCCGCAGATTGCATGCGGGCAATGCTCGCCTGCACCTGCGCGGACACTGTGTGTACATCGCGGAACCGCCGCTCGAACGGGTTGCTCGTAAAAATCGCCGTGGCACCGGCCTCACGGAAGAGCACATCGACTACCTCGCGTGACGAATCAATCTGGTGCGTGCCTGCCTGACGAAGCTTGATCCGTGTGGCGAAGCTGACCTCACCCGACGTTACGCATTCATCCCAGGCGTCGTTCAGGAGCTGTACAAGCCACGCCCTGGCCGAGCACAGCTTGGAGTCGGCTTGTGCAATGCGGGCCTGAACCCAGGTGTCGTCACGCAACGAAAGGTTCGCGTTGGACGGAGCTTTCTTCTTCGCCAGCGCAATGAACGCATCGAGCGTCGCCTGGGCGATTCCGATTGCGACGGAGCTCAGGCCGACCGTGGCCACCAACTGCATCGAGTGTCGGTAGAGGATCCCCGATTCCCGCCGCTCCGGTTCGGGTTCGGCCGCCCGTTCACCGTCGGGCAGCTGCTGGTCGCGGGCGGAGACCCTAGGTACGACAGAGTACTCGGTGGGCACGAAGAGATCGGTCACGGAGTATGTGTCGCTTCCGGTGCCCACGAGCCCCATCACGTCCCATGTATCGTCGCGAACCGTTGTCGCGGAGCGCGGAAAGATCATTGTGCGTTCCACGAAGCGTCCGTTCGGATGCTGAAGCGGTGTTCCATCTTCCCCACACAGCCGGCAGTGGCCGCCGAGCCACCGGGAAATCCGGTTCGCGCTGCCAAAAGCCCACGTTCCGTCGACCTTCCATCCACCCTCCACTGGAATCGCCAGGCATGGCGGGTTGCCGCTGGCGAACCCGAACGTGAACACGGAGTCGCGCTCACCGAAGACTTCCTGCGCGATGTGCGGCTCCACGTAGGCGGCAGCCATCGCGGCGCAGGCACTCTGGGCGATGCACCAGGCCGCGCTGGCATCGCCCTCGGCGATCGCCGCAACCACCTGCGCATGGGTCGCCGGATTCAGCTCGGCACCGCCCACCGAGCGCGGCAGCACCGTGCGAAACATCTTCGCCTCGTGCAGCGCGTCCATCACATCGGGGGGAAGCGTCCTGGTTTGTTCGATTCTCGGAGCAGCCGCTTCGAGCAAGGGCTTCAACGCGCGCGCGCGCTCGACCCACTCCCGTGTGGTTTCAGCAGAAACCGAATCTCGGGTGTTCGGATCTTCTGGTTTCACTGGCCTTCCTTTCGCGCACTAGGGTCATGCCTGGCTGAGCGGGTTTTGTCGAAGGTATTGTAGCAGGGTTTGGTACTTGTCGGCATGTCGATGATTGTGCCTCCATCCGGCTTCCTTGAGGTGGAGGTGGAAGGTGTGTCTGGGCAGGCCCTTGAACTTCGTCAGCCGAACCTTGGCCAGGGTCGCCATTGACCGGAATGGGAAGCGGCAGCGGCCGGGGAGTCACGATCGGAGAACTGCGCCCGGTTCTCCCTCTCGTCCGATCGCCCCTCGCCGTCGCAAGGGCCGGACGGTCCGACGGATAGCGCGCGGTCCCGTCGGACCGGATCGTTCGTGGCGAGGGGCGGCCCCGCGGAACGCGGGTGGCCGCCCCATTCGTCTCGCCGGGACCGGCGCGCGCGAAGCGCCGCCGCTTCCCGGTCGTACCGCGCTACACGTTCCCGCAAGTCACTTGGCGACCGTCCGGTTCCACTTCCGGGTCCATTGCTTCACGTCCAGATCCGACCAGTCGGGCTGATACAGGTTGTCGATCTCCGACGGCTTCATCATCAGGAACGGCACGCCGGTGGCGTCCAGCTTCAGCTTCGCCGGATCGGAGTACTTCTTCTGAACGTTCTTGTTCGGCGGCACGATGCCGTTCTTCACGTGCAGGAGTTCCTGCATCTCGTCGGAGATCAGGATGTTGATGTAGAACTCGGCCGCCTCCTTGTTCTTGGTGCCTGCCGTGACCCCCGCGAATCCGACTCCGGCGAATCCCTTTCTGTCCTTTACCGGCGGGTGAACCATGCCGACCTTGACTCCGCCGTCGTTCAGTCGCACGGCCCATCCGGCATGGGCCACGGTGGCGTAAACGTCGCCTGCCTTGTGGAGCTGAGTGACCGTGGTGCCCGACGACCAGAACGAGTGGACGTTGAGCTGCTTGATCAGGTCGAGCCCGGGATCGATGTCGTGTTCGTCCCCTCCGGCCTCGGCGGCGAAGCCCACGATCCCGCCGTACACGGCATTGACGTCGATATTGGGGAACGCCACCCGGCCCTGAAGCTTGGGATGGAGCAGGTCCTTGTACCGCGTCGGGCGGGGCAGGCCGAGCTCCTCGAACTTGTCGATGTCGAAGAGGAAACCTTCCTCCGTGATCCAGTTGGCGACCTTAGTACTCGTCGTAGAACGCGGGACTGAGATTCTTCAGGTTCGGAACGTTCGCCGGATCATACTTCTGGACGAACCCGCCCCTCATGGTGTCCGGCGTCGTATCGACGATCTCGATCACGTCCATGGGCGGCTCTTGTCCGCGCGCCGCCACCATTTTCGACAACAGGAGTTTGGGATTGCCGGTGACCCATTCCACCTTGCCGCCCTCGGCCTCGAACTGCGGGCAGAAGACGCTGCACAGCCGGTCCTTCCAGCTTCCCCCGAAGGTGCCGACCTTGAGCGTGACCCCCTCGAACTTCCCGGCGCCGGCGGCGGCATTCGCGCCGAGCGCCAGAACCGTCGCGGCCGCCAACGCGACCGCCTTCGAACCCCGTAGACCGTACCTCATGACCGGACCTCCCTTTCCGTTATCGTCGTTGGCGCGTTCCTGGAGAACAGACTCTACCCATTGCCCCCGGAACGCAAGAGAACGTCGAGGCCGACGATTCTCTGAATGAAGTACAGAACCACGAGAGACCCCAGCAGGACGACCGTGGAGATGGCCAGCACGGCCGCGTCGAAGTCGAACTCCATCCCGTGGAAGATTTCCAGAGGCAGCGTCGTAAACGACGCACCCGCCAGGAACAGCGAGATCGGGACGTCGCCGAAGGACACCATGAAGGCGAACAACGCGCCGGCGTAGATCCCCGGCATGATGATGGGCAGGGTGATGCGCCGGAAGGTCGTCCAGCGCCCCGCGCCGAGGCTCAACGCCGCCTCCTCCAGACGAAGGTCGAACCGTTGCAGCGCGGCGCCGACCGAGCCCACGACGTAGGGCGTCGCCACGAAGACGTGGCCCAGGGCGAGGCCGGCGAACGTCCCCTGCAACCCGAAACCCACGGCGTTGGCGACGAAGTAGTAGGTCTGTAGAAAGGCGATCCCGATGACGATGAACGGGATCTGGAGCGGCGCCCGGAGCAGCGTCGCGATCAGGGTCTTGCCCGGGAGGTTGCCGCGCACGATGCCGAGGGCCGCCGGCACCCCGAGGATCGTGCCCGCGGCGGCCGCGACCGCGGCGACGGAGACGCTCACGCCCAACGCCTCCCACAGCCGCGGCTGGATGTTCTCGTACCAGTAGAGCGTCAGCTCGCTCGGCGGGAATTGCAGGAACGCGCGGCCCGCCACCGACTTGCCGCCGTCGAACGAGGCCCCCGCGACGACGATCACCGGCGCCAGCAGGAAGAGGTACACCAGCCCCACGACCGCCCTCACCGCGAACGTCATCGGACGGAATTTCCCGCGGCGCCTCACGCGATCACCAGCCTCGCCTTGCGGAACCGGTTCAGCAACCAGACCGACAGGACGTTGATGAGGATGACCGAAACCAGGAGGATCGCCGACAGGGTGCCGCCCATGGCGTATTCGGTATCGAGCACGATCGCCCGCTCTATGACCACGGGCAGGGTCAGGACCCTGCCCCCGCCGAGCAGGGCGGCCGACACGAACGCCCCCATGCACAGGTTGAAGACGATCAACGCGCTCGTCGCCACGCCGGGCAGGCTCAGGGGAAACACGACGCGCGCGAACATGCGCCAGGGCGGCGCGCCGTGGATGAGGGCCGCCTCCTCCAGCGACCTCGGGATGGTCTGGATGACGCTGAAGAGCATGAGCACCATGAAGCCCAGCACGTAGTGCATGAGCCCCACCATGACGCCGTAGACGTTGCCGACGATCTTCAACGGCCCGTCGATCAGCCCGAGGCCCAGCAACGCGCGGTTCAGGACCCCGTCGCTGCCGAAGATGATGATCAGCCCGAGAACCTTGATGACGATGGTCACGAACGACGACACGACGATGGCCGCGAGCATGACCATGGCCCATTGCCCGGACCGCATCCTCGCGATGACGTAGGCGACCGGATAGGCGCAGAGGAGGCCGCACGCCACGACCACCGACGACACCTTCATGTTGAGTATCAGGGCGTCGAGATAGAAGGGATCGGTGAAGACCGTCAGGTAGTTGTCGAGGACCAGCTCGTCGCCGATCAGGCCGATCCCCAGATCCTCGAAGAACCCCGCCCTGATGAAGAGGAACTGCGTTCCGCCGAGCAGCAGGAAGCAGAACAGCATCGGCGGCAACAGCACGAGTGTCCAATCGGCCTTCATGCGCCCCCTGCCCCTCCGCCCGCCGCCGTCACGCCGGGGGAGCCTCCGAAATCTCCCGGAGGCGCCCTTCGATATGCGCCGCCCGCTCGGCCGACGGCACGTCGCGCCCGGAGAGGATGGCGTCGAGAACCCGGCGCCCCACGTCCGCCAGCAACTCCCGGTCGTCGACGCCGTCCCTCGGCGGCACGTACAGCACCGTGTCGTGCGACACCGTCGGAATGGGGCCGCCGTCGGCGACGCGTCCGCCCGGAAATACCGGATGCCGCAACTCGCCCTCGACCGCCCGCGCGAACATGCGGCGGATCATGGCCACGCCTCTGTCCGACGCGCCGAGGTGCTCCAGCTTGTGGTTGGCGATCGGGCGCTGGCTCATCTGGGCTTCCCAGTCGCCCGGGTTGCGCTGGGCCTCCTCGTAGCTCCGGTTGCCGGTCTGGCCGACGAAGTCGACGCTGTCGTGCCCGCAAAGGGACTCGTCGCCGAGATGCTCCGGGTCCACGACGTCGTTGAAGTGGCGCCAGCCGAAGAACCAGGTTCCGGTATCGTCCTCCGGCACGGTCCAGCGGCTCAGGCTGACGCGCCCGAAATACTTCTCGCGATGGCCGTACTCCCACAGGGCGCCGGTCTGCACGAAGTTCGGGAACACCATCTCCGCGCTGCGCACCCAGATCATGTCGTCGAGGCGCCGCGCCGTGATGTAGTACGCCCCCTTGTCGGACTCGCGGAACTCCAGGGTCGGCATCTCGAGCCACGCCTCGTTGAAATGCTGTTCGCCCACGCGGCCGTGCAGGAACACCGCGTGCACCGGGTCGATACCGTTCTCGTGCGCCTGCAACCAGTTGCAGGGCGTGTGCGTCGAGTACGGCACGAGCTTGTTGTCCGGCAGCTCGAACACGTCGTAGACGGGGAAGTCCGGCTTCTCGTCGGGCGGCCCCATGTAGGCGAAGATCAGACCCTTGTACTCCAGCGCCGGGTAGGCGCCGTGGACGAAGCTGTCCTTCAGCCTGGAGTCGGGAGGCTCGCCCGGCGTTTCCAGAATCCGGCCGTCGACGTCGAACAGCCAGCCGTGGTAGCAGCAACGGATGCCGCGCTCGCTCGGGATGCCGTATTCGAGGGACGTGCCCCGGTGGCTGCAATGCCGGTGGAGGACGCCCACATTGCCGGACTTGTCGCGAAAGACGACGAGGTCCTCGCCCATGATACGGACGGCGACGGGCAGGTCCCGGACCCGCGACGACAGGGCGACCGGGTTCCAGTGCCGCCGGAAGTATTCGCCGAGCGGCGTATCCGGCCCGGTGCGCGCCAGCTCCCAGTCGTCCTCGGGCACGTGGCGCGAGTGATAACCGCCGTAGGGCCGCCCGGTCTCGGTGCTCCGTGTCGACATTTCCCCGTTCTCTCGAAAACCCGGCCGCATAATACCGCTTATCCCGATAACGCGGGAGCGGGGAATGAACGCGTCGACCGCGCCCCGCCCTGTCGGCGGCGCGCCGCGGAAACGCCGGGAGCGTGCTACACTGCCGCCCGCATACCGGGCCGTGGACGACATCGCGCGAGCCGACCATGACGACGATCACGCCGATCCGAAAGGCGCCGGACCGGCCGGCCGAGCCCGGCGAACGGGACGCGCGGGTCGATCTCGCCGCGTGCTACCGCCTGATCGCTCACTTCGGCATGGACGACCTCGTCTATTCCCATATCACGGCGCGCGTGCCGGGGGCTCGCAACCGGTACCTTCTGAACCCTTACGGACTGCTCTACTCCGAGATCACGGCCTCGAACCTCGTCAAGGTCGACGAGGACGGCAATCCCGTCGAGCCGACCGACTACCCGGTCAATCGGCCGGGGTTCGTCGTCATCCACGGCGCCGTCCACCGGGCCCGCCCCGACATCTCCTGCGTGCTGCACTGCCACGCGCACGCTGCGACGGCCGTGTCGTGCCTCGAGGAAGGCCTCCTGCCCCTCACGCAGGGCGCGCTCCAGTTCCACGGCCGGGTCGCCTACCACGCCTACGAGAGCATGGCCTTCGACGACGACCAGAGCGCCCGGCTGGTCGCGGATCTCGGCGACAGGCAGGTAATGCTGATGCGCAACCACGGCCTGCTGACGGCGGGCAGGACCGTTGCCGAGGCGTTCTCGCTGGCCTACTTCCTCGAGGAGGCCTGCCGTATCCAGCTGGAGATCATGCAATCGGGCGGGCGGGCGATACCGGTGCCGGACGAAGTCGGGCGGCGGGTCGCCGATCAGTACGAGAAACAGGTCGTGCCGCCCGAGGAACGGGAATGGCCCGCCCTCCTCCGCTTGGTCGACCGCATCGACCCGGGCTTCCGGGACTGACGCGCCGTCCGGACTGTGTTGGAAAGGCGTCACGGCCGCATCAGGGAAACCCCGGTGATGGAAGAGCGCCGAGGTTATGCGCGACAAACGAAACCTCGCCCACTACATGACCGGATGCGCTTCACGCGTTCTGGGCGGGAACGGGGATGAACGAGGAAAAAAACGACCGATACAGAAGGACGAGGACATGGCGGAAACGAAGGAAAACTGGAAACAGACCAGCTTCTGGATCACGCCAGGTCTGATAATCGGATTGGCGGCCCCGGCTTACACGGCACTGGATGGCGTAAGAGACGACCTGGGCGCGCAAATGCGCCAGACGGAAGCGAGACTGGACAAGAAAATCGATTCTAAAATCGATCGGAATGATAAGTTAGGGGCTTAGCGTGATCATAGCATGACGGGTTGCGCCAGCCCGCGGCCCGCGACGCCCGGCGTGTGAAACCGCTTCCCTTCCAGAATCTCCGGCACGGTCAACATCTGCATCCGCGCGTACTTCACGCCCATGACGTTCAGGTCCCCTGACTTCAGCATCTCGCGCTTGAAATTGCGCTCCTTCACCGGCCCCAGGGGTTCCATGACAATCAGTCCCGCCAGCTTCGCCTGATCGTTGCCGAGGACGCCCCGCAACTCCCGAACGTCCTTGATGCCGACGCTCCTGCCGCCCTTCACCTCGATGGCCATGCTCGACAGGTCGCGGGCGTTCGGCAACCCGAAGTAGAGCCGCCCGTCGATCCCGCCGTCGGTGGTGCGCTTCGTCGTCACGAAGCCGTCCACCTGCTCTATCGCCCACCGTTGGAAGTGATACTTGTCCCTGGTCCACAGGTCGCGGGCGCCCTCGACGTTTCGAGGCACGCCGTCGATGGCGAAGTCCTCGCCTTCATGGAGCGCCAGCCGGTCGCGCAAGCGCACCGCCGCAACGCGCTTGATGGCGTGGATGGCGATGTCGATCCCGATCCAGCGGCGGTTCAGCCGGTGCGCAGCCTCCAAGGTCGTCGCGCACCCGCAGAAGGGATCGAACACTACGTCGCCCTCGTTCGAGGACGCGCGGATGATCCGGTCCAGCAGCGTCAAGGGCTTCTGGGTCGCGTAGCCGAGCCGCTCCTTCGACGATCCCGCCAGGATCGACAGATCCCAGACGTCACGCATGGGCAGCCCCTTCGTGGGTTCGTCGATCACGATCTTCCGTGTTCCGGTTTCCGGGTCGAGAACCTGCGTCTTCCCCTTGAAGCGTTTGAGGTAACTGGCGCTTGGCGGTTCGTACTCTACGTTGAACGTGTTTCCCCGCCCGGCGGTATAGAACAGGATCACGTCGTGCATCGTCTGAAAATGGCGGCTTTTGGAAGGCCATCGCCGATAAGACCACACGATCTCGTTGCGGAAGTTGCCGTGCCCGAAGATGGCGTCCATCATGATCTTGACGTAGTGGCTCGCCGTCGGATCGCAGTGCAGATAGATGGAGCCGGTCGGCTTCAGGAGGCCTTTCATCGGCAACAGCCGCTCCACCATATAGGACAGATAGGCGAGCAGGCGCGGCTGCGTGTGGCGCAGAGCGTTCATCCAGAGGCGCCAGAACTCGGCCGCCCGGTCGTCGACTCCGGCCTCCCGCAAGAGCACGGGCATGGTTCGCAAGACGCGCTCGCGTTCCTCGTCCATTTCCCACAGGTCGCAGAAGGCGTCTATCTGGTCCGGTAACGGGCGGCCGCTTTCGTCCTTGTAGATGGCGTTGTACGCGCGGTTGGAATTGAACGGCGGATCGAGATAGATCAGATCGACGCTGCCCAGCGCCATATGTTCCTGCATGACGGTCAAGCAATCGCCGTAGTAGAGCCGGTTCATGCCATCGCCCCCCGAAGGAACGAGCCGAAGGCGTTGTCGTCGTGGCGATGGTTGTACTTCCACGCCGACTCGGCGACGAACAACGGCGTGAAGGTCTTGCTGTAGTGGTGGTGCGAGCCGTACCAGGCGCGCTTGAGAAGCGCCCAAAAGCCCTCGATGGTGTTGGTGTGGGTGGCGCCGTCGGCGTAGGTCTCGCCATGGTTGACGACGGCATGGGCGATGGTGGGGCGGACGGCGCGATAGGCGCGGTATTCGTCGGTGATCAGAACTGACCCGCGCGAGTCTACGGTGTCCTTGATGAACCGGAGAATCCCCTTCCCGGTCAGGTCGTCGGCAACGCGCGCGGCGACGTTGCCGCCGCGCTCGACAGCGCCGATTATCGGGGTCTTGCGTGTGCCGCGTCCGCGCGGATTATGCGGGGGGGGGGGGGGGGGGGGGGGGATTCTTGCCGGCGCGCCGGTTGCGCTTGCGCGGCTTGCCGCCGACATAGGTTTCGTCGGCCTCGACGATGCCTTGCAGCAAGGGAGCCTGCTCCGCGGCCATGGCGGCCCGGATGCGCTGCTGCATGTAAAGCGCCGTCGGCTGAGTCAAGTCCGCGTCGCGGGCCAGTTGATGGCTTGACAGGCTCTTCTTGGCGTTGACCATCAGCGCGATGCCCAAGAACCACTTCTGAAGGGGAATGCGCGTCTTCTCGAAGATGGTCCCGGACAGTACGTTGAAGCTGGCCTTGCAGTCATGGCAATTCCAACGGCCCACGCGGTCGCCGTCGCACTTGCGGGCCACATGCGCGGCGCCGCATAATGGGCAATGGGGATCATCGCCCCAGCGGATGTCTTCGAGGTGTTCGATGCAGGATTGCTGGTCGGGGAAGCGGCGAAAGACGGTAATCAGGTTCATGGTTGGCCTCCTTGCCAACCATATGTAATCACTCAATCATCCGGTGTCAAGCCCCTAACTTATCATTCCGAAATCGATTCCCTGAAAGAGGACGTCTCCAGGAACGCGGACAAGATCGACCGTCTGGAAACGAAGGTGGACCGCATCCTGGGGCACCTGATGGGGCCGGCGGACAAGGATGGGAAGGAGTAAGAAGCAGACGAGCGCTACGAGGCCAGCAGTTCCTTCAGCGACTCGTCGATGAACCCGGTGTCGGCGCCGGTGGGATCCTTGCCGCCGCCCGCGTAGTGTCCCCACAGCGACGGGATGGGACGGAACTCGGCGTTCGGGATGTGCGCGGCCTCGTACTCGCCGTCTTCCGGCGGAAAGTACATGTCGGTCTGGCCCGGCATCACGAAGGTCCGGGCGGCGATGGCGCCGAGCGCCTTTTCGAAGTCGCCGCCGAAGGCGTCGTTGGCGCCGATGTCCGCCTGCTGCCAGGTGTCGATCATGGCGAGGAGGTCGTTCGGCTCCCGTTGCAGGAACATTCCCTCCCAATAGGCGATGAGGAAATCGTCGAGGGAGGAATAGCCGAGCGACTTGTACATCTCCTCGCGGTACCACGTCTGGCAGAGGGCCCAGCCCGCCCATACGCGGCCCATGGCGCGCAAGCCGGTCAGCGGCGGCTTCTCGTACCAGCCGTTCCGGAACTCCGCGTCCGCCGTCAGCGCCGCCTTCACTCCTTCGAGGAAGACGAAGTTGTGTCTGGCGCAGCGGGCGGCGCCCGCGAGCGGGGCCAGCCGCTCCACCATGTCGGGATAGAGACAGGCCCACTGATAGACCTGCATGGCGCCCATCGACCAGCCGACGGCGAGCGCGATCTTCTTCACGCCGAGGACTTCCGTCATCAGCCGGTGCTGCTGGATCACGTTGTCGTGGACGGTCACGCGCGGGAACCTGGGGCCGTTGAACGGCGCCGGCGTGTTCGAGGGCGACGAGGACACCCCGTTGCCGAACTTGTTGGGCACGACGATGAAGTACTTCGACGGATCGAGCGCCATCCCCTCGCCGATGAGGAACTCGTTGTCGACGTGCGCGCCGCCGTACCGCGTCGGGTAGACGATCGCGTTGCTCCCCTCGGGGTTCAGGGCGCCGTGGGTCTTGTACGCGAGCCGGGCGTTCCGCAACGTGATGCCGTTTTGCAGGACGACGTCGCCCGCCTCGAAGACTTCGTGGTCGCTCATCGAAAGGCCTCCCGCCGCGCCGGCGCTAGAAGAACCTCAGGTATTCCCGAACCTCCCACTCGGTGACGTGCTCGTGGAAGCGGTCCCACTCGTCGTGCTTGTAGCGGCTGTAGCAGCCGTGCATGGTCGGACCCAGGATCCGCTTGGCCAGCGGGTCCCGGTCGAACGCCTCGACCGCGTGCTTCAGCGTCTTGGGCAGCGGCCGGATGCCGTACTCCTCCCACTTCTCCTCCGGCACGTCGTAGAGCGTCTCGTTGGTGGGCGGTCCGGGCGGCCGCGCTCCGGACTCCATACCCTGCAACGCGCACGCGGCGGTCATGGTCAGGCCGAAGTAGAAGTTCATCGCCATGTCGCAGGCCCGGTTCTCGATCGCCTTGCGGTTCTGCGGCATCCGCAGCATGGCCGAACGGTTGTTCATGCCGTAGGACACGTGCGTCGGCGCCCAGGTCAGCACGCCGCCCTCGAAGCCACGGGCGGTTCCGACGAACCCCTTGTAGGACGTGACCGTCGGACAGGTCATCGCCGTCAGCGACTCGCCGTGCCCCATGATGCCGGCGACGGCGTTCCAGACGATATCCTTCCACGGTCCACCTCGCTCGCCGAACAGGTTGACGCCCGGCGCGTCGACGCTCTGGGCGCTGAAGTTGACGTGCGCCGCGTTGCGCCAGTCGCCCTGGGTCGGCTTGGTCATGAAGGTGACGAACATGCCGTGCTTCTTGGCGATCTCCTTCAGGATCACGCGCAGCAGCGTCAGGCGGTCGGCGGACGTGACGAGATCGGCGTAGCCGAAGTCCAGCTCGAACTGGGAATAGGCGCCCTCGGCGACCGTGTCGTGCAGGTCCCAGTCGAGCTCGACGAGGGCGTCGATGAGCTCGCGCATGTACGGCAGCGAATCGATCGACGCTTCGGTGTCGTAGCCCCAGGCCTGGCGCGCGGGACGGACGCCGCCCGTCGAGGGATGGGGATCGTTGTCGAACGCCTTCACCGGCTGCCCGAACTCGTCGTATCTCATGACGATGAATTCCGGCTCGAGCCCGGCCATGAACCGATAACCGGCGTCGGCCGCCGCCTGGACCTGGCGCTTCAGGGCGAGGCGCGGGCAGACGTCGTAGGGCTCGCCCTCGAGGTAGAGGTCGGCGAACATCCAGGCGCAGGACCTGTCCCAGGGGCAGACGACGAGGCTGTCGAGATCGGGAATGGCAATCTGGTCGGGGTCCGCCGGGCCCCTCTCCGGCGCCATGGAGACCGAGTGGACGGCGAACTGCGGACCCCGGCCCTCGCACCACGCCTTCAGCTCGCTCAAGGGCGTCGGTTTGGTCTTGGGCTGTCCGAGCAGATCGATCCAGTTGATGAACAGGTACTTGACGCCCTTCGACTCGAGCTCCCTGCGCACTTCCTCGACCCGCCCGGGGTCGGGGATCGCCTCTTCCATCGAGGCCGGATAAATCCTGTCCGCCATGGTCTCCCCGTTGCTTGACGCCGACGAACGTCGTCGCGCGGCCACTTTATTCCAGCTTGACGGCGTCGGGGTCAAACCCCGACCTGCCTACCCGTGAAAGTCCGCCGATGAACGTGGAGAACCGCCTGTCCATGGGAGGCATCCACGGCGAGAAGGCTTCGTCGGCCCGGGAGCGCCGAAGGTAGACGCCATCGCGCCCACGCGCAAGTGCGTGTCCTGGTTCGCTACACGCGGGACGTCGAGAACTCGTCGGCCGCGCGGTCGGTGGGGTGCCGAGCCGGGGTTCATCTGCCGGATCCGTTCATACTTCTCCCCCTTGGTCAGGGGGGAAGTCGGGAGGGGGGCCATAGTCCCGCGACTCGGCGAGGATCGCCTCTACAACCCCCTCGACGATACCATATATCGATATTCATGACACAGAAAATACAACATATAGTGGTTTGATCTGGAACGCTCCGCAGGGTCCGACGGTGTGCGGATTGTGCGGATTGCCACGCCGGGCTCGACCCTCGAAGGGTGTGCGGATCGTGCGGATCGCCACGCCGGGCTCGACCCTCGAAGGGTGTGCGGATCGTGCGGATCGCCGCGCCGGGCTCGACCCCCGGAGGGTGTGCGGATCGTGCGGATCGCCACGCCGGGATCGACCCCCGAAGGGTGTGCGGATCGTGCGGACGCCGCGCCGGGTTCGACCCCCGAAGGGTGTGCGGATCGTGCGGACGCCACGCCGGGATCGACCCCCGGAGGGTGTGCGGATTGTGCGGATCGCCGCGCCGGGCTCGACCCTCGAAGGGTGTGCGGATCGTGCGGACGCCGCGCCGGGTTCGACCCCCGGAGAGTGTGCGGATTGTGCGGATCGCCGCGCCGGGTTCGACCCTCGAAGGGTGTGCGGATCGTGCGGATCGCCACGCCGGGTTCGACCCCCGGAGAGTGTGCGGATCGTGCGGATCGCCACGCCGGGTTCGACCCTCGAAGGGTGTGCGGATTGTGCGGATCGCCACGCCGGGCTCGACCCCCGGAGGGTGTGCGGATCGTGCGGACGCCACGCCGGGCTCGACCCCCGGAGGGTGTGCGGATCGTGCGGATCGCCGCGCCGGGCTCGACCCCCGAAGGGTGTGCGGATTGTGCGGATCGCCACGCCGGGCTCGACCCCCGAAGGGTGTGCGGATTGTGCGGGTCGCCGCGCCGGGTTCGCCCCCCGGAGGGTGTGCGGATTGTGCGGATCGCCGCGCCGGGTTCGCCCCCCGGAGGGTGTGCGGATCGTGCGGATCCCCCGACCGGCGGTCAAATCAAATCACAATGTGGAACATTTTTTCTCCATCATGGAATTTTCCGCTTGACTCGCTCCGTAACCGTTCCTATATTGTTCCCGAACCGGAACGGGACGACGAATCCGGTTCAGAAGTCGGGAACGGTGTCGGCGAAGGCGGGGAGCGCGTCGCAGGCGGCGGAGAGCGTATCGAGGTTGGGATAGCGCCCCTCGGGCATGAGCTCGGGGCAGGTCAGGGCGACGTGGCCGCAGAGGACTCCCAGGGTGACGTCGGCCTGGGTGATGGCGGTCCCGGCGAGCCACGGCCCCGGCTCGAACCTGTCGAGCTCGGCGAGGCCCGCCGCCGCCTGATTCTCGCAGCGGTCGATCCAGGCCCGTTCGACGTACCCGTCGGGGCGGCGGTAGCGTTCGTGGTTGGCGAGGACCACCTTCTCCTGGGTCCCCATCGCCCAATGGACGACCTTGCGGACGGCGAGCCGTTCGGGACCCGACGCCGGCGTCAGGGCGCGCGCCGGTCCCACCAACTCGTCCAGATACTCCAAGATGTACCCGCTTTCCCACAGCGCTTCTCCGTCGTCGAGAATCAGGATCGGCACGCGCCCCAGAGGGTTCATGGGCAGGAGTTCCTCGTTGGTCGGCCACGGTTTGACGGGCCGATGCTCGTACCCGAGGCCCAGGAGCCGCATCGTGACGGCGACGCGACGGGTGAAGGGAGAACGGTAGCGGCCGATCAGTATCATCTGTCCGTCCAGGTCCGGTCCGCCGGGTTCACGGTCGCGGTCGCGGCGTCGCGATCATGCCACGGGAACGAGAAGGACCGCGACTCGACACGACGGGCCGCCACACGGCATTTTTGCCGGATCGGGTCCGGTCGCGATATAGTTGCCGGAGCGGCCTCGGGAAAGCGGCCCACACCGAGGATGGCGCGGCGCCACCCGGCGAGAAGACACCGGGCGGGAGGGGAGTGACACCGTGCTTCATGCGATCAGCCTGACCGCGATTCTCTTCGGCGCGTGGCTGTTGTTGTCCGGCTACTTCACGGCCCTGCCGATATCCCTCGGCGTCCTGTCCGTCGCCGTCGCGGTCGGTATCGCGCTGCGCATGGACGTCATCGACCACGAGAGCCACCCCGTTCACCTGACCTGGCGTATTCCCGCCTACTGGATCTGGCTCCTCGTCCAGATCGTCAAGTCCAACTTCGACGTGGCGCGGACCATCCTCGGCGTCGGCGACCCGATCGCCCCGAACGTGGTGACCGTGAAGCCGAGCCAGCGCACCGAGCTGGGCCAGGTCATCCATGCCAACTCGATCACGCTGACGCCGGGCACGATTTCCGTCGAACTCGAGGACGGCGAGATCACGGTCCACGCGCTGACGCGTGCCTCGGCCGAAGACCTCGCGACGGGCGCCATGGACGGCCGCGTCTCGAAGCTCGAGGGCGCGGCCTGATGCTGGCCTTCGTTACCGTCGCCGTCCTCCTGACCATGGCGCTGGCGCTGGCCCGGGCGCTGCGCGGACCGACGACGTTCGACCGCATTCTGGCGGTCAGCATGGTATCGACCAAGACGACGCTGCTCGTCGCCGTGGTGGGGTTCCTCTTCGGACGGCCGGATTTCCTGGACATCGCGCTGCTCTACGCGCTGATCAACTTCGTCGGCGCCATCGCCGTGCTCAAGTTCTACAAGTACGGGAGCCTCGGTCTCGCCTCCCACCTCGAAGACGCGCCCGGCCCCACGGAAGCGGAGCGCCCGGGCGCGGACGGGCCCGACGCGACGGCGGCGCGAGACCCGGCCCGGTGATGGACGGCATCCTCGACGTCCTGGCCTGGATCCTGCTCGGCGCCGGCGCCGTGTTCTCGGTGATCGGCGGGATCGGGATGCTGCGGCTGCCGGACTTCTATACGCGGATGCACGCCGCCGGCGTCACCGACACGATGGGCGCCTGGCTGATCCTCGCCGGTCTCATGTGCCTGGCGGGACCGACGCTCGTGTCCGCGAAGCTCGCTCTCATCCTGTTCTTCCTGTTCATGACCGGGCCCTCGGCGACGCACGCGCTGATCAAGACCGCGTGGTACGCCGGGCTGAAGCCGCTCACCACGGACGCGCCCGGAAAGTCCGGGGAGGCGCCGCCATCGAAGCCCTAGTCAACATCGTGCTGCTGGCGTTCCTGGCCGTCATCGCGCTGGCGATCGTGCGGCTGCGGAACCTGTTCGGCGTCGTCATGCTGAGCGGCATCTACAGCCTGCTGATGGCGTCGATCTTCGTCATCCTCGACGCCGTCGACGTGGCCTTCACGGAGGCGGCCGTCGGCGCCGGCATCGCCACGATCCTCATGCTGGGCACGCTGGCGCTGACGACGAGCCGGGAGAGGGTCCCCATGCACACGCCGCTGCTGCCGCTGGTCGTGACGTTCATCACCGGCGCCATGCTGATCTACGGCACCTGGGACATGCCGGCGTTCGGCGATGCCGCGGCCCCGCCCAACCGGCACGTGGCGCCCTACTACCTCGAGCGCTCGCTCCCGGAGACGGGCGTGCCCAATGTCGTGACGGCGGTGCTGGCGAGCTACCGGGGCTACGACACCCTGGGCGAGCTCACCGTGATCTTCACGGCCGGCATCGGCGTGCTGCTGCTGCTGGGCCGGCGGCGGGAGAGAGGGGACGGCCGGGCGACGACCAGGGGAAGCGGCGCATGAGGCACCACGTCATCCTGCGGGTGATCGCCAAGCTCGGCATCCCGTTCATCGTGCTGTTCGCGCTCTACGTGCAGTTCCACGGCGATTTCGGGCCCGGCGGCGGCTTCCAGGCCGGCGTGATCTTCGGCGCGGCGTTCATCCTCTACGCCCTCATCTTCGGGCTCGACAACGCGCTCGAGGCGGCGCCGATGAACGTGGTCGTCGCCTTCATCGCCATCGGCCTGCTGCTGTTCGCGGGCGTGGGCGTCGCCGCCCTGCTCCTCGGCGGCAACTATCTCGACTACGGCGCGCTCGCCGACGATCCCGTCGCCGGACAACATCTCGGCATCCTGCTCGTCGAGCTCGGGGTCGGGATCACGGTCGCCGCGGTCATGATCGCGGTCTTCTTCACCTTCGCGGACCGGGGCCGGTAACCGTGGAGTTCCTCGTCGGCCACTACAACTACTGGATCTTCGTTTTCCTGATGATGCTGGGGTTCTACGTCGTGGTCGCGCGCGGGAACCTCGTCAAGAAAATCGTCGGCCTGAACATTTTCCAGGCCTCGGTGTTCCTGCTCTACATCTCGATCGGCAAGGTCCTGGGCGGCACCGCGCCGATCATCGTCGACGGCGGCGGCCCGGCGACCTACTCCAACCCGCTGCCGCACGTCCTCATCCTCACGGCGATCGTCGTCGGCGTGGCCACGACCGCGCTCGGCCTTTCCCTGGTGGTCAGGATCAACGAGGCCTACGGCACGATCGAGGAGGACGAGATCAGCGGCATGGACAAGGAGCCATGATCGCCGCGCACTACGCCGCCCTCCAGGTCGTCGCGCCGCTGATCGCGGCGCCGCTCTGCGTGCTTCTGCGGCGGGGCGCCCTGGCCTGGCTGGTCACCGTCGCGGTCTCGTGGATCGCGTTGGCCATCGCCATCCAGCTCCTGGTCCAGGTGATGGCGACGGGCCCCGTCTCCTACGAACTGGGCGGCTGGGCGGCGCCGTGGGGAATCGAGTACCGGGTCGATTCGGTCAACGCCTTCGTCCTGCTGATCGTCTCGGGCATCTCGGCGGTCGCCGCGCCCTATGCCCACCACACCGTCGTCAGGGAGATCCCCGAGGACCGCCACTATCTGTTCTACTCCGCCTATCTCCTGTGCCTCACGGGCCTGCTCGGCATCACGATCACGGGCGATGCGTTCAACGTCTTCGTGTTCCTCGAGATCTCCTCGCTGTCGTCCTACGCGCTGATCAGCCTCGGCGGCGAGCGCAAGGCCCTGACGGCGGCCTACCAGTACCTCGTCATGGGCACCATCGGCGCCACGTTCTTCCTCATCGGCGTGGGCCTGATCTACGCCATGACCGGCACGCTCAACATGGCGGATATCGCCGCGCGCCTCGATCCGGTGGAGCACACCCGCACGGTCCTGGCGGCGTTCGCCTTCATCATCGTGGGGCTCGGCCTCAAGCTCGCCCTGTTCCCGCTGCATCTGTGGCTGCCCAACGCCTACGCCTACGCTCCGTCCGCGGTGACCGTGCTGCTGGCGGCGACGGCGACCAAGGTGGCGGTCTACACGATGCTGCGCTTCGTGTTCACCCTGTTCGGCGCCGACTTCGCCCTCGACGTCACGTTTTTCGCCGAGTTCCTGATAGCCCTCGCCCTGGTGGGCGTGTTCGCCGCCTCGATCACCGCCGTCTTCCAGAACAACGTGAAGCGCATGCTGGCGTACTCCAGCGTCGCGCAGGTCGGCTACATGATGCTGGGCGTCGGCTTCTTCTCGGTGACGGGCCTGACGGGAGGCATCGTTCACCTGTTCAACCACGCCCTGATGAAGGGAGCGCTGTTCATGGCGCTCGGCGCGGTGTTCTACCGCCTGGGATCGGTCCGCATCGAACATATGCGCGGGCTCGGCAGGCAGATGCCGCTCACCATGTTCGCTTTCGTCCTCGGCGGGCTGAGCCTGATCGGCCTGCCCCTCACCGTCGGTTTCATCAGCAAGTGGTACCTGATCCTGGCGGCGCTGGAACGGGGCTGGTGGCCCATCGCCGGCCTGATCCTGCTGAGCTCGCTGCTGGCGGTCGCCTACGTCTGGCGAGTCGTCGAGGCGGCCTATTTCCGCGACCCGCCGCCCGACCGCCCGCGCGCGACGGAGGCGCCGCTCGCCCTGCTCGTGCCGACGTGGATCCTGACGCTCGCCAACTTCTACTTCGGCATCGATACGTCGGTCACGGTCGGGGTCGCCGCCGACGCCGCCAGGGCCCTGCTGGGAGAGGGCGGATGACCGGCGGGCAGACGATGGTCCTCGCGGTCCTGGCGCCCCTGGCGGGCGCCGTCGCGATCGCCGCGTCGCACCGCCACCCCAACCGGCGGGAGGCCGCGACGCTGGTCACCGCCGCGGCGCTCTTCGCCCTGACGGCTTCCCTGCTCGCGCCGGTGATGGCGGGCGAGCGTCCGCGCGCGATACTGTGGGAGATCGTCCCCGGCATCTCCATCGGCTTCGAGGCCGAGCCGCTGGGCATGGTGTTCGCGCTCGTGGCCAGCTTCCTGTGGATCGTCACCTCGGTCTACTCGATCGGGTACATGCGCGGGCATCGCGAAGAGAACCAGACCCGGTTCTACGTCTGCTTCGCGATCGCGCTCTCGAGCGCCATCGGCGTGGCGTTCGCCGCCAACATGTTCACGCTGTTCGTCTTCTACGAGGCGCTGACCCTGTCGACCTACCCGCTGGTCACGCACCACGGGACCGACGAGGCCCGCCGCGGCGGCCGCACGTATCTCGGGCTGCTGCTGCTGACCTCCATCGCCTTCCAGTTGCTGGCCATCGTGTGGACGTGGGCCGTCGCCGGCACGCTCGACTTCGCCGCCGGCGGCATTCTCGAGGGCAAGGCCAGTCCGGCGCTGGCCGGAATCCTTCTGCTCCTGTACGTGTTCGGGATCGGCAAGGCGGCGCTCATGCCCTTCCACCGCTGGCTGCCGGCGGCGATGGTGGCGCCGACGCCGGTCAGCGCCCTGCTGCACGCGGTGGCGGTCGTCAAGGCCGGCGTGTTCACCGTGCTCAAGGTCACGGTCTACGTCTTCGGGATCGACCTGCTGGCCGACGTCCACGCCCGGGACCTCCTGCTGTACGTCGCCGCGTTCACCATCATCGCCGCCTCGCTCATCGCGATCAGGGAAGACAACCTGAAGCGGCGCCTCGCCTATTCGACGGTCAGCCAGCTTTCCTACATCGTGCTCGGAGCCATGCTCGTCACCGAGGCCAGCGTGATCGGAAGCGGCATCCACATCGCCATGCACGCGTTCGGCAAGATCACCCTGTTCTTCTGCGCCGGCGCCATTCTGGTGGCGGCCCACAAGACCAACGTCAGCGATCTCGACGGAATCGGGCGCGCCATGCCCATCACCATGTGCGCCTTCCTCGTCGGCGCGCTGAGCGTGATCGGGCTGCCTCCGCTCGGCGGCTCCTGGAGCAAGTTCCTTCTGGCGCTGGGCGCCGCCGGAGCCGGGCAGTACGTCTTCGTGGGCGTGCTGATGCTGAGCACCCTTCTCAACGTGGCGTATCTTCTGCCCCCGGTGGTTCGCGCGTTCTTCCTGCCGCCCCCGGACGCCGACGGCCGGCGGATTTCGTTCAGCGAAGCGCCCCCGGCGTGTCTCGTGTCCATTTGCGTCACGGCCGCGGGTTCGGTGCTGCTGTTCTTTTTCGCCGACCTCCTTTACGTCCTGCTCGAACCGATCGCCATCACGACGAGGTGAACGTCCCGTGACGCCGAAAACGCCGGAAGCGCCGGATCGCCCCGCCGAACCCTCCGGCGAGAGAAAGTACTGGCTGGACGAACCGAAGAACGTGGACAAGGTGTTCTACGGAACCTGCCTGTCGTGCGTGCTCGTCGCCGCGGCCGATCTGCTCGTGCACCGCCACCTGGTCTTCCCGGTGGAGGCCCTGTTCGGCTTCTACGGGATATACGGCTTCGCGGCGTGCGTCGGCCTCGTGCTGGCGGCGAAGGAACTGCGCAAGATCATAAAACGGGACGAGGCGTACTACGGTGACGACCTTTAGCGAGCTCGCCCACGGCATCCCTCCCGGCCTCGTGCTGATCATCGGGGCGGGGATCGTTCCGTTTCTCCGCGGCCGTCCCCGCGACGCCTACCTGCTCGCGCTCCCCGCGGTCGGCCTGCTCCAGATCGTCTCGCTCGAGACCGGCGACCATATCCGGGCCAGCGTGCTCGGCCTCGAAATCCTGATGCTTCGCGTCGACCGACTCGCGCTGGTCTTCGGCTACATATTCCATATCGCGGCCTTCGTCGGCATCGTCTACGCGCTGCACCTCAAAAAGACGTTCGAACACGCGGCGGCGCTCGCATACGCCGGATCCGCGATCGGGGCCGTGTTCGCCGGCGACCTCGTAACTCTCTTCGTTTACTGGGAACTCACCGCGATCACCTCGGTTTTCCTGATCTTCGGGCGGCGGACTCCCCGCGCCTGCCAGGCGGGGATGCGCTACCTGGTCGTCCAGATCGGCTCCGGCGTGCTCCTGCTGTCCGGGACCGTCCTCCACTATCTGGACACGAACTCGGTGGCGTTCGGACACCTCGGCGTGACGAGTCCCGGGACGACGCTGATCTTCATCGCGTTCGGGATCAAGTGCGCCTTCCCGTTGCTGCACAACTGGCTGCAGGACGCCTATCCGGAGGCGACGGTCACGGGGACCGTGTTCCTGTCGGCGTTCACGACCAAACTCGCCGTCTACGCCCTGGCCCGGGGGTACGCGGGAACGGAGATGCTCGTATGGATCGGCGCGACCATGACCGCCTTTCCGATATTCTACGCGGTGATCGAAAACGATCTCCGCCGGGTGCTCGCCTACAGCCTGAACAACCAGCTCGGATTCATGGTCACGGGCATCGGCATCGGAACGGAGATGGCCCTGAACGGAACGATCTCCCACGCCTTTTCGCACATCCTGTACAAGGCCCTGCTGTTCATGTCGATGGGCGCGGTGCTCTATCGCGTCGGCACCATAAAGGGCTCCGAGCTCGGCGGACTGTACAAGTCGATGCCGTGGACGGCGGCGTTCTGCATCGTGGGCGCCGCGTCGATCTCGGCGTTTCCCCTTTTCAGCGGCTTCATCTCCAAGGCGCTGATCATCACCGCGGCGGCGGAAAACGGCTATTTCGTGACGTGGCTCGTCCTGCTCTTCGCCAGCGCGGGCGTCTTTCACCATTCCGGCATCAAGATCCCGTACTTCGCGTTCTTCGCCCACGACTCCGGGAAACGCTGCGAGGAAGCGCCCCGGAACATGCTCGCCGCCATGGCGATCGCCGCCGCCCTGTGCATCGGGATCGGCGTGTATCCGCAGGCTCTGTACGGCATCCTGCCCTTCCCGGTGGACTTCCAGCCCTATACGTCCACGCACGTGCTGACCCAGCTTCAGCTCCTGCTCTTCTCCGCCCTGGCCTTCGCGGTTCTCATCAGGACGGGCGTCTATCCTCCCGAGCTCAGGTCGACGAACCTCGACTCCGACTGGCTCTATCGACGCCTCGGCCCGCTCGCGGCGGGCGCCGTGTCGCGCCGGGTCGGCCGTGCGGCGGCTCTCCTGAGGAACGGCGCGAAGGCGCGCCTCGAGGACGTCGCCGGCTGGTTCTCCCGCCACCACGGCCCAGAGGGCGCCATGGCGCGCACGTGGCCGACGGGAGCGACGGTGCTGTGGGTCGCCATCCTGCTGGGCGCGTTCCTGATCGCGTCCTTCAGCGCCTGAGACGCATGGGGAACGGATGAACGGAGTCGTGGCATGAAGTGGGACTTCGAGGACAAGGTCGCCGTCGTCACCGGCGCCGGCAAGGGCATCGGCGCGGCCACCGCCCGGGGCATCGCCGAGGGCGGCGGCCGGGTGGCCGTGCTCGACGTCGACGCGGACGCGGGACGGGCCGTCGCCGACGAACTGGGGGACGCGGGCCGGTTCATCGAGCTCGACGTGACCGATCGGGACGGCATTCCGGCCGCGTTCGACGCCGTCGCCGCCCGCTTCGGCGGCATCGACATCCTGGTGAACAACGCCGGCGTCGTGACGCGGCACACGATCGCCAACATGCCGCCGGAGAACTGGGACCGCACGATGTCGATCAACCTGACCGCCGTGTTCGACTGCACCCGGACGGCGCTGCCGCACCTCAAGGCGCGGGGCGGCGGGGCGATCGTGAACGTCTGCTCCGTCTCCGGCTACCGGTTCTCCCTGATCGGCGGCGTGGACTACACGTCGGCCAAATGGGCGGTGCGCGGCTTCACCCGCCAGTCGGCCTACGAGCTGGCCCAGTACGGCATCCGGGTCAACGCGCTGTGTCCCGGCCCGACCCTCACCCCTCTCGTGGAAGGCTCCATGAGCCCGGAGGAGATCGCCCGGGCCGCCGGGAACTTCCCCCTCGGCGAATGGGTGGACCCGAAGGACGTGGCCAACGGCGCCCTCTTCCTGGCGAGTCCGGCGTCGCGCATGTGCACCGGCATCGACCTCGTGGTCGACGGCGGCTTCCTTCTGGTCGGCGCCCAGTCGATCGAGGAGTACATGGACGCGCGCGGCGACGCCGCGGGGTAGCGGGCCGCGCGCGGCGGAAACGCCGCCAACCGGGCGAAGCCGTCATGCCAACGCCGGTGAAAGCATGACCTCTCTGTCTCGCTGCCTCTCGTTGGACCTTGAAGTCGGCAGGGACGATGGGCGGATCCACGCCTTCGCCGGGGTGCGCGCGGACACGGACCGGCGCGTCGTGTTTCGCGGCGGCGATCTGGCGGCGGCGCTGGCGGAACTGGACGACCTCGCCGACGGGGCGTCCTTCGTTCTGGGCCACAACCTGATCGCCTTCGACCTGCCGCATCTGACGGCGGCGAAGCCCGGTCTGCGGCTGTTGAAGCTCCCGACCGTCGATACGCTGCGCCTCAGCCCCCTCGCCTTTCCACGCAACCCCTACCACCACCTCGTCAAGCACTACCGGGACGGCCGGCTGAAGCGCCTGCAAGCGAACGACCCGGAGCTCGACGCCCGCCTCGCGCTGGAGGTCTTCGGCGACCAGCGACAGGCGCTACGAGAAGCCGCGCCGGAGCTGCTGGCGGCATGGCATTGGCTGAGCACGCCGGAACCGGAAAGCAGGGACCGCGCCCTCGACGATCTCTTCTCCGAGCTTCGCGGCTCGCGCCGCCCCACCGACGCCGAGGCCGCGGCCACGATCCACGGACGACTGGCCGGCATCTCCTGCGCGGCCCAAGGGCGACAGGCCACGGACGACGCGGCGGCCTCCGGCTGGGCGCTGGCCTATGCGCTGGCATGGCTGTCGGTGGCAGGCGGCAACTCGGTCATGCCGCCCTGGGTGCGCCACCAGTTCCCGGAGGCCGGCCATCTGGTGCGCCGGCTCAGGGATACCGCCTGCAACGATCCCGGCTGCGGCTGGTGCCGGGAACGCCACGATGCCCGCAAGGAGCTCGTCCGCTGGTTCGGCTTCGCCGATTTCCGCCCGGAACCGGCGGACGACGACGGACGCCCGATGCAACGGTCCATCGTCGAGGCGGCGATGGCGGGAAAGCATACGCTCGGGATACTGCCGACGGGCGCGGGCAAGTCCCTCTGTTATCAGATCCCCGCCCTCTCCCGGTACGACAAGACGGGCGCCCTGACCGTGGCGATCTCGCCCCTGGTCGCGCTGATGGCGGACCAGGTGGCGGGGCTGGAGGCGCGGGGGATCGGCGCGTGCGTGACGATCAACGGGATGCTGTCGATGCCGGAGCGGGCCGACGCGCTGGACCGGGTCCGGCTGGGCGATGCGGGCATACTCATCGTCTCCCCGGAGCAGCTGCGCTCCCGTTCCCTGCGCCGGGCGCTCGACCAGCGCGAGATCGGCGGATGGGTCGTGGACGAAGCGCATTGCCTGTCGAGATGGGGACACGATTTCCGTCCCGATTACCGCTACCTGGGGCGCTTCATCCGGGAGAAGGCGGGCGCCGGGCCGGCGCCGCCGGTGCTTTGCCTGACGGCGACCGCGAAGCCGGACGTGACGGAGGACATCGTCCGGCATTTCCGCGACAGGCTCGATATCGAGCTGAAGGTCTTCGACGGCGGCGCCGAACGCCGCAACCTGACGTTCGAGGTGGTGCCCACATCGGGCGGAGAGAGGCTCGCCCACGTCCACCAGGTCCTGACGTCGTATCTGCCGCCGGACACGCCGGGCGGCGCCATCGTCTACTGCGCGACGCGTCGGCGGAGCGAGGAAGTCCGGGAGTTCCTGCAACTGAAGGACGTCGCGGCGGAGCATTTCCACGCGGGCCTGCCGCCGGAGACCAAGAAAGACGTACAGCGGCGCTTCATCGGCGGCGAGCTGCGCGCGATCGCCGCGACCAACGCCTTCGGCATGGGTATCGACAAGCCGGACGTGCGACTCGTCGTCCACGCCGACATCCCGGATTCCCTGGAGAACTACCTCCAGGAGGCGGGGCGCGCCGGACGGGACGGCGCGGTGGCGCGCTGCGTGCTGATGTACGCGGCGCCGGACGACGTGGAACGCCAGTTCCGCATGTCGGCCCGCTCGCGCCTCTCCAGGGCCGAGATCCATGGCGTTCTCAGGGCGCTGCGCAATCTGGACCGCAAGAAGCGCCTGAACGGCGAGGTGGTGGCGACCGCCGGCGAGATACTCGGCGAGGACGAGGACGAGGCCTTCGATCGCGACTCGGCAACGGACGACACCCGCGTGAAAACCGCCATCGCCTGGCTGGAGGAAACGGAGCTGCTGACCCGGGAGGAGAACGTGGCCCAGGTATTCCCGTCGTCGCTCCGGGTCGGCTCGGTCGACGAGGCCCGCGCGAAGCTGGAAGGGAGAACCGTCGCGAAGGCGCGCCTCGAGCAGTTGCTGCGCATCGCGGAGTCGTTGATCGGAGCCGATGCCGACGAAGGCGTGAGCACCGACGAGCTGATGTGCGTGTCGGGCCTGAGCCCCGAAGGCGTGCGCGGCGGGTTGTACGATCTCGAGAGGCTGGGCATCTCCGATAACGATACGGCGTTGACCGCGTTCGTCCACGCGGGCGTGGAGCGCGCCTCGTCCAAACGCCTGGAGCAGGCGGCGGCGCTGGAGGTCGCCCTGATCGCCCACATGCGCGAGGCGGCGCCGGACCAGGGCAAGGGAGACACGTCGTCGCTGCATCTGCGTATCGCCGCACAGGTCCTGCGGGACGAGGGCCTGGCCGATCCCCTGCCGGACCGGCTATGGCGCATCGTCCGCGGCATCGCCCGAGACGGCCGCGGAGAGGATGGCGCCACGGGCAGCCTGACGGCGCGAAAGCGGGACGCGGAAACGGCACAGGTAACGCTCCGGCGCGAGTGGCGGGCGCTGGAGGAGACCGCCCGGCTCCGGCGCGAGGCGGCGGCGCGCCTGCTGGACCATCTCCTCGCCTGCCTGCCGCCCGGAAGCCGGGGCACGGATCTGCTGGCCGAAACCACGCTCGGCAAGCTGACCCGGGCGATCGAGTCCGACCTTGTCCTGAAGAGCATGGTCAGAAACCCCGACAAACTTCTGGACCGCGCCCTCCTGTGGCTGCACGAGCAGGATGTCATCCGCCTCAACAAGGGCCTCTCGGTGTTCCGCCAGGCCATGACCATCCGCCTGGAGCGGCGGGACCGGCGCGGCTTCGCCAGAGTCGACTTCGAGCCTCTCGCCCTTCATTACAAGGGACAGGTCCTGCAGATCCACGTGATGGCGGAGTTCGCCGAACGCGGTCTCGTCGACACGAGCGAGGCGCGGCGCCTGGCGATGGACTACTTCACCCTGAAGGAAGGGGAATTCCTCGGCCGCTGGCTGCCCGGCCGGGACCGGGAGATCGGCCGCGAGACGACGCCGGAATCCTGGCGGGCGATCGTCGAGAGTCTGAAGAACCCCGTCCAGCAACGCATCGTCGCGGACGACCGGGACCAGACCAACGTGCTGGTGCTCGCCGGCCCGGGTTCCGGCAAGACCCGGGTGCTGGTGCACCGCATCGCCTACCTGATACGCGCGAGGCGCGAGAACCCCCGCGGCATCCTGGCCCTGGCCTACAACCGGCACGCGGCGGTCGACATCCGCCGTCGTCTCCGGGACCTCGTCGGCGACGACGCGCGAGGCGTGACCGTGCTCACCTGCCACGCCATGGCCATGCGGCTGGCCGGCGCCAGCTTCACGGGCCGTGCGGAGCGTCCCGACGACGACGTGTTCCGGGAGGTGATGCGCCGCGCGACGAGGGTGCTGCGCGGCGAGGACCTCTCGCCGGAAGAGGCGGACGAGCGACGAGGGCGGCTGCTGGCGGGATTCCGCTGGATCCTGGTGGACGAGTACCAGGACATCGGCAAGGACCAGTACGAGTTGATCTCGGCGCTGGCCGGACGAACGCTCGACGACGAGGCGGGCAAGCTCACCCTGTTCGCGGTCGGGGACGACGATCAGAACATCTACGCCTTCAACGGCGCCTCGGTGGAGTACATCCGCCGTTTCGAAGCGGATTACGGACCCAAGCCGATCTACCTCACCGACAACTACCGTTCCACCGCCCACATCGTCGAGGCCGCCAACGCGACGATCGCACCGGCGCGCGAACGTATGAAAGTCCGACGCCCCATCCGCATCGACCGGGCGCGGGCGAAAGATCCGAGGGGAGGAAGGTGGGAGAAACTGGACCCGGTGTCGCGAGGACGGGTGCAGATCCTGCCGGCGGGCCGCGACCCGGTCCGGCAAGCGCGAACCGTCATGGCCGAGTTGTTGCGGCTCGCCGGCCTGTCGCCGGATTGGGACTGGTCCCGGTGCGCCGTGATCGCGCGCGAATGGGCGTATCTGGTTCCGGTGCGTGCGTTCTGCGAGACGCACGGTATCCCGGCATGGATGGGGGATGAAGAAATTCCAGGCTTCTGGCGCCTGCGCGAGACCCGCGCGTTCGTCGAGTGGCTGCGCGGCCTGGAGGCCGGCGTCGTCGACGGCGCGGCCCTCCGCGACTGGGTGGACTCGCGTCCGACGAACCTCTGGAACGAGCTTCTCCGGCAGGCTGTCGACGAACACGCCCTGGAGACCGGCGGCGCGGAAACTCCCACCGGCCATTTCCTCGAATGGTTGGCGGAATGGGGCCAGGACATCCGCCGACGACAGCGCGGACTGCTGCTGCTGACCGCGCACCGCGCCAAGGGTCTGGAGTTCGACCACGTGGCCGTGCTGGACGGCGGCTGGGACCGCGTCGGGCGCGGAGAAGACCCGGACGAGGCCCGAAGGCTGTACTACGTGGCGATGACGCGCGCCCGGCGAACCCTCGCGCTCGCGCGGCTCGACGGCCCTCATCGGTTGCAGGAGGCGCTGCTCGACAAACCCGGCGTCCTGCATCGCGAGCCGAGCGAGTTTCCGCCCGCGGACGCGGCGCTGGAGCGCAACTTCGTCCGGCCGGGCCTGAAGGACATCGATCTCGGTTTCGCCGGACGACAAGGCGCCCGCCGGGCGGCGCATCGCGCCATCGCCGCGCTGTCTCCCGGCGATCCCCTGCGAACACGGACCGTGAACGCCGGACGCTGGGAACTGCTGAACCCGGAGGGCGTCGTGGTCGGGCGTCTCGCCAAGAGCTTCGCGCCCCCGGCCGGGACACGGTGCCGGTCGGCCTCGGTCCTGGCCGTCACGGGGTGGAGCCGGGAGGCATCGCGTCCGGAATACCGCGACGTCCTGAAATGCGACGCCTGGGAAGTCGTCGTGCCGGAGCTGGTGTTCGAGCCGGACCGTTGATTGAATTTTTCCGTCTCCATGTCATAAGCTGGCCTGCTTGGAATGGACGCCACGATGTCGGCGTTCGGGAAACACGACCTTCAATTCAGGAGGGCCTATGAAGCTCTTCGACAAGAGGCGCCTGCCTGTCGCCGGCGACGACGGTTGCAACGGGGGATCGTCATGGACATGACGGGCGAACACACGATTCCCGCCCCGCGCGAGAAGGTGTGGGAGGCCCTCAACGACGCGGACGTGCTCAAGGCTTCGGTTCCGGGCTGCGAGACGCTCGAGAAGGTCTCCGATACGGAGTTCACGGCCACCGTCATGGCCAAGGTGGGACCGGTGCGGACGAAGTTCAACGGCCGCGTGACGCTGTCGGACATCGACCCGCCGAACGGATACACCATTTCCGGCGAAGGCCAGGGCGGCGCGGCGGGGTTCGGCAAGGGCGGCGCCAAGGTGACGCTCACCGGCGCGAACGGCGGGACGGTGCTGCGCTACGAGGCCAACGCCTCGGTCGGCGGCAAGATGGCGCAGATCGGCTCGCGGGTCGTCGAGGGCGTGGCCAAGAAGATGGCCGACGACTTCTTCTCGAGGTTCGCGGAACAGGTCGCCCCGGTCGGCGAGGCGGAGGAGGAAGCGGCGGAGGAAGCCGCCGAAGCGCCGGCGATGGCCGCTTCCGCGGACGAATCGGGCATCCCCACCTGGGCCTGGGTGATCGGCCTCCTCGTCATCGTCGGGATCGGGCTGTTCGTCTTCTCGTAGCCGCCGCGCCGCCGGGCAACGCATCGACACGCGAGGCGGGCGAATCCCTCCCACCTGCTCGACCGGGACTTGAGAAAGCTCTGATCAAGTTTGGGGTTTTGTTACAATAGTCTTTCATGGTTTGGGGTTGAGGCTGGACGATGGGACAGGCGACGTTTGCGGATTTGGAGTACGTGTCGAAGAAGCGGGTGACGCGCCGGGAGAAGTTCCTTGCCCGCATGGACGGGTTGATCCCGTGGGAGCGTCTGGAGGGGCGCATTCGGCCGTTCTATCCGAAGGAGGGGCGGGGTCGGCGGCCTTACGCGTTGTCGGTCATGTTGCGGGTGCACTGCGTGCAGTTGTTCTACAACCTGAGCGATCCGGGGATGGAGGACCTGCTCCACGAGGTCGAGTCGGTGCGTCGGTTCGTGGGTTTGCGGCTGTCGGGTCCGCTACCGGACGAGACGACGATCCTCAAGTTCCGGCATCTGTTGGAGAGGCACGGCCTGGGCGAGGTGCTGTTGGGAGAGATCAACGAGCACCTGGCGTCGCGGGGCTTGCGGCTTCGGGAAGGGACTATCGTGGATGCGGGCCTTATCGAGGCGCCGTCGTCGACGAAGAACAAGGCGGGCAGGCGGGACCCGGAGATGCGCCAGACGAAGAAGGTGCGCTACCGGGGGCTGGCGAAGAACAGACAACGGATCGCGCTTTTGCTGGGCTTCGCCAACCTGATGATCGGCGAGCGCCATCTGGCGCTGGCGTAAAGCGGAAGCGACCCGTCCGGGCGGTACGAAAACCGCCGGACGGCCTCGAAAACCACCGCCGGGGCATCGAGACCGGGGGTTCCGAGCCTCAATGGCGCTTCCCCAAGTCCCATCGGGCCTCGGGAATACCCCCTCCGCATAACCAGGCAGCTTGATCAGATCTTCCCTAGAATTCGGCGGCGAGCCGGGCGGTAAGGGTGTCGGCTTCGCGGCCGCTGCCCCCGTCCGCCACGCCATAGTCGTGATCTCGCGCCCATTCGAGGCCGAGCGCGACCTGTTCCAACACGGCGACCAAGAAACTGATCGACACGCGTTTCCTGGGCAGTTCCAGGGCAAGCGCCTCTCGCGTTCCCTGATAGCTCGCGGCAATCGTCGCGTCCTTGCCCGCGAGGCCGAAACCGTAGGCCCCCTCGATCATCCAGCTCGACGGTTTGGCGCCGTGGCCGGCGAACGCCACCTCGCCGACCTGGAAACGCTCCAACGAAGCCAGGTACTCGACGATCAACGACGCGTCGCCGTAGCGCAGCATGCCGCCCGCGGCCCAGCCCGGTACGTGATCGGTCACGTCGTTGCCGCCAAGGGTGCCGGCGATCGCGTCCTGGAGGCTGTCCGAATCGCCGATATCGTTGATGTAGGACAGGTTCGTGCCGAACGCGAAGTCCTCGCGCTCCATCGCATAGCCGATCGCGGCGCCGTAGCCGGCGATGCGATTCCTGCCGTTTTTATCGTTGTCGCCGTTGAACCCGAACACGGAGCCGGAAAGTCCTTCCGACGAGAGCCCGACCCGCAAGGCGGTCTCCTGCGTTTCACCGAGCTCGAGTGTCAGGGGATCGGACAGGGAATTGCTCTCGAAGACCCCGAAAGGCACGTATTGTCGTCCCGCGGTCAGCGAGAACGGTCCGTCGGCTTGGCCGAAGGTCAGGGTCGCGACGTTGACCGCGATGTCCTGATCCTCGTCTTCCTCGTGAAGCAGGACGAGATCCGCCCCTACCCAGTCGTGTATCCGGGCCGCGATGCCGAGTTCGACCGTAGCGACCGTGGCATCCGTTTCCTTATCTCCTTCATAGGGATCTGCCACGGCCGTTTCGACCTCCACGACGCCGGCGATCTCGACCGCGTTGAACCACGAGTTCTCTTGCTTCTCGCCTTGTTTGCTCAGCTTGGAGATCTCGCGGTCCTTCTCGACGATCACCTTGTCCTGGTCGGCGACCCGTTCTTCCAGATACTTGACCCGCCGCTCCATGTTGGCGAGACGTTCGTCGATCGATCCCTGCGCCGATGCCGGCGCATGCCAGACGAACGCGGCAACGCCGGCCGCGATCATGGTTTTCACTTTCATCGGTCGTTTCCTCCTATACTGACGATATGTGCCGCGGGGCGGCGGAACCGGGCCGGTGGGCGTGCCCCGGCATTGTCAGCGATCCTCCGGAGAAGAGCGTGCAAGCAGGGACCGGCGCCGTCGGTCGGGTGGGCTTCTTTTTCGATCTAACGCGAATGACACTCATTAACGTCATTCTCATTTAAGATACGTTATATCATTCTCATTTAGGGTACGTCAAGCAGCTTTTTTCGTCCAAGGGCCGGTCGATCGTGCGGTTCCTGCTTATGCGTCGGTTCGTATCGCGGATACGCCGCTCGCCCCCGGGCGGCGCGGCGCGCGGCCTCATGGCGATGGCCGTTATTGCCGCCCTCCTTCCGGCTCCGGCCGACGCGCCGCGCGCCGAAGAATCCGGCATGGAGCGGGAGCGCGCCGCGGCGACGACGCGGCCGGCGGAAAGCTTCTCCCGGCCCGAGCCTTACGAACGCCGGCCCGGGGGCGCGGCGACGGTGTTCAAGGCGCCGAATCGGAACGCCTTCTCGCACCCGTCCGCCAACATGCCCTTCGAGCGCGCGCTCGACTTCAGGGTCGGCGACGGCATCTTCAGAAAGGTCTGGGTATCGGCGCCCAGCTCGACCGTCTCCTCGGACGGTCTCGGCCCGCTGTTCAACGCGCGCTCCTGCCAGCGCTGCCATCTGAAAGACGGCCGCGGCCATCCGCCGGCCGCGGGCGAGCGGGCCGAATCGATGTTGCTTCGTCTTTCGATCCCGTCCCGCGGCATCGCCGATCGAACGACGCCGGGGACGTACCGCGAGGCCTCCATCGCGGAACCCGCCTATGGGGACCAGTTACAGAATTTCTCGGTCCAGGGGGTGCGCGCAGAGGGCGATATGGCGGTCGCCTACCGGGAGATGCCGATGACGCTGGCCGGTGGCGAGGAGGTATCCCTGCGCGCGCCGCGCTATGAGGTCGCGAATCCCCGATACGGGCCGCTTCATCCCGATACGATGATATCGCCGCGCGGCGCCGCGCTGTTTGACTTGCTCGTCTTCTACAGCCGTAACCTCGGGGTGCCGGCCCGCCGCGACATCGGCGACGCGCGGGTGTTAGGAAAGCTCTGATCAAGTTTGGTGTTTTGTTACAACAGGCCTTCATGGTTCGGGGTTGAGGCTGGACGATGGGACAGGCGACGTTTGCGGATTTGGAGTACGTGTCGAAGAAGCGGGTGCACGGCGCGGAGCGGCGGGTGTGGGGGGACGCGGGCTACCAGGGGGTTGGCAAGCGCCCGGAGAACAATGGCGGCGCGGTGGACTGGCGGGTGGCGCTGAAGCCGGGCAAGCGGCGCGCGCTGGCGCCCGACAGCGCGGCGGCGGCGTGCGAGCGGGCCAGGGCGTCGGTGCGTGCCAAGGTCGAGCATCCCTTCCTGTACCTCAGCGGCGCTTCGGCTACGCCAGGGTGCGCTACCGGGGGCTGGCGAAGAACAGGCAACGGATCGCGCTTCTGCTGGGCTTCGCCAACCTGATGATCGGCGAGCGCCATCTGGCGCTGGCGTGAGGCGGAAGCGACCCATCCGGGCGGTACGGAAACCGCCGCCGGGGCATCGAGACCGGGGGTTCCGAGCCTCAATGGCGCTTCCCCAAGCCCCATCGGGCATCGGGAATACTCCCTCCGCATAACCAAGCAGCTTGATCAAACCTTCCTTGACGCAGCGGCCGACCTTGGTTAAGTTCCTTAGACTTAGTCTGAAGGAGCTTATCATGCGCACCGTCAACATGCACGAAGCCAAGACCCATCTTTCGCGTTTCGTCGAAGCCGCCGCCAAGGGAGAGCCCTTCGTCATCGCGCGCGCGGGCAAGCCCGTCGTCAAGGTCGTCGCCGTGGACGCGCCGGATCCCGGGACGGCGCGCCGGACCGGGTTTCTGACCGGAAAGGTCGCGGCGCCGGAAGACTTCGACCGCATGGGCGCCGCCGAGATCGGGGCGATGTTCGAAGGCGGCGGGTGAATCTCCTCCTCGACACGCATGTTCTGCTCTGGGCGGCAGGTACGCCCGAACGGTTGCCGGACGAGGCGCGCGCCCTGATCGAGAACCCGGAGACCAGGCCCGTCTTCAGCGCCGTCTCGCTCTGGGAGATCACCATCAAGAACGGGCTCGGGCGCGCGGATTTCAGCGTCGACCCGCGCCTGCTGCGTCGGGGCCTGCTGGAGAACGACTACACGGAACTGCCCATCACGGGCGCCCACGCGGCGGCCGTGGACCTGCTCCCGCCGATCCACAAGGATCCGTTCGACCGGCTCCTCGTCGCACAGGCCCAAATCGAGGGACTCCTGCTCTTGACCGCGGATGAAACCGTCGCGCGCTACCCGGGGCCGATCCGGTCTCTTTGACGGGCTATCGGCGCGCCTTCCCCGATGTGTCCGCACAGCCTGTCAGAGCCACTGGTATCGCCACTGTCGCGGTCCATTTCTGAAATCTCTTCATCCTCGTATTCCCCCTTGCACCTTGCACTGGCTCCTGCGCTTCAATCTGACAAGGCTGGTCCAGACATGGGCTCGGGTTCGCTGACCCCTCCGTCATCCGCTGATGCCTCCGTCACATGACCCCCATGCTTGTCCGGTCCATGAAACTCTTCTGCCCCTGATCCATCGCCTCTCTCTGTCCTACGTTCTTCCCCTCCGAACGACTCGCCGCCGGTTCCCTGTACTGATTTCGCTGCGTCGCTGGATTCGTTCGGCGCGGGAGTGCTTCCCACCCGCGGTGCGCTTGGAACCCATGTCCGCAGGCGTTGCCCTACCTGCGTATAGAACTCCGGCACCAGCTTCTCCAAAGCTTGGACGAACGTCTTCTGTCCTTCCATCCTCCTCCCGAGGTCCGAGACGATCTTTACCTCGAAGCGCTTCGGGCAGATTTTCGGATCGACGCTGTCCAAAGTGTTCGGGTTCTCCCGAACCTTGTCCAACGCTTCCTGCGCATCTTGCCGACGACCGCCGTAGACTGCCTTTATGTGGACCCCGATCGGGTCCGTCCTGGTGAGCGCTCGCAGCAGCCAGTTCGTACACGCTTTCGCCGTCTTCCTGTCATCGGGGGCTCCGACCGTCATGCTCGCGGTGAGCGTCTTGCTACGCAGGTCTGCCGTCACTTTCAACGGCGACACACCGTCTGGAATGTCGTACTCGACCTCCAGCTTCTGCTCATTGCAGAGCGTTTCGAGTGTTCGGGTGACAGCGGCTGCAGGATCCGCACGATCAGCCCGGCTGAACTTGATCGGCACGGGGTAGTGCAGGAGCTCCGTCAGTTGCAGCCCCAAGTCCCGCGTCTCCTGGACCCATCCTGCCACTGCTTCGAGCGTTGCCTCGTCATTCCGTCTGATCATGGCGCCGGCCCCGACCGCTGCCGTGATCTCCTTCCAGCTCGCGGGCATTCGGTCGAACCGCGTCACACCAGTGCTCGGATGGTCGAGGAACCTCACCAGATGTTCCACTACCCACCGGTGGTCGCGATCCTCGATCTCCCCTCCGTCGGCGAGCAGTCGGCACTTCGTCAGGACTGAGCACCATGACCAGTGCAGCAGGCTCATGCCCTTGGGTACCTTCCCCTCGTACGTCGGGTGATGTGTGGGCAGGGCCGCAAAGTCGTTCGAGATCGTGATGAGCGCGTTTACCCCTTCTGTGCGTCCTGATCCGAGGTACGCCTCGATCTGTTCTGCGTCGAGCTGTCCCTTTCCGATCTTCGCCTCCACCAACGCCGTCCACTGCTGGCCCCTAGGCGTCAGGATCATGATCCTTCCGTCCGGCCGTACGACTCCTTTGCCCCCGATGATGCCCACCTCGGTCCACGCCTGAAGCTTGCTGCGTTTCCCCAATGGCGCTCCCTGCCCCTGTAGCAAGGTCTCGGTCAACTCTGGTACCTGCTCCATGCACGCCAGAAGGATCGAAACCGCCCTCTTTTCCCTTGACCCTTCCGAGAGGGCCGGGAACAGCGCTGCGCGGCTCCCTTGCTCCTTATGCTTTTCCATTCCCTTCCCTCCCCTCCCTTCAGGTGTGGTTTTCTTCGTTCTCCCGCTTGCTTGCGGATGACCACCAGCAGGTCGACATCGAGTTCCGGCTTGGTCCCGCAAAGGTTCGCTTCCCGCAGAACTTATACCCACACACTCGGCGGACTATCAAGAACAGGCAGCAAAAACCGTCATTCCCGCGAAAGCGGGAATCCGGCGGACGCGCGCCCGATTCATTCCTTGACCCGGCCCGGTCCGGGTCCGACACTGTTCCGTACAGGGAGGAACCGCCGACGCATCCGCTTCGGCCGTATCTCCGCATGGCGAATTGCAACGGCCCAGGGGAGGACCACATGCCCACCGTTTCCCTCACGGTGAACGGCAAGGCGGCATCGGCCGAGGTCGAGAACCGCACCTTGCTCGTTCAACTCCTTCGCGAGAAGCTCGGACTGACGGGCACTCACGTAGGCTGCGACACCAGCCAGTGCGGCGCCTGCGTCGTGCACATCGACGGCGACGCGGTGAAGTCCTGCACCGTGCTCGCGTTGCAGATCGAAGGCGCGAACGTGACGACCATCGAGGGCCTCGCCACCGACGGCGAGCTGCACCCGATGCAGGAGGCCTTCCGCGACAACCATGCCCTTCAGTGCGGGTTCTGCACGCCCGGCATGGTGATGGCCGCCATCGACCTCGTGAACAAGAACCCGAACCCGGACGAACGGACGGTCAGGCGCGAGCTGGAGGGAAACCTGTGCCGCTGCACGGGATACCACAACATCGTCAAGGCGATCATCGCCGGCGGTCAGGTGATGGGAGGCTGATATGGCGGAGAACGGAATTGGCGCGCGCTCACTCCGCAAGGAGGACGCGCGGTTCCTCAGGGGGACCGGCAACTACGTGGACGACATCAACCGGCCCGGACAGGCCTACGCGGCGTTCGTCCGCTCGCCCCACGCCCACGCCAGGATCAACGGGACCGACACGTCGAAAGCCGCCGCGGCCTCGGGCGTCGTCGGCGTCTTCACCGGCGACGATCTGGCGGCCGACGGCGTCGGGGGCCTGATCTGCGGCTGGATGGTCACCGACAAGAACGGCGAGAACATGAAGGCTCCGCCCCATCCGGCCCTGGCCCAGGGCAAGGTCAACTACGTCGGCGATCACGTCGCCGTCGTGATCGCGGACTCGCTCGCCGAGGCGCGCGACGCCGCGGAGCTGGTCGAAGTCGACTACGAGGTCCTGCCCGCCAACGTCGATACCGACAAGGCCGACGCGGAGGGGACGCCACGGATCCACGACGACATTCCCGACAACATGAGCTACGACTGGGAGCTGGGCGACGCCGCGGCCGTCGACGAGGCGGTCCGGAACGCCGCGCACGTCACGACGCTCGAGATCGTCAACAACCGGCTCATCCCGAACGCGATCGAGCCGCGCGCGGCGATCGGCGAGTACGACCCGGCGAGCGACGGTTTCACGCTCTACACCACCAGCCAGAACCCGCACGTGGCGCGCCTGGTGTTGTCGGCGTTCTGCGCCATCGCGCCGGAGCACAAGCTCCGGGTCGTGGCCCCCGACGTCGGCGGCGGATTCGGCTCCAAGATCTTCATCTACGCCGAGGAGACCGTCTGCGCGTGGGCCTCGAGGAAGGTCCGCCGCCCCGTGAAGTGGACGGCGGACCGGTCGGAGTCGTTCATGTCCGACGCCCACGGACGCGACCACGTGACCAGGGCCGAGTTGGCGCTCGACGCGGACGGCGGGTTCACGGCCCTTCGCGTCGTCACCAAGGCCAGCATGGGCGCCTACCTGTCCACGTTCGCCTCGTGCGTGCCGACGTACCTGTACGGCACGCTCCTGGCGGGCCAGTACACGACGCCGGCGATCTACTGCAACGTGAAGGCGTTGTTCACGAACACGGCGCCGGTGGACGCCTACCGGGGAGCCGGGCGGCCGGAGGCCACCTACCTCCTCGAACGCCTGGTCGAGGTGGCGGCCCGCGAGACCGGGAGGGACCCGGCGGAACTTCGGAGGAAGAACTTCATCCCGCCGGACGCCTTCCCCTACACCACGCCGGTGGTGCTGGCCTACGACTCGGGCAGCTACGAGGCCGTCCTCGACAAGGCCTGCGGCATCGCCGACTACAAGGGCTTCGCCGGGCGCAAGGAGGAGGCCAGACAGCGCGGCAGGCTGCGCGGCATCGGCTTCTCGAGCTACATCGAGGCCTGCGGCATCGCGCCGTCCGCCGCGGTGGGGTCGCTCGGCGCCGGCGTCGGCCTGTGGGAAGGCGCGCAGGTCCGCTTCAATCCCACGGGCAGCGTCACGGTGTTCACCGGGTCCCACGCCCACGGACAGGGTCACGAGACGACCTTCGCGCAGGTGGTGGCCGACAAGCTCGGCGTCGATTTCGACAACATCGAGGTCGTCCACGGCGACACCGACAAGGGCCCCTTCGGCATGGGCACCTACGGGTCCCGGTCGATCGCGGTCGGCGGCTCCGCCATCGTGTCGGCGTGCGACAAACTCATCGAGAAGGGCCGGAAGATCGCGGCCCACACGCTCGAGGCCTCGGAGTCGGACATCGAGTACGACGGCGGCGCCTTCTCCGTCGCCGGCACCGACCGGAGCATGTCCATGGGCGAGGTCGCCTTCGCGGCCTACGTACCGCACAACTATCCGGAAGGCCTGGAGCCGGGCTTCGAGGAATCGGCGTTCTACGATCCCGTCAACTTCACCTTCCCCGCGGGGACGCAAGTCTGCGAGGTCGAGATCGATCCGGACACCGGCGAGGTCGAGATCGTCAAGTTCTCGGCGGTCGACGACGTGGGAACGGTCATCAATCCGACGATCGTCGAGGGTCAGGTCCACGGCGGCGTCACCCAGGGGATCGGACAGGCCGTTCTGGAGAACGGCGTCTACGACGGGGATACCGGCCAGCTGGTGAGCGGATCCTACAACGACTACACCATGCCGCGGGCCGACGACGTGCCGGCTTACGACGTCGAGATGTACGAAACGCCATGTCCGCACAACCCGCTCGGCGTGAAGGGCTGCGGGGAGGTGGGCGCCATCGCGGCGCCGCCGGCGGTGATCAACGCCATCACCGACGCCCTCGGCACCGAGAACATCGACATGCCGGCGACGCCCGAACGGGTGTGGCAGGCCCTGGCCCGGGCCTAGGCGGCGCGGAGAAGGAGGAAGGAACCATGTACGACTTCACGTATCACCGCGCGTCCGGTGTCGCCGACGCGATCGGCAAGGTGAACGCCGCCGCCGAGGGCCTGTTCCTGGCCGGCGGCCACACGCTGCTCCCGACCCTGAAGCTGCGCCTGGCGAGACCCTCCGACCTGATCGACCTCCAGGACATCGGGGACCTGCGGGGCATCTCGGTCTCGGGCGACGGGGTCACGGTCAAGGCCATGACCACCCACGCGACGGTGGCCGGATCGAAGGAGGCGCGAGCCGCGATCCCGGCGCTGGCGAACCTCGCCGGCGGGATCGGTGACCCGCACGTCCGCGCCCGGGGGACCATCGGCGGCTCCATCTCCAACAACGATCCGGCGGCCGATTATCCCGCCGCCGTGGTGGGGCTCGGCGCCACGGTGAAGACCGACAAGCGCGAGATCGCGGGCGACGATTTCTTCACCGGTATGTTCGAGACGGCGCTCGACGACGGCGAGCTCGTCACCGAGGTGAGCTTCCCCAGGGCAGACAGGGCGGCGTACTACAAGTTCAAGAACCCCGCCTCCCGTTTCGCCATCGTCGGCGTGTTCGTCGCGCGGACGGGCGGCGGCGTCCGGGTGGCCGTGACGGGGGCCGGACCGTGCGTGTTCCGCGTCGGCGAAATGGAGGAAGCGTTGGCAGCCGACTTCTCGTCCGACGCGATCAAGGACATCCAGATCCCGGAAGACGGTCTCAACTCGGACATCCACGCCCAGGCGGACTATCGGGCGCATCTCGTGAACGTCTGCGCCCGGCGCGCCGTCGACGCCTGTTGACATCGGGACGGGTCCGAACGTCTATTGGAGAGGGGAGCGTCGGCTCCCCTCTTTTCATATCCGAGCCCCGGAACCGAGATGGCGAAACCGCGCCCGCTGCCCGATTCCATCGACGACACCGAATCCTTGCTCCGGGACGGCGACTACCTCGCCGACCGCAGCTTGGCGACGACCCTGTTCCTCGGCCTGAAGATGGGCCGGCCCCTGTTTCTCGAGGGCGAGGCCGGCGTCGGCAAGACGGAGATCGCCAACGTCCTGTCCGCCACGACCGGACGCCGGCTCGTGCGCCTGCAATGCTACGAGGGCCTCGACGTCTCCTCGGCGGTGTACGAATGGAACTACGCCGCCCAGATGATCGAGATCCGCATGGCCGAGGCGACGGGCGCCGGCGACCGGGAGCGGCTCGGGAACGACGTGTTCTCCGAGCGTTTCTTGATCAAGCGGCCCCTGCTGCGCGCCCTGGAGCCCGACGCCGCCGGCGCGCCGGTCCTGCTCATCGACGAGCTCGACCGGGCGGACGAGCCTTTCGAGGCCTACTTGCTCGAGGTGCTCGCCGACTTCCAGATCACGATCCCGGAGATCGGGACGATCTCGGCGCCGGAACCGCCGGTCGTCATCATCACGTCGAACCGCACGCGCGAGATCCACGACGCGCTCAAGCGGCGGTGCCTCTATCACTGGGTCGATTACCCCGATACGCGGCGGGAGCTCGACATCCTGCGCCTCAAGGCGCCCGGCGCCGAGGAGCGGTTGAGCCGCGAAGTCGTCGGCTTCGTCCAGGAACTGCGCCGGACCGACCTGTTCAAGCTGCCCGGGATCGCCGAGACGATCGACTGGGCCACGGCGCTGACGGAACTGGACAAGCTGTCCCTCGATCCCGAAACCGTCAACGACACCCTCGGCGCCCTCCTCAAGTACCAGGACGACATCGCCAGGATCCAGGGCAGCGAGGCCGCGCGGCTTCTGGATACGGTGAACGCCGAGCTGGCGGCGGCGGACGCCGCCGGATAGCCCGGCGCGATGTCCGGCCGCGGCATGGACGGCATGACGGAACGGCCCGGCGAGCAGGGACGGCTCGCGCACAACATCGTGCACTTCGGGCGCGTCCTGCGCGCGGCGGGGCTGCCCGTGGGGCCCGGCAAGGTCATCGACGCCACGCGCGCCGTGGAGACCGCGGGCATCGCCAGCCGGGAAGACTTCTACTGGACACTCCATTCGGTGTTCGTCAATCGTCGGGACCAGCGCGAGCTCTTCGATCAGGCGTTCCACGTGTTCTGGCGCAACCCGCGGATCCTCGAGCGCATGATGTCGCTGTTGCTGCCGACCGCGCGGACCGACGGCGACGCGGAATACGACCCACCGAGCCGCCGGCTACTGGACGCGCTGTTTCCGGGACGCGGCGAGGGGGAGAACGACGAGGAGTTCGGCGAGATCGTCGGCGACGCGGCGGGGACGTACTCGCGGCGGGAGATCCTGCAATCCATGGACTTCGAGTCCATGTCGGCGGACGAGATCGCCGAAGCCAAGGCCATCATCTCCCGCATGAGGCTTCCCATCATGCGGGCACCGACGCGGCGGTTCGCGCCCGACCCGCGCGGCCCGCGGATCGACATGCGGGCCACCCTCCGCTCGGCGCTGCGTTCCGGCGGCGATACCATTCCCCTGAGGCGCTCCGCGCGGCGGCGGCGTCATCCGCCGCTCGTGGCGTTGTGCGACATTTCCGGCTCCATGAGCCGGTACTCGCGGATGTTGCTTCACTTCCTGCACGCCGTCACCAACGACCGCGATCGCGTGTTCACCTTCGTCTTCGGGACGCGCCTCACCAACATCACCCGGTATCTGCGTCACCGGGACGTCGACGTGGCGCTGGAGAAAGTCGCCGAGAACGTCGAGGACTGGTCGGGCGGCACCCGCATCGGCCACTGCGTCAAGACGTTCAACGTCCACTGGTCGCGCCGCGTCCTCGGGCAGGGCGCGCTCGTCCTCCTCATCTCCGACGGCCTCGACCGGGACTCCGGCGAAGGCCTGGAAGCAGGGATCGAGCGCCTCCACAAATCGTGCCGACGGTTGATCTGGCTCAATCCCCTCTTGCGTTACGAGGGCTTCGAGCCAAAATCACTGGGCGTGCGGGCGATCCTGCCCCACGTGGACGAGTTCCGCACCGTCCACAACCTGCGGAGCCTGCGCGACGTGGCGCAGGCCCTGGGGCGCGGGATGCCGCGCGCGGAGGAAGGCCACATGGGTCGATTCGCCGGAGAGAGGGCCGCCCGATGACACAGCCGCCGCGACAGGACTGGGGAGAAGACGTCCTCGGCCGGGCCGCCGCATGGAAGGCCCGGGGAGACGACGTCGCGCTCGCCACGGTGGTGACCACCTGGGGTTCGTCGCCCCGGCCGGTCGGCAGCCAGCTCGCCGTCCATGGCGACGGCAGGTTCGTCGGCTCCGTGTCGGGCGGCTGCATCGAGGGCGCCGTGGTGCTCGAGGCCCTCAAGACCATCGACGACGGAGAACCGCGACTGCTCGACTTCGGCGTGACCCACGAGCAGGCCTGGGAGGTCGGCCTCGCCTGCGGAGGAAAGGTCCAGGTGTTCGTAGAAAAGCTGCAATGAAGTCCGCGACCCTTGAGGAGCTGCTGCGCCACCGCGAGGCGAAATCGCTGGTCGTCCTGGCGACGAACCTGAATACCGGCGAGGAGAGGCTCGTGCGCCCCGGCGACCTCGACAGCGGGAACAGCCTCGACCCGGCCGTCGCCGAGGCGGCCGCCGACGCGTTCCGGAGCGACCGCAGCAGGACGGTTGAGACCGGAGACGGGCCCGTCTTCCTGCACGTCTTCAACCCGCCGCTGCGCATGATCGTCGTGGGCGCCGTCCACATCGCCCAGCCGCTGGCGCGCATGGCCGCGCTGGCCGGCTACGACGTGACCGTCGTCGACCCGCGCGCCGCCTTCGCCACCGACGAGCGGTTTCCGGACGTGACGCTGCTGACGGACTGGCCCGACGACGCGCTGACGACCCTGGCGCCGGACGCCCGGACCGCGGTGGTGACCCTGACACACGACCCCAAGCTCGACGACCCGGCGCTCGAGGTGGCGCTCCGGTCGCCGGCTTTCTACGTCGGATCGCTGGGCAGCAAGAGGACCCACGCGGCGCGCCTGCGGCGGCTGACGGAGGCGGGCTTCGGCGACGACGACCTCGACCGGATCAACGGCCCCGTGGGCCTCGCGATCGGCGCCCGCTCGCCGGCGGAGATCGCCGTCTCCATCCTCGCGCAGGTAACGCAGGCCCTGCGCCGGGAGGCATGAGTGGACTTCCGCCGCTTCGCCCTCGAGGAAGCCGAAGGCGCGATCCTCGCGCACGGCGTCAAGGTGAACGGGCGGTCCTTCAAGAAGGGCCGCGTCCTCGGCGCGGAGGACATCGCGACCCTCCGTTCGGCGGGACACGAGGCCGTCATCGCCGCCCGGCTCGAAGCCGGCGATGTCCCCGAGGACGAGGCGGCCGAGACGATCGCCGGGGCGGCGCGCGGCGACGGCGCGCGTTGCGCCGCGCCCTTCACGGGACGATGCAATCTCTACGCCGGGGCGCGCGGCGTCGCGCTCATCGACGCCGACCGCCTCGACGAGATCAACCTGATCGACGAATCGTTGACCATCGCCACGGTATCCCCTTACGAGCTCGTGGAACCGGGTCGGATGCTGGCCACCGTCAAGATCATCCCGTTCTCCGCGCCGAGGGACGTCATCGCGGCGGGCGCGGAGATCGCCGGGCGCGGCGAACCACTCGTCCGCGTCGCGGAGCTCGGGGAGAAACCGGTGGGCCTGATCCTGACCCGCCTGCCGGGCACCAGGGAATCCATCCTGGACAAATCCCTGGAGACCACGCGGAACCGGCTCGCGCGTCTGGGCTCGCGGCTGGCGGGCGAGATCCGCTGCGACCACACGGAAGAGGCCGTGGCGTCCGCCGTCTCCGACCTCCTGGCCCGGGGCTGCGACCCCATCCTCGTGTTCGGAGCCTCGGCGAATGTCGACCGCCGCGACGTGGTGCCGGCGGGGATCGTCCGGGCGGGGGGCGCGGTCGACCATTTCGGTATGCCTGTCGACCCGGGGAATCTCCTGCTTCTGGCGCGCCATGGCGACGTACCTGTCGTCGGTCTGCCCGGTTGCGCGCGGTCGCCGAAGGAAAACGGCTTCGACTGGGTCCTGTGGCGTCTGCTCGCCGATATTCCCGTGCGTCGCGAGGACGTCATGCGTCTGGGCGCCGGTGGCCTGCTCAAGGAGATCGCGACGCGGCCGCAGCCGCGCGCGGGCGCGGACGGCACCCGGCCGGCGTCCGGGGACGGCGCGCCGCGTATGCCGCGCATCGCCGCCATCGTCCTCGCCGCCGGCCAGTCCCGCCGAACCGGCGGGATCAACAAGCTGCTGGCGGAAATCGACGGCGCGCCGATGGCGGCGCGCGTCCTGTCGGCGGTCACGGCATCGGCGGCGCGCCCGGTCGTCGTCGTGACGGGCCACGAGTCGGACCGGGTCGAGGCGGCGCTGCGACGCGACGGCCCGATGTTCGTGCGCAACCCGGACTACGCGGACGGCTTGAGCACGTCCCTCGAGGCCGGGCTGCGGGCGATCCCCGAGGATGTCGACGGGGTCGTCGTGTGTCTCGGCGACATGCCGAGGGTGAAGGCGTCCCACATCGACAGGCTGATCGCGGCGTTCAATCCCCTGGAAGGCCGGGCGATCTGCGTGCCGACCTTCACCGGCAAGCGCGGCAATCCCGTGCTGTGGGGAGCCCGGTTCCTCGAGGAGATGCGAGCGGTCGCGGGGGATGTCGGCGCCCGTCACCTGATCGGCGCGCACGGCGACCTCGTCGCCGAGGTGCCCATCGACGACGACGGGGTCTTGGTCGACGTGGACACGCCCGAGGCATTGACCGCCATCGGCGCGGAGGGTTGAACGCCGACCGTGTTCCCTATGGCGGGAACCGGCGCTCCAGGAAATCGATCGCGAGCCGGGTGCCGCCGTGAGCCGGCAGGTCGTTGTGACCGGCATCCGGCAGGTAGGCCGCCTCCTTGGGGTCGTTCGCGGCCGCGAACAGCTTGCGCCCGAGCCGAACCGGCACGATTCGGTCGCGCTCCCCGTGGACCATGAACAGCGGCGCGTGGACCCCGCCGATCCTGGAGATCGAGTCGAACCGGTCCTTCATCAGCCAGCGCACCGGCAGGAACCAGTAGGCGCCGGCCGCCACATCCACCGCCGAGGAGAACGGCGCCTCGAGCACGACGGCGCCGACGTCGAACTCGGTCGCCATCCGGACGGCGACGCCGCTGCCCAGGGATTCGCCGAGCAGGACAACGCGGTCGAGGGGCAGACCTTCGGATTGAACGAAAGCCAGCGCCGCCCGGCCGTCGGCGTAGAGGCCTTGCTCGCCCGGGCTTCCCGGGTTTCCACTGTAGCCCCTATATTCGACGAGAAGCACTCCGAAGCCCCGGTCGAGATAAGGACGGACCCTGGAACCCCGCGCGGCGATGCCACCCCCGTTGCCGTGAAAGTAGACGACGGTGGGACGCGCGTTCCCGCCATCGTCCCGGGGCGCGCCGTACCAGGCCGCGAGCTCCAGCCCGTCGGCGGTGCGCAAGGTCACGGGTATCATCTCCGGCACTCCGGCCCGCGCCGGCGTCGATAACGAGCGGGCCGGGAAGTACATGATGCTCCGTTGCAGCGCGTACATGGCCGCGACGAACAGGGCATACGCCGAAAGGCCATAGATCGCCGCGCGCCACATCTTCGCCTTGCCCCGGCGGCGGGCTCCGCGGAGGCGTCTCAGAAGACGACCATCTGGCGGATCGTGGCGCCGTCCGCGAGCCGGTCGAACCCCTCGTTGATCCCGTCGAGGGAAAGCCGTTCGCTCAGCAAGCCATCCACGGGCAGCAGCCCCCGCCGGTAGAGCTCGAGATACCGGGGAATGTCGCGGACCGGCACACTGCTACCGCCGTAGCTCCCCTTGAGGGTCCGCTCCTCGCCCACCATCGTCACGGCGGGCACGGGCAGGCGCGTGTCCGGGTGCGGCAGCCCCGCCGTCACCGTGGTGCCGCCGCGCCGCGTGATGTCCCAGGCCGTCTGCAAGGCGGGCCCCGCCCCCGCCGTGTCGATGGCGTAGTCGACGCCGCCGTCCGTCGCGTCCCGCACGGCGTCCGCGCAGTCGGCCTCGCCCGCGTCGAACGTATCGGTGGCCCCCAGCTGGCGGGCCAGCGCCAGCTTGTGATCGAGGATATCGAGCGCCACGATACGCCGCGCCCCGACGAGCCGGGCGCCGAGAATGGCGTTCAGGCCGACGCCGCCGAGACCGACGACCGCGACGGTCGAGCCGGGCGCCGCGCCCGCCGTGTTGATCACCGCGCCGACCCCGGTCATCACCGCGCAACCGAACATCGCCGCCTCGACGAGGGGCACCGTCCGGTCGACCTTGACCAGAGAGTTCCGGTTCATGACGGCGTATTCGGCGAACGCCGAGACACCGACGTGATGGTGGACGTCCTCGCCGTTCCGATGCAGCGCGCATCCGCCCGAATACAGGGTTCCCGCCGTGTTCGCGACGACTCCGGGCTCGCACAGCATGGGACGGCCGCTGGCGCAGGGAACGCAATGGCCGCAGCTCGGGACCAGCGTCGCCACGACGTGATCGCCGACGGAGAGGCCGGTCACGTTCGGCCCGAGCTCCGCGACCACGCCGGACGACTCGTGACCGAGCGCCATCGGTGTCGGACGCGGGCGGTTGCCGTCGATCACCGACAGGTCCGAGTGGCAGAGGCCCGCCGCCTTGATCTCGACCAGCGCCTCGCCGTCTCCGGGAGGATCGAGGTCCAGTTCCTCGACGGTCAGCGGTCGCGTGTTCCCGTAGGGACGGTCCTTCCCCATGGTGTCGAGAACGGCCGCGCGTATCTTCATTCCCCTGTCCCCCTTCCTTCGTCGAGGCGCCGGCGGTGTCCTCGAGGACGTCCGGGAGCTCGTCCCGGGCGCCGGACCCTATTCGGCGCCCGCCTCGGCGCCGGCGGCGCGGCCCCCCGCCAGGCGGGCGGAGCCACCCCCGAACCAGCCCCGAACGCGCTGGCGGAAACGGCGCCGGCGCGCCTGCCGCAACGACTTGCGGAGCTCCATGAAGTAGTACATGTGCTCCTCCTCGATGTGGTGGCGGGGCGATTCCTTGTAGTACTCCGAGATGAAGGCCTTCTTCTTCTCGATGTCCCGCGACATTTCGTCACGCGTAGGCAGCACCGCGTTGCCGAGGATGAACTCCCGGATCCAGCGGGACTGCTCCTCGTAGTTCCAGTTGAGCGCCGTCGTCGACATGACCATGCCGATCAGAAAAAGCCCCGGCCAGTCGACGGGAATGATGCGCTTGTAGAGCTCGACGTTGTTGTCGACGATAGGGACGAGGTCCGCGGACAGGAACGGCAGGTCGATGAGGTAGCCCGTGCAGGCCAGCAGGACGTCGAATTCCTCGGATGAGCCGTCCACGAAGCGGATGGTCCTGCCGTCGATCTCCTCGATCCCCTGCTTCACGATCACCCGGTTGTAGGCCACGTCCTGCATGATCGTGGCACTGGTCGTGGGGTGCGCCCGCCTGGTGAGCGGCTTGAAGCCATAATCCTCCATGTTCCCGTGCACGAGCCTGACCATGAACTCGATGATCTTGCGGCGCGGCTTGTCCGGGATCCACGGCCTGTACAGCTTCATGGAGATGTCCGTGACGGGAAACCCGAAGATCAGCTTGGGCGCGATCATCACGCCCGAGCGCGCCACCATCACGCAGCGCCCGGTGATCACGCACATGTCGCTGGCGATATCGACGGCCGAGTTGCCGACGCCGACGATGCAGACGCGCTTGCCCTGGAAGGGTTCCGGCGTGCGATAGGTATGCGAGTGCATGTACTCGCCCCCGAACCCGTTCCGGAACTCGGGAACGTGGAGCGGCCTGGTCAGGTGCCCCGTGGCCACGCACACCGCGTCGAAGACCCATGTCCGGCCATCGACCGTCTCGACTTCCCAGCGGGGTTCCTCCCGGCCGGGGACGAACAAGGGCTCCACGCGCGTGACCTCGGAGCGGAACCGGATGCGTTCCTTCACGCCGAAGCGATCGGCATACGCATGCAGGTATTCGTGCATGTCCCAATGGCTGGGAAAGCGCTGCACGCCTTCTCCGAACTTGAAGTCGCTGTAGTTCGTGAGGTTCTTCGCGGTATTGATGTGCAGGGTCTTGTAGGCGGACGAGCGGCCGCTGTCGTTCTCGTAGACCCACATGCCGCCGATCTTGGTTCCGACCTCGAAGACCGTGACGTCGAGCCCCGCCTCGAGCAGGTATTTGGCGAGGCAGATGCCGGACGCGCCGGCGCCGATGATCGCGATCGACTTCTCGCGGGCGTCCTTCACCTGGCTGAGCGCCCAGCCGGGATCGCCGACGGCCTCCGGCGCCGTCGTCCGTTCGATGGCGGCCGTCCCGCTCACGGGTTCCGCTCCCCGCCACCGCCGAACGAGGCCGCCGCCCCCGTCATGCCGCGCTCGGCGCGAGGCGCCGCCCGCGGACGACGGCCTCCCGCAACGACCTCTTCAACGCCGGGAAGTAACGCAGGTGCTCTTCCTCGATGGCGTGCCGCGGGGTGGTCTTGTAGTTGGTCCGGACGAATTCGTCCTGGGCTTCGATGTCGGCGCGCATCTCCTCCCGCGACGGAAGGACGGCGTTGCCGAGAATGAACTCGCGCGTCCATTTGGCCTGATGTTCGTAGTTCACGTTGAGGGCCGTCGTGATGTTCGTCATGCCGATGAAGTACAGACCCGGCCAATCCGGCGGGACGATCCGCTTGTAGAGCTTCACGCCGTTGTTCTCGATGGGCGCGATGCCCGGCGACAGGAACGGCAACTCGATGAGGTAGCCGGTCGCCGCTATCAGGACGTCGAACTCCTCGGCCGCGCCATCGGCGAAATGCAGGGTCTTTCCCTCCACCCCGTCGATCCCCTGTTTCACGAATATCCGGTCGTAGGCGATGTCGCTCACCACCGTCGCGCTGCTCGTCGGGTGGACCTTGCGGGTGACCGGCGGCAGGCCCAGCTTCTTCATGTCGCCATGCACGCACCAGATGAGAAACTTGAGCGCCCGGTTGCGAAACCACTCCGGGACCCAGCCCTTCATGAACCATTCGGTGATGTCGGTGAAGGCGACCCCGAACAGGAGCTTCGGTGCGATCCAGACGCCCGTGCGGGCGACGAGGACGCAGCGTTCCGCGTACACGCAGACGTCGCTGGCGATATCGACGGCCGAGTTGCCGACGCCCACGACGCATATCCGCTTGCCGATGAACGGATCCGGCTCCTTATAGTCATGGGAGTGGACGTACTCGCCCCGGAAACCGTCCCGGAATTCGGGGACGTGCATCGGCCTGGTGAGGTGGCCCGTGCAGACGCAAACGCTGTCGAAGACCCGCTTGCGGCCATCGACGGTCTCCAGCTCCCACTTCGGGTCGCCGGCGTCCGGCTCGAACAACGGCGTCACGGCCACGACCTCGGACTCGAACTCGATCCGCTCCGTGACGCCGAAGTGCCCGGCGTACTCCTCGAGATACGCGTGCATGTCCCAATGGCTGGGGAACCGCTGCACTTCGTCGCGGAACCTGAAGTCGCTGAAGTTCGTCATGTTCTTGGCGGTGTTGATATGGAGCGTCCGATAGGCCGACGACCGGCCGCTGTCGTTCATGTAGCACCACAGCCCGCCGACCTGGGTGCCGATCTCGTAGACCGTGACGTCGAGGCCCGCCTCGATCAGATGCTTCGCCGTGCACAGCCCGGAGGCGCCGGCACCGATCACCGCCACCGTCTCGGCGGACCTCGGGACCGCCCGCCCGCCCGGAACCGTCTTCGTCGCGGCCGACTCGCTCACGTCATCTCCCCGATCTTCCCATCGCGGCCCGGATCCGCCCGAAGCCGCGCGCGCCACGAGGCCCCGGGTGGCGCTTCCCGCGGCTCCCATGTATCCAAACCGGGCCGGGCGGTCAACGGACCGTCCTGGTCCGGAGTGGCGGTCCGCACAACCCGCACACCGTCGGGGCATGAATCCGGCGCGCCGCGGACGGAACGCGGCCCCCTCCCCGATAACGCCCCCGATATACCATATGTTGATATGTACAACCCAAAACGACAACATATTGTGATTTGGCTGGAATATCCTATAGGGTCCGACGGTGTGCGGATTGTGCAATTCCGATCCGGCGTCGCGCCGGGTCGTTGACGCTCCTCCCCTCCCCTCTGTCGAGGGAGAGGAGCGCAAGTGGCCTCGCCCCGCCATAGAACCGGGACAGGAACTCGAACAACCAATAACATCGACAACACATTCCGGGCGGACTCCGAGCCATGCTGGACATTCTCCTCACGCCATCGTTCGCGTTCTCCGCGTTCGCGGTCGGTCTCGGCGGCATCGTACGGGGATTCACGGGCGCGGGGTCGGGGCTGGTCATGATCCCGCTCATGTCGCTCGTGTACTGGCCGCCCCAGGCCATGACCGTGGCCATCATGATCGGGGTCGCCGGGGCGGTTCAGCTCGTTCCCCAGACGATCCGCCACGTCCGCTGGCGCGACGTCGGCCCCATGACCGGAGCGGCGGCCGTCGCCATCCCCGTCGGCACCGTGTTCCTGTTCGTCGCGGAGCCGGCGGTCGTCCGGCGCTGCATGGGCGCCGTCGTGCTGCTGTCGTCGCTCGTTCTGTTGAGCGGATGGACGTACCGCGGTCCCCGCAACCCCGCCACCGGCGCCCTGGCGGGCGCGATGGCCGGCCTGATGAACGGCTTCGCCGGCGCCGGCAGCGTGATCCCGACGCTCTACTTCATGGCGAGCCGGGAACAGACCGTCGTTCTCCGCGCCAACATCTTCACCGCGGTCAGCCTGTTCCTCGTCGTCACGGCGATCTCGCTGGCATCCCGGGGAACGATGACGCGGGAAACGGCCACCATCGCCGCGGCGCTCATGGCCCCTTACGGACTCGCGATCTGGGTCGGCTCCCGCCTGTTCCGGCGCGCCACCGACCGGGCTTACCGGCTGGTCGTCCTGTGGCTCCTCGCCGCCATCGGGACGTTCGTCGCGGTCTGGTGACGGCCCGCCCGACCGGTCCGGCTGGATGAACCGTCCCGCGACCTGTAGAGTTTGCCGCGACACGACAACGCAACCAAGGAGTCGCCGCATGAGCGCCTACGTCATCGCTTCGATCGACATCACCGATCCCGAGACCTACAAGGGGTATTCGGAACGGGCGCCCGCCACGATCGAGAAGTACGGGGGCCGTTACCTCGCGCGCGGCGGCGAGACGGCGACGCTCGAAGGCGAGGAGAACACGGCCCGCAACGTCGTCATCGAGTTCGAGTCCGTCGAGGCCGCGAAGACCTGGTACGACTCGCCCGAGTACCGGGAAGCCAAGTCCCGCCGCGAGGGCGCCGCGGTCGCCAGCGTCGTCGTACTCGAAGGCGTTTGATCCCGCCCTGGCGGAATCGTCGAACCAGGGAGCTTCCCGACATGACACGAAGAGAGATCGAAGGCGATTGGGTCTTCGGCTGGCCGGATCGCAAGCGGGCCGGGATCATGCCCAGCAAGGACGCCGAGGGGCGGGTCATCTTCGCCCGCTCTCCGGTGCTCGACCTCGAGGGGCTGATCACACCGGTCGATGCCTACTACGTCATCGCCCAGCTGAACATGCCGGACCCGATCCATCCGGACGACTACGCGTTCTCCGTCGGCGGCGAGGTGGAGAACCCCATGGAGTGCGTGCTGGAGGACCTGCTCAAGCTGCCCTCGCGCACCGTCCGCGCGGTGACCGAGTGCGCCGGCAACGACGGCGAGTTCTTCTCGTACATGCGGGAGGGCAGCAACACGAAGAAGCCGTCCCTGCGCGTGAAGCAGAACGAGGAAGGAGGCTGGAACCAGATGTCGGAGGACGGCGGGGTTCCCGACATCGAGGACATCCTCGAAGCCATTCCGACGACCGGCCTGGTGAGCGGCGGGGAGTGGACGGGCGTACCGCTGCGGGAAGTCCTCGAACGCGCCGGCATCAAGGACGGCGCCGTCGCCGTCCGGGCCCAGGGCTGGGACACCGGCCGTCCCGACCCGGTCACCCAGTACCTGTCCGTCGGCCGCACCGACTTCGAGGTGATGGACCCGGGGATCATCAACTACGACAAGGGCCTTCCCATGGAGAAGGCGATGGACCCCGACACGATCCTCGCCTGGGCCCACAACGGTGAGTACCTGACCCACGTGCACGGCGCGCCGCTGCGTCTGGTCGTGCCGGGATGGGCCGGGAACTGGTGGGTCAAGTGGATCGAGAAGATCGAGGTCATGGACCACATGCCCGACTGCTATTACCAGACCCACTATTTCGTCTCGGGCGACTCGCCCGAAGACCCCGACAAGAAGCCCATGACGCGGCTCGGCGTGAAGACCCTGATCAAATATCCGCGCGACGACGACGGTCCCCTGCCCGTCGGCGAGCACGTCGTCCGCGGCATGGCGTGGAGCGGCGAGGGCGCGGTCGTCCGCGTCGAGGTCAGCACCGACGGCGGCGAGACCTGGAACGACGCCTACGTCGAGGAGTCCGGCGACAAGTGGCTGTGGCGCCGCTGGTCTTACGTCTGGGACGCGCGGGAGGCCGGGGAGTACGGCATCATGGCGCGGGCGACCGACGAGAACGGCCGCGTCCAGCCGCAGACGGAGCTGAACTTCCAGCGCAAGCACTTCGACGGGATCGTGCCGGAGGTCGTCACGGTGGCGTGATCGACGGCGGCCGGCGCGGAACGGCGAACCGCTTCGGCGCCACCCCCCTCCCACAGCCGGCGAAAAGGCCGGCGCCGTGCCCTGTCGAACGACGACGACGCCCCATAAGCCAACCCCCGCGCTCCGCACGGAGATTTTGCTACGGGACTTCAAGAGTGTATAATCGGGTTCATGGAAAGTCTGCTGATTCGAGGGTTGCGCCAAAGCCATATTCAAGGCGGCGGGGACTGGTGCGCACTGGTGACCAATGCGATCCAAGGAGAATGGCCCATACCCACAGCGTCGAAGAAAACGAAGATAGCGGAGCGCGAGCTCGGCATAGATGGTAAGCCCTATTACTTCTACGTCCTGCGCGCTGGGGAGGACTTCGGTCTCGTGGTGTTGGTTCTGAGCGAGGTTGAAGATGCCAAGTGGCCGGCGGATGCAAGGGGCGCCACACCATTCGACAGCGGTGGCTTGTGGTGGAATAAGATCGCAACCGATCCAGAACTCAATGACGCCGGACGACGCGCGTTTTTTGCGTGCCGCGATGCGCCGCTTACGGATTGGAGATCAAGGTTCGAGAAATACATTCAAACCTACCATGTCACGGTCTCCAACTATCTTGAGGGCAACGTGCCGGAACCCGGAAACGAGCCGCCGGACCCGGGGATCACTGTCGTCAAAGGAAGTCGGAACGATAAGCGAGCCTGGACATGGGAGGTCCGTGTCCCCCACGACTTAGCCGCCGGTTGTCTTGATCTGCTGTCGGTCTACATGACCGAGGACGATCGCGACGACTATCTTGATTGGCTGTGGCACAGCAGTCCGCTGACGGATAATGAAAGCCGACAGATCAACCAATGGATCGGGAATCACGTCATCGTACCCGATCAGGGCGTGTCCGCCACGCGAGCGGTAGAAGATTGGCTTACGAAGAAGGTTGCTTATGTTTGACGATCCTGGCCGAGCGGTATTGCGTGGGTTCGACGTGGCGGCATCCGATGTCGATGATCGACTGCGCTTCTGCCAACCCGTGCTTTCGTTCGAAGGCGACTCCACCCTCTACATCGCTCGCAAGCTCGATTGGCGAAACGACTCGAAAGCCTTGGTCGTTGCGGATCCGGACGAGGCAGACGAACTCGGGACACTTTTGTCAGACACGAAGCAATCGATAGTTTCGGGAGAGGGGGTTATCGTCGTCGGCGCAGGATTCGTTGAAGAGGCGGTTGTTGCGGGTATCCAACTCGACAACGCGGAGATGTCTTTCTCAAGTCTCGACGGCGCGGAGTGCTGGATAAGCGTCTCTACATCCGAGAGCTTCGCGAAGCTCAAGGCGAGATTGGCCGATGAGGCGCGAACAGTGTTTGACAAGGCGTTAGGGGAAGCGGCACGTTCCAATCACCGCCTCTCGGAACGCGGCAGGGCGGCGCTTCTCATCTTGCGCAGGTGCGGTCCTCGTCGCCAGGACGACCTTGCCATTCGCCAGTTGGCGGGGGCGCGGCAAGACAGGGAGTTTGATCTTCATCGCAGACTACTCATTCGATTTGCGCGTGAACTGGACACGCAGGAGAATGACCTCTATGAGAGAGTAGAACGGCATATCGCGTTAGCGGCGATGTCACGTCGCAAGGTGTTCGGATCTATGGTCGATCCTTCTGTTACGTCTTTGAAGGAGTTATCAAACCAATACAACCCTCCGTTCGGGATCGGTATGGACAAGTGTCGGACATACATGGATGTTATGTCCCGTGTCACCATGGAGCCAAAAAATACTCGGGACGAGATGTATCTGGAAAATAAAAATCTGAAGAATATATCTATGCGATCATTAGAAACTCATTTCCGAAAGTTGATATCCCTAGAGGCTACACCTGCCTGGATCATTTCTTGTTCAGAGGTCACAGAGGTGTTGAACGTCAAAAAGAAAATGAATTTTTCTTTGGTTAGCTCGATGTCCCTTCCCGTCGCCCACAAGGGTGTGGTGAATGCCGCGGAGGGTCGGGAGGCGGTATGACCCTGAGTGCGGAACGTTTGATCAGAGCCAAGAAAGACATAGCGAATGTCGTCGCCGCCTTGGAGACCGAGAATTATTCTAATGTCTCTTCGGAGGGTGATCGTCTTGTTACGGAGATGACGGCACTCGACGACGTGGCGTGGGACTCTTTGTTGGCGACCCTGGAAGACGAAGGTCTGCGTGATCAGCTCGGTTTGATAAGGCGGAATATAGCTGAAACGAGGGAAAATTTTCCTAATGCCTTCTCTGGTATCCGGCAAGTCGGCCACACGGCGTCTTTCGATGTCTCCCAACGGTCACTAACGATTGTCCTGCGCTTCACATCAGGGGAGCAGTCATTGGTTTCCCATCAGGATCTGGAAGACACATTGTGGATTGGCGCCGCGGTCGTCCAGGTAGTGTCGGAGGCGATGCGGGAAACGGCAGGTGCGCTCGGTATCGAGGCGCAGCGCGGCTGCATTGGAACGAATTTCGAGGTCAACCTGAAACGCGCGGAAGGCGCCTTGGAGGAAATCAGACGGCTCCATACCGCGATGCGCGGGGCAGACGTGTCCGACGATGGGGGTTGACTTGGCCGTTGTCCGATTCGATGGACCGCCGATCCTGCGTCGTGGAGCCGCGCCCGCCGACGGCACTGGCGCGGAACGGCGAATCGGCCCGCGAATCAGGTTGCGCGGACGGCCGGAATGGATAGGATGTAGTTCGGTCCAATGACCGGCGGACGCGTGGTGAACGACTCCCCGCGGTTCAGGGTGGGATATCCGATCGATTCTTCCGTTCGGACGGCGCGTCGCAACGATAACGAAGGGGAAAGGGAGGCATAAACATGCAAGACGGTTTCAAGAGTGCTCTCAGCCGGCTTCAGGTGAACCGGCGTGACTTCATGCGCGTGGCCGGCCGCTTCGGCATGACGTCGACGCTGCTCGGCGCGGCGTCCGTGGCCACGGGCGCCATCACGCTGCCGAAGCTCGCCAGCGCGGCCGAATCCACCTACGAGAAGCGTTTCAAGAAGGAGGCGAAACACACCCTCAAGTTCGGCCCCGACGGCCTCAGCGCGGAGCGTCTCCTGATCCAGCGCTCGGGCGAGCTGTTCTGGTCCCAGGACATCGAGGAGCGCACCGACGGCGAGATCCGCATCGAGTTCATCGGCAGCGGTCAGATCTGCGGCCAGCTCGACTGCATCAAGAAGGCCCAGCAGGGGATCATCGACATCTACTCGTCGTCGACCCAGAACGCCGCCGGCTCCGCGCCGTACCTCAATGTCCTCGATTACGCCTACGTGTTCCCGACGCGGGCATCCCAGTACTACTTCTTCTATCATCCCAGGAGCGAGCAGCTCCTTCGCGAGCCCATGCGGCGCATTCACGGCATCGTGTGCCTGCACACCCATGCCGAGCTGCGCAACATGATGATGGGTCTCAAGTACGAGGACGCCGACAACATCACCAAGATCGAGGACCTGTTCGGCACCAAGAACCGCGTGACGGGCACCCAGCTGGGCCGCATCGCCATGCAGCTGATGAACCTCAACCCGGTTCCCATCGCCTGGGAAGAGACGCTCGACGGCCTCAAGCAGGGCCTCGTGGACGGTGCCGAGACGTGGTCCTCGGCGGTCGCCTTCGCCAACATGGGTCCCGTGGTATCGCAGGACGTCGGCTTGGAGTTCTTCTCCGGCAACCATCTCTCGGGCATGCGGATCCAGACCTACGAGTCCTTGTCGCCCGATCTGCAGGACGCCGTGATGGAGTCGGCGTACACCTCGCAGGTCATGGTCCAGCACGCTCACGAAGCGTCGCTGGTCAACGTGGTCGGCGCCTCGACGCCGCAACACGACAACACGCACTACTCGCAGCACAACGTGCGCTTCGTGCCCTTCTCGGCCGAGGAGAAGAAGAAGTGCCAGGAGCTGTGCTCGCCGGAGTTCGTGCCCGGACCGTGGGAGAAGTGGCGCGACCGCATCAACAAGTGGGCGCAGGGCCTCGATACCTACACCGAGGTCTACAACCTCGCCCGCGAAATCCCGGAGACGATGCTCGCCGAGCACGTCGAACCCCGGCGTTGGTGGAAGGGTTAGTCCGTTCGTTCGGGGCGCGGGGGCCTTCGTCCCCGCGCCCTCGTTCCCGACAGGAGTCCATGGCGGACCGGCGCGGTCCCGCCTCGATCGGCTGGAGTTGACGATGGCCTTGTTGCTTGCGGCGTTGCGCTGGATCGACGAGAACCTGGAGAAGTGGGTGATCCTCGCGGCCTACATGACCATGGGCGGGATAATTTTCGTCGAGGTCATCCGTCGCTTCGTGTTCTCGCTTCAGGCGCCCTGGAGCACCTCGGTGCCGGTGTACCTCTTTCTTTGGGTGACGTGGCTCGGTTGCGCCTACAACGTCAAGATCCGCACCCATCTGACCTTCGACGAGCTGCGGCTCCGGATGTCCTACAACGCCCAATTCATGTGCCTGATCCTCGACGCGGTCTGCTGGATCGGGTTCTCGCTGATCGTGGTCTACTTCACCATCGAGCAGGTCCAGATCGTGCATATGAACTTCGCCATCGTGCAGGGCACCGACGACATCATGCAGTGGTGGTTCTACTCCATCACGCCAATCGCGTGGGCGCTGATCATCTACCGCACGTTGGAAAACCTCTGGCAGGACTACCAGCAGTTCAGGCGCAAGGAGCCGTTCCAGATCGTCCACTCCATACTGGGCGACTGAGGGAGGGCCACAATCATGGACGGATTGCTCGTCACCCTCGTCACGCTGGCCATCATGGTGCTGTTCGTGCTCGGCGTGCCCATCATCCTGATCATCGGCCTGTGGACGGCCGGCATCAGCCTGGTCATCGACTTCACGCTCTCGAACATCGGCGTCACGCTGTTCGAGGGAGTCAACTTCTACGGCCTGCTCGCCCTGCCCCTGTTCATCCTGACCGGCGACTTCATCAACGCCTCGGGCATCGCCAAGAAACTGACCGACTTCGCCTACTCGGCGCTCGGCTGGCTGCGCGGCAGCCTGGCGATGGCCACCATCGGCGCCTGCGGCCTGTTCGCCGCCATCTCGGGATCGAACTCGGCCACCACGGCGGCGATCGGGTCGATCATGTACCCCGAGCTCAAGAAGGGCGGCTACAACGAGAACTTCGCCGCCGCGACCTCCGCGGCGGGCGGCACCGTGGGCATCATCATCCCGCCCAGCATCGTGTTCATCATCTACGGCTTCCTGATGCACCTGTCGATCAGCGACCTGTTCATCGGAGGCCTGCTGCCCGGCCTCCTGATGGTCGTCGCCATGATGGCCGCGTGCTGGGGTGTCTGCACCTATAAAAAGTGGGGGCAGCTCATCGCCTTCGACATCAGGCGTATCGCGCGCGATACGGTGGGCGCCTATCTCGGCTTCATCGCCATCTTCATCATCATCTTCGGCATCTATTCCGGGACCTTCTCGCCGACCGAGGCGGCCGGGATCACCGCCGGCTACTGCCTGTTCTCCGGTCTCTTCATCACGCGGCTGTTGAAGTGGAAGAACCTGCCCGCGGTCATCATGCGGTCCGGACAGATCACCGGCCTGCTCGCGCCCCTGATCGCCATCTCGATCGTCATGCAACAGGTGCTATCGCTGCTGGGCGCACGGGACTTCGTGTCCGAGATGATCGGCGGACTTGGCGGCTACTACCCGGTGCTGTTCGCTTGCATGTTCTTCGTGCTCGCCGCCGGAACCTTCCTGGAGAGCGTCCCCAACACGATCATCCTGGCGCCGATCCTGGCGCCGATCGCGGCGGGGATCGGCGTCGACCCGATCCACTTCGCGGTCATATTCCTGGTCGGCGACGCCATCGGCTTCATCACGCCGCCTTACGGGCTCAACCTCTACGTGGCGAGCGGCATCACCGGCATCCCGTACTTCCGATTATTGAAATTCGTGGTGCCGTACCTGTTCGCCCTGCTCATAGCGTGGGTATTCATCGCCTTGATCCCCGAGCTTTCCACCTATCTCGTGGAGCTGGGCGTCCAGGGCGCCGGGGTGAAGGGAACGGGCGCGGGCGAGGCGGGCTCGTTCGGACAGCAGTGACCGCGGGGCCCGCGAACGTCGCCGGAACGGGCCGGATCGCCCGTCGGGAATAGGAGGGTCCCATGGCTCGAAACGCGAAGCAATGGAACACGCCACCCGATCCGAATCGGATCGAGTGGGCCGACAGCCGGATCTACAGCGACACGGAGATCTTCGAGGAAGAGCTGGAAAAGATCTGGAAGAAGGTTTGGATTCCGGTCTGCCACGAATCCGAACTTCCCGAGCCCTACGACTTCCGCACCGTGTCGATCGCGCGGGAGCCGGTCATCGTCTGCCGTGACGCGGACGACAGGATCCGGGCCTTCCTCAACGTCTGCCCGCATCGCGCCAACCTGATCGAACGCCGGCCCTCCGGCAGCTTCAAGGACGGTACGCCCTCCGGCAATCCGAGGAACATGACCTGCATGTTCCATGCCTGGCAGTTCGACATGAAGGGCCGCTGCGTGCACATCTCGCGCGGCGAGGAAGGCTATCAGGACCGGCTATCGCCCAAGGACGTGGGGCTCAGGCGCCTGCGCTGCGAGGTGGCCTTCGGGGGCATGGTGTGGGTGACGCTCGACGACCACATCGAGCATAGCGTCCGGGAATGGGTAGGCAGCGCGCTCGACTGCATTCTCGATCCCATCGAGGCCGAGCCCCTGGAGATCTTCCACTACCACAAGGCGATCATTCCCTCGAACTACAAGCTGTGGCACGACACCAACAGCGAGTTCTATCACGACTTCGTGCACTACCATAACCGCGTGACGGGCTTCAACGACGCCTATTTCGCCCGCAAGAACATGACCTTCGACAACGGGCACGTCGTCGTCGGCTCGTTCGAGGTGCGATACGACCAGTACGAGGGGTTCGAGTCCCGCGAGGCGCTGAGCTTCCCGACCCTGCCGCCGAACAACTGGTACATGATCGATATCTTCCCGGGCATCAACTACAACCTTCGCGGCTCGGCGCTCCGCGTCGACCTGATGACGCCGTTGTCCGCCGACGAAGTGATGATCGAGTTCCGCGGCCTGGGCCTCAAGAAGGACACGGAGGAGGAGCGTCTCACGCGCATCCGGCACCACAACACCATCTGGGGTCCGATGGGCCGCAACCTGCACGAGGACCTGCTCAGCATCACGGGCCAGGGCGTGACCATGCGCCCCGGGACGGAGCCTCGACGCATCCTGCACGGACGCCACGAGAACGAGACCATCCACGACGAGATCGGGATGCGCCACTATTACGACGAATGGTCCCGCTGGATGGGCAGGCCGCTGCACAACCCGACCAACCGTCCCGCCATGGCGGCCGAGTAGCCGCGCGGTCCGCCGATGGCCAGGACGAGCCGCGGGGCCAACCATGTCGCCGCCGTCGAGGCGGTGAGGGATACGGTCTACCGCGCCTGCCTGCTGCTGGACGACGAACGTTGGTCGGACTGGCTCGATCTGTGCGACGCGGAGTTCTACTACAAGATCACGGCCTACAGCCCCGAGATCCGCAGGGACGTGCTCTATCTCGACGGGGACCGCGAACAGGTCGCACAGATGTGCGAGCTGCTGCCGAAACACAATACCGACCACTCGCCGCTCAAGCGCCACGCGGTCGTCTATACCGTCGACGTCGGCGACGACGACGGATCGGCCAAGGCCGTGACCTCGTTCGTGATCTACCAGAACATGCTCGACGGCGTGAACTCGCACATCGACGCCGGCGCGAACCACCTGTTCGCGGTCGGGCGTTACCTGGACGACTTCGCGATCGAGGACAACGCGGCCCGGTTCGTTTCGCGCGAGGTCCGTCTCGAGACGCGGCGCCTCGACAAGGGAACCCACTGGCCCCTTTAGCGCCCTCGCCTTCCCGTAGCTATTCCCATGAAGCCGTAGTCATGACGTGGAAACGGATCTGCGCGACCGGCGACGTCGCCGAGAACAGCCTCAAGCTGTTCGACGTCGACGGCGTCCCCATCCTCGTCGTCAACCACGGCGGCGACTTCAGGGCGATCCCTCCCTTGTGCCCGCACATGGAGGAACCGCTCGAGCAATCGGGGATCTGCGACGGCAGGGTACTCACCTGCACCAAGCACCTCTGGCAATGGGACCTCGCGACCAACGAGCCCGGAGCGGAGACCGGGAAACCCCTGCTGATGTACGACCTCGAGGTCGAAGGCGGCGACATCAAGGTCTTCGTCGAGCGAGAGCTCGAGTACGAGTTCGACGACGACGACGATTATGACGACGACGATTCGTTCTGGGACGACGATTGAGACCGCCGGTCGGCGGAGAGTCGAGCCCTTTTACTACCGAAACAGCAGAACCAGGAGAGTCCAAGGACCGGCGCTCCGATGCGCCCGCCTGGCGGGATCGAGCGGCGACGCGGTGGGCTACAACGCCTTCCCGATCCCCAAAAGAACCGGAGCGCCTTCGCCGACATGGGCCGCCTCATGGAGGAAGCCATGCGCCGCTATCGCGACGAGTCGGTCGCCGGCGCGTATCCGCCCGAGGAGAACACCTTCCACATGGAGGCGGAGGAACACGAAAAGTTCCTCGCCCTGATGGCGAAGACGCGAAAGACGTAAGTGCCGGGGTGGGGCGTCGCCACAGAGACACGAGAACGCGGAGACCTGCCGCGCGCGAGGTCCTGGTCAACCGGCCAGATACCCACCGTCGACGTAGAGCTCGGCCCCGGTGATGTACGACGCCTCGTCGGAGGCGAGAAACAGAACGGCGTTCGCCACCTCGACGGGCTCTCCGGGGCGGCCCATCGGTATCTGGGCCATCCACCGTTCCCGCAGGGCCGGGTGGGCCGTGAGCTTCACGGTGCGCATGGGCGGCATGATGCCGGGATGCACGCTGTTGACCCGGATGCCGTACTTGCCGTTCTGCACGGCCCCGGCCTTGGTGATGGCGCGCACGCCGCCCTTGGTCGCGTTGTAGCCGATATGCACGATGTCCTGCCCGATGTTCCCGGAGATGGACGAGATGTTCACGATGGAGCCGCCGCCGTTCCCGCGCATGACGGGGATGACGGCCCTCATGCCGAGAAAGACACCGCGCAAGTTCACGTCCATGAGTGTGTCGAAGGCGCCGAGGTCCATGGAGTCCTCGGTGGAACTGCCGGTGAACCCCGCGTTGTTGACGAGAACGTCGATCCGGCCCTCACGCTCCACCGTTCGGGACACGACGGCGTTCCAGTCGTCTTCCGAGGCCACGTCGTGACGTTCGAAGACGGCCTTGCCGCCACTGCTTGCGATTCCGTCGGCCACCTCCCGGCCCATGTCCTCGGTCACGTCGGTGGCGATCACCGTCGCGCCCTCGCGCGCGAACAGTCTGGCCTTCTCCGCCCCCATACCGCTTGCCGCGCCGGTGACGATGGCGATCTTTCCAGCGAGCCGCATCGATGTGCCTCCCTCGTCCCGTGTTCGATCCGCCATCTCCTTATGGAGCAGCGGTGGCGGCGAATCAATCGCCGGTGGCCTCTCGTTTTCGACCAGCCGGTTCGGGGCCGGCGGGGCTTGCCGGTTTCAAGGGCTGTCCGACCATGGACGGCCAGCCCAAAACCCCGGCTGCTCGACAGAACCACCGCTGTCGTCGCCCCACTCCCCGCCGCACGCAGTGCACTGGATGGGTCGTTTCTTGAGCGCCAAGATCAGCCAGACCACCAACCAAATTCCGGAGGTGAACACGGATAGAAGCAAATGCAGCACATGCGAGATTCGATGTTCGATATGAGAAGTCATCTTCTCGCACGTTTTACAGCATCTCATGGTTTGTATTGTTTACATGAACGCTCCTAGTGTGCCGAATCTGAAGTCCATCACATAAATATGATTCTGTCGGGCGACTGAATTTCTTGATACCGATAGAACTTGACGACACAGATTTTCTCTGCTGATAACGAAACATATTTCGGCGTCAGGGCACTAGTGTTGCGTCCCGGAAATAATTGGCGCCCGATCGAGCCCATCGTTTTCAATGACGCCGTGAAGTCCCAACTCCTCGGCCTCGCCCGCGCATGCTCCCTGCCCCATGCGCTGGTCCAACATGCGCGGATTGTCTTGACCTGTGCCGATGGGGAGTCGAACCGTCATCGCAACCTATTGTTTTTCCCCTTATTTAGCAACGGCGTCTGGGTGGTCCCGACATTGATTCCCACATTGCGAACGGGAACATGCGGGATTGACCCGACCGTCGCCACCGCCCATCATACGCCCATGAGCGCCACCGCCTTAAGGCCGACATCGCCCGCCTCGAAGCGAAGATCGACGCTATCGTAGACAAGTTGATGCTTCGCCTCGGCGGTTTAGTCATCGCCGTCGGCAGCTTGATCGTTGCCGTCATCAAACTGCTTCCGTAGGCTGCGCTATTTGTCGACGTTCCCCGATCCGACATGTCCGAGTCGAGGCTACTCCCGGAAAGAAGCGATACGTGCATGCGGCCGTAGTCGCGATCCAGCCTCCCGTCACGGATAGGCGATGCCGTGTTGTCCGTCGCGGAAGTCCGGTACGTCATCGGAAATGACCTCGTAGTCCGCCGCGTCGTCGATATGGATGTTCGCGGCCAACTCCAGCCCCGACGGCTGGTCGATCGTGCCCGCCGCGATCCCCATGGTGGGGCGGTCGTCGTGATCGAAGAACAGGCTGGCGCCGCACTTGTCGCAGAATCCGCGCCGCGCCTTCCCGGACGACCGGTACCAGGCGAGGCAACCGTCGTCCTTGATGGCCAGATCCTCGCGCAGCGCCTGGGTCGCCTGCCAGACGCCGCCGACGGCGCGGCGGCACATCTCGCAATGGCACTGAACGAGTTGGCGCCGGACGGCGGCGGCCTCGTAGCGGACACCGCCGCAAAGGCAGTGGCCGGAAACGTTCTCGACGGCATTGGAGTTCGACATCGCGGGCCTCCAGGTTCGGATTGGATTTCCCGAAACCATGCCAAACGCGCGCCCCGTCCGGCAAGGGCCGCGATTGGAGCCGTAAAACCCTCTCGCGACGGGCCATCCTGAATCGCGATGCGCTCGCGGCCCATGTCCCGCCCCGGATTTCCCATCGTCAGATATCCCGACCCGGACAAGGCGCGATCGTCGCCGCGGCCCCCTACTCCCGCCTGTTTGTCGACGTGGACCGCCGGCGCGACGATTTCACCCGCGAGGACGGGATCATCTGCTCACGAAGGGATTCCCCACAGCGCACATGCCTCCATTACCCGGACAGACTCCTAGCGCTGCATGCCCCACTTCTGCACGGTGCCGATCTCGACGTTACGGAAGATCAGGTTCTCGACGATGAGGCCGATGACGATGACCGTGAAGAGGGCCGCGAAGACGTAAGGCGTTTCGAGGTTGTCGCCTCTCTCGAAGATCATCCAGCCCAGCCCGCCCTCGCCGGACGCCGCGCCGAACACGAGCTCGGCGCCGATCAACGTCCGCCAAGCGAAGGCCCACCCTACCTTCATTCCCGTGAGGATGGCGGCAAAGGCCGCTGGCACGAGGATCATGAAGACGTAAGGAATCCCGCGCAGGCCGTAGTTGCGGCCCACCATGCGCAACGTCTCGCTGACCGACATGAAGCCGGTGTGGGTGCTCAGCGCGACGGCCCAGAGCACCGAGTGGATGGTGACGAAGACCAGACTCGGCACCCCGAGGCCGAACCACAACATCGCCAGCGGCAGCAGGGAAATTGCCGGAAGTGGCTGGAACATGGCCGTCATGGTGCTGAGGAAGTCGCTGCCGATTCGCGTCATCACCGCGAAGGTCAGCAGTGCCGCCGCGAGAAACAGACCCGCCGCGTAACCGAGCACCAGCACATAGACGGTGATCCAGACCTTCTCCAGCATCAGGCCGCTCAACAGGGTCTCCCACAGGACCGAGGCGCTCGCGGAGAAGCTCGGGAACAGCAGGGGCTCGACTTTCCCGATCCAGGTGTAGCCCTCCCACAGCACGACGAGGCCCAGGAGTATGGTGAGCTTGCGGACCGCGTTGACGTTCGAGATTCGCTCGAACAGAGACAGGCGCCGCTCGACGTCGACGTCCCGGGCCGCCTCGAGCCGTTCGACGACGAACTCCGGCCGGACGTGGGTCTCTGTCGTCGTGTCCGTCATCCGATCTGCATCCCCCAGCGGCGGATCGTTCGATCCTCGACGTTACGGAACACGCCGTTCTCGATGATGATCCCCACCAGGATCACGGCGAACAGGCCGGCGAACACGTAAGGCGTCTGGTTCTCCATCTGGTTCTGGAAGATGATCCAACCGAGCCCGCCGGCGCTGGATCCCTCGGCACCGAGCTGGCCCGACGTGTCCGCCACCTGGCCGCCGAACACCAGCTCGGCCGCGATCAGCGTACGCCAGGCGAAGGCCCAGCCGATGCGCAGTCCCGTCAGGATCGACGGAAAGGCCGCCGGGATGAGGATCTTGTAGATGTAGGACAGGCCCCGGAGACCGTAGTTGCGGCCGACCATGCGCTGGGTCTCGCTGACGCCCATGAACCCGGAATGGGTGTTGAGCGCCACCGGCCAGATGATGGAGTGGAGCAGCGTGAAGACGATGGCCGCCGGACCGAGACCGAACCACAGCATGGCCATCGGCAGCAGCGCGATGGCAGGCAGCGGGTTGAGCATGGCCGTGAGCGTCGTCAGCAGGTCGCTGCCGAAGCGCGTCCACACGCCGAAGACGACGAGCATGGCGGCGATACCGACGCCGATGCCGTAGCCCGTCAGCAGCAGACTGAGCGAGTTCCAGACGTTGATCAGCAGGCCTTCGTTGACCAGCGCGTTGTAGAGAGCCGTCCCCGTGGAGGAGAACGTCGGGAACATGAGTTCGTTGATGTCGCTGATCCGGGTGTAGAGCTCCCACGCCACGACCAGCGTCACGAGGACGCTGAGCTTGCGCACCGCGTCGATGTTCGAGACGCGTTCCCAGACGGACAACCGCCGTTCAACGTCGCCGACCACCGCTTCGCCGATGTCCCGGCCGTCCAGTTCCTCCCGGACGTATGGCTGGATCACGCGTTCAGGCATGCTGGGGCTGGGTCTCCTCCTCCAGCACCCTGTCGGCGAAGATCATGCCGTGGATACGGTTCTGCAGGGCCATGAAGCCCTCGCCGCCGACATCGTCGTGGGTGTGCAGGTGGGCGTTGAGCTCGGCCTTCACCTGCCCGGGATGCGGCGACATGATCAGGATGCGGCTGCCGACGATGACGGCCTCCTCGATCGAGTGAGTGACGAAAATCACGGTGAACCGCGTGTCGTCCCACAACTGCAGAAGCTCCTCCTGCATCTGGCGGCGGGTCAGCGCATCGAGCGCCGCGAACGGCTCGTCCATCAGCAGGATATCGGGTTCCATGGACATGGCGCGAGCGATGGCGACGCGTTGCTTCATGCCGCCGGACAGCATGTGGGGATAGGTGTCCTCGAAACGCTCGAGCTTCACCTTGCGGATGTACTCGTGAGCGATCTCCCTCGCCTCGTCCTGAGACTTGCACTTGCCGCCGTTGAGGAGCGCGAAGGTGATGTTGCCCATGACCGTCTTCCAGGGCAGGAGCTGGTCGAACTCCTGGAAGACCATGCAACGGTCGGGCCCCGGATCACGGATCGCGTTCCCCTTGAGACGCATCTCGCCCTCGACGGGATGCAGGTAGCCCGCGATCCCCTTGAGCAGGGTCGATTTGCCGCAGCCGGACGGACCGAGGATGACGAAGCGGTCCGCTGGATACGTCTGGAAACCGACCCGGTAGGTCGCGGTGATCAGGTGCTCCTTGGTCTTGTATTGGAGCGTGACACCGTCGACGTCGAGGACGGGCGCGGCGGGAACGGCGGGAGTCGTCCCCGCCGTTCCCGCCGCCGGTTCGCTGCCGGTCGCCATTCAGCTGCCGGACATGTGGTGGTTGTTCTCGAAGTAGAAGTCCTTCCAGCTATCGGCCTTGGGAATGTCGCCGATCTTGTGCAGGAAGTTCGCGTACTTCATGGTGTGCTTCGGCGTCGGATCGAATGTGATCTCGTTCTTGTCCGTCAGCATCGCTTTCACCTCGGCCGGGTCGAGCTTGGTCTTGGTATACTTGATGTAAAGATCGGCCGCGGCTTCCGGATTGGCGTTCACCCACTCGAAGGCCTCGTTGTAGGCGTCGGTCACCGCTTGGTAGGTCTTCGGATTCTCGTTCTTGAATTCCTGACTGGCGCTCATCACCAGCACCGTGTGCTGACCGCCCAGGATATCGTAGGACGTGATGACGTTGTGGGTCTTGCCGCTCTTCAGCTCCTGGAAGGAGTAGGGCAGCGTGGCGAAGTGGCTCTTCACCGTCTGGCCGCCCGACATGATGGCGGCGAGTGCGATGGGGTGCTTCATGGAGACGACCAGATGATCGAGCTTGGTCGGCTCGCCCCACTTCTTGTCCGCGTACATCTGCAAGGTCACGGCCTGGATCGACACCTTGGCCGCCGGGGTCGCGATCTTGTGGTCGGTGACGTTGACGTAGTCCTCGACCGTCTTGACGTTCGGGTCGTTGGTGTTGAGCTTCAGGGGCATGTCGGCCATGCCGCTCGCCACCTTGAAGGCGCCCTTGGTCCTGCCCCAGAGCTTGAGCGCCGGACCGATGCCATGCGCACCGAAATCGATGGTCTTGGCGAGCAGGGCCTTGTTGATGTTGGCGCCGCCGCTGATCTTGAACAGCTTGATCTCAGGCACGGGCAGGCCGATCTTCTCGGCGTGCTTCTCGACGAGCCCGTGCTCGAGCACGACGTGCAGCGGCACGTACAGGAGCCCGAACTGCTGGGCCAGATTTACCGTGGAAACTTCCGCCTTGGCGGGTACGGCCGAAACGGCCGCGAGCATGACGCCCGCCACGCCGGCCGCAACCCAACTCTTCCTCGCAACGAATTTCATGATGTCCTCCCCTGTCAACGACACGGCGACATTCGAGTCGCCCGTCGACGAAGCCCGATGTTGCCGCAAACCCGTTGTCCGGTCTACCCCGTGCCCTGATTCAATAAATTATGGGACTGAGACGCCGCGTGGGCCGCTGGAAACGGCGCGCGCTTCGTCACTGGGGCATGTGCCAGTCGGGCCGCGACGATCGCGGCAGGCCGCGCGCTTCCAGAACCGCGCGTGGAACGAGGGAATGCTCCGCCACCGACTTCAGGCCGGCATGGGTCCCTTCGAGGAACTGTCGGCGCAGGGCCAGGAGGGACCGACCCAGGGCGGTCTCGTTCCACAACCACCGCCCGACGTCCCGGGCCGCCGCTCCCGGCCGCGCCGTCGCCGCCTCGCAATACAGTGACTTGATATCCTCCACGCACTGCTTGAAGACCTCTTCGATCGGTAGTTCCGGGACGGGGTTGTCGGGACGACCTCCCAGGAAGCTCCCGACGAACGCGACCGCGGACTCCGGATCGAGAGCGCCGGCGCCCACCGTGGTCCGGCCGCGCCGTTCGCGGGAGAGCTCGTACCAGGGCAGCAGGGCCCGGAGTTCGCGCGCCAGGGCCGCGGCGAGGTCGACCTCGGACGCCGGCGGCGGAGCAAGGCCCACCGGACAGGCCCAACCGGTCGCGTCGATGTCGGCCTGGTCCGGCAGATCCCGGTCGTAGTCCTCCAGCAGCGGCCCGTCCGCCCCGTCGAACAGGTCGAGCGCCGCCCGCAGCACGCGCCGCTGGAACGGCGCGTCGCCCGGGAGACCGAAGGGGCGTCCCAGCGGGAAGTCGACCCAGAGGGCCCGTGGCGGCGAAATGGCCTCCGTATGCTCTCGAACCAGGCTGATCTGCGTTGTCGGAATCCCCGAACCTTCCAGCACGTGGGCGAGCGCGCCGACGGCGCGCGTGCAGCTTGGTCACACGGGGACGAGGAGCACGGCGTTCACGCGGTCCGCGCGGAGGAGCTCCGCCACGGTCGCGGCGCTCTCCCGCATCCACGCGGGATGGGTGCCGCCGCCCATGAACGAGTAGTGATAGTCGGCGACCGAGCCGATCAGACGGTCGCCGGCCAGGTCCCGAAGCCGGTCGAGGGGAAAGACGACGTTGAGATCTTCCTGAAACCCCGTTCGATCGAAATTGACCGATACGTGGCTCATGACGAGGCCATCGCCCGTACTCGTGCCCGGAACGATCCGGTAGTCGCCGGCACCCGGCGAGAACGGCCGGTCGCCGCGCCGATGCAGTCCGGCCGTCGTGACGATGGCGACGCGCCGTTCCACAGGCGGCGGCGCGACCGCCCACGGCCGGTCCCCGAAGGAGGGTACGTCGGCGTTCAGGATGTGCTGACGGTCCCACTCCGAGAGCGCGCCGAGTCGCACCATCGAATCAATCCAGGGGAGACCGGTGCTGCTGCAGGCGTGGGACCAGGGACACCTTACCGATGAGCCGGAACGTCTCGTCCTCGTGTTCCAGTAGAACCTTCTGCAGATCGAAAAACACGGAACCCGCCGTGGTCTCGCCGAAGAACCAGGCGTCGAGGTCGCCACTGGTGGGCGAACCCGGCTGGGCGAGCATCGCCTCGTAGTAGTAGGCCCGGATGTCGTCGCAGGCCCATTTCAAGGCGCGGTCCGCACGGGCTCCGTCGATAGGGCTTTCCGGAACCTCGCCCGACAGGAAAGACAGCACGAACGCGGCCGCGTCCGGCATTTCGAGACCACTCGACCCGACGGTCGACCGTTCCGTCTTGCGGACGGCCAGATCGTGCCACGGCGCGAGCCCGGAAATCTCTCTCGACAGCCTGGCGTCCACCGACTCGTCGCCAGAGGCATCCGACGGAGCGACGAGGCCGATCGGGCAGACCCATGGCTCCTCGCCGGCGCTACGGTCGCGGCCGCGGGGCGCGTCTTCGGGATAGTCCGCCAGTATGGGACCGTCCGAAGATTCCAGCAGTCGCAACGCCGCCTCGACGACGCGACGCTGAAAACCGGGGTCGTTGGGGACGCCGAGCGGCCGGCCGAGCTCGAAGGTCACCCAGAGCGTCCGGGGCGTGCGGTTCTTCTCGCTGTGTTCCCGAATCAGGCTGATGTGCACCGTCGGGATGCCTTCGCGTTCGAGATACTTCGCCAGCGCGCCCCCGGCGCGCGTACAGGCCGGTCACACGGGGGTCAGGAGGACGGCGTCCACGGCATCCTTCTTGAGAAAGTCCGCGAGCCGGACCGCGGCGGGCTCCAGGACGACCGCGTCGGTGGCGCCCATGAACGAGTAGTGAAAATCGGCGACCGATCCGACGACCCCGCCGTCGGCGAGCTCCCGCAACCGGTCGATGGGAAAGACCACGTTGACGTCCTGCTGGAAACCGCTCCTGTCGTAATTGATGGACGCATGGCTCATGACCAGCCGGTCGGCTTCCACGTCGGCCGGGATCACGCGATAGTCGCTCGTCCCCATGGCGAATCGCGAGTCCTCGCGCGTGGTCAGGCCGGCGGTCGTCACGATCGCCACCCGGCGCTCCTTCAAGGGAGGGCCCGCGACGCAGGGCGCGTCCTCGATATACGGAATGGGTATACGCTCAAGGAATTCGCGTTCCGGCATGGGGACATCGGCCAGTCGTACCATGATCGAGCCTTTCGGAGTTTCGGCACCGTGACGACGCCGCGCGCCGGTCCAGGCTGCGTAGTTATGTCCCGGGTCGAAGCATGTCAACCCAGCCCCGGCGAGGCCGTCATGGCCACGTGATTACCGCTGCCCCGACCTCGGAAACGATCCCGCCGCCCTGAACAGATCATCCATCTTCATCGCCTCTCCGTCGCTTTCGCGCGGCACGACCTCTCGGAGCGGGAACGAATATGCGGCGGCTACTTCGGCAGGCCGTTGACGATCTTCCGGTAGTCGGCCTCGGGGAACGCCTTGAGCGTCTCGGTGCTGACGTTCCCCGCGCGCGCCATCTGGAGCGCGAAGGACGCCGCCGCGTCGTCGCCCGGCAACTCGAGCACGGCGACCGCGTCGTAAGACCCCATCGTCATGTGGAACGAACGGATCCGGCCCCCGAGGCTCTTGGCGAGCCGCTTGGCCCCGGCGAGCCGTTTGGGCGAGTCCTTGATGTCGCGGATACCCTGCCGCGTGAACCTCGACAACACGATGTAAGTGGCCATGATCGTCCTCCCTGTGGTCCGACGAGTCGCAGGGTCGCATCATGGCACGGATCGGCCGTCGTGTCGGCCGCCGGCGACGGAATCTCGCGCGTAACCTTGCGCGCCCGCGCCCGGCCCCTGATAGTGGCGGAACATCGGGCCGCCTGGCGTGGGGAGGGCGATGAGGAATGAAGATTACGCTGCTCGGAACGGGGACGCCGACGCCATCGCTCGAGCGCATGAGCTCCGGTTATATGGTCGAGGTCGGCGACGACCTCATCCTCTTCGACCACGGACCCGGGGCCCATCACCGCCTGATGGAGGCCGGCAAGCGCGCGGTCGACGTGACCCACGTGTTCTTCAGCCATCTGCACTACGACCACTGCCTCGACTACGCGCGCCTGCTGATGACCCGCTGGGACCAGGGCGCGGGGGCGATCCCGGAGATCAAGGTCTACGGCCCGCCGCACACCAGGCGCATGACCCGGGCGATCATCGGCGCGAACGGCATGTTCGGCCCCGATCTCGAGGCCCGCACCAAGCACCGGGTCTCGATCGACGTGTACGAATCGCGCGGGGGCGCGGGCGCACGCGAGAGGCCCCGGCCGGAGGTCACCGAGATCCGCTCCGGCCAGACGATCGAGGGGAACGGTTGGACCGTGCGCGCGACCTCGGTGCCGCACGTGCAACCATACTTGGTCTCCTACGGCTTCCGGCTCGACGCCGACGCTGGCTCGTTCGTGTACTCGGGCGACTGCGGCCCCTGCAACGCCATGAAGAAGCTCGCGAAGGACGCCGACGTCATGGTCCACATGACCCACTACCTGTCGGGCACGGAGCCCAGCAAGGCCTTCGCCAAAGGCGTGGCCGGCCACATGGAGGTCGCGGAGATCGGCCAGGCCGCCGGCGTGAAGAACCTCGTCGTCAGCCACGTCCTGAAGCAGATGGACGAGCCCGGCCTGCGCGAGAAGGTGCTGCGCGACATGGGCGGGGTCTACAAGGGGAACCTGTTCTTCGGCGAGGACCTGATGGAGATCCCGCTCGGCGACCCGGCGCCGAGAAGCCGCGAGAAGTGATGTTCACCCCAGCGTCGCGGTGGCCCGCATGGCGACCGCGCCGTCCGGTCCTTCCGCCTTCAGGTCCACATCGTCGCCCGCGTCCGGCGTCGCGACGACGCGGAACGGCGCCATGTCGAAGAGCGGCGCCCGCGCCCGGAAGGAGAAGGCCGCCACCGGCCGCTCCTGGTTGAAGCGCACGACCTCGAGCAGCAAGGTCGCGATCAGAGGGCCGTGGACGATCAGGCCGGGGTAACGCTCGACCTCCGTCACGTAGGGCCGGTCGTAATGGATGCGGTGTCCGTTGAAGGTCAGCGCCGAATAGCGGAACAGCATCACCGGGTCCAGCGTCACGGTGCGCGACCACGCCCCCTCGGGCGCGTCGGGCGGCGCGACCGGTTCCGGGGCCGACGGCGCCGAACTCTCCTCGCGGTAGACGAAATCGCGTTCCTCCTCGATCCGGACCGCGCCGTCCTGCTCCGTGGCGTAGCGCACGGTGACGAAGCACAGCCGTCCCGAGCGCCCCTCCTTCTCGACGACGCTCGCGATCTCGGCGGTCTGGCGGGCCGGCGCGCCGATGCGGAGCGGCGCGGGGAACGTCAGCCGCCCGCCGGCGAACATACGGCGGGGCAGAGACACGGGCGGCAGGAACCCGCCGCGGGGCGCGTGACCGTCCGGACCGAGGGTCGACTGGGGCGCGGCCTCGGAGAAATAGCACCAGTGCCAGATCGGCGGCAGGGGGTCGCCGTTCCCGAGCGGGGCCGCCGTGTCGTCGAGAGTCATCTGCAGGAGGCGGGCCGGGGTTGGCGAGATGTAGTCCTCGATCGTCCGCGTGTTCCCGATCCAGTCCGTATAGGACCGTTCGGCGACGCCCGTGGTCGCGTTCCGTTCGTGTCCGTTCCCGCCCATGCTCATCCCCGTGTCGGTCCGCCGACCGGGCCGGCGACGATCCCGCGATCGCGCAGATCGCCGATCGTACCGCCGCCGAGCCCCAGGATCGAGCCCAGGATCTCGTCGGTGTGCTCGCCGAGGCGCGGCGCCGGCTTGACGGGCGCGCGGGGAGACGCCCCGAACTCCAGCGGCGAGCCTGGTGCGAGATAACGCCCCACTCCCGGCTGCTCGAGCTCCTCGAACATGGGATTGGCCGGCGAGCATCGCGGGTCGTCCGTCACCATCTCCAGGAAGTCCCGATAGATCCCCCAGCAGACGCCGGTGCCGTCGAAGGCCGCCTCGACCTCGGCCAGGGTGCGCGCCTCGAACCACGGCCGGACCGCGGCGGTGATCGCGTCGCGCGCCTCGAAACGATCCCCTTCCCTGCCCAGATCCCGGTTCGTGAGCGCCTCGATACGCGCCACCTCCTCCCCGATGCCGAGGGCCTTCACGAGCTCGGCCCACTGCCGCCGGGTTATCGCGACGACCATGACGCGCCTGCCGTCGCGCGTCCCGAAGTCGCGCCCGTAGGCGCCGTAGAGATCATTGCCGTGGGGCGGACGGGACTCTCCGTTGATCCGGGCCTCGGCGATGTGCCCGAGATTCCCGACCATCGCGTAGGCCACGTCGGAGAGCGCCAGCCTGACGTGCTGGCCTTCTCCGGTCAGGCGGCGATGGCGCTCGGCGGCGAGGAGGCCGGCAGCGGCGGTGACCCCGCACACCGCGTCCCAGGCCGGGAAGACGTGGTTGACCGGCGCGTCCCGGCGGGCGTTTCCCGTGGCGTAGGGGTATCCGACGGCGCAGTTGACCGTGTAGTCGACGGCGGACGACCCATCGTTGTGGCCCAGGATGTTCAGGGTGATGAGGTCGTCGCGTCCCGGCCGGAGGCGGTCGTGGGAGAGCCAGCCGGAGAGCGGGAAATTCGTCAGGAACAGCCCGCCGTTCTCGCCGGGCGCCGTGATCAGCGCACGCACCAGCTCCCGCCCTTCCTCCTCGCGCAGGTCGACGGCGATCGAGCGCTTGCCCTTGTTCAGCCCGGCCCAGTATAGCGAGACCCCGCCGTCGGTGACCGGCCAGCGGTTCCAGTCGAGTCCGCCGCCGATGGAATCGAAGCGGATCACGTCGGCGCCCATCTGGGCCAAGGTCATGCCGCCGAGCGGGGCGGCGATGAAGGCGGAACCTTCGACGACGCGGAGGCCTTCGAGAATACGGTTCAATCATCCAGCTCCCGCGTGGGCGCGTCACGCCCCCCGTCTCCTCCTCCGCCCGCGTCGCCGACGCCGACTCCGTGAACGCCTGCCGGAGACTCGCATGTTCCGGACCCGCCAGCAAGGACGACAAGCGCCGCGGCGCCGGCCTCGGGTCGGTTGTCTCCACCGGGAACACGGTTGTCCGCGAAGTCTTCGCCGGCGGCATGGCCGACTCGCTTCATGACCGCGCCCTTCGGTTTCGGCCTCCCAAGTTCAGGGACGCAGTGTTGGCGGTATGTGTCACCCTGCAACAGGGACGGCGGGACCGCCTTGACCCTTTCCGCCGTCGGTGGTCCACTCGCGTCTGGATGAGAGGCGGTGTCGAGGGGCGACATGACGGGAGTGCTGGTTGTCACGGGCGCGAGTCGCGGAATCGGGGAAGCGACGGCGCTCGCTGGCGCGGCGCGCGGCTATGCCGTCTGCGTCAACTACCGGAGCGACGCCGAAAGGGCGGAAGCCGTGGCCGGCAGGATCGCCTCCGGCGGTGGCAAGGCGGTCGCCGTGGGTGCCGACGTATCGCGAGAGCGGGACGTCGTCCAGCTGTTCAACGAGGTGGACCGGGCCCTCGGTCCCGTGACCGCGCTGGTCAACAATGCGGGCGTGGTGCCGGGCCGCCGCCGGGGTGACGAAATTCCCTACGAGGACATGTTGGTCGTACTGCACACGAACGTCGCGGGCGTCATGCTGTGTTGCCGCGAAGCGCTGAGACGCATGCTGCCGAAATACGGCGGCGGCGGGGGCGCCATCGTCAACGTATCCTCCATGTCCGCGACCTTGGGCGCCTCCCATTACTGGGTGCACTACGGCGCGTCCAAGGGCGCCGTCGATGCCTATACGATCGGCTTGGCGAAGGAGGTCGCGGGCGACGGCGTGCGCGTCAATGCGGTTCGGCCCGGCCTGATCGACACCGAGATGAGCGCACGGTCCGGCGAGCCCGGCCGCGTGGCCAAGCTGGCGGGCCGTCAACCGATGGGCCGTGCCGCGACGCCCGGGGAAGTGGCCTCCAACATCCTCTTCCTGCTCTCCGACGAGGCGTCCTACGTCACCGGCGCCAACCTGAACGTGGCCGGCGCCCTGTGACGGCGGACCGCGGCCCCGCCCGACGCAACTCCCGGCCGGGAAGGCGAATTTGAAGGACGGGATCGTCCGGGAGCTGCGCGACATCGCCCTGGCCGCGGGCGCCGCCATCATGGACGTCTATGAATCGGATTTCGACGTCCGGTCGAAGGACGACCGGTCGCCGGTGACCGCTGCCGACGAGCGCGCGGAGGGTATCATCGTCCCCCGGCTCGCCGAGATCGCCCCCGGCATCCCCACCGTCGCCGAGGAGCGCGTGGCCGCGGGCGATGTCCCCGATGTTTCAGGAGGCAGGTTCTGGCTCGTGGACCCGCTTGATGGAACGCGGGAATTCATCGACCGCAACGGTGAGTTCACCGTCAATATCGCCCTGATCGAGGACGGGCGCCCGATGCTCGGCGTGGTCTACGCGCCGGCCCGGCGCCGTCTGTACGCGACCGACGGTCCCGGCGCCGTCCTCGTCGAGGAAGGCGGTGGCCCGGCGAGAACGATCACGGCGCGCGCGCCGTCGGAGAACGGGCTGGTGGCGGTCGCCAGCCGCTCCCACCGCGACTCGCGCACCGACGGGTTTCTCGACACGTTACCCGTCAAGGAGTTCACGGCGGCGGGGAGTTCTCTCAAGTTCTGTCTGGTCGCCACCGGCGAGGCCGACATTTACCCCCGTTTCGGACGCACGATGGAGTGGGACACGGCCGCCGGACACGCCGTGCTGGCGGCGGCCGGAGGCTCGGTCCGAACGGTCGACGGCGACGATCTGCTCTACGGCAAGGAGGGGTTCGAGAACCCGTTCTTCATCGCCCGCGGGATCGAGACCTGAGCCGCTTCAGGCGTTGACGTCGATAACGGTGCGGCCCCGCACCCGACCCGCGAGGATCTCGCCGGCCAGACCGGGCAGGTCCGCGAACGGCGCGACCTCGGTCATGGAATCGAGCAGGTCCATCGGCATCTCCCTGGCGAGTCGCTCCCACGCCGTCGCGCGCTCTTCGTTCGAGACGTACACGGAGTTGATGCCGAGGAGCGAGACGCCACGCAGGATGAGGGGAATGACCGTGGCGGGCAGATCGGGACCGGCGGCGAGACCGCAGACCGCGATCGCGCCGTTGGGCGCGATTTGTGCCATGGTATTGGCCAGGATCCTGCTGCCGACCGTATCGACCCCGCCAGCCCAGCGAGCCTTGCGCATGGGGCCGCCTTCCTCTTCGAGCTCCGCACGCTCGACGATGCTCCGGGCGCCCAGCCTGCCGAGATAGTCGTGCTGTCCGGCGCGGCCCGTCGCGGCCGCGACGGCGTAGCCCAGATTCGCGAGGATCGCGACGGCGATGCCGCCGACACCGCCCGCCGCGCCGGTCACCAGGACCTCGCCCCGCGACGGCTCGAGGCCGATGCGCTCGAGGGCCATCACCGAGAGCATGGCGGTGAATCCGGCGGTGCCGATCGCCATCGAGCGCTTCAGCGAAATGCCCTCGGGCAGCGGCAACAACCAGTCGGAATTCAGCCTGGCCTTCCGCGAATAGCCGCCCCAGGCCGTTTCGCCGAGCCCCCAGCCGGTGACAACGACCTCGTCCCCGGGATCGAGGCCGGAGTTTCCGGGATCTTCCACGACACCGGCGAGATCGATGCCCGGAACCATCGGAAAACTCCGCATGACCTTGCCCCGATTACCCTCGATGGCGAGACCGTCCTTGTAATTGAGCGTCGAGTATGCGACCGAGATCACGGCATCGCCGTTGCCGGGCAGATCTTCCGCCGTCAGATCCTCGAATCCGCATGCCACCTCGCCGTCGGTCTCGCGGGCCACCAAGGCTCTGAAGGTCTCGGTCATGGTGTCGGTCACTCCCCGTGCTGTCGTCGCCGAGCTATCGCGCATTTGTAGTCGGTCGAAGCCGCCGCGCCAACCGCGACGCCTCGCGCTGTCTCGCGACCTCCCGCGAGGTGGCAGGCTACGGCCCGGCGCCCTCGTGGAACCGCATCGCGCGGCCCGAGGGCCCGTCGACGAGCTGGCCCTCCCGCATCGCGGGCCGTCCGCGGACGATGGTTCCGACCGGCCATCCCGTGACCGTCATGCCGGCGAAGGGAGTCCACCCGCACCTGGAGACGATCCAGTCGTCCGTGATCTCGCGCGACGTCGAGAGGTCGACCAGCGTGAAATCGGCGTCGTAGCCCACCGCCAGCCGACCCTTGCCGACGATCCCGAACAACCGGTTCGGCCCGTGGCAAAGGAGATCGATCAGGCGCATGAGCGACAACCGCCCCGCGTTGACGTGGTTCAGCATCACGGGCAGCAAGGTCTGCACGCCCGGCATCCCCGACGGTGTGTTCGGATAGGTCCGGCTCTTCTCGTCGCGGGTATGCGGCGCGTGATCCGAGCCGATGACGTCGACCACGCCGTTCGCCACGGCCCGCCAGAGACCGTCCCGATGGCGCGCCTCGCGGACGGGGGGGTTCATCTGCGCGAAGGCGCCCAGGCGATCGTAGCATTCGGGAGCCTCGAGAGTCAGATGCTGCGGCGTCGCCTCGACGCTCGCCACATCCTTGTGATCGGCGAGCCAGGCCGCTTCCTCCTCCGTGGTCACGTGGAGCACGTGCACCCGGCGATGCAGCTCCTCCGCGAGCGAGATCAGCCGCCGCGTGGCGCCGAACGCCGTCTCGACGTCGCGCCATTCGGGATGTGCCCGGGGGTGCGCCGCCGCGGACGCGATGCGCTCCCGGTCCCTTAGCCGCTCTTCGTCCTCGGCGTGGACCGCGACGCGGCGCCGGCAGTTCTCCAGCACGCGCCGCAGCGAGGCGTCGTCGGGCACGAGCAGGTTGCCCGTCGAGGAACCCATGAAGATCTTGATGCCGCAGCATCCCGGGAGGGCCTCGAGCTCGCCGAGAGATCTCGCGTTCTCCGGCGTGGCGCCAGTGTAGAATGCGTAGTCCGACCAGGCCCGTCCCCCAGCCCGGTCCAGCTTGTCGGCCAGGGCCTCCGGCGTGGCGGTCGGCGGGTCGGTGTTGGGCATCTCGAACACGGCCGTGACCCCGCCCATGACAGCGGCGCGGGTGCCGCTTTCGAGGTCCTCCTTGTGCTCGTTGCCGGGCTCGCGGAAATGGACCTGCGTGTCGATGATGCCGGGGAGAACATGGAGACCGGTCGCGTCGATGATCTCGCCCCCGTCCGTCCGGGAAAGATCGCCGACCGCGACGATGCGACCGTTCCGCGCGCCCACGTCGCCCGGCCCGATTCCGTCGGGAGTGACGAGCGTTCCGCCCCGGATGACGAGATCGCAGGCCATGGTCATGAATTGTCCAGTCGCATCGGTCGCCGGATCGAATCTCGCGTCAGGGGGCAGTTGAAAGGTATGCGAAGGTATCGCCCTCGGGAAGCTGTCCCAGGATATGACGACGATACCAGAGAGCGTAGAAGAGCAAGGTCCAGGCGGCGAAACCCTCGCGTTTTCCGCGCGCCCGGAACAACCGCCCGACGCCTTCGGGATGGCATATTTCCTCGATACCCGGCGAGGCGGCGACGAGCGCGCCCAACTCCTCCCCACGGCTCGCCAGCCATTCCCGGACCGGGACGGTGAACCCCCGCTTCCTCGAGAACGGCGCCGCTTCGGGCAGGTGTTCTTCCAGCCATCTGCGCAGCATGAATTTCCCCATGCCCTTGCGTATCTTGAAACGGTCTGGCAGCGGATAGGATGCCGCGGCGACGACGGGATCGAGAAACGGCACCCGGCCCTCCACACCATGGGCCATGAGGCATCGATCCACCTTCAGCAGCAGACCATGGGGCAGCCAGTCGGCGCAATCGGTCGCCTGGGCGACTTGCAGGGCCGTCCGGCCGTCGCTGGCCGCGCGCACTGCCGCCACGATTCCGTTCCGCCAACCGGCTGTCGGTTCGCGAAGCACGTCCAGGTTGTCGAAGGTGCCGCGCCGACGCATCGCCCGACCGCCAAGCCACCAAGGTCGCCGCGCGTTGCGATAGCGGCCGTAGCCCGCGAACAACTCGTCTCCGCCCTCGCCTGTCAGCACGACCTTGACGTACCGGCTGGCGAGCCGCCCGAGGATGTAAGTCGGCAGGATGGCATAGTCGGCCGCGGGGTCGTCCATCGTCGAGGCGATTTCGGGCAGCAGCTGCCAGAAATCGTTTTCCTCGATGGGAATTTCGATGTGCTCCGCGCCCACGCGCGCGGCCAGCATACGCGCGTGGGCCCGCTCGTCGTGGACGGATGATGTCGGAAATCCCACGGTGAAGGCCAGTGGGGGATGTTCGTCGAGGCGCGCCATCAGGGCGAGCACGACCGACGAATCGACACCGCCGGACAGAAACATGCCGTAGGGCACATCGGACCGCCGATGATATGTCATACTGTCGAAGAGGGCGGCGTCGAGACGGGAGAGGGCTTCGTCCTCGTCATTGTCGGCGGCGAGAGCGTCGCCGCCGGGGAGCGCGTCCCGGCGCCGGCGGTCGACGATGCGGCCGTCGGCGACGATCAGCGTTTCGCCGGGCAGGACACGCTTGATCCCATCGAAGATCGTGTCGGCGCCGGTCGTGAATCGGAGCTCCAGAAGTTCGTCCCGCGCCCGCGGGTCGATTCGCGGTTCGACGAGCCCGGCAGCGATCAAGGCCCGCGGTTCCGATGCGAAGGCGAAGCCTCGGCTCGTTTCCGCGTAATAGAGCGGCTTGATGCCGAACGGGTCGCGCGAGAGCACCAGATGGCCGGACGCCGGATCGTGGATCGCGATCGCGTACATGCCCCGCAGTCGGCTGTCGAACGCGGCACCGTCGCGGCGGTACAGGTGCAGCGGCGGCTCGCAGTCCGAGACCGTGGCGAACGCGACGTCCCCGAGGGCGTTCCGCAGTTCGATGTAGTTGTAGATCTCTGCGTTGGCGATCAGCACAGCGCCCCCGGGCTCGCCGAGCGGCTGGTTCCCGGTCTCCAGATCGATGATGGCGAGGCGGCGGTGAGCGAGGCCCACGCCACCGGCCGCGTAGCGCCCTTCGCCGTCCGGCCCGCGGTGCGCGAGCGCCGCGGACAGGCGTTCGAGAACGGTTTCGTCCGGCGCCGAGCCGTCGCGGGTCATGAGGCCGGCGATCCCGCACATCAGGTCGCGTCCTTGTCCACCGTCAGGCGCTCGAACAGGTCGAGGTACTTTCCGGTCACCGCTGACTCGGTAAATCGTGCCTCGTGGACGGCCCGTCCCGCGCGCGCCAGCCTCGCCGCCATGTCCCGGTCGCCGAGCACGCGGCGGATGGCGTCCGCCAGCGCCCCAGCGTCGTCCACGGGGGCCAACAGTCCGCTCTCGCCGTGCTCTATCAGCCCCGCCGGGCCTTTCGCCGCGGCCGCGACGACTGGAACGCCGTGGGCCCAGGCCTCGATGACGACGTTTCCGAAGGGTTCGAGGCGTGAAGGACAGACGCAGAGGTCGGCCGCGGCGAACAACGACCCGACATCCTTCCACCAACCGGGAAAGGCGACGCGGTCCGCGACGCCGAGCCCGGCCGCTTGCGCGCGTAGCTCCCGCTCGAGCGGGCCAGCGCCGGCCAGACAGAGCACGGCCTCCGGCACCCGCGCCAATGCCGCGAGCAGGACGTCGAAAGCCTTGTTGACATGGAACCGGCCGAGAGCCAGGAGCAGTGGTCCTTTGGCCGGAAGACCCAACTCCGCCCGATCCGCGGGCGGCGCGGGGCCCGCGGTCACGAAGTTCGGCAGGTAATGGGCCAGGTGCTCCGGCCATCCCTGCTCCCGCAGGTAGTCGATGATATCCTCGGTATTGCCGATGAGGTGATCGCAGTTCCGGTAATACTTGAGGTCGTAGTAACCGCCGAGGCGGCCGACGTGAACGAATCGAGTCCGACCCCGGCGGTGTCGCGGGCAAAACCGGCTCGCTCGGCTCATCCAGGTCAGCACGATGTCGGGCGCGAAGGTATCGATCTCGCTCCGGAAGCGGCGCGCCGACGCAAGGTCGAGCGGCCCACTGAACGCCGTGGTCGCCGTGCGGACTCCGGCGTCCCGTAGCGCCGCCTCACGGTCCGCGCGGGGTCTCACCAGCGCCCGCTGCTCGATGCCGCGCAGGGCGAAAGACTTGCACAGGCGGAGAAAGAACGTCTCCGCGCCGCCGTGCTCGCCGCCCGCCATGGCCTGTAGAATCCGCATCATGCCATGATATCGTCGGATGAACGCCCGACGTCAATTTCCGCCGCTGTCCCGAAGCTCGATAGAGGGCAACGATGCCGAACCCCCTGATCGTCTCCGCGTCGAACGACGAATACCTCGACCTGCTGGACGGGATGCTCGCCTCCATCGGCGGCAAGCTGACGGACTTCGATCTCGGTATCACGGATTTGGGGCTTTCCGATGCCGGAAAGGACCGGATCAGGGCCCACAAGGCCGACGCGCGGTTTGCGAGGGCGGATGACGCCCGTACCGGTCGATGAAAGTAAGGGATTCATGTTCCGCACCGCCAGACACGATAATATCTTCTCCAAACGAAATACGCGGATATGGACCCCATGTGAATCAGGTAGAATCACATGAGGTCCTTAGCCATCTACAGTATCTTAAGGGAGAAGTTCCCATACCCTCATCGACAGAAATATGATTAAAACTGCCTTATATATGAGTTCTAATACCGTAGTAATGCATTGTTGTATTCGCTTCATTATTATCACCTCCTTTCGTATAATTTAATATGTATAACATACCATAGAATTTTCGACTTGTCAAGTTTTATTCAGGTGTATTTGAAAGTACAGGGATATGAATTCCGGAAATAGAATCTCCGCTGTGGTCGTCGTTCACGACGAAGAGAGGCAGTTGCGCGACTGCCTCGCCTGCCTCGGTTTCGCCGACGAGCTCGTGGTCGTCCTCGACCGCTGTAGCGACGGCTCCCGGGAAATCGCCAGGGAATACGGCGCCACGCTCGTCGAAGGAGCATGGCCCCTGGAAGGCCCTCGCCGCCATGCCGGTATCGCGGCCTGTTCAGGCGACTGGATCCTGGAAGTCGACGCCGACGAGCGCGTCGGCGAGGATCTCGCGGCGGAGATCCGCGAGGCTATCGCGAAGGTGGAAGGCGGGTACTTCTTGATCCCCCGCGACAACTACATCGGCGACCGGCTGGTGCGCCACGGCTGGGGGGGGGGCTTCGGCACATCGGCCGTGGCATGTCTTTTCGCGCGCGGCTGCAAGAAGTGGGGAGATCAGAGGGTGCATCCCGAGGTCGTTCTCGCCGGTCCCCGGCGTCGGCTGAACGCGCCGCTGAAGCATCTCGTGGACCGCGATATCTCCGACATGCTGGCGCGGCTCGACCGCTACACGACGTCGCGAGCGATGGATCTCCGGGAGTCCGGCGATATCGGCGGCCTGGGCCGGAACCTGCGGCGGATGTTCACCCGATTCTACAAGTGCTACGTCTCCCGGCACGGTTACCGGGAGGGTGCCTGGGGGCTGTTGATCGCGCTGATGGCGGGTCTCTACCCGATCCTCTCGCACCTCAAGGCGCGCCTGGAACCGAGGCACGCGGAATAGCTACTCTCCGTCGCGCGTGCGCGCCCACAGATCGGACGCGGCCCTCACCACGGCTTCCACGCTCAACGTGTCCATCCAGGTATCGTGACGGCGATAATCGTAGGCCGGATCGCCGACGATCTCCTCGTAACTCCTGGCCGTGCGGACGACGGCGCAGCGCTCGCCCCAAGGGGCATAGTGGATTTCCCGGCTCGGCCCGAACAGGCCCAGCGTCGGCGCGCCCACGGCGGCGGCGAGGTGCATCAACCCCGAATCGTTGCCGACGTAGAGGTCGGCGCGCTCCAGACAGGCCGCCACGATCAACAGGTCTTCGCGCCCCACGAGATCGATGCGGCGCTCGGCGGGAACGGACTCGAGTACCGGCGTGGCCATGGGGCGCTCGTCCGGCGCGCCGAAGACGGCCACCCGGGCGCCGGCCAGACTTCCCCCCGGCGCGGTGAGGCGGGCGGCGGCCTCGGCGAAGCGCTCGGCGCGCCACCGCTTGCCGCCCCAGTTCGCCGTCGGTCCCACGGCGAGCACCGGGCGGTCGTCCGGCACCAGCCGCGACGCCGCGACGCGCTGCCTCTCCCCCAGCCAGACCCTTGGCGCGGGAGGTTCGGGCAGGTCCAGGACGGCGGCCAGTTGCTCCGCACGATGCGTCGGGCTCCGGGACGCGGCGGTATCCAGGATCCGCCGCGATTTCGCCCGGAGCAACCAGCTCACGGCCGATGCCCTGAGATCGACGACCAGATCCCACGCCGTTCCGACCGTCCATGTCCACAGATCCAGCCAATGGCCGGCCAGGGGCCGCTTTTCGAGGACGAGGACGCGTTCGAGGCCCGGTAGCTCGCGAAACAAGGGCGCCGGCGCACGGCCGCAGGCGACGGTCACGCGCGGGCCCGATTCCCGGTCGACGAGGCGGTCGAGCAGCCCCGTCGACAACACGGCGTCGCCGAGCCGGTTCGACGTGATGAAAAGGACTTTCATGGGCAAGTGTTCGTCAACGGCGCCCTTGCCGGACGGGCGAGCCTCGCATAACTCTACCGGTACGAAAACGCATGTAAATCGAGATCGCTTCCGACATGACCGAGAGGAACTTCACCTTCCTGGACACGCGCGGCCTGCTCGCGGTTTCGGGCGCGGACGCGGGCGCGTTCCTCCAGAACCTGATCTCCAACGACATGGGTCGCGTGAGCCCGGACCGGACCGTCTACGGAACGCTGCTGACTCCGCAGGGCAAGTTCCTGCACGACTTCTTCGTTGCGGCGCATCCAGCGCGCGACGGCGTCTATCTCCTCGATACGGAAGCCGGGCGCCTCGACGATTTGGAACGGCGGCTCGGCATGTACCGGCTTCGCGCCGCCGTGACGCTGGAGCGGGCGGCGTCGGACTGGGCCGTGTTCGCGGCCTTCGGCGACGGGGCCGCACCGGCCCTCGGCCTCGAACCGGAGACGGGGGCGACGGCCGCGCGGGCGGACGGCGTCGCCTTCGTCGATCCGCGTCTCGCCGCACTCGGCGTTCGGGCCGTCGGCGCCGCCTCGGCGACCGCACGATCGCTCGAGGAGTCCGGCTTCGCGCGAACCGGGAGCGGCGCGTACGACGAGCTGCGCCTGTCCCTCGGGGTCCCCGACGGCAGCCGGGACATCCTCGTCGGGAAGTCCTTTCCCCTGGAGTGCAATCTCGATGCCCTCAACGCCATCGATTACGACAAGGGCTGCTATGTCGGCCAGGAACTGACGGCGCGCACCCGCTATCGCGCCACGATTCGCAAGCGGTTGTTCCCCGTCACGGCGGACAAGACCCTGCCCGGCATCGGTACGAAGATCACGCTCGACGGCAAGGAGGTTGGCGAAATGCGGTCGAGCGCGGGCGGCGGAGGCCTCGCCCTGCTTCGGATCGAGTCCCTGAAGTCGGCGCGGGAACGGGGCTTGCCGTTGATGGCCGGCGGCGCCGGGATCGTGGCCCATGTGCCGGCGTGGATGGAGCTCGACGGCGCGGTCGGCGCCGGGCCGGCGCGACGGCCACCGCCCGCCCAAGGCGGGAGAACGACATGATCGACCACGTGTCCATCGGCGTGACCGACCTCGGGGCCGGCGCCGCGTTCTACGACGCCGTTCTGGAGGCTCTCGACATGCGGCGACTGAAGGAGTTTCCGGGCGCTATCGGCTACGGTCACGACCGCCCGACATTCTGGATCGGCATGTCCGGGGGATCCGGTTTCTCGCCGGGGCCCGGGCTTCACGTCGCCTTCGCCGCGAAAACCAGGGAGGCCGTGGCCGCGTTCCACGCGACGGCTCTGTCCCGCGGCGGGCGGGACGCCGGCGCGCCGGGACCGCGGCCCCGGTACGGCTCCGACTATTACGGCGCCTTCGTTTTCGACCCTGCGGGCGTGAAGGTCGAGGCCGTATGCCGCTCGGATTCCCCGCCGGTCCCGTGAAGACGCGGTGTTCCTGGCCGGGCGACGACCCGCTCTACGTCGCCTATCACGACGAGGAGTGGGGCGTGCCCGAGCACGACGACCGGGCGCTGTTCGAAAAGCTGATCCTCGACGGCTTCCAGGCCGGGCTGTCGTGGATCACGATCCTCCGCAAGCGGGACAATTTCCGTGTCGCGTTCGACGGCTTCGAGCCGGAACGGATCGCTCGCTACGACGAACGCAAGGTCGAGTCGCTGATGCGGGATGCGGGCATCGTCCGCAATCGCGCCAAGATCGAGGGCGCCATCCGAGGCGCCCGCGCCTACCTCGATCTGCGGGAGTCCGGTCGGACCTTCGACGACTTCATCTGGCGGGTCACGGACGGCCGCGCCATCAGGAACGCCCACCGGCACTGGCGGGACGTTCCCGCCGAGTCGGCCGAGTCTCGCGCCATGAGCAAGGCCCTCAAGGCCCGGGGGTTCAGCTTCTGCGGCCCCACCATCTGTTATGCCTTCATGCAGGCTGTCGGCATCGTCAACGACCACATCGTCGACTGTTTCCGCCACGACGAGGTTTGAGCATCCTGGACGGTCGGCCTGGCTCCTCGCCCAGGGAATGGCCCGGGAGACCCCTCCGTCTCATGTGGCGGACGAGAACATGGCGACCGCCCGCCGCCCTTCGTGTCCCGAACCGGCCAGCGCCGCGACCGGAACGGACGCATCGACAACGACTCGTGCTCGCGCGCGGATATTCCGGTCCGGTTCACCGCTCCTCCCCTTGTGAAGGAGGAGAGGTTATGAACGGATCCGGCGGCGGCGAAGCCCATGACCCATCCCATACGGAACTCCTATCGCGGGATGAATCTCACGGATAAGCAGGATAGCCGTTGGTATTACACGTTCAGGACCAGGGCGGGCCGTTGACCGACCGTCCCCGCACCGGTCAAGATCGAGGCGGGAAAAGGGACGTCATGACTCGAAGGATCCGCAAGCTCGCCGGAACCGTCCTGGGCGCGGCGATGGCGATAATGGGGACGGCGGGGACAGGCGCCGCGGCGGACGGTATTCCGTATCGGCAGGCGGCCGACATGCTGTATCTGGTCATGTCCTCGGACCGCGCGGTCTATACGCGCATGGTGGTCCAGCGCCTGACCAGGGACGAGAAGATCATCACCGCGTCGGAGCATTTCCGCGACGACATGGCGTTGCCGCTGCCCGCGCAGATGTTCCGCTTCGGCGCGGAAATGGTGGCGGACGCGACCGAGGACTTTTCCTATTCGCTGCTGTCGCTGCATCCGATCAACAAGAAGAACGGCCCCGGAACGGCTCTCGAACGGGAGGGCCTCCGGCATGTCGCCGACAATCCTGGAGAGAACTTCTACGGGGAAGAGAAGCTCGGCGGCCGGCGCTACTTCGCCGCCGTGTATCCCGACTATGCCGTCGCCGAGGCCTGCGTGAGCTGCCACAACGGCCACAAGGATTCGCCCCGTACCGACGCCAGGGTCGGCGACGTCATGGGCGGCGTCGTAATCCGCATCCCCATCGACTGACGACGGCCGCGTCTCGCACCCATCTACGCCGGGCGCAATACACCGTCTCGCAATTCCACGACCCGGTCCATCCGCCGGGCCATGCCCGGGTTGTGCGTCGCGACGAGCGTGGCCATGGCGCGTTCCCGGGCCAGCGCGACGAGACTCTCGAACACGGCTTCGGCGGTCTGTTGATCGAGGTTCCCCGTCGGTTCGTCCGCGAGCAGGACGACGGGCTCGTTCGCGATCGCCCGCGCGATCGCGACCCGCTGTTGCTCGCCGCCGGACAACCGCGCGGGCCGGTGCCCCAGCCGCCGCCCCAGACCGAAGTCTTCCAACAGATCGTTCGCCCGATGTCGCGCCGCGCTCCGCCGGCGTCCCGCGATCAGCATCGGAACCATCACGTTCTCTAGCGCCGTGAAGTCGGGCATCAGGTGATGGAACTGGTAGACCATGCCCAGCCTGTCGCGCCGCGTCCCGGTCCGGGCGCGGTCGTTCATGCCGGAACAATCGATGCCGCGGATCCCGACGCGCCCCGCGTCCGGCCTCTCGAGCAGGGCCGCGATATGCAGGAGCGTGGACTTCCCCGCTCCCGACTGTCCGAGCAGGGCGACGGTCTCGCCCGGCCCGATTTCGAGGTCGACCCGCCGCAGGACATCGAGCGCGACGCCACCCTGCCGGAACGACTTGGCGACGGAGCGCAGATCGAGGACCGGCCCAGCGTCACTCATACCGCAAGGCGTCGACGGGATCGAGGCGGGATGCCCGCCACGCCGGATAGACGGTCGCGAGCATGGACAGGACCAGCCCCATGGCGACGACCATGACGACCTCGGCGGCCTCGATCTTCGCCGGCAGGTGGGACAGAAACCGTATTTCCGCCGCCCATAGCTCGGTGCCCGTCAGGCCTTCGAGCCAGACCCGGATGACGTCGATATTGCTCGCGAACGACAGCCCCAGCCCGAACCCGATCACCGTCCCCAACGCGCCGATGCTCGTGCCGGCGAGGAAGAAGACGCGCATGACGGAGGATCGGCTCGCGCCCATCGTGCGCAGGATCGCGATGTCGCTCCCCTTGTCCTTCACGAGCATGATGAGGCTCGAAACGATGTTGAAGGCGGCGACGAGGACGATGAGGGTCAGGATGAGGAACATCACGTTCCGCTCGACCTGCAACGCCGTGAAGAAATGGGAGTTGGCCTGTTGCCAATCGAATATCCGAACGGGGCGCGGCACCGCCTCGGATATCCTTCGCCGCGCCGTCGCCAGCGCCTCCGGGTTCTCCAGCATGACCTCGATGGCCGTGACGCCGCTCCCCAAGCGAAAGAAGATCCGCGCCGCTTCCAACGGAACGAAGACGAAGGTCGAGTCGTATTCGTACATTCCGACATCGAACGTCCCCACGATCCGGTAACCGCGCATTCTCGGCAGCGTTCCCAGCGGGCTGACGTTTCCCTGCGGCGCGACGAGGGTGATGGTGTCACCGACCGCGAGCCCGAGCTTGCGCGCGAGCCGCCGACCGACGACCACGGCGTCCTTACCCCCGAACGCCGCCAGGGACTCCCGCGGGATCTTGTCGGCGAGGACGGGTTGGTCGCGGAGATCGCCGGGACGAATGCCGCGGACCAGAACGCCGCTCGCCACGCCGTTCGCCATCGCCATCGCCTGGCCCTCGACGATCGGCACCGCCCGGCTGACGCCCGGCACGTCCGCCAGCGCGCGCGCCAGCGAGTCGAACTCGCGCCCCGGACCGGAGGTCTGCTGAACCAGCAGATGGCCGTTCAGGCCCAGGATCCGGCCGAGCAATTCAGCACGGAATCCGTTCATGACCGCCATCACGACGATGAGCGTGGCGACGCCGAGAGCGATCCCGATCAGGGAGAACCCCGCGATGACGGAAACGAACCCCTCCTGCCGCCGCGGCCGGAGGTAACGCGCGGCGATCGTCCATTCCAGGCGGAAGGGCATGGTCCGGTCAGCCGGCAAACCGCGCAACCGCGGAATCGATGGGGATTTCCCCGTCGACGTCGCCCGCGCGCGATTTCAGCTCGACGACCCCCGACGCGACGCCGCGCGGCCCGACGACGAGCTGCCAGGGCGTCCCGATCAGTTCGCTGGTCGCGAACTTCACGCCGGCCCGCTCGTCCGTGTCGTCGTAGAGGACGTCGACGCCGGAGGACGACAGCCCGGAATACAGGCGCTCGCAGGTCTCGGTCGTCGCCGAGTCGTCGATTTTCAGGTTGATCAGGCCGACGCGGAACGGCGCGACGGACTCGGGCCAGACGATACCCGCGTCGTCGTGGCAGGCCTCGACGATCGCGCCGACCAGACGCGAGACTCCGATCCCGTACGATCCCATCTCCACCGGCGCCTCCGAGCCGTCCGCGCGCTGGACCGTCGCTCCCATGGCCTCGGAGTATTTCGCGCCGAAGTAGAAGATGTGCCCGACCTCGATTCCCCGCGTGCGGAGAGCCTTTTCGCCCGGCGCCCGGCTCGCGAACGCGTCGGCATCGTGTTTGTCGTCGGTCGCCGCGTAGAGGCGGGTCCACTCGTCCACGACCGGCTGCAGGTCGTCGTCGTAATCGACGCCGCCGACGTGGGGATCGAACTCCAGATAATCGGCGTGGCAGAACACCTCGCTCTCGCCCGTATCCGCCAGAATGATGAACTCGTGGCTCAGGTCGCCGCCGATCGGGCCGGTATCCGCCGCCATCGGAATGGCCTTGAGACCCATCCGCGCGAAGGTCCTGAGATAGGCGACGAACATCCTGTTGTAGGCGCGCCGGGCGCCTTCGTAGTCGAGGTCGAACGAGTACGAATCCTTCATCAGGAATTCCCGGCCCCGCATGACGCCGAACCGCGGACGGACCTCGTCCCGGAACTTCCACTGGATGTGGTACAGCAGCTTCGGCAGATCCCGGTAGCTCTTCACGGAATTGCGGAAGATGTCCGTGACGAGCTCCTCGTTGGTGGGGCCGAAGAGCATGTCGCGGCCGTGCCGGTCCGCGATCCGCAGCATCTCCTTGCCGTAATCGTCGTAGCGGCCGCTTTCGCGCCAGAGATCCGCCGGTTGTATCGTCGGCATCAACAGCTCCTGGCACCCGGCGGCGTCCTGTTCCTCGCGAACGATGCGCTCGATGTTCTTGAGAACCCGCAACCCCAACGGCAACCATGAATAGATACCGGCGCTCGACTGCCGAATCATCCCGGCGCGCAACATCAATCGGTGCGAAACGATCCGCGCCTCGGAAGGAGTCTCCCGCAGGGTCGGCATGAAATAGCGCGACAGGCGCATCGTCCTACCCCTCCGCGCGCTCGTCCAACGGCCGATCGTACCGGCGGTCCCACAGCGTGATCAGGCTGGTGCTTTCCCATCTCTCGCGCCCCCGGGCCTTCGCCGCGACGTAGAACTGAGCGATCAGGGACGTGATCGGCAGCGGTACGCCATGGCGGCGGGCCTCGTTGAGACAGATGCCCAGGTCCTTCGTCATGTTCGCCGTACCGCCGTCGGAATCGTCCAGCGCGGCCGTCGCCATCCGCGCACCACGATTGTCGAGCCACCAGGACTGCGCCGACCCCTGGCCGAGCAGCCCGAGCACCCGCTCCATATCGAGACCGGTTTCTCGCCCCATGACGATACCTTCGGCCAGCCCCTGCATGTTGGCGGAGATGACGATCTGGTTGACCATCTTCGTGAGTTGCCCGTGGCCGTTCGGTCCCATCAGTTCCGCCGCCTTGGCGTATGCGTCCAGGAACGGCCCGGCCTTCCGGAATCCCTCCTCGGCCCCACCGACCATCACCGTCAACCGGCCCGCCCTGGACGCCTCCTCGGCGCCGGCCACCGGGGCATCCAGATAGAAGAAACCGCGCCTGTCAGCCTCCGAACCCAGCATTTCCGCCGTCTCCGCGCTCGCCGTCGTGTGATCGGCGAGTACGGCGCCCGGCGCCATGGCCTCGAACGCCCCGTCGTCACCGAGGGTCACCGCCCTCGCGTCGTCGTCACCGAAAACGCAGACCCCGACGTAGTCGGCGCCCGCGGCGGCGTCCGCCGGGCTGGCCACCACGCGCCCTCCATGCTCGGAGACGAACGCCTCCGCCTTCGAGCGCGTGCGGTTGTAGACCGATACGTCGTGACCCGCCCTGGCGAGGTGCATCGCCATCGGGCCACCCATGTGCCCCAGTCCGATGTAGCCGACCTTGCCGCCCAAGAATGTGCCCTCCCTGCCATCTCGATCGCTCTTCCGGGCGGCCGTACGCCCGAAGCGTCGATTCGCCGTTCCCGTGCCCCCGTGCCCCGGCGGTTCGCTACCGTTCGAAGGCCTTGGCCGGGGTGAACTGCGGTTCGGCCAGGGGCGGGGCGCCGAACGATGTCGAGACCCGCTCCTCGGCCGGTGCCGTGTACAACGTCGTCCTTTGGGCGGGGATCCGCCCCAGGTCGCGAATCAGCGCCTCCATCCGCTCCGGCGGCATCTCCTGGCCGTGAGACGCTCCGGCCGCCCGGCTGATGCTCTCGTTCATGAGCGTGCCCCCGAGATCGTTGGCGCCGGCCTCGAGGCAGGCCCTCGCCCCCCGAGGCCCCATCTTCACCCACGAGGTCTGGATGTTGACGATATGAGGATGGAGGGCGAGGCGCGCCACCGCGTGCATCAGGACCGCCTCCCGCAGGGTGGGGCCGCGCCGGGCCCGCCCCTTGAGGTAGAGAGGCGCTTCCATGTGTACGAACGGGAGCGGGACGAATTCGGTAAATCCGCCGCGCTCGGCCTGTAGCGACCGCAGGCGCAGCAGATGGCGCGCCCAGTGCCGATGCCCCTCGACGTGCCCGAACATGATCGTCGAGGTCGACCGCAGCCCGAGACCGTGAGCCGTCCGCATGACGTCCAGCCATTCCCCCGTCGTGAGCTTGTCGGGGCAGATGACGTCCCGGACCTCGTCGTCGAGGATCTCCGCCGCCGTGCCCGGCAACGTCCCCAATCCCGCGTCGATCAGTCGCTCCAGGTAGTCGGGGACCGGGAGTCCCAACGTGCCCGCGCCCTGCACGATCTCCAGGGGCGTGAACGCGTGCACGTGGATTCCCGGCGCCGCGTCCTTGGCGGCCTTGCAGATGTCGAGGTAGGTCCGGCCGGTATAGCTCGGGTGGATGCCGCCCTGCATGCAGACCTCGGTCGCGCCGCGCTCCCACGCCTCGGCCGCGCGCCGCGCGATCTCGTCGAGGTCGACGACGTAGGGCCGGCCACGCAGGCTCTCGCTGAGCCTGCCCTTGGAGAACGCACAGAACCGGCAGCGGAAGGAACACACGTTCGTATAGTTGACATTCCGGTTCACCGCGTAAGTCACGACGTCGCCGACGGTCTCTCGCCGAAGAGAGTCCGCGGCCCGGCGGACCGCCTCGAACTCGGCGCCGCGAGCGCCGAACAGGCGCGCGATCTCGTCCTCGGTCAGCGTATCCCCGCGTCGGCCGCGCGCCAGTATCCGGTCGAGTCCGGACGCGGTCGCGGCGGGGACGGGCCCCGCGCTTCCGACCTGGAAACCCAGGTCCGGCGGCTCCGTCGTCCCGGGCGCCCACGGGTCCGTTCGGGCGAAACCCGCCGTGTCGATGGACCGGGTGACCGCGGACCGGAACGCCGGCGCCAGCCAGCGGTCGGCGTTCGACGCGTAGGCGGGGTAAATCGCCAAGCGTTCGACGAGCTCCTTCCCGCAAGCGCGCGTCCGGTCGGCCAACCGGTCGAGGTGAGGCCAGGGCGCCTCCGGGTTCACGAAATCGGGGGTCACCGGGGAAACGCCCCCCCAGTCGTTGATGCCCGCCGCGATCAATCGCGACGGGAGGTCGGGGCTCAGATTGGGCGGCGCCTGAATGTTGGCGCACGATCCCAGGATCAACCGGGCCATGGCCACGGTCCAGAGGAGCTCGTCCGCGGCGGGTTCGGGCACGTTCGCCATGCGCGTGTCCGGCTTGGCGCGGAAATTCTGGACGATGACTTCCTGGATGTGGCCGAACGCGTCGTGCAGATCGCGGATCGCCAACAGCGTGTCGATGCGTTCCTCCCGGGTCTCGCCGATCCCGACGAGGAGGCCCGTGGTCATGGGCACCGACGCCGCGCCAGCCAGGCGCAACGTCTCGAGTCGCGCGGCGGGCTTCTTGTCGGGCGAGCCGTGGTGCGGCCCGCCCTTTTCGCAGAGCCGTTCCGATGCGCTCTCCAGCATCAGGCCCTGGGAGACGGACACGTCGCGCAAGGCGACGACGTCTTCGCGGCTCATGACACCGGGATTGAGGTGGGGCAACAGACCCGTCTCGTCGAAGACGAGTCGCGCGACCTCCGCCAGATACGACAGCGTCGTCGCGCGCCCCAACGCGTCGAGGGCGCGGCGAGCCGCGCCGTACCGTAGCTCCGGCTTATCGCCGAGCGTGAACAACGCCTCCCTGCAACCCGCCTCGGCGCCTTTCCGAGCGACCGCGAGCACCTCTTCCCGCGACATGTAGACGGCGGCGCCCTTTCGCGGCGGCTCGGCGAACGTGCAGTAGTGACAGACGTCCCGGCAGAGATGGGTCAGCGGTATGAAGACCTTGCGCGAATACGAGACGACTCCGCCGTGGCCCTCGTCGCGCAGCCCGGCGGCGACCGCCATGAGCTCGGGCAGAGGCACGCCCGAGCCGACGGCGAGCGCGCCGTCGCGATCGAGAACCGTCCCCGACCGGGCCCGGTCCAGGAGATCGCGGGAGAGCCGGATCACCTTGCCGCTCCGGCGACCGCGGCGCTCACCCGAGCTTCCGCGGCGGCGTCGGACCGTCGCCGGAAGCGGCCCGGAACGCCGACTTTCGCCAGGAACTCCTGGGCGCGGGTGCGCGGCGACTCGCCCATCAGGAGATCGAGATCGTCCGGCGTATCGACGTCGAGGGCGAGATTCGGCAATTCGACCGCGAGCGGCGAGACCCCGGCCTCACGCGCGGCCTCGAGGTGCGGATAGAAACTGTTTTCGCCGAATCTCAAGGTCACGCATCCAGGAGGCGACAGAACCACGCAATTGGAGCCCTTTCGGTCTCGCGCCGGGACGATCGTCATCGCGGGCGCGGCGCCATGCGCGGCCACGACGGACCGAACGTCGCGCGGTAGAACCAGCGGCACGTCGCCGGGGATGGTCAGAACGTCCGTCACGCCCTCGCCCTCCAATGTCCGGCTCGCCGCCATGACGGCGACCGTCTGTCCCCGGTTCCGTGGCTCCGCGAGAACCCGCACGCCCAGGCCGGCGCACAGTCTCCGGGCTTCGGCATCACGCGTGACCACCGCGACGCCCCCGAGCTCCGACACCGCGAGGAGCGTCCGCAGCACATCCTCGGCCATGGTCCGCGCCAGGACGCAGCGTTCGGACAGGCTCAGGACAGGAGACAGACGCTCCTTGGCGTCCGCGAAGTCCTTGATGGGGACGACGGCCCACATGGTCGAACGCTATCGGGAAGCACGGCGGCCGGCAGCCGGCCTTGACAATTGATCGCAGAATTCCAGCACGTCGCGGGCAAGCATAACCCGATCGTCGAGAGAGTCCATCACCGTGTTCACGGTCAACGCGCGGAATCCCGAGGCCGTCACCCGCGGGGCCAGTTCCGTGTCCGAGGCGTCGAGGACGAAACCGTCGGCGAAGTCCCCGTAGCGGCGCGCGACGGCCACCGGCGAAACCTCGACACCCAGCTCGCGCATCATCTTCGCCGTGGGCCCCTTGACCGCGCGCCCCCCGACGATCGGGGTTACGGCGACGACGGGCGCCCGGCACGCGCGCAGCGCCTCGCGGACTCCCGGTACGGCGAGGATCGGATCGATGCTGACGAACGGATTGGACGGCGCCACGATCGCCGCGCGCAACCCTTCGGCGGCGAGCGCCTCCAGAACCCCGGCGCCGGCCGCCGCGGTCTCCGCGCCGTCGTACCGGAACCCCCGGACCGCGGGCCGGCAACGGTCGCGCACGAAGTAATGCTGGAACGGCAACCGGCCCTCGACCGTCTCGACGGCCGTGGAGACGGGATCGTCGCTCATGGGCAGGATCCGCGTCGTCACTCCGAGGCGCCGGCAGACGTCGCGGGTGACGGCGCTCAGGCGCTCGCCGGCGGCGAGACGCCGCGTCCGCGCCACGTGCATGGCGAGGTCCTTGTCGCCGAGAAAAAACCACGTGTCCTCACCCAACGCCCCGACCGCTTCCATGAAGTTCCCCGACTCTCCGGCTCGGCCCCAGCCGGCGCCGCGGTCATCGAGACCCGCGAGCGTGTAGACGAGCGTGTCGATGTCCGGGCAGACCCGCAGGCCCAGATGGTCGAAATCGTCGCCGGTGTTCGCCACGACCGTGAGGGCCGCGGGATTCACGACACGAGACAGACCGAGCACGAGCTTGCTCCCCCCCACGCCACCGGAGAGGACGACGACCGGCGCGGACTCCGGCGGACGATCCGGAGCGAGCGGGCGTCCGGCCGTCACCGGAACAGGTCTTCCCCGGGATCGCGGATGAGCGCGTCGGCATCGGCCGGCGAGCCGGAGAAGATCATCCCGCGGACGACGACGAACGGCGTTCCCTCGTCGGCCTGCCCCTGCAGAAGCGAGGCCGCGGAGGCGATTTCGTCCGCCAGACCGATCTGCGTCGCCTCCAGGGGACGTCCGAAGAGGTCTTCCCGGCCACGGACATCCATCAGGGCCGGCAGCCCCGAGGATCCGAGAGCGACGCCCGTCGTGCCGGTCCGCCATGCGCGGCCGAGACTGTCGTTCATGACGACCGCGAGGTTCGCTCCGCTCAGACCGCGCAGCCCCCACCCGATTCGCTCGCAACTCGCGTTGGGGTCCACGGGCAGGAGAAGGACTCTTTCCCCCCCGTCCGCCGGTCCGACGTTGGAACGGTCGATGCCGGCGTTGGCGAGGACGAAGCCCAATCGATGCGCGACGATCAGAACCCCCCGGCGATAACGCAGGACACGCTCGCTCTCCGACAGAATCAATTCCACGAGCCGGGCGTCCTTGCCGGTTTCCCGCGCCAGCCCGAACGCCTCCTCCGAGGGGGTCACGTCGCCGAGCGCGACGAACCTGTCCTCGGACTTGGAAACGACTTTCTGGGCGATCACGACGACATCGCCGTCCCGCAGGGACTCGTCGGCACGCGAGACAGCTTCCGCGATCAGGGCGGCGATATCGTCGCCGGGCGCCACCAGAGGAACGCCCGGCGGGGCGAACAACTCGAGAGACCGTGGCGCCACGGTGCCCGCATCCCCCGGGGCTATCGGTCGGCGCCGGAACGGGGCTCGCCGGTGATCCGGATCCCGGCACCGTCGATCCCGTAGGTCCTGTTCAGGAAGATCAGCACCGACGTCAGAGCCTCGGCCGCCGCCGAGTTGTCCACGGGACCCGCGTGCCAACCCTTCATGCCGGCGGCCTCGACGAGCCCCAGCACCGTTTCGCGCGCCGCCTTGTCGTTGCCGCTGACCAGGACGTCGCAATCGATATCGTGCTCGATATCGGCCAAGTGGTCGGCCGCGACGTTCTGAAAGGCGGAGACCACTCGCACCTCCTCGCCGAGAAACTCCTGCGATCCGCGCGCAGCGGACCCCTCCGGCGGCAACTGCACCCGGCTCACCCGGGGCGGGACGAGCGGCACCGTGACATCCACGAAGACCTTGCCTTGAACCGCGTCCTTGACGGTCTCGAGCACGACCTGGCGATTGACGAACGGAACCGTGAGGACGACGATATCCGCCGCCGCCGTCGCCTCCGCGTTCTCCAGCCCGCGCGCCGTACCCGGAAACCCGAACCCGGCCAGCTTGTCGGCGGCCTCCTCCGCCCTCTCCCCGGAGCGGGAGCCGACGACAATATCGTAGCCCGCCTTGAGCCACCGGATGGCGAGGCCCCATCCAAGGTCGCCGGTGCCGCCGAGTATCGCGAGAGTGGGTCGGGTATCAGCCATGTCGTCTCCCCATGTCGTTTCCATGTCCGGCCGGCGCGGCGCCGGTTTCTACCATCCCGGCGCGGCCGGGAACACACCGGGGATGCCTGGCGCCCGCCCGGCTATGCGGGCGCGCATCCGTCACGCCAACTCCAGCGCCTTCAGAAGCGTCCGTAGATATTCATCGTACCGCGCCGCGCGCCGCAGATCGTCAATGCTGAACCACCCTTCCAGATCGTCGGCGGACGGCGGCTTGCGATAGCCCGGCCAGAGCTTCTTCAGGTCGTTCGCCACACTTTCCCGCGCCAGCTTTCGCGTTTCCTGCCCCTCATGCAGGCGCAAGATCAGCCCTTCGAGGTTCGGCTGGAGGGAAACGAGGTCGATTTTCGTCTTTGCGGCGACCGGCGCCGGGTCGCGTCCGTTCCGCCGGTCTTCCGCAAGCCTGTCGGAATCCAGGAGAACGAGACGACGAGCATATGGCCTTTTCTTCCATACTCTCTCGGCGCAGCGTCCTACGACACTCACCCCGTCTCCTCCTCCGGCGACGAAGACGTCCAGATGAAGATGACGACCCTCGTCGTCGCAAAGGCGCTGCAACCAAGCCGCGAACGCACGTTCACTTTCTCCCTCGGCCCCGATGAAGATGCGCCTTCGCCTCGGTATCGGCCGACCAGCCATTGTCGTCCGGTCAACCGAAGGTCGGAATCCCACCCAGCGCGCCGCTACGGTAGAGCTTCTGGAGGTTCTCGGCGCGGCGCACGCCGGCGACTTGCCGGACGCCGTATGCGCGGGTGGCGCCGTCCCGGTTCTTCTCGGCGATGAAGACCTCTTCCTTCTCCAGATCGTCCAGGAGGGAAAGATTGTGGGTGGAGCAGATGAGTTGCGCTCCGCGCGGATTGCGGTCTTCACTCTGGAACCAGCGCAGGATTTCGGCCGCCAAGTCGGCGTGGAACTCGGCGTCGAAGTCGTCCAGCACCGCGAGGCTTCCAAGTTTCAAGGCGAATTGAAGGATGGGGAACGTTCGAATCAGGTGGCGGGTGCCGGACGACTCCCCCGCGAGGAGAACGGGAGTATCCAGGCCGCGATGGTTGAAGCCGAGGACAGGTCCACCAGACAGCTCATAGACCTTCATTTCCTCGATTCCCAGGTCGAAACGCGGCAACACGTCCGATACCTTCTCGACGAATTCCGGCAGCTCCTGGTAGGTGCGCACCGCCACATCGTCGGGCGGATGCCAGCGATCGGAACCCGCGATGTTCGACTGGAGGGCCCCGACATCCTGCGCCAAGGCCATGAACGGCGCGACGCCCAGTTTCGCGAGGGTCGCAATGACCGATGCATTGGGCGGAATGGAGGCAAGACGGTCGTCTCCCGGCCGAAGCCCCAGATCCTTCGCGACATGGACAGGCCCCCCGCCGCGTCTCTCGAAGACCCTGCGGGGCCGACCGTTCGGGAAGGCATGAAGGGCCTCGTATCCCACCCGAGAAGCCTGGCTGTGCCCGTTCTCGTCACGGAGAAGCTCGAGCGTGTAACGGAGCACCGAACGGCCATCGGAACCGAACGGTGACCACTCGGTGTCGAAATCGATCTCGACCCGGGTCGGTTTGCGACGACTCTCGTGGGACTCGAAAGCGAAAAAATCCAGAACCTCTTCGTCGGAGCGGTAGTCGAAGGACCGAGCCATGAAATTCACGATAGAGATCATGGTCCGCAGCAAGGTCGTCTTCCCCGATCCGTTGGGGCCGATCAATACGATCACCGAGGGCAGCCGCACGCCGGGGGGGGACGCGCGCCTTCGGAAGCGCGGATGGTCGGGAGTCGTTCCCGGGACGCGGAAATCGAGCTCCACCCCCTCGCGGACCGATTGGATGTTCCTTACGTAGAAACGGTGTATCATTCCGCTCTCTCGACGATTTTTCGGCATTATCGGGATTCGACGCCGGATCCGTCAAGAAACAAACTGCTGTTCTGTTTCCTGTTCGGCTCTTTCCCGCCTTGCGGACGAGAGGATCACCGGAGCGATTCCGGCCCAGACCGAACCGCTCTCAAAGCGGAGGGGTCCGGACGTGCCAATCGGTATCCGACTGGTACGATTCCGCGAGTCGCAGCAACAGGGATTCGTCGAAGGGCCTGCCAACGAGCTGGAAACCGACGGGGAGTCCGTTCTCTGTGAACCCGCACGGGACCGAGAGGGCGGGAAGCCCCAGATAGTTCACCCAGCGCGTACAGCGAGTGATCGTCTCGACGATGCGGGGCGCGTCTCCGGAACGGGTGATGGCGACATCCTCGATCCGGGGAACGGGAATCGGCGTTACCGGCGTGAACAGGACATCGGCGCGGGCGAACACCGCCTCGTCGAACTCGGACAACATCCTGGGCCTCAGTCGCTGGGCCTGGATGTATCGGGTCGCCGGGAGGAAGTATCCCGCCTCCAGACGGGCGCGGACCGAGACCGAGTAGTCCCGCGGGCGCGTGCGAATCCACTCGTCGTGCAACGCCGCGGCCTCGCACTTGTGGATGACCTCGGTCAGCACATACATCCGGTCCGGGTCGGGCATATCGAGATCCACCAATTCGCAACCGAGGTCCCGAAGCGCCGACAACGCCGTCTCGAGCGCCGGCCTCAATTCGGGATCCACGTCCGGGTAGAGGTGATTCCCGGGAACCCCGACTCTCAGCCCGTCCACGCCGCTTTCGAGCCCGGCGAGGTAATCGGGAACGCCGTCGCGCGCGGTCGTCGGATCGTCCTCGTCGCGCCCGGCGACCGCCTGGAGGATCATGGCGGCATCGCGGGCGGTCCGCGCCAGCGGACCGACGCAGTCGAGACTCCAGCAACGCGCCAGTACGCCATGGCGGCTGACCAGACCGTAGGTGGGCTTCAAACCCACCACCCCGCACATGGCGCCCGGCAGTCGGCAGGAGGCGCCGGTGTCCGATCCCAAGGATCCGAAGCATGCCCGCGCCGCGACGGCCGCGCCCGACCCGCTCGACGATCCCCCCGGGATGTGGCCGGTGTTCCAAGGATTGCGAACCTGGCCGAAGTGATCGTTCTGGCCCACCGGACCGGCGGCGAACTCCGCCATGTTGAGGCTGCCGAGATGGATGGCGCCAGCGTCCGCCAGCCGCGTCATGACCGTTGACGTGTAATCCGGAACATGGTCGCGGAGGATCGCGGAACCGAAGGTGCTGACCCTGCCGGCACGGTAGAACATGTCCTTGTGCGCCAACGGGACACCGTGCAGCGGACTCCGCCACTCGCCCCGCGCGATCTCGATGTCCGCCCGTTCGGCGGCGGCCAGGGCCTCCTCGGCCTCGACCGATATGAAGCAATTGAGCGTCGGCTGAACCCGTTCGATGCGCGCCAGGCAAGCGTCCACCAGCTCCACGGAAGACACCGCGCGGGTACGCACCGCCTCGGACGCCGCCGCCAACGTCATGTCGGTCGGCATCCGGCTCACGCCGCCGCCCCGTCCGAGTCGGGCGGACGCTTCAGGTGCCAGTCCGTGCATGTCTGGTAGGCGCAGCCCAGCGCCCGAAGCGTGCTTTCGCCGAACGGGCGGGCCACGAGCTGACAGCCGACGGGCAGGTTGCCGTCCGTGAATCCGCAGGGGAGCGAGATCGCCGGCAGGCCCAGATAGTTCGCCCACACCGTGCACTTCGTGGTCTCGAATATGGCCTCGGGCGCCTCGGCGGAGGTGAAGGCCTGAGCGCTGTCGAAGTCCGGAACCGGCATCGTGACGGTCGGCGTGAAGACGGCGTCGACGGCCGCGAAGACCTCGGACACGAACGCCTTCGTGATCCTGGGCCGCAGCCGCAACGCCTGCAAGTAACGCGTCGCCGGGATGTGACGTCCCTGCTGCAACCGCCACACCGCGGAATCCGCGTACTGGTCCGGGATCTCCCGGGTCCATTCGTCATGGATGGCCGCCGCCTCGGCGAGCAGAACCGTGCCGGAAAGCGCTCCGATCGTTTGCAGATCGGGCAACGCGATCTCCATGACCTCGCAGCCCAGCGACCCGAACCGCTCCAGCGCCGCTTCCAACACGGGCTTCAGGGCCGGCTCGGCCTCGAATACGGCCTCTCCGACCGGCACCCCGATCCTGAGTCCGCGGACGTCCCGCGCCGACCCTCCGCCGTTCCCATACCCGGACGAACCGAGCGTCGCCGGATCCCGTTGATCCTCGCCGGCAATGACGTCGAGCAACGCCGCGGCATCGTCGACGCTTCTCGCATAAACGCCGAACACGTCGAGGGACCAGGCTCGGGGCATGCCGCCGTGGCGGCTGACCAGGCCGAAGGTGGGCTTGATACCGACGACACCGCACATGGCGGCCGGAAGACGGCAGGACCCGCCCGTGTCCGAGGCCACCGATCCATAGATCAGCCTCGATGCGACCGCCGCGCCGGAACCACTGGACGATCCGCCCGGGACGTGTGCCGTGTTCCAGGGGTTGCGGCAAGAGCCCAGGTGCGCGTGAGCGCCCGTATGGCCGACGGCGAACTCCGTCATATGGAGGGGACCGAGGTCTATCGCTCCGCCCGCGTCGACTCGCTCCATGACCTCGGATGTATCGTCGGCCACACGGTCCCGGCAGATCCTGGAACCGAAGCCGCTGACCTCGCCCGCGCGGTAGAACATATCCTTGTGGGCGAGCGGCACGCCGTGCAACGGGCCGCGCCAACCGCCGGCCGCGATCTCCTCGTCGGCGCGGGCGGCGGCGGACAGGGCGCCGTCCACGTCGATCGAGACGAAACAATTGATACGGGGCTGTTGGCTCTCGATTCGCGCGAGGCACGCGCGGGTCGCTTCCGTCGAGGAGACCGCGCCGCGCCGAAGCGCCGTGGACACGTCGGTGAGCGACATCCCCGCGATGTCGTCGGTCACGACGCCTCTACCGTCGCAGTCCGCGGAGCACCGCGGTGAATACGGTGGGATCGTCGTCGAGGCCGATCGACCTGGCCGCCTCCGCGGTGGCCGTGTTGAGGCGGTCGACTTCCCGGGCGAGCTCGTCCGCCCGGTCGGCGTCGAGATCGATGCCATGCTTCCGCCGGGCCTCCTCGCGAATGAGCTTGCCGTCGATCTTCATGACTCTCTCCTTTTTTCACCCCCGCCATCCGCCGCCGGGGTCAGGCGAGCTCCGGTATCCGGAGGGCGCACAGGGTCTCAATGAACTTCGCCATATGGGATTTCACGGTCAGCATCCGGGGAAGCCGCCGGATTTCGGCCTCGTCCATGTAGATCGCCCGGTTGATCTCGATCTGGAGGGCATGCACGCCCTCCGCCGGCTTGCCGTAATGACGGGTGATGTAGCCCCCGGCGTAGGGCGCGTTACGGCGCACGGCGTACCCGAGAGAGGTCAGCAGCTCCTCGACGGCATCCGTGAGAGCGGGCAGGCAGCTCGTGCCATACCGGTCACCGAGGACGATGTCCGCCCGTTCGAGACCCGAGTCCCGGTCCATGGGACCGCCCACCGAGGGCATCGAATGGCAGTCGATGAGCACCGCGTGGTCGAAGGCGTGGCGCGTCGAGCCCAGCAGGTCGGAGAGGGCGCGGTGGAAGGGCAGGTAGAGCTCGTTGACGCGCCGCACGGCGTCCGCGAAACGAAGCTTGCCGGCGTAGATCTCGGCGCCGTTCGAGACGACGCGGGCGATGGTCCCGAGGCCTCCGGCCACCCTGTAGGACCGCGTATTCACGTAGTCCGGCAGCTCTTCTTCGAACATCGCCGGGTCGAGCTCCCAGGCTTCCCGGTTGACGTCCATATAGGCGCGCGGAAAGTTCGCGCGGATCAGGGGAACGCCGCGGGACGGCGCGCCCTCGAACAACTCGTCGACGAAACTGTCCTCGGACCTTCTCAGGCTGTGGGGATCGAGGCGCGAGGCCGCGAGAAGGTCGTCCGGATAGTCGGAACCGCTGTGCGGCGAGGCGAAGACGTAAGGCGACGACGCCCTTCGCGGCGCGAGCACCTCGAACGGTGGCGGGATGGGATCCATCGCCGCCTCGAGCACGGCAGCCATGAACCGACTATGTAGGACGCGGCGCTCCCGCGGGCAAGCGAAAGCGCGGGCCGGGCGACGTTTTTCGCCTCCACCCACCGAATCGCGGGCGGCATGGACGCACCGGGCCTTGCCTCGTCCACGCGACCGAATTAAAACGCGATTCGTCGTGTCCCGTATCGTCCGGCAGGCTTCACGCTGGATCGCGCCGGGCGGACAGGCGCGGCGCGTGGGCGCGTAGCTCAGCGGGAGAGCACTTCGGTGACATCGAAGGGGTCGTAAGTTCAATCCTTACCGCGCCCACCACTTTCCCGGTTCAACCCGATTCGCCGGGCGTGTGCCGGGATCGCGGCCACGGTCCGGGCGACGCGACAGGGGGGGAGGCGAACGAGATGACCGTCGTGGAAATCGACTCCAGCCGGCGCGAACTCCGGAAGAAGCCGTTCAGCGGCTATCATTCGCGGGAGATCACGGAACCCGACGCCCTGCTGACGGAGACCGGGCCGGGTACGCCGATGGGTGAGTATTTCCGGCGCTTCTGGCTGCCCGTCTGCCTGTCGGACCACCTCGGCGACCTGCCCAAGGCGGTGAAGACGCTCGGCGAGGACCTCGTCGCCTTCCGGGACAAGTCCGGCCGGGCCGGCGTTCTGCACCGGCATTGCAGCCATCGCGGCACGTCGCTGGAGTACGGCATCGTCTCGGAGCGGGGCATCCGCTGCTGCTATCACGGCTGGCTTTTCGACGTCGACGGCACCATCCTGGAAACGCCGGGCGAGCCGTCGGACTCGAAGCTGAAGGACGGCCTGTTTCACGGCGCCTATCCGGCGACCGAGATCCACGGCATGGTCTGGGCCTACATGGGCCCGCCCGACCTGATCCCGGACAAGCCGCGCCTCGACTTCTTCGAGATGCCGGGCGTCAAGCTCATCCCCTTCGCCCTGCCCTACAAGAGCAACTGGCTGAACTCGCAGGAAAACTCCATGGACCCGTTCCATGCCGTGTTCCTGCACGGCACCGACGGCCAGCACTTCCAGAACCCGTCGATCGGCCTGCGCCCCAACATCGAGTGGCGGATCACGGGCGCGGGCAGCGGCATGGTCTACATGTCCGTGCGCCGTCTCGACGACGACTGGATCTGGGCGCGCATGAACTACTGTCACATGCCCTTCGAGAGCTACGTGCCGACGACCATCGAGTTGCCCAAGCCGACCTACTACAACGCGGCGATCTACCTTCGTCAGCACATTCCCGTCGACGACCGGCGGTCGATCCTGTTCGGCTGGCGGGCTTACGGCACGGACCGCGTCATCGGCCCCGATCACACCCGCAACGGCTGGAACCTGACGGACGTCGACGGCCAGACCCGGCGTCCCTCCTACGAGGCGGCGCAGCGCAAGGCCGGGGACTTCGAAGCGCAGGGCAGCATCTGGTACGGCGTGCCGCGTCCCGCCATCGAGCACAAGGGAACGACCGACACCGGCGTCGTCATGATGCGCCGGCAGTTGCGCGAGATCCTCGAGGGCGACGTGCCGGCGGCGTGGCCGGAGCCGGCCAGGGGCGACGGGGAGGCGCCAGGCGTCAGAAAGGTCCTGGCCCAGGATTCGGTGATCAACGTCGCCCGGCGCGCCGGTTCGGACGAGGATTGGGACCTCCTGACCACGGTGGGCGAGGAGATCGCCGCCGCCGTCATCGAAGGCAGCGACCGGTACGACGGCAACGAACGCGTCGACTGGATCGTCGGCGAGATCAAGAAGATCGAAGCCAGGCACCGGGGGTAAGGAGGCGGATCGGCCTCGACGGAGGGCGGACCGGCGACCCGCGTCGGCGATGCGCACGTGGATGGCGGCCCCTTTGGCGCGGCGAGTCAGAAGCTTGCGCTGGCGACGGTGTGACCAACAGGTAGCAAGCGGTGGGGCGCGGGATGAAAGACAAGTTCGGGTTCACGGTAGGGACGCAACGCTCGGAAGTAGCGGCTCTCTACGCTCGCCCTGGGGGAGCCACGTATGGGGATATACGTCGGGAATTTAGGCTTAAGGACGGGGAAACAAGGATCAACCTCCTGAAGCAGGTAAAAAAGAAGGGGTTTCAGGTCATAAAGACGGTAGAAAATGATCCTGTCACAGACAGGCAGACGACACGAATCGAGATACTCAATCCAGATGATACGCCAGCTGAAGAAAATAATTCCATGAGCCCTATAACATCGGCGTCTGATACTAGAACTGCCGACAACGGCGAGACCGGCGGACGCGACGCCGACCCGACGGGTACGTCGAACGGGCCTGGATCGACCGCTGCGAGAATCAGGCGGCGGCGGGCCTCGCCGAGCTCGACAGGTTCGAGCCGGGGCCGTGGCTCGCCGGGACCGCCATCACCCAGGCCGACGTCACCCTGGGAGTCCTCTGCGGCCACATCGCCCTGACCTGCCCCGAGCTCATGCCCGAGGGGCGCTATCCCAACCTCGATGCGCTCTCCGCCGCCTGCGACGCGCTCCCCGCCTTCGCCGACACCGTTCCCGACTTCTGAACCGGATTCGTCGTCCCGTTCCGAGAACAATATAGGAACAATTGTGGGGCGAGTCAAGCGGAAAATTCCGCGATGGGGAAAATCGTCCCGTACCGTGACTTGACCGCCGGTCGGCGGATCCGCACGATCCGCACACTCTCCGGGGGTCGAACCCGGCGTGGCGATCCGCACAATCCGCACACCCTTCGAGGGTCGAACCCGGCGTGGCGATCCGCACAATCCGCACACCCTCCGGGGGTCGAGCCCGGCGCGGCGATCCGCACAATCCGCACACCCTCCGGGGGTCGAACCCGGCGCGGCGATCCGCACGATCCGCACACCCTCCGGGGGTCGAGCCCGGCGTGGCGATCCGCACGATCCGCACACCCTCCGGGGGTCGAACCCGGCGCGGCGATCCGCACGATCCGCACACCCTCCGGGGGTCGAGCCCGGCGCGGCGATCCGCACGATCCGCACACCCTCCGGGGGTCGAACCCGGCGCGGCGATCCGCACGATCCGCACACTCTCCGGGGGTCGAGCCCGGCGTGGCGATCCGCACAATCCGCACACCCTTCGGGGGTCGAACCCGGCGCGGCGATCCGCACAATCCGCACACCCTTCGAGGGTCGAACCCGGCGCGGCGATCCGCACAATCCGCACACCGTCGGACCCTGCGGAGCATTCCAGATCGAACCACTATATGTTGTATTTCCTGTGTCATGAATATCGATATATGGTATCGTCGAGGGAGTTGTAGAGGCGATCCTCGCCGAGTCGCGGGACTATGGCCCCCCCTCCCGACTTCCCCCCTGACCAAGGGGGAGAAGTATGAACGGATCCGGCGGATGAACCCCGGCTCGGCACTCCACCGACCGCGCGGCCGACGAGTTCTCGACGTCCCGCGTGTAGCGAACCAAGACAATGACTGACCTCGTTCAGACAGATGTGAGACGCGGTCCTTGAAAGAGGGGTGGGGCGACGCCTATAGTGCCGTCGCGATGCCTCCGCTTTCCGCCCCCCGTTCTCCGGCCGCCGAGGCGTAGCCGATGGCTCGCTGGATCGGTCCTGATAACGACCATATCGTCGACGTACTCGCCGCCGCCGGGGCGTGGCGTGACAGGTGTTTCATGGCCGACGGTTCGCTATTCGGCGACGAAAACCTGTGGACACTCGACAACGTTCGAGAACTGAGGCGCCGCGTCATCGACGACCCTGTCCCAGGCAAGGACAGGTTCATCGACATATTTGAGAAGCAATTGAAGCCTGCGCCCCCCCAAATCAAAAGATTGGCGGCGGAGGCCCTGTGGTTTCTGTACTTGTACCCGCATTCGCGAGCGATGAAACCGGAGACAAAGCTCAACTCCATCAAACTGGTTTGGGAGTGGTCCGGATCGAGTCTCCCGGACAGCGATTACCTGAAAGAACGGGCGCTCAAGGGTGTCGGGAATCCCGGACGGGCATATATGACGTACCGCTATCGGGAGCTGGGGTATCTTTGTCAGGTGCTGGAACGGTGGAGGTCAGAGCCTCGACGATCCGAGTTGATGGCGGAAGATCCGCCCTGGGGCTTCGTCGCATGGCTCGACGAAACCGGCAATTCGGTCTGGCGCCAGATACGCCACGCGATCCTGTATTTCCTGTTCCCCGATCATCTGGAACGGAGCGTGAGCGGGCCTCACAAACAATCGATATTCGAAGCGTTGAAACATCGGCTACCGGGTGAGTTCCAATTCGAGGACTCAATTCCTCCGATTGATCTCGACCGAGCTCTTTATGAGATACGCAAGAATCTGGAGAAGGAATACAGGAGACACGAGCTCGACTTCTACGATCCACCGCTCGTGGATCTGTGGAAGCAGAAATCGTACCCGTCTACCACGTTCGACGAGCTTTTCTATTTCGACGAAACTCCTGGCGACGGGACACCTCCCAACAAATTTTCCCTCAACACGATTCTCTACGGCCCGCCGGGCACCGGGAAGACCTACGCCACCGCCCGGCTCTGCGTCGAGATCTGCGACGGGCCGGCAGAGCGATCGGACGCCGATATCCACCGCCGCTACGGCGAGCTTCTCAAAGAAGGTCGGGTGGAGTTCATCACCTTCCATCAGTCCTACGGCTACGAGGAGTTCGTCGAGGGCCTGCGCCCCGAGACGGGTGAGGGAGCGGGCTTTCGCCTCACCGCGAAGGACGGCGTGCTCAAGCGCATCGCGAAACGCGCCCGAAAGTCCGAAGACCGCCCGCCTCACGTCCTCGTCATCGACGAGATCAACCGCGCCAACGTCTCGAAGGTGATGGGAGAGCTCGTCACCCTGCTGGAGGAAGACAAGCGGGAGGGCGCGGAGAACGAAACCGCCGTCACCCTGCCCTATTCCGACGACCCCTTCACCCTGCCCGCGAACCTCCACATCCTCGGCACGATGAACACCGCCGACCGGTCGATCGCCCTGCTCGACACCGCGCTCCGCCGCCGCTTCGAGCTCGAGGAAATGTCGCCCGATCCCGATCTCCTGAATACGGTCGACGGCATCGACCTGCCCGCCGTGCTCGGCGCCATCAACAAGCGTCTGGAATACCTGATCGACCGCGATCACCTGATCGGTCACGCCTGGTTCATGGGAGCGAAGAACAGGGAAGCCGTCGACCACATCATGCGGCGCAAGATCATCCCGCTCATCGCCGAGTACTTTCACGACGACTGGAACAAGGTCCGCGCCGTCCTCGGCGGCGGCGACGATTTCGTGCGAAGGGAACGGCTCGACCCGCCGCCGGGCCTGGACGACGACACGGGCGAGGAGCGCTACCGCTGGACGACGGTGCGGGACGGTTTCGCGGCCGGCGCCTACGACCGCCTCGTCTCGGGCAGGGCGCCGGATGCCGAAACCGAAGCGGAATAGGCCGCCGTCCGAGTCCTTCACCTGCCGGGAATGGGGCCATCTACCGGTCTGCGAAGGCGGCTTGACCGAGGCCGAGGCCCGGCGGCTCCACGCCCTCGCCGAGCGGGCCGCCCGGCGGCTCGGGACCGCGGTGCTGACCCGCACCCACCGGGGCCTGAAGGCGGGGCAAATCGTCGGTATCCTCGCGGTTCCGGGGCGGACCGTCGAGATCCTGCCCAAGATCGACGGCAAGGACGACACGGTGCGTGCGGCCCTCGTCCGGATGCTGGCGGTGGCGTGCGACCTCCGCATCGCCGAAGGCGATCTCGGCGCCCTGGACACGCAACGGCGCGACTTGCTGGAGCTCCTCGTCCGGCTGTTCGCCGAGCGGCTGCTGGCCGCGGTCCGGCGCGGCCTGCCCCGCCGCTACGTCGCGCGGGAAGACGATCTGCGGCTGCTGCGCGGGAGGCTCCACGTCACGCGCCAGATAACGCATCTCGCCGTCCGGCCGGATCGGCTCGCCTGCCGCTTCGACGAGCTGTCCGAGGACACGCCGCTCAACCGCGTCCTCAAGGCCGCGGTGTCGCGGCTCGCCCGCCTCGCGCGAACCGCCGCCAATGCCCGGCTGCTAGCGGAGCTCACCGCCCGCTTCGAGTCCGTGGGCGACAGCCCCGACCCGCTCCGCGAACCCGTGCGGCTCGACCGGACCAACGCCGCCTTCCACGATCTCCACCGCCTCGCCCGCCTGTTCCTGGAGGGGGAGTGGCAGAGCACGGTGAGCGGCCGCGCGGCGGGCTTCGCCCTGCTGTTCCCGATGAACGACCTGTTCGAGAGGTTCGTCGGGCGCTGCCTGCGACGCGCCCTTGTACGCCAGCCCGTGCGAGTCCGCCTCCAGGCCCGCGGACGTCACGCGCTGGCCGACGCGGACGGCCGCCGGCTGTTCGCCTTGCGCCCCGACGCGGTGATCGAGAAAGCGGAGGGGGCCGTCGTTCTCGACACCAAGTGGAAGGAACTCCGCCCCGACGAAGAGACGCTCGGCGTGGCGCAGTCCGACGTCTACCAGATGCTCGCCTACGCCGAAGCCTGGGACGCCGGGCGCCTCGTTCTCGTCTACCCGTGGCATCGCGGGATGGACGAGCCAGGGATCGTCGGCGAATGGAGGGTGCGCGGGACCGGACGCCCCCTGGACATCGCGACCGTCGACGTGGGCCGCCCGGATACGGTCGTGGGCGCTCTCCGCGGGTTTCTCGCGGGTCCGGGACATGCCGCCGGCGGGCACCCCCTCCCGACCCCCTCAGGCCGTCATTCCTCTGGTCAAGCCGGGGGAATGACGACCTGGATCCGCGGAAACGGTGGCCCGATGAATTCGGCGGCGCGGATCGTCAATGCTTCGCCACGCCCGGAGGACGAAGGCGCTCCGCGGGACGCGCGAATCCGGTCCGGGACATCTCCTCCAGCAGTATGTCGACGACGTCGTTCCGCCCCAAGCGCCGCGCCGAATCGGCCAGGATCCGCGTGAACAGATCGCGCTGGGCGTGACTGCCGCCGATCCGCCACAGGCCGCGCCGCGCCGGCAGCAGATGGCCCAGCGCCGCCTCGTGGTCGCCGCGCTGATGCGCGATGGCACCTTCCGCCGCCGGTAGGACCGCCGACCGGACGCGGGCCGCGTTGTCGGTCTCGTCCGTGGACGCATAGCCGCGCAGCGCCGCCAGGTAGGCTTCCACGGCCGAATCGCGGCCCGCCGCCGCCAGGGCCGTCGCGACGTGGCCGCTGGAGAGCGGCGCGGCGTGATTGCCGATACGGTCCTCGGCGAGATCGGCTATCGCCTCCCAGCGGTCGCCCACGTCGCAGCCGTACATGTCCAGGCGCTTCAACAGGTCGACGGCGTTCTGGAAATCGCCGTAGTGGCCGGGGTTGGCCTCGATCAGCGGCGATTCGGGATCGCGGACCTCGCGGTCGTAGAACTCCAGGACCGCGCCGAACTCGCCTCGCGACAGATGGAACAGGCTTCGGTGCCACCACAGGTGATGCACGAAGTTGTTGAGCTCCGACCAGTGGCCCTTGAGACCGTCGAGCCAGGCGATGCCGTCCTCGTCGCGTCCCTGCATCTCCATGACGTGGGCGACCGCGTGCGCGCCCCAGCCGTTCGCGGGATCGCGCTCCACCGAATCGCGCCCGTAGCGCTCGGCGTCGGCGTGGAATCCGTTCTCCTCGCAGCCGAAGGCGCGCAGCGCCTGAAAGGCGCCGAAGCCGGGCACGTCGGCGGACCACGCCGGCGCGGCGCGCTCGACGATATCGCGCATCCACGTCGATTCGCCGATCCAGAACAGCTCGAACTGGACCAGTCGGTGGGCCAGCAAGTCGCGGGGACAGGCCGCCAGGATCGTTTCGTAGTGGCTTACCGCGTCCAGCGTGCGGCCGCGAATCAGGGCCGAGAGCGCCGCCAGATAGCCCTTTTCCCGCTCGTTGGCGCGATCGCTCGCCGTCTCCGCGGCCTCCAGCTCGGCTTGCGCCTCGGGATAGCGACCGGGCAATCGGACACCGACGACGAGCAGACCCTTCATGGCATGCGCCAGCACGCAGCCGGGATCCGCGTCCAGCGCCACGTTCACGTGCGCCATGGCGTCCAGCCTGTGGCCGACAAGGCTCGTCGCCGCGCGGCTCAGCGCCTCGGCGGCGTCGGCGCTCGACGTCGTCAGTTCCAGGCCACGGTCGTCGCGTCGCACGAGCCCGGCCCGAACGCGTCTCCTATTCCGCCGCCTGGAGCCAGCCGCCGTCCAGCTCGTCGAACCGCGCGCGGATGCGCCGTTCGCGGTCCGCGCTGGGCGTCTCGTCGCCTTCCCGCACGATGGCGAAGACTCGCTGGCCGACGCCGCGCATCAACTCCAGATCGTCCCTGCCCGGCTCCGGCGGCGCGTTGATCACGGAGTCCTGGGTGTAGATGTGGAGCTTGTCCTCGCCGTTCCCGTCGACCTCCAGGGACTTGTGCGGCGGCGTGTTCCCGCGGACGTATTCGCGCAGGAGCTTGCGGCACAGGTAGACGCCGGCGTCGGAAGAACCGGGGTTCTCGCAGTCGTGAACGGCGATGGCGCGCAGGCCGGTCAGCGCCTCGTAGTCGCCGGGCGCGCGCTGGCCTTCCTCGTAGGTGCGGTTGCCCACGACGCCGCCGAGGAAGTCGAGCTTCTCGTAGCCGACCTCCTCTTCCCTGCCGAGGCCGAGCGGATCGACCTCGTCGTTGAAGTGGCGCCAGCCGAGAACGAGCATGTTCTCGTCGTCGACGGGAACGTGCCAGCGCGTCCACACGGTCTGCGAGCGTCGCGATGTCCGCGCCGACGGGAACGTGCAGCCGATCTGAAGGTAGTTCGGAAAGATTGTCTCGACGATGCGGACCCATACCGTCCGCCGGTCGGGATTGCGGCGGCTGGCGATGAAGCACATGCCGTTCCCGCCGCGGGTCGGCTCCCAGTCGAGCGCCGGGCGCTCCGTGAAGCCCATGGGCGCCGCGTAGTCCATGCCCTCGATCTCGGAGGCGTTCACGCCCTCCACCGTCATCATCTGCGGGTTGTGCAGGGTGCCGACATGGAGGTGGTCCATGATGTTCTCGTAGACCTGCAGCCAGTTGCACGGGCTGAAAATCGACATCGGCACCAGCCTGTTGCCTTCGGGCCGATGATAGGTGTCGAAGTCGGGAAACTCCGGCTTCTCCTCCGGCGGCCCCATGTAGGCGAACACGAGCCCGTCGCGCTCGAACGCCGGATAGGCGCCGTGCCAGACCCTCCCGTAGATCCGGCTGTCCTCGGGTTCGGCCGGCATCTCCAGGATGGTCCCGTCGATGTCGTAGACCCAGCCGTGGTAGCAGCAGCGGATGCCCCGGGGCTGGATAATGCCGTATTCCAGCGACGCGCCCCGGTGGCTGCAATGCCGTTGCAGCACCCCGACGCGGCCCGAGCGGTCGCGGAAGGCGACGAGGTCCTCGCCCATGATGCGGATGGCGAGCGGGACGTCGGTGAGCCGTTCCGACATGCAGACCGGCTGCCACTGCCTGCGCATGACCTCGCCCATCGGCGTGCCGGGACCGGTGTGGGTGAGTTCCGGGTCGTGCTCGGGGACCTTGGTCTTGTGATAGGCGCCGTAGGGCATGTGGACGGGCTTGTCTCTGCTCATGGTCGATTCCTCTCCCGGAAAGCGTCGGGACACGAGCATAGCGGTTTCGTCAAGCCATGCCGGCGTCCGCGACCGCCTCCGGGAAGATGATATCCATCCGGTTGCCGTAGTCCAGAGGTACGCGGCGGACAGGGTGGAACCCACGAGAGTTTCAGGTCGGGCTCCCGGAGCAAGGACGATCAGGCGGCGCCGGCAGCCCCGCCGCGGTCGCGATGCCTGGCCCGGCGCCTGGCCGCCTTCAGGGCCTTGTCGAGCTCCGGGAAGTAGCGGATCGGCTCCTCCTCGATGGTATGGCGGATCGTCTGCTTGAACTCGCGAGCGATATACCTGTCCTTGGCGTCGTTGTCGCGGTTCATCTCCTCGACCGACGGCGGCACGGCGTTGCCGAGGATGAACTCGCGCAGCCAGCGAACCTGGCGCTCGTAGGCCCAGAGGTTGGAGTGGGACACCACGTTGAGCATCCCCACGAAGTAGAGCCCCGGCCATTCCGGCGGGATCACGCGCTTCCATAGCCGGATGTCGTTGTTCGCCCGCGGCACGATGTCCTCGGACAGGAACGGCAGGTCGATCAGGTAGCCGGTCGCGGCGACGAGAACGTCGAACTCGTCCGACGTCCCGTCCGTGAAATGGATCGTCCGACCATCGATGCGGGCGATGCCGTGCTTCACCTCGATGCGGCGGTAGGCGATGTCGTTGACGACGGTGCCGCTGCTGGTGGCGTGGACACGCTCCGTTACCGGCGGCAGGCCAAGCTGTTCCGGCCTGCCGTGCACGCACCAGACGAGGAAGACGAGGAGCTTCTTGCGCAGCCAAGTGGGCACCCAGCGTTTCATGAACCAGTCGGTGAGGTCCGTGAACGCCACGCCGAACACCATCTTGGGAGCGATCCAGACGCCGGAGCGAGCGACCAGAACGCAGCGCTCGGCGTTGACGCAGACGTCGCTGGCGACGTCCACCGCGGAATTGCCGATCCCGACCACGCAGACCCGCTTGCCGACCATCGGCTCGGGCTCCTTGTAATCGTGGGAATGCATGTACGCGCCGGCGAAGCCCTTCTGGAACTCGGGCACATGCACCGGCTTGGTCAGGTGGCCGGTGCAGACGCAAACGGTGTCGAAAACATGCTCGTCGCCGGCGACCGTGACGATCCGCCACTTCGGATCCTCCTTGCCGGGATCGAACAGCGGGACCAGCTCGGCGACCTCGGAATTGAAGCGGATGCGCTCCATCACCCCGAAATGCTCCGCATAGCGCTTCAGGTAGGCGTGCATGTCCTCGTGGCTGGGGAAGCGCTGGACTTCCTCGTCGAAGGGGAAATCGCGGAAATTGGTCACGTTCTTGGCGGTGTTGATGTGGAGCGTGCGGTAGGCGGAGGATCGTCCGCTGTCGTTCATGTAGCACCACAGGCCACCGACCTGGGTGCCGATCTCGAAGACCGTGACGTCGAAGCCGACCTCCAGCAAGTGCTTCGCCGCGCACAGCCCCGACGCGCCGGCGCCGATGATGCCGATTCTCCGGGCCGTATCCGGGGCGGGACCCGATCCTTTGATGGGGTCCGGGCCGGGTCGCGTGTCGTGGACGGTCTCGGCGAGCGCCACGGGACTCATCGAATTCTCATCTGGTTTCCGGGATCGAATTCCAGACGGAAGATAGTGTCTTCGCCGGTCTCCGCGCAACCGCCAGTCCTATGCGCCATGACCGTGTTCCAGCGCGTGGCGCGCGAGCTTGCGCATCAAGGTCGGCAGGGCCTGTCGGTCGAGTTCCGGCAACGGACACCAGAACGCTCCCGCGTCGATTCCCTCGAGCCGGCGCGGCAGGCGAGCGCGGAGCAGACGGAACTCGATCCGGAAGTGGGTGAAGCCGTGGATCACGACGCCCGGCACGCGTTCCCAACGCGCGCGCAGGGGCGCTTCCCCGCGCGCCGCGACCACCGTCCAGGGCCGGTCCGTCCAGGGCGTGGACGGGATCTCCGTCATGCCCCCGAGCAATCCCGAACGCGGACGCCGGCGCAGCAAGACGCGCCCGTCGGCGTCGGCGACCCAGAACGCCGTCGCGTGACGCAGCGGACGGTCGGGTCTGGGGGCCTTGCGCGGCAGGTCCTCAACGATCCCCTTCCGTCTCGCCACGCACTCCGTCGCCCAGGGGCAACGGTCGCACACGGGACGCCTGGGCGCGCACACGGTCGCGCCGAGGTCCATGAGGGCTTGCGCGAAATCGCCGGGGCGATCTTCGGGCACGAGCTCCCGGCTCAGGTTCCACACCCGCGCCCTGGCGCCCGGCAGGGGATCCTCGATGCCGTGGAGACGGGCGATCACCCGCTCGACGTTACCGTCCACGGCGGCGACGGGGACATCGAAGGCAATGGCCGCAATGGCCCCGGCCGTGTAGGGACCGATGCCCGGCAGCGCCTGAAGCCCGGACGGCGTTTCGGGAAACCGTCCTCCGGCGGCCGCGACGGCGCGCGCGCATTCGTGGAGGTTGCGGGCCCGCGCGTAGTAGCCGAGACCGGCCCAGGCGGCGAGTACGTCGTCGAGCTCCGCCGCGGCGAGATCCGCGACCGTGGCCCAGCGCGCGACAAAGGTATGAAAGTAGGGCGCGACCGTCGGCACGGTCGTCTGCTGTAGCATGATCTCGCTCAACCAGACGCGATAGGGATCGGGACGCACGCCGGGTGGGGCGCGCCACGGCAGGTCGCGGCGGTGCCGGTCGTACCACTTCAGAAGCTTCGCGGAGAGGCGCACGGGCGCAGTTAACCACGGAGGCCACGATTTCGCATGACGGAAGGGCGGCTCTCGCTCAAGATAGCCGTATGACCGACAAGGGCGAACGCCGGGGCCTCCAGCGCCTGGGGCGCGTCATCGGCAGGATCACCACCCCGGCGCTGCGCAAGCGCGGCTTCGTCCACGCCGGGATCGTCAACCGGTGGAGCGCCATCGTCGGGGAGGAACTGTCGCGCGCGAGCGCGCCGCGGCGCATCTCGTGGCCGACCCGGCGGGCCGAACCCGGCGTGCTGCACGTGCGCGTCGAAGGCGCGCAGGCGACGGAGCTTCAGCACATGACCCCCCTGATCATCGAGCGGGTCAACGCCTATTTCGGCTACCACGCCATCGGCGCCGTGCGGCTGACCCAGGGCGGGACGGGGGCGGCGCCGGGCTCCTCCGGGGCGCACTCCACGCCAGCGGAGGACGATCGTCCCGACCGGGGTCAGGGACTGCCGGAGGGTATCGACGCCAGCGTCGCCCGGACCCGCGACCCCGAGTTGCGGAAGGCCCTGGCGGCGCTGGGCAAGCATCTCCGGGCCGGCCCGCCGGACACACCTTCGGGGACGCGCGCATGCTGACGGCGGAAGAACGAGACACGCTGGTTTCCGAGCTCGCCGCGCGTCCCGGTCACGAGAAGGTCCGCGCGCTGCTGCATCGGCTTCTCGTCGGCGGGCTCGGCGCCGACAGCCGGGACATCAACTTCGAGAAGCCAGCGCCCGAAGTACATGGCCGGATCGACGCCTTGCTCGGGCGGACCGTGTTCGAGTTGAAATCCGATCTGAGACGCGAGCGCCGGGACGCCGAGGAGGGGCTGACGCGGTATCTGACGGAGCGCGAGAGCCGGACCGGCGAGAGATACGTGGGCATCGCCGCGGACGGCGCGGATTTCGTCGCTTTCTTCCTTCGGGACGGCCGCGCGGTGGAGGTGGACGCTCACCGCGCGAACGCGGAAGCCTCCCGAGAGCTGCTGGCTTGGCTGCGAGGCGCCGTCGCCATCGGCGACGATCTCTTGCCCGACCCGCATATTATCGAACGCGAGTTCGGGCGCGGGAGCCTGGCCGCGCGGCGCGCCCTCGACGGCCTGGGCGACCTCTGGGACAGCATCGGACATACGCCCGGGGCGCGCCTGAAACGCGATCTGTGGGACAGGCTCCTGGGCCTCGCCTACGGGGCCGAGGTCGGCGACGACACTTTGTTCCTACGACATACCTATCTCGCCGTCGTCGCCAAGGCGGTGGCGTGGGCGGCGATGGTCGACGCTCCACCCCGGGACGCGACCGCATTGCTTCACGGCGCGGCGTTCTCGGGCCTCGGTATTACCGGCCAGGGCGATCCCGATTTCTTCGACTGGGCGCTGGCCGCCGAGGACGGCGCGGAACTGGTCATGCGGATCGCGCGGCAGGTGAACCGGTTCCGCCTGCGCGATATCCGGGTGGACATCCTCAAGGCGCTCTACGAGAACCTGATCGATCCGGAAACCCGCCACGACCTTGGGGAATACTACACTCCCGACTGGCTCGCCGCCCGCGTGGTCGCGGCCGCCGTGGACGACCCGCTGGAACAGCGGGTCATGGATCCGGCCTGCGGCTCGGGAACGTTCCTGTTCCACGCGGCGCGTGCCGTGCTCGACGCGGCCGACGCGGCCGGTCTGCCGGCGGCGGAAGCGGCGCGACGCGCGACCGAGAACGTCGCCGGAATCGACATCCACCCCGTGGCCGTCATCTTCGCCCGCGTCACCTTCCTGCTGGCGCTGATGCCAGCGTTGCGCGAGGAACATCCGGGTCATGTGACCCTGCCGGTCTATCTCGGCGACGCGCTGCAATGGAATCTGGTTGGAAAGGGCGAGAACGGAGGACAACCCGATCTGCTCGCCGGCGACGACGCCCTGGAGATATCCGTTCCCGCGATTACGCTGGGCGCGCCGAACCCCCGACGCCTCGACGCGGCGACGCTCCTCTTTCCGGCGGATGTCGCGTCCGACGCGGGGCTCTTCGACCGGACACTGAACGCCATGATCGAGTTCGGAGCGCGGTCGGAAACCGCCACTGACTTCGCCGCCTGGATGGAACGGGAGGACTCCGTATCCCCCGGGGACAGGGATGTTCTTCGCGAGACCTACAAGGTCATGCGCCGTCTTCGGAACGAAGGCCGAGACCACATCTGGGGCTATATCGCGCGCAATCTCGCCCGACCCGTATGGCTCGCGTCCGACGCCCGCAAGGCCGACGTTGTGATCGGCAACCCGCCCTGGGTGTCGTTCCGCTACATGAGCGAGGAATACCAGAGCCGCTTTCGCCGGGAATGTGAGGCGGCGCGGCTCTGGGTCGGCGGCAAGGTCGCGACCCATCAGGATCTTTCAAGCTATTTCTACATGCGCACGGCCCTGCTCTACATGCGCCGGACGGGGCGGATCGCCCTGGTGATGCCCTACGCGGCCCTGTCGCGCCAAGCCTACGCGAAGTTCCGCCGGGGCGAGGCCGCACGATCCGGCGACGTCGAATTCCGTCTTCGCTTCACCGCGGCATGGACGTTCGGACCGAAGGTCCAGCCGCTCTTCCCCGTGCCGAGCTGCGTATTGTTCGCCCAGGTCCACGACCGCCCGCTCGCCGCGCCGTTACCCGCCCAAGTGGCGGCGTTCGCCGGGACGCTGCCGAAGCGGAACGCCGATGAATCCGAAGCGGATGCGAGCCTGACGGAAACGGCGGCATCCTGGCCAACCAAGGCCGCCGATCGGGATATCTCGTTCTATCACCGAGCGTTCCGACAGGGCGCGACCCTGGTGCCCCGGCGTCTGGTGCTCGTCGAGACCACGCCGGCGGCGGGGATGCTGCCGCCCAACCCCGTGTTTCCGCTGGTTCGCGGGCGAACCGGCAACCAGGACAAGGCGCCCTGGAAGGACGTGGAACCGCCGCAAGGCCCTGTCGACAGGGAGTTCCTGCGCCCGGCGTTGCTCGGCGAGTCCATCGCGCCGTTCCGCGTGCTGGCGCCGCAACGGGCCGTCATTCCGTGGGACGCGGAGCGAGGCGAACTGATGGATGCGAAGACGGCGATCAGCCGGGGCTACCCGAGGCTGGCGCGATGGCTCGAACAATCCGAAGCGCTGTGGAGGCAGGACAAGCGGAACGGTCTGAGCTTCCTCGAACAGTGCGATTATTACGGGAAGTTGTCCCGCCAGTTCCCCATCGCGCTGACCCGCGTCGTGTATACGAAGGCCGGGACCAATCTCGCGGCGGCGATCCTCCGGGACCGAGCGGCGGTGATCGATCACAAGCTCTATTGGGCCGCGACGGAGAGCATCGAGGAGGCCCGCTATCTCTGCGGCGTCCTCAACAGCGAAACCCTGCGCGCCGGCGTGAAGCGGTATCAATCGCAGGGTCAGTGGGGCCCGCGAGATTTCGACAAGTATGTCTTCAATCTGCCGATCCCGCGCTTCGATGCCGGCGACGCGCTTCATCGCCAGCTGGCGGACGTGGCCGGGACGGCGGAGGAAGTCGCTGGCATGGTTCCCGAGAAGGAAGGCGAATACTTCACGCGCACGCGCCGGCGGGTTCGCGCTGCGCTCGCCGAGCACGGCATCGCGGCGCGGCTGGAGTCGTCGGCGACCGAGCTGCTGAGGGGCTGACGAGCTCCCGTCGTCCGGAGAAACACGAAGCCGCGGACCGGTCTGGTTCAGACAGACCTGAGACACGGCCCGTGAAGGAGGGTTGGAGGTCCCCGACGCTGTCGGTTCGAGACAGACAGCTTGCAGGAGGGCCGCTGTACGGGCCTTTGGCCCGCCTCGTCGTGTTACACGCGCCGTCGCCTCGCTTCGAAGGCGAAGGATCGGGCCCGGCGCCGGAGCGTGACCGGCGCGCTTACGCCCCCACGCCTTCGATCAGGCCGAGAACCGTGTCCGGCCGCAAGGGCAGCCGGTTCACATTGGCCCCCAGGGGCGCCAGCGCATCGCCCACGGCGCAGGCGACCGCGGGCAGCGCGCCGATGACGCCTCCCTCGCCGGCGCCCTTGAATCCGCCGATGTTGTCCGTCGCCGGAGACTCGACGTGCTCCATCTCCAGGGTCGGGACGTCGAGAGCGGTCGGGACCATGTAATCCATCAGGGTTCCCGACAGCATCTGTCCTTCCGCGTCGTAGAGGATCTCCTCGAACAGGACCTGCCCGAGGCCCTGCGCCACTCCGCCCTGGATCTGGCCCTTGACGAGAAGCGGGTTGACCACGCGGCCGCAGTCGTGAACGACGATATAACGCTCCACTTCGACGAGCCCCGTCGCCGCATCGACGCCGACGCAGGCGATGTGGCAGGCGTTGGAGACGGAGGATGCCTCTGGATCGTAGGTGGCAGCCGCCTCCAACCCGAACTCCTCGCCTTCCGGAAGCTGCATCGACTCGGTAAGACCATGGGCCGCCCGCGCGACATCGCGGAAACCGATGCGCATCTGGCGAACGCCCCGGACATGGGCGTGGCCGCCTTCCAGCACGATATCGTCGGGACTCGCCTCCAGAAGGTGCGCCGCGAACCTCCTGACCTTTTCTCGCAGCTCGCCGGAAGCGCGCATGACGGCGCCGCCGCCGACTACGGCCCCGCGACTCGCGAACGTTCCGGTGCCGAACGGCGAGGCGCCGGTGTCGCCGCCCCGGACCGTGACGTCGTCGACGGGGACTCCGAGCTCGTCCGCGACGATCTGGGCGAAGACAGTCTCGTGCCCCTGGCCCTGGCTCGAGAAGCTGGTCGTGGCGAGCACCCGTCCATCGGGTCCAAGCTCGACGCGGGCCGTGTCGAATCCCGGCAGATCGGAAAGACCCCGCGCCTTGTACCGCGCCGCCCCCTGCCCCCCGAGCTCGGTCACCACGGCGACCCCGATGCCGCGGTACTTGCCGTCGACCAGCCGCTCCGGCGGCCGCGCCGCCAGATAACCCTCGTAGTCCACCATCTCCAGGGCCCGGTTCATACATTCGACGTAGCTTCCCGTGACGTAAAGCTGATCGACCACGTTGACGTAGGGGAACTCGTCCGGCCCGACGAGATTGCGGCGGCGGACCTCCACCCGGTCCAGTCCCAGGCGGCGCGCGACGCGGTCCATCATGCCTTCCATGGCCATGGCGACGCCCGGCGCCGATACGCCCCGATACGCGCCCGTCGAGCAGGTGTTGGTCGCGATTCCCTTGCAGGTGAAGGCGAACTGACGGAAGCGATAAGGTCCCGGCATGTTCAAGGGGCCCTGGAACGGCTCGAGACCCACCCCCATGGGATAGGTCGAATAGGCGCCGGAGTTCACCAACGCGTCGACCGAGACGGCCTTGACGACGCCGTCGCCGTCGAAGGCGACCGCCACCTCGTAAACGTGGTCGCGGGCCTGAAGGGTGGTCAGGAAATCCTCGAGCCGATCCTCGATCCATTTGACGGGACATCGGTATTCGCGCGCCATGGCGACCGCGAGAAGCTCCTCGGGGTAGAGATACATCTTGGGGCCGAAACCACCGCCCACGTCGGGCGCCACCACGCGGACCCTGCTCTCCGGCCAGCCGAGACAACGGGCAATGCCGACGCGCAGCATGTGGGGGACCTGCGTCCCCGTCCATAACGTGACCGCGTCGTCGGATTTCTCGTAGACGGCGAGACAGCCTCGCGGCTCCATCGCCACGCCGGCCACCCGGTTGACGCGGAACCGCTCGCGCAGGACGTGATCGGCCGCCTCGAAGACTTCGTTGAAACCCTCGGTCCCGTGACCGCCCTCGACGAGGACATTGTCCGCCAACTCCTCGTGGACACGGGGCGCATCGGGCTTCAGCGCGTCCTCGATGTCGGAAACGGCCGGAAGCTGCTCGTAGTCCACGAGGACGAGGCCGAGGGCGTCCTCGGCGACGTACGCGTTCTCCGCCAGGATCAGCGCCACGCCGTCGCCGACGAACCGCGCCTTGTCGGTAGCCAGAACCGACCGGCGCGAGACCTTGAACCCGGGTCTTTCGTAATCCGCCGTGAACGGCGGAATCAGGTCGGCGATGTCGGCGCCGGTGACGACCGCGACGACTCCCTCCAGCGCCTCGGCCTCGGAGGCGTCGACAGCGCCGATCCGGGCATGGGCATAAGGGCTGCGCAGCACGGCGAGATGCAGCGTGCCGCGTGGCTCGGGGACGTCGTCGATATAGGTGCCGATACCGCGCAGCAGACGTGGATCCTCCTTGCGCGGAACGGGTCTGCCGACCCACGTCCCGGCCCCGCCATCGTCTCCCCGGGCGCTCACGGTGCGCAATCCTCATCGCGCGGACGCCGTGCGGCCGCCCGCACGGCGCGCACGATGTTCGCGTATCCCGTGCAGCGGCACAGGTTGCCCGAGAGACGTTCGCGGATCTGGGCTTCGTTCGGATCCGGCGTTTCCCGCAGAAACTCCGTCAGCGACATGAGGAAGCCGGGCGTGCAGTAGCCGCACTGAAGCGCGTGGTTCTCGTGAAAGGCCCGCTGCAAGGCGTTCGGCGACTCGCCGTCCGCCAAGCCTTCGACGGTCGTGATCTCCTTTCCTTCCGCCTGAACGGCGAAGGCGAGGCAGCTCCGGATCGAGACGTCGTCCAGCAGGATGGTGCAGGCGCCGCAGACCCCGTGCGCACAACCCACATGCGTCCCCGTCAGGCCGCATTCGTGGCGCAGAAAATCGACCAACAGCATCCGGGGCTCGACGTTCCGCGTATACGCGCGGCCGTTGACCGTGACGCGGACATCGCGACGCGCCGTCACCGCCGCACCTCCGCGACCCCTTCTCCCCCATCCGCGATCTCGCGCAGAGCCCGCGCTGTCATGGCGACGACCGCGCGCCGTCGCCAGTGAGCCGTGGCGTGCAGGTCCGCCAGGGGATCCACGTCGATCACCGCGGCCTCGGAGGCCTCGGCGATCACCTGCTCCCCCAGGACCTCGCCCATCAGGACGGTCTCGGCGGAGGACAGGCGCGCCGGCCGTTCCCCGGCACCGATGGCGGCCAGCGCCACCGCGGCGCAACGACCAGCGGAATCGAGATCCACACGAGCGGCGACGCCGACGAGGGCCAGTCCACCGAAATGACTGCCGACCTCGGCGAAGGCGGCCCGGGATCCGGACGGGGCCTTGGGGAATCTGATCTCGCGGAGCACTTCATCCGGCTCCAGAGCGGTCGTCAGCTCGGCGAGGAAGAACTCCGTCGCCGGCACGGTGCGACGGCCGTTCGGTCCGTCCGCGACCATCTCGGCATCCAGCGCCACCGCAACGCCCGGGAGCTCGGCGGACGGGTCGGCGTGGCTCAAGCTACCGCCAACGGTGCCGCGGTTGCGGATGGTGGCGTGGCCCATATGCGGTACCGCCTCGGCGATGAGCGGGCAATGGGCGCGGACGGTGTTCGAGATCTCCAACTCGCGCTGCCGGGTCATGGGGCCGCTGACGAGCATCTTCTCCTCCTCGCGAAGATACGCGAGCTCGCAGCAATGGTTCAGGTCGACCAGTACCGCCGGCTGCGCCATGCGCATGTTGATCAGCGGAACGAGGCTCTGCCCGCCGGCGAGCGGCCTCGCGTCCATGCCGTATTCGGCCAACAGGGCCAGCGCCTCTTCCGCCGTCTCCGGCGCGAAATACTCGAACGGTGCTGGCTTCACGCGACCGCTACCCGGACCGGCATGTGGGAGCCAGCCCCGGGCTCGCGCGTACCGGGACGGGTTTCCCGTTCGATCATCCGGGATTTCCCGCCAGCGACCTCGACGCGTCGTAGCGCATACCGAAGCTGTAGCGCGTCTCGGTGATGTCGGAAAGGGCGTGGAAGGGACGATCCGCGCGGCCGGCGAAGTCCGGCGCCCGCATGAGGAGAAGCGATCCCGGCGACGCCGGAACATCGCGCCGGTCCGCCCCCTCCCGGTTGTCGCAGACCCAGAACCTGCCCGTCCCGCGGAGCACGACGATCGCCACCAGACCGCGGTACCGCGCATGATCGCGGTGCGGAGTGATGCCCCGCCGCCCGGACGCGTAGCGCTGCACGATGAAATCGTTGATGACGAACGGGTAACCGAGCGGCGGCGGCTCCATCCGGTCGAGGGCGGTTCGCAGATCCGACTGCAGCCGCTTCGCCAGCGCGCGGAGCGGACTGTCTTCCGGGATGTCGGTGGTCAGCTCGAGGTCCTGGTAGACCTCCCGTCCAGGCCCGCCGAGAACCGGGCGTGCGTCGCGGAACGCGAGCGCCGCGCAACAGCCGGCCAGCACCGCGCATGTCGCTTCGTCCAAGTAAGGCACGGCGAGGGCGTCCGCGCGGCCCAGATGGGACAGGGCGTCCGCGAGCGCGTCGCCGACGGGGAACGGGGCCGAGAGCGGGGCTTCCGGGGCCATGGCGCCATGTTACCGTATAGCTGGCGGCCGGGGCCAAGAAGGACGCCGGCCGGCGGTCAAGGGTAAAAGAAGGACGACATCCATGGTCATGGCAGCAAGATTTCACGAGACGGGTGGCCCCGAGGTCCTGAAATACGAGGATATCGACCTTCCCGCACCGGGTCCGAACGAGGCACAGGTGCGCAATGCCGCCATCGGTCTCAATTTCATCGACTGCTACTTCCGTTCCGGCCTCTACCCCGTCGACGCCTTCGCCAGCCTGGGCGGCGGCAGTGTCATGCCCTTCGTGCCGGGGGTGGAGGGCGCCGGCGTCGTCGTGGCGGTCGGTGACCAGGTGGACACCGTGGCCGTCGGCGATCGGGTGGCCTACGGTCTGCCGCCGCCGGGCGCCTACGCCGAGGTCCGCAACTTCCGGGCCGACCGCCTGATCAAGCTGCCCGGCTCCATCGACGACCGGACCGCCGCCGCGATGATGCTGAAGGGCCTGACGGTCCATATGCTTCTGCGGCGCACTTACGAGGTGAAAGCCGGCGATTCCATCCTGTTCCACGCGGTGGCGGGCGGCGTCGGCCTCATCGCCTGTCAATGGGCCAAGTCCCTCGGCGCCACCGTGATCGGGACCGTCGGTTCGGACGAAAAGGCCGAACTCGCCCGCGCGCACGGCTGTGACCATCCGATCATTTACACTCGCGAGAACTTCGTCGACCGTGTCAAGGAGATCACCGACGGCAAAGGCGTGCCTGTGGTGTACGATTCCGTGGGCAGGGATACGTTCGACGGTTCGCTCAAGTGTGTCCAGCCCCTCGGTACCCTGGCGGTGTTCGGCGGCGCCTCCGGTCCCGTCCCGCCGTTCGACATCGCGCGCCTGCAATGGGCCGGGTCGGTGTTCCTGACCCGCGCCGGCGTGTTCAACTATGTGACGACGCCCGCCGATCTCGCGGAGGCATCGGGCGCCCTGATCGAGGTCGTCGAGTCCGGCGCGGTCAAGATCGAGGTGAACCAGACGTTCGCGCTCGCCGACGCCGCCGAGGCTCACCGCGCCCTCGAGGCCCGCGCGACGACGGGGTCGACGGTATTGCTGCCTTGAGATGGAAGCCGGTCTTCGCCCCGTCGGGCGATACGGCCTCTCCCGCTATGGCTCGGCAAGAAACGTCAAAATCTCCTGGAGAGTCTCCGCGGGTTTTTCCTCGGCCAGGAAATGTCCGCAGTCCAGAGGGCGACCGCGGGCGTCCTCGCACCGCTCGCGCCACGCCGCGAGCGGGTCGACGACGTTGGTCGACCAACCGGGATGCGTGTCCCGGCCGCCGCCCCAGAGGACCAGAAGCGGACACTTGACCTTCTTGTCGCGGTCCGCCGCGTGATGCTCGAGGTCGATGGCGATGGCCCGGTATTCCTCGCAGGATGCATGGATGGTCTCGGGCTTCTCGAAGCAACGCAGATATTCGGTCCAGGCCTCGTCGGTGAACGCGTCCGCGACGACGCTCCACGACTCCATCAGGTGACGCATGTAGAACTCGACGTTGCCGTCGATCATGGTCTCCGGGAACGGCGCCGGGCGCCGCATGAAGAACCAGTGGAACCATGCGGTGGCGAGGTCCGCGTTGACGTTCTCGAAGGCCGTGTCGACGGGGACGGTGTCGAGCATGACCACCTTTTCGACGCGGTCGGGGTAATCGAGCGCCATGCGGTGCGCCACGCGCGAGCCACGATCATGCCCGACGAGGAAGAAACCGTCGAAGCCCAGGCTGGCCATGACCTCGACCTGATCACGGGCCAGCGTCCGCTTGGAATAGCCGACGTTCTCCTCGCCCGCGGGCGGCTTCTCGGAGTCGCCGTAGCCGCGCAGGTCCGAGGCCACGACGGTGAACCGCCGCGCGAGATCGGGCGCGATCTTGTGCCACATGACGTGGGTCTGCGGGTATCCGTGCAACAGCAGGAGAGGCGGTCCCTCGCCGCCTTTCCGGTAATTGATCTCGATGCCGTTGGCCTTCGCGCGGCCGGTCTCGAAACCTTCGAACATGTGCTCGCCCCCCCATCGCGGTCATGCGCCAGGAGGGCGCTGCCCGTCTTCCCGCACCATATATGTTCGATATTGGCGCCAATACCGCAATATATTGTTGACAGAGTAGATTCCGGTCGGTAACGATAGTTCCGCTCAAGTGCATTGACGCGGGTGCATTGCCTGACGCCGAAAGGTCCGGTGGCGGCTTCCTCCGATGGAGTTGCGCCGGGCCTTTCCTCGTCCGGGCAAGGATGTCGAAGGGAAGACGGCGCAGTCCCGGAGCCCACAGGGGAATGGGACGGGCCTTGTCCGCCGCTACATTGCGATCCCGAATGGGAATTTCAGGAGAAGTAGGAAGAGGCGCCAAGTGCTCCGACGCGGGGTCTTTGCGCGCACTCCGAAGAGTACTCCTGACGCCTCTTCCGGACCACGCTACCCGGAGGTTTCGCGGTCCCGGATCGCATCGCCCGAAGGCTTTGCGATCCCAAGTCAAGCAACCCGAAGGCCACATGACCCGATACGTATTCTAGACGTCTTCCGGGTTACCGCAATCGAATAGAACGGTTCATCGCAAATTTCTTGGGGATAATCTGTTTGACTTATCCAGTCATTATTCACAAGCTGTCCACAGGATCGGACCAACTCATTGATTCCAAACAATTCATTCAAGCGCCGGGACCATGTCCCGTGCGAAATTTTTTTCGGGCGCGAGTGTGTACTCGTGCAACTCCTGCGTCGCGAGGCCCACCGGTATAGCGGAAGCAGGTATACCGCCCATCCGTGGCGTTCGTGGCGACGCCGAACATGTCGAGAAGGGTAGGCATGATGTCGATGGTCTGGACCGACGCCGTCCGGCGCTCGCCGCCCTGGTCCACGAAGTCGGAGGGATAAACGAGCGGGGGGATATTCGCGATCTGGTTGTAGAAGGGCATCAGGCTCGCGGCCTTCGACCCCGCCCCGCGCGTTCGTTGACCCTCCACGGGGTCTGTGCGCTAATCGGTCCGGGATTTCCGAGTGTCTCGGACGGAAGAAGGACGTCATATCTATATCTCGGCGGGACGGCATGTACGCGGCAGCGGGTCCGCGTGACCGCGCGGGATCGGGTTCCGTCGATAAGGAGGACATCCAACATGCTCGAACGACTGATGACGACCGCGGCCGCGACCGGCCTCGGGGTGGCCGTGTGCGTTGGCACAGCCTCGGCCGGCGACATCAAGTGGGACATGCCGAACGAATACCAGGCGACCTCGATCCACGGCGAGGGCGACAGATGGTTCTCGAAGTTCCTCAAGGACACGACAGGCGGCGAGATCGAGATCGTCCACCATTTCGGCGGGGCGCTGGGCTACAAATCGGCGCAGCAACTCGACGCTGTGGGCGATGGCGCGGTACCGATCGCCGACAGCTACGTCGGCGCGTTCGGCGGCATCGATCCTATTTTCCTGCTGCCGTCCCTGCCGTTCCTCGCCAGGACGACGAAGGAAGCGAGGACGCTCTTCGAAGTGGCCCGCCCGCACTTCGAGCGCGTCTTCGCCAAGCACGACCAGATCCTGCTCTACGCGTCACCCTGGCCACCGAGCGGCATCTGGGCCAAGCAGCCTGTCGACAACATCGGCGCATTGAAGAACCTCAAGATCCGCACCTACGACCGCAACGGCACCATCACGCTCAAGGCGGCGGGAGCGGCGGCCGTCAAGCTGAGCTGGGCGGACGTCGTCCCGCAGCTCGGCACCGGTGGCATCCAGGCCGTGCTGACCTCGGCGGAAGGGGGCGTGAACGCCAAGTTCTGGGAGCATCTCGACCACTTCACCGAGATCAACTACGCGATGCCGCTCAGCATGGTCCACATGAACAAGGATGTATTCGACGGCCTGCCCGACAACCTGAAGAAAGCGGTCAAGGCGTCTGCGGACGCCGCCAATGATCGCAACTGGCGGGAGGTCGTCACGCGGCAGCGGGTGAACTACAAGACGCTCGAGAAGAATGGCGTCACCGTCGTCACCCGCGTGCCGCCGGCCTACCTGACGACGCTCGGCAAGGCGGGCCGGGAAGCGCTCGACGACTGGTACGGAAAGATGGGCGGCGACGGCGAAGCGATCATGGCCGAATACCGCAAGCGTCTCGAAAGCGGCTGAGGCCCGCCCGGTCCGCACCGACCGCCCGGCACGGGCGCCGCCGCGTCTCGCCGTGACCGCCATGCGACGGTTTCAGGCCGCCGTGTTCGCCGTCTCGAAGCTCGCGGGACGCGTTTCCGCGGTGATTCTCGTCGCGATGGTGGCGCACATCATTCTCGAGATCGTCCTGCGCGGCTTCTTCCACACATCGACCTTCGTGCTCGACGAATACGTCGGCTACGGTGTCGCCGCCATGACCTATCTCTCCCTGGCCTACGCCTTCGAGGAGGGATCCCTGATCCGCGTCAGTCTGGTGCTCGTCCGGCTGCGCGGGCGGCTCCGGCGTATCGTCGAGTATTTCTGCGTCGTCGCGACACTGGGCGTCACGGTCTTCGTCGCGGCCTTCTTCTGGCGCAGCGTCAAGCGGAACTGGGACCGTGGCGCGGTCAGCGAGTCCATGGCGGAGACCCCGTTGTGGATCCCCGAGGCGCTGGTGTTCGTCGGCCTCGGCCTGTTCGCCGTCCAGTTGCTGGCCTACCTCCTCCGATTGCTCGGGGGTGAGCAGCCCATGGGCGTGGATCGTTCCGTGGACCTCGGCACGCGGTAGGTTCATGGAAGCCCTGTTCACCGGCGCCGTGACGCTGCTGCTCGTGTTCCTGTATCTGGGCCTCGGCGCCTGGGTGTTCTCGGGCCTGATGCTGGTGAGCGTCACCGGCCTCTACTTCCTCGTCGACTTTCCCCTCGACCGTATCGGCGCCATCGTCCAGCCGATCGTCTGGCGCAGCGCCAGCACCTGGGAGCTCGCCGCCATCCCGATGTTCGTGTGGATGGGCGAGATCATCTTCCGCACCGATATTTCGGAGCGCCTGTTCCGCGGCCTGTCGCCGCTGGTGGATGCCGTGCCCGGACGCCTCCTCCACACCAACGTCGCGGGTTGCACCCTGTTCGCCGCGGTAAGCGGGTCGAGCACCGCGACGACCGCGACGGTAGGCAAGATAACCGCGACCGCCCTGACCGAACGGCGTTACGATACCGATCTCGCCATCGGTTCGCTGGCCGGCGCGGGCAGCCTCGGCCTGCTCATCCCGCCGTCCATCGTCATGATCATCTACGGCGTCCTCGCGGAGGTCTCCATCGCCAAGCTGTTCGCGGCCGGCGTACTCCCTGGACTGGTGATCGCCGGACTCTATTCCGGCTATATCGGTGTCCGCTGCCTGTTCCGACCGGAGCACGCGCCCGCCGGCGGGGAGACCTACTCCTGGAGCGACCGCGCGCGGGGTGCGTTCGACCTGCTCCCGGTTCTCGTCCTCGTCGTACTCGTGCTCGGCGGCATCTATTCGGGCTTGGCGACCCCGTCGGAGGCCGCGGCGGTCGGCGTTGCGGCCACGGTCGTCATGAGCCTCGGCATGGGTCAGTTGACCTGGCCGATCTTCGTCGAGTCCCTGATGGGCGCGGTGAAGATCTCGTGCATGGTCTGCTCGATCCTGGTGTCGGCGGCGTTCCTGTCGACCGCCATGGGTTATCTTCACGTTCCGGCGGAGCTGGCGGACTGGATCGCGACGCTCGACCTGACCCGCTACGAGCTGATCTTCATTCTCGGCCTGTTCTACATCGTGCTCGGGCTGTTCCTCGACGGTATCTCGATCACCGTGATGAGCCTGCCCATCACCCTGCCCCTGATCCTGCAAGCGGGGTTCGATCCGATCTGGTTCGGCGTTTTCCTGGTGGTGATGGTCGAACTGGCCCAGATCACGCCGCCCATCGGCTTCAATCTGTTCGTGCTTCAGGGCCTCACCGGCCATCCCGTCGGCCGGGTCGCCGTCGCCGCTTTTCCGTTCTTCGTCCTGATGTGCGTCGGTATCGCGGTCATCACGGTCTACCCACAGATCGCGCTCTGGCTCCCCGAGGTAATGCTGGGCAGTGGGTAGCACCCGCCTCACGCCTCCGCGGCGAACACCCTCCTGTAGAGAGGACCCATCAGGGCCGGCAGCACGAACATCGGCACTTGCGCGAGAACGAGGTAGAGCTCGAGGTCGGGCATGACGCCCGCCGGGATCATCACGAGGATGATGGCCATGTTCCGGTTGCCGGCGCAGAACGCGACGGTGAGCGCGCGCCGCCTGCCGTGAACGACGAAGGGCGCGGCCGCGTAGACCTGCATCCCCGCGTTGGCGACGAACGACAGCGCCACGATGGCCATGACGTATATCGGCCGGTCGATCATGACCGCGCCGATCCCGTGCATGATGGCGATCGCGAAGACCGCCAGGACGATCAGCATGCACGAATCGAGCAGACCCGCGGCGGCGGTCACGCGCTCGCGTCCCAGCAGCTTTCGGACTGCCGCGGCCGCGGCTGTCGCGCCGCCGATGAGAATGCCCAGCCGCCACATCAGCTCGCGGGCGGTCACGCCGAGCTCCAGATCGAGCAACTCGATGGCGACCGTCGGCAGGCTGAACGGAACGACCAGCGTGGTCAGCGCCATCACCAGGAGGCACAGCGCCGCGTCCAGTCCGAGGATCATGCAGAGCGCGGGCGACGACAGGATGGGCGCCGACGCCGCGGAAAGTACGAGCGCCGCCTCGATGCCCGCGGGCAGTTCGAGGGGCGTGACGATCGCCGACAGCGCGACCGGCGTGCCGAGTACGACCCACGCGGCCGCGAGCAGGACCGGTACGGGCCGATGCGCGTGTCGGCCGATGGCGTCCCAGTCCACCCGCATCGCGGCGAAGAACAGAAGAGCCCAGACAATTTCGGTGAGACAGGGACGGAACGCCGCGGCGAGAGGCGGAATGCCGATCCCGGCCGCGATCGACAAGACGAGAAGTTTCGTGGCGTGGCGAGCCAGCCACCGGGAGATCCGATCCAGCATGACCGAAGCGGTTAACATGCGCGCGCCATGAGCGTCGAGGTCCCCGCTACGAGGTCCGCCGCGGCCGCCGTCGCCGTGCTCCTGCTGGTGTTCGCCTTGTTCACGCTGGCGCGCGGCATGATCGAGACTTGGCCGGTTTTCCTCTCCCCGGTGCAGTCCGGCCTGGGATGGGGTCGCGCCGGAGTCGCCTCGGTCTATTCGGTCCTGATGATGGTGTTCGGCCTCGGTGGCGTCCTGACCGGGCTGGCTCACGACCGCTTCGGACCGCGCGCCGTGTACACGGTCGGACTGCTCATGCTCGGGGGCGGGTTTTTCGCCGCGTCCCGACTGGAATCCGTTTGGCAGTTCCATCTCGCCGTCGGCGTCTGCGGTGGTCTGGGAGCCGCGGCGATCGGCATGGTTCCCGCCCAGTCCTTGATCAGCCGCTGGTTCGACCGCAACTTGGCGGCCGCCATGGCCTTCGCCTCGGCAGGTCTCGGTTTCGGCACCCTGTGTCTGGCCCCCCTGTCTCAGGTGCTTATCGACGCGTTCGAGTGGCGCGGCGCGCTTGAGATCATGGGTGCCGCCATCGTGGTGCTCGCTGGCGCCGTGGTGCTCCTGCCCTGGCGCCGCATCGCCGTAGGCCCGGTCCGACCGGTGGGCGCCAGCGGCGGGCCGAGTCTGCGCGAAGCGGCGTCCGGGCGAGCCTTCTGGGCCCTCTGGGGAGCGTTCTTCGCCACCTCGGTGGGGATGTACGCCGTCAGCCTCCAGTCCGTCACCTACATGGTGGAAAATGGCATGGACCCGCTCGACGCGGCGACCGCGTTCGGCGTCGCCGGCGGACTTTCCATCGTGGGCATGCTCGTCACGGGTATCGCCGCGGACCGCTGGGACCGTCGCGTGATCGCCGTTCTGAGCTACGGCCTCGGCATGATCGGGATACTGGCGTTGTGGCTGTTGCCCTGGTTGCCCGTCGCCACGGCGGTCCTGGTGTTCGTCGCCTGTTTCGGTCTGTCGCTGGGCGTCCGCAGCCCGGTGATCGCCACGCTGGCGGCCCAGCTGTTTCGCGGCCGGGGCATGGCATCGATCTACGGTTCGATCCAGACGGGACAGGGAATCGGCGCGGCGGCAGGGACCTGGATCGCCGGCGGCCTGCACGATGCCACCGGCGGCTACGGCGCGACCTTCATCCTGTCGCTGGCAGCCCTGTTCGTGGCCGCCGCGCTGTTCTGGTTCGTGCCGGAAATACGCCACGTCGGCGCGCGGACGAGAGGAAGCTGACGCGGGACCGGTTCTACCCCGAGGCGGGAAGCGACGGAGTTCTCAGTTCCGGTTCCGGTCGTCCGTCGGCCTTCCGACGATGACCTCGTCGGCGAGCGAATGGTCGATCTCGCCGATACGCTTGAGGACGTATTCCGGCAGCTTGGCGTATTCGCGGGCGAAGTTCTCGTTGACCGACTCGACATGCTCCGCGGCGAGGCTGGCGCCGGTGCAGTCCCCGTCCACGATGAAGGGGCCGAAGTTCTCCACGTCGAGCACCCACATGGCTTCGGGCAGACCGAGCTCCTCCTTCCAGTGCACATCGACGACCCGTTTCACCGCGCGGCCGTAGAGAGCGGCGATGCCGTAGCCGACGGTCGTCAGGAATACGGTTCCCGTTCTGGCGAAGACGTCCTCGTAGACCCATTTGTCCATGCCGCCCTTGCCGATGATCGCCCGTATTCCGAAGCGTTCGACGTAGTCGGGCACGTATTTCCAGTAACGGAAGCTCGCCGTGGCCTGGATCGACGACAGACGATACTCGCCGGGAGCGTCCTCCACCGCGGCGGGAGCGCCGTGCATCTGCACGTTGCTCTCGTTCGCGAGGTCGAGAGGCGGCTGGTTCCCGTCCCGGAGCACGTGCTCGTAGACCAGGGCCCTGCCGGTGTGGATCGTGCCATCGAGATGAACGACGTCGCCGATGCGGAGTCGCCGGACATCGTCCTCCTGGAGCGGGATGGAAAGCCTGTGCGTCGCCACGTCCCGGCCTCCCTACTCGACGCCCATGCGGCGGGAGTAGCCCGAGAACCACGACGGCGCGGGGCGCGTCTCCGTGCGACCGTCCATATACACGCGAACGACGCCGCGGCGGGTGGCTTGGCAGAGCTGATGGACGCCCATCGGCGTCAGCGCGCTGTGGGTATACGCGATCTCGACATGAACGTCGGTGGCGTATCCGGCCGTGCCTACGTAGCCCATGGCACCGATCCCCAGCGAGTTGGCCATCTCGAGGAGCTCGTCCTCAAGCGCCGCCACGTCCGGGTCGGGATGACGGCTTCCGATGGGGCGGAGTTGCGCGGCTTGCTTGGCGATACTGAAGGACTGGTCCTTCGTCCCGCCGAGACCGACTCCGATCACGACCGGCGGACAGGTCAGACCGCGGCGGCCGAATTCCGCGATGGCATCGAGCACGGCCTTGCGGATGCCCGCCAGCCCGTCACCGTCCACCAACATGCGGAAGTCCGTCCCGAAGGCGCCGCCCTTGTGGACGGCACAGATCTCGATGTAATCGGCGTCCGGCTCGACCCGGTACTCGATGTTGGGCGCGAACACGCCGACGTTGTTGCCGGGATTGCGCCGGGTGATGGGATGGCAGCGGTTCGAACGCAGAGCCAGATCGCCGGTGATGCGCTCGGTCGCGCGGCGCACGGCGCGCTCGAACGAGACGAAGCCACCGGCGATCGCCGTTTCGTTGCCGATGACCGCGTAGATACGCGGCACACCAACATCGGCGCAGACGGGACGCTGATCGTCCTCGGCCGCGTGAAAGTTGTCGACGATCGCCTCAAGCACACGTTTGGGCAACTCTTCCCGTTCGCGGTCGCGCATACCGACGAAGGCCCGCTTGACATCGTCGGGCAACGTCGTGGCCGCGAGACGATGGGCCTCGTACGCCGCCTCCTCCAGCAGTGTCTCCGGAATGCCACCGGCGGCGGGCGAAAGCGCACCTTGCAGCCCGCCTGTCGTATCCATCATGTCTGCCTCCCGAGTTGACGCGATCAGCATGGCACCGCGCCGCCCGAGTGGCAAGACCGGATACCCGCTGGCCCGCTGGCCCGTGTCTCACATGTCCTGAACCAGGACAGTCCTGAAGCGCTGGCGTCGCGCCCGCGACAACGGTTTGAGCGCCGCCGGCGCGGCCCATGCCGTCGGCGTGTCGCGGGCGACCCTCTACCGATGGCAGAGGATGGCGGACCGCAACCGCCTCAAGCCGCGCTCGCGCAGGACAACTGGTTTTCCGCTCACCGCCGGCCGGCTTCGCGGATCCGACCGCGGAGCCGGTCGAAGTGGTCTGCATCGGCCGTGGCCGCCTGCGGCGACGCGGCGCCTTCGAGAAGCAGGCCGCGCAAGTGCTGACGGTCCTGATCCTTGCGGATCAATTCGCGGACATACTCGCTTGAAGTGCTGTAGCCGCCCGCGCTGACCTGATCGTCCACGAAGGACTTGAGAGCCTCGGGAAGCGATATATTCATCGTGCTCACGGGCCGAAGGTAGCGGCATTGACAAAGTTTGGCAAGACCGTGTCCTGGTTCAGGACACCCTGTTGACTGCCCGACCGGGTTCGAATACATAGCGGCCCGACCGGCGCATCGTCGTCCGGCCCCTCGCGCCCGATGAACGTACTCCCCATCCGTCGGCTGGGATGGGCTCGAACGGCTCGGGGCCCGACTCAACCCAAGCGGGAACGAACAACGGTATAGAAACGAACAACGGTATAGACATGACTCCAATGAACTTCTCCCATTCCATCGCCCGACGCCATGCGGTCGGGTTCGGCTGTCTCGCGGCCGCCGGCCTGTTCGCGCTCCTGCCAACGGAGGCGCGGGCGGCCCTCGACGCCGAGGCGCATTTCGTCCTCAACAGCTTCTCGTTCCTGGTCTGGGGCGTGCTGGTCATGTGGATGTGCGCCGGCTTCACCATGCTCGAGTCGGGATCGGTGCGCACCAAGAACGCCTCGGTCATCTGCCTGAAGAACATCGGCCTCTATTCCATCGCCGGGCTGACCTTCTACCTGGTCGGCTACAACCTCATGTACGTCGGCGTCGAGGACGGCGGCTGGGTTGGGTCGTTCGCGTTTCTCTACGGTACGTCGGCCGACGAGATCGCGCTTCTGGACGGTCGGGAGGAGGCCACAGCCGCCGTGGTGGAGAACGGCCAGGCCGTGATGTCGGACTGGTTTTTCCAGATGGTGTTCGTGGCGACGACGGCCTCGATCGTGTCGGGGGCCCTGGCGGAGCGTGTGAAGCTGTGGTCCTTCTTCGTCTTCATCACGGTTCTGACGGCCCTCATCTACCCGATCATCGGCGCGTGGACATGGGGCGGCGGCTGGCTGTCGGCTCTGGGCTTCCAGGATTTCGCGGGATCGACCATCGTCCACTCGACGGGCGGCTGGGCGGCTCTGGCGGGGGCGCTGGTGGTGGGTCCGCGCAAGGGCAAGTTCCGCGAGGGCGGCGAGGTCAGGTCGACGCCGCCGTCGAACGTGCCGGTGGTGACGCTGGGGGTTTTCATCCTCTGGCTCGGCTGGTTCGGCTTCAACGGCGGCTCGCAACTGGCCCTGAGCGGAGCCGCCGACGCGGTGGCGGTGAGCAACGTCCTGGCCAACACCAATCTCGCGGCGGCGGCGGGGGTGATGGCGGCGATCATCCTGTCGCGACCGATTCTGGGGCGGATCGACCTGCTGGCCGGTCTGAACGGGGCTATCGCGGGGCTGGTGGCGATCACGGCAGGCCCCGACATCGTCGATCACTACTGGGCCGTGGTCATCGGCGCCGTCGGCGGCGCACTGTGCGTGGCGGGCCTGAAGGCGATGGAGCGTCTGCGGATCGACGACGTGGTTGGCGCGGTGCCGGCACACCTGTTCGCCGGGGTGTGGGGGACGCTGGCCGTGTGTATCGCGGCCGGCGGCGACCCGCTGGTGCAGATCGCCGGGATCGCGGCGATCGGCGTCTTCGTGTTCGGGGCCTCGATGGCGACATGGCTGGTCATCGACCGGACGATGGGCGCCCGCATCTCGCCGACGGTCGAGGCCCTGGGCCAGGACATAGCGGAACTCGGCGTCGAGGCCTATCCCGAATTCGTCCTCATGCCCGAGACCGACGATTGAGCGGCCCCACGTGCCGGTTTCCAGGCGCGGGCCGGGGATTCCCCACCGCCGTCGACCATTGCGGCCGGTAGCGACGGATGACCGTCGTCACGCGGTTCGCGCCGTCGCCGACCGGGCTTCTACATCTGGGGACTGCCCGAGTCGCCCTGTTCAACTGGCTGTACGCCCGCCACCATGGGGGCAAGTTCCTCCTCAGGCTGGAGGACACCGATCGGAAACGCTCTACGGAGGAGGCGGTTTCGGCGATTATCGACGGTCTCGCCTGGCTCGGTCTCGACTGGGACGGCGAAATCGTGCGCCAATCGGAGCGCATGGAACGTCACGCCGAGATCGCCCGACGACTTCTCAAGGAGGGTAAGGCCTACCGCTGCTACTGCACTCCGGAGGAGCTGGCGGAAATGCGAGAGGCGGCGAGAGAGCGAGGAAGCCCGGTCCTCTACGATGGCCGCTGGCGCGACCGCGACCCGTCCGAGGCGCCGGTGGGCGTATCGTCCACGATCCGCATAAAGTCGCCCCTTGCGGGCGAGACCGTCATCAAGGACCGCGTCCAGGGCACGGTCACCGTCGCCAACCGGCAGCTCGACGACATGGTTCTGTCGAGGAGCGACGGAACGGCGACGTACATGCTGTCCGCAGTCGTCGACGACCACGACATGAGGGTGACGCACGTCATTCGCGGCGACGACCATCTCAACAACGCCGCGAGACAGGCGATCCTGTTCCAGGCCCTGGGCTGGACCGTTCCCGAGTTCGCCCACGTCCCGTTGATCCATGGAGCCGACGGCACGAAGCTGTCCAAACGCCACGGCGCCGTGGGCGTCGAGACATATCGGGACGAAGGATACCTGCCGGAGGCGATACGGAACTATCTCGCCCGTCTGGGCTGGAGCCGCGGGGACGAGGAACTTTTCACGACCGAACAGGCCGTCGAGTGGTTCGACCTGGACCGGGTCGGCCGCGGCGCGGCCAGATTCGACCTCGACAAGCTGCGGAGCGTGAACGCGCACCACATTCAACAGGCCCGGGACAGTCGTCTGGTCGAGGCGATTCGCGGTCCACTGGCGGAACGGCGCGGCCGTGCTCTGAAGGATCGCGACCTGGAACGCCTGACGGCCGCGATGCCGGAATTGAAGCCTCGGGCCAAGTCGATACCGGAACTCGTCGAGGGCGCCCTGTTCGTCGTTCGCGACAGGCCTATCGAAATCGACGAGAAGGCGGCCGAACTGCTGGATGCGGACGCCAAATCCCTGCTCCGCGATCTCGCCGGGGTTCTGGAGACACTCGGCGACTGGAACCCGTCGGCGATCGAGACCGCGATCCGGGGATATGTCGCCGAGAACGGAATCAGGCTCGGCGCGGTGGCTCAGCCCTTGAGGGCGAGTCTGACGGGAAGAACCACCTCTCCCGGGATATTCGACGTCCTGGCCATATTGGGCAAGGGGGAAAGCCTGGGGCGCATCGGCGACGCCGGAGAAGGGTAGATACCGCGCCCCGGTATCGTGGCTCCCGCATCCCGTCGTATAATCCCGGCGACCGCGCCCGCCGGGTCGCTCGCCAACCGAACGTCACCCCGGGAAGGATATCGCATGGCTCAGAAATCCGAGAGCCCGACGAACGGCAATGATTTCCTGCTGTCTTCCGGCGGCGGGGATTCGCTCGGTCTCCCGCGCCTCCAGGGCACGATCGGACCGGACGTCGTCGATATCCGCAGGCTCTACTCGGATCTCGGCTGCTTTACCTACGATCCGGGATTCGTTGCGACGGCGAGTTGCGCATCGCGGCTCACCTACATAGACGGCGAGGAGGGGATCCTGCTTCACCGGGGATACCCCATTCAGCAGCTCGCGGAAAACAGCACGTTCACCGAGGTCGCGTTCCTCCTGTTGAACGGGGAACTGCCCAGTGCCCGGGAGCTCTCCGATTTCGAGAACGCCCTCAAGCGCTACAGCATGATCCACGACCAGTTGACCCGGCTGTTCAGCGGGTTCCGGCGGGACGCCCATCCGATGGCGATCATGGTCGGGGTCATCGGCGCCCTGAGCGCGTTCTACCACGACAGCCTCGACATCGATGACCCGCGCCACCGCATGGTGGCGTCCTACCGATTGATCGCCAAGATGCCCACGATCGCGGCCATGGCCTACAAGTACTCCATCGGCCAGCCGTTCATGTACCCCCGAAACGCGCTGTCCTACGCCGAGAACTTCCTCCACATGATGTTCGGCGTCCCGACCGAGGAGTACGAGGTGAACCCGGTCCTGGCCAAGGCCATCGACCGGATTTTCATTCTGCACGCGGACCACGAGCAAAACGCCTCGACCTCGACCGTGCGTCTCGCGGGATCCTCCGGCGCCAACCCGTTCGCGTGCATCGCCGCCGGCATTGCCTGCCTGTGGGGACCGGCCCACGGCGGCGCCAACGAGGCCGTTCTCGCGATGCTCGGCGAGATCGGTTCGGTCGAGAACATCCCGCAGTTCATCGATCGGGCCAAGGACCGCGACGATCCGTTCCGCCTCATGGGGTTCGGACATCGGGTCTACAAGAACTACGACCCGCGCGCCGCGGTTCTTCGCGAAAGCGCCCACGCCGTGCTCAAGGAGCTCGGCGTCGGAAACGAACCCCTGCTCGAACTCGCGATGGAGCTCGAACGGATCGCGCTGAACGACGAGTATTTCGTGGAAAGAAAGCTGTTCCCGAACGTCGATTTCTATTCCGGAATCATATTCCGGGCCATGGGCATTCCGGTATCCATGTTCACGGTGATGTTCGCGCTGGCTCGGACCGTGGGCTGGATCGCCCAATGGAAGGAGATGATCGAGGATCCGGACCAGAGAATCGGCCGACCGCGTCAACTGTATACGGGGCCGACGGAACGGGACTACACGCCCATCGACCGGCGATCCTGATTCGGGGCTGCGGACCGCCGGCCCCGACGACCGACCGGCGGCGACCGACCTACCCCGTCTGGATCAATTCGACCGAGCGGCCGTCGGGATCCTCGACGAAAGCGATAACGGTCGTCCCGCCCTTGACCGGTCCCGCCGGTCTCGGGATCGGCACGCCCTCCCTGGCGAGGGATTCGCAGGTCGCGGCGACATCGGGAACGCCGATCGCCACATGGCCGTAAGCCCGCCCGAGTTCATAAGGCTCCTCGTGGCCCCAGTTGTACGTGAGCTCGAGAACCGTGTTGGCATACTCGTCGCCGTAGCCGAGAAACGTGTTCGTATACTTGCCGGCCTCGTTATCGCTCTGGCGCAGCACCTTCATGCCGAGCAAGCGGGTGTAGAAATCGATCACCTTGTCCTGATCCTTGACCCGGATCATGGTGTGCATCAGCCGAAAACTGTCTGACATCGCTGCGAAGCCTTTTCCTGTTGCCGTTCGGCCAAGTATCGCGCATCGGACGGGCGCGGCGCAATAGAGGCCCGGCGGATCGCCGCGACGCACGGCCCGCGCATGTCTTATCCGCCATCCGCGCCCGCCGCAACGACCCCGACCAGGAACATTTCGGAGGCGTCCGCACCCCCGATCACCGCATCCAGGTCGAGAACAAGCGTTTCGCCCGCTTCCACCGCGATTCCCGTGAGCCCCGCCGCCGACGCGCGTTCGATCGTCCCGATCCCGATGGTGGGCAGGTCGGCGCGCCGATCCTGACCCGGCTTTCTCAGCTTGGCGAGAACGCCTCCCCGTTCCTCGCGCCGGAGAGAAGCGACCCGATCGATCAGGGCGTCGGTTCCTTCGGCCGCTTCGACGCCGAGAACGTATCCATCGTGAACAACGGCGGCCTGACCGACATCGATCGCGCCAATGGCTCTGACCACTTCCACGCCGCGCGCGATATCGCTCCACTCACCGGCGTTGGGCTGACAGACGCCGAGCACGCCCTCCGCCGCCAGGAGGCCGGAAAACACGTCATCGGCCCCCACCACGTTGAACCCTTCGCCTTCGAGCTCGTCGATCACGATGGTCAACAAGGCATCGTCGCCGCGCGCGCGGAGAAGCCTCGGCACCATCGCCGCGCCGCGCCTGTCGAGCCGCATCGACGTCAGCCTGGGTCGCCGGATCGGCCCGGCCAGGACGACGTCCCGACACTCCGCTTCCTTCAGCGCCCGTATGACGCTTCCGACGGCGCCGAGATCGAGCCATACGTGAGGCGCGCCATCCACGCAGGCGGGGTTCGACTCGCCGTCGAACACGACGACGAAAACCTCCCGGCCCGTCGCGCGGCAAACTTCCACCAGCTTGATCGGGAGTTCGCCGTCTCCGGCCAGAATGCCCAGCTTAGGAGCCACGACCCTCCCGCGGCAAACAGAACGACCGGACCGATTCGGCGGCCAGGAAATTCACGATGTCCACGACTTCCGGCGTCTCGGAGAACGTCGCCCCCACCTGCGCCACCCGTTGCTTGAGGGTCCCCCGGGACGCGAACAACTGGCGATACGCTTCCCGCATGCGTCGAATGCTGTCCCGCGAAAACCCCCTGCGCTTCAGTCCGGTGACGTTCAGACCGCAGAGCGCCGCACGATCGCCCATGACCGAACCATAGGGTATGACATCATGCTCGACGCCCGACATCCCGCCGATTATAGCATGTGGGCCGATTCGGACGAACTGATGTATGGCCGCGAGTCCGCCGATGATCGCGTGTTCGCCCACGTGGACGTGCCCTCCGAGCGAAGCGTAATTCGCCATTATCACGCCGTCGCCGATGATGCAGTCGTGGGCAACGTGGGCTCCCATCATGAACATGCAACCGCTTCCGACGCGGGTCACCATGCCACCGTGTTCGGTCCCCGGGTTCATGGTGACGTATTCGCGGATCGTGTTGTTCGCGCCGATCTCGAGACGCGACGGCTCCCCGCGGTATTTCAGATCCTGTGGCGGCTTGCCGATCGAGGCGAAGGGAAACATCCGGCAATCCTGACCGACGCGCGTTGCGCCAGCCACGACGACGTGGGAATCGACCTCGACGCCATCGCCCAACTCGACGTCCGCTCCGACGCACGAATACGCCCCGACGGCAACGTTTTCGCCAAGGCTCGCGCCGTCCTCGACGATGGCCGTCGCATGTATCCGGGTCGCCATCAACCGTCTCCGTCGTTCACAATCATCGCCGTATAGGTGGCCTCGGCGACGACGGCGCCATCGACCCTCGCCTCGGCGGAGAATTTCCACACGTTGCGGCGGCTTTGCCGTTTCGTGACCCGGATACGCAGGGTATCGCCCGGACCGACGGGTTTTCTGAAACGGGCGTTCTCTATCGCCATGAAATAGACGAGTTGACCCTCGGCGAGTCCTCCCAACGTGTGAACCACGAGAACCGCCGCCGTTTGCGCCATAGCCTCGACAATCATCACGCCCGGCATGACGGGACGCTGGGGGAAGTGTCCCTGAAAATACGGCTCGTTGATCGTGACGTTTTTGATTCCGACCGCCGACTCGTCGGACACGATGTCGACGATCTTGTCCACCATGAGCATAGGAAACCGGTGGGGGAGCATCTCCATGACCCGAAGAATCTCCGCTACATGCAGCTCCGTCGCCGGCACGTCGCCTTCAGTCGCCACTTCGTTTTCCCTTCTCTCGAACCATGCGCCCCAGCAGCACTGTCTGGCGGTGCCAGTCCCGGATGGGTTGCGCGGGCATGCCGGCGATCGTCGCACCTGCGGGCACGTCCCGCGTGACCCCGCATTTCCCCGCCACGCGCGCGCCGGCACCGACGGTCAGATGTCCCGCGAAACCCGCCTGGCCCCCGACCATCACCCGACGCTCCAGTTTCGCGCTTCCCGAGATCCCCACCTGCGCGGCGATCACGCACCCTTCTTCGAGTACGACGTTGTGGGCGATCTGGACGAGATTGTCGATCCAGCACCCCGCCCCAATCTCCGTATCCGGACCGCTCCCCCGATCGATCGTGGTGTTCGCGCCGATCTCCACGTCATCGTGAACGACGACCCGGCCCAGTTGCGGCATCTTGATGTATCCCGCCGGACCGGTTGCGAAACCGAATCCGTCCTGACCGATGCGCGCGCCCGGATGGACGGTCACTCGAGCGCCGACGACGCAGTGGCTGAGGGAAACGCCCGTCCCGATGACGGTCGCGTCGCCGATCTCCACTCCCGGGCCGATCACGGCATTCGCGCCGACGCGGCAGTCCGCGCCGACCCGCGCGTGGTCGCCCACCACGGCGCCCGGCGAAATTTCGCTCCCCTCTCCGATTTCGGCGGTTGGCGCCACATGCGCCGACGGCGAGATCCAACCGGATGACGGAGGCACGGGATAGAAGGCCCGCGCCGCCAAGGCATAGGCCCGGTAAGGATCTTCCGAAACCAGAAGCACCATGCCACGCGGGGATCGGTCCGTGTGACGCGGCCGCACGATGCACGCGCCCGCCCGGCTGTCCCGAAAGGACGACAGATACCTGGGATTGTCCAGGAAGGAGAGCTCCTCGGGACCCGCGCGTTCCAGGGGAGCCACATCCCGGATCATCGCTTCGGAGTCGGCTCCGGCGGCGAGCGTGGAGCCGCTCAACTCGGCGAGAACCCGGAGCGAGAACGGTCCGCTGGGCGAATAGAAACGCGGATCGGCCATTATTCGCCTTCGGGCGATGGAACCGTGACCAGAGGCAGTCGCTCGTCCAGACGCTGCAATACGATCGTCGTGATGTCGAAGCGATCGTCCACGTAACGCACCTGGCGCTTGTCGAGCACCAGGGTAAAACCCAGCTCGGCCGAAAGGCTCTCGATGATCGGGCCGAGAACCTGATTTACCGAGGCCAGCGCGGTCTCAATGCTACGCTCGAGACGTCGGGTGCGGTTCTGCACCTGACGCTGGAGGCTCGCGACATTGTCCTCGAACTCCCTGCGGCGCTGGGCGAACGCCTCGGGAGACAGGATGGCACGCTGCCGCTGGAGTTCCTGCTCCTGTTGGCGGAGTTGCTCCTCTTCCTCGCCGATGACGGCCGCGTACCGCGACCGATAGGTCTCGACCTGGGCGCGGATATTCTTCGCAGCAAGCGCATCCCGTTCGAGCCGCTGGAAGTCGATCACGGCGACCACCGTTCCCGAGAGAACCTGCGCCCCCACGGCGCCGGGAATCCCGAGCCCGACACAGAGGACGAACATCCAATTGAGGGCGAGCATCCACTTGGTCAGCCCCGAAACCACCTTCCAATGCATCTCCGTTCAGAACCTAGTGCCAAAGCTGAATCTGAAGACCTCGTCGCGGTCGAGCGGTTCCTTTTTCAAGGCCCACGCGAAGTCCGTGCGAATGGGACCCAATGGCGATCGCCACGAGAAACCGAACCCCGTCGACATCCTGGGCTTTCCGGAATCGAACACGTTCTCCTCGGAAACCAAGTCGGGTTCCGCGAGGCTGCCCACATGCAGGAACAAACTACCGAAAAACCCCAATTCCCGCAGATTACCCAGCGGAGCGGAAACTTCGGAGGTACCCACGTAGTAAACGGTACCGCCGAGAGAGTCGAGCGTGCGCGTGTCACGGGGTCCGACCCCGCCGACAGCGAAGCCGCGGAAGGAATTGCCCCCGATGAAGAACCGGTCGGCGAGAGCGACCCGCTCGCCGAGCCCCAGGATATGCCCCTCCTCGAGCGCCAGCGTTCCAATCCAGTCACGCCACAAACGCCGGTGGTAGGCGTAGTCGAGCCTGTGTCTGAGGTAATGAACGTCTCCGCCCAAGCCAGCCAGATCCTGGGCAAACCGAACGACATAACCTTCCGTCGGGAGGAAGCGGCTGTCACGCAGATCGTATGTGACGGTATGTCCGATCGAGGACGACAGCCGCGTTCCCTCCTGATCCTTGATGAAGCGGGACGCGGTCGCCTCGACATCCTCAATGCGATCGTCGCGCAACGTGTAGCGCACGGCATGGCGCAACCTTTCCGCAAACGGGTATCCGGCGCGAAGGGTGAAACCGGTGGAATCCCTCTTGAAAGACGCGTTTTCCTGCTCCCGCTTCCTGTTGAAAACGTCAATGCCGGCGGCCAGGTCACGGTTCAGAAAATAGGGCTCGGTGAACGCCAGATCGATATCCTGACGGCGCTTGGAGACCGCCAACGACAGACGCAGATCCTGTCCCCGTCCAAGCAGATTCCGTTCGCGTATGCTGATCTCGCCTCCGACCTGGTCGCTCGAGGAGTACCCGACGCCGAAGGAGAGCTCTCCGGTCGATTGTTCCTCCACCTCGATGGTGATCGAGGTCCGGTCGTCGGCGAAGGTATCGTCCGCGCCTCCCAGCGCCTTTCTGTCGAGAAGGCCCTTTTCATCCCTGACCTCAACCTTCTGGAAGAAACCCAACCCTTGTATCCGCTGCCGGGATCGACGCAATTTGGCGGCGTTGAACGCATCGCCCTCGGCCAAGCGCATTTCGCGCCTCACCACGCGATCCAGGGTCCGAATGTTACCGACGATGTCGATACGATCGACGTAGACACGGGGTCCTTCGTCGATGTTGTAGTTGATGGAAATCCGGCGTTCTTCACGATCCCGATCGATTTGCGGTCGCACATCGACGAAGGCGTAGCCCAACCGACCGAGCTCGAACGTCAGCTCCTGGATGGAGTCCTCGACCTTGTCGGCGTCGTATGTCTCGCCCGGAACGGTCGTCAGCAACGGGCGCAGGGTCTCGGTGTCGACCCCCCGCAACTCGGTCGACAGGTCGATGTCGCCGAATGTATAGTGCTCGCCTTCCTCGATGGCGATCGTGACGAAGAAGTCGGCCCGATTCCGGTCCAGTTCCGCGACGGCGGAAATGACGCGGAAATCCGCGTAGCCATTCGCCAGGTAATGTCGTCGAAGAAGCTCACGGTCGAAGTTCAGGCGATCTGGATCGTATTTGTCGGCCGACGTGAAAAACCGGTACCAGCGGGATTCCTTGGTGGATATCACCGACCGCAGTCGCCTGTCGGAGAATATCCGGTTGCCAATGAAACTTATCTTTCTGATTTCGGTGAGCGGACCCTCGGAGATCTCGAACACGAGATCGACGCGGTTTTGAGGAAGCCGAATGACTTTGGGCTCGACGGTGGCGGCGAACCGACCGCTACGCCGATAGACTTGGACGAGTCTCTGGACGTCGCCCTGAACGCGCGAACGCGTGTAGACGATTCTCGGTCGAAGCTGAACCTCCGCCTCCAGAGATTCATCCTCGATCCGGCGGTTTCCCTCGAACGCCAGCCGGTTGACGATCGGGTTCTCGATCACGTCGACCACGAGGGCATCGCCCTCCCGATGAATACCGATGTCGGCGAACAGCCCCGTCGCATAGAGTGACTTCAGGGCTTCGTCGATCTCCGAAGCGCCGACGCGGTCTCCGACGGCGACCCCGACGTACGATCGGACCGTGCCTTCCTCGATGCGCTGACTCCCTCGCACGAGAACCTCGCCGACGACGAACGAGGCGTCGGATTGGGCGACTGCGGGAAGGGGCGTCATCAACGGGACGACGACCAGCGCCGCCGCCACGAAGGCGCGGCAACCGCCCAGAGTTCGACGAAACGTCGACATCACGAGAAAAACCCAGCCATGTATTCGAATACTTCCAATTGAACGAGATCGTTCCACGTCGCCACCATCATCAAGGCCACCACCAGGGCCAGTCCGACACGAAAACCGTATTCCCGCGCTCTCGCGCCCAGAGGTTTTCCCCGCAGCGCCTCGAGCGCGTAGAACAAGAGGTGGCCGCCATCCAGAACCGGTATGGGGAACAGGTTGATCAGCCCCAGGCTGATCGACAGAACGGCCATGAATTGAACGACCGAAGCCACCCCGATCTGGGCCGCCTGACCCGACATCTGCACGATACCGATGGGCCCGCGCAAGTCGTCGGGTGGTCGCGACCCGACGATCATTTGACCGACATACCGCAGGGTCATGACGGTGAACGTGTACGTCTGCCTCGCGGCGTACCAGACCGCGCTCAGCGGGTCATGACGGATGAAATCGACGCCGCTTCGCTGAACACCGAGAAATCCGACCTCATGCGCGTTACCGAACCGGTCGGTGAGCGTCCGTACTCCCGGCGTCACGTTCAGTTTCAGCCGGCGGCCGTCTCGCGCCACGAGCACGACGAGTGGCCGACCCGGACTCGCCAGGACGAGCTGCTGCATCTCTTCAAACCGCTCGATGTCCCGGCCGTCGATCTCGACCACCCTGTCGCCGGCCCGGAACCCCGCCTCCGCCGCCGCCGTGTCGGAGATGACCTCGTGGATGACGGGGGGCGTGAACGGCTGCCCGACAACCGCGAAGAGTCCAGCCAGAAGCACCACGGCAAGCAGGAAGTTCGCGATGGGGCCGGCCGACACGACCGCGGTTCGCACCCTCAACGGCTCGTCCTCCAAATACCGACCTCCGCGTTCTGCGGACGGCTCCGACTCCCGCGCGTTTCGTACCGAGGCGGCGTCCGAGTCCCCGAGAAACGTCACGTATCCGCCCAGGGGCAACCAGCCGATACGCCACCGCGTACCCCTGGAGTCGCGCCAGTGGCAGATTTCACGACCAAATCCTATGGAGAAGGTCTGAACGGCGACGCCACACCAGCGCGCCACGAGGTAGTGGCCCATCTCGTGCACGAACACCAGCACCGTCAGTACGAAAAGAAACGGCGCCAGATAGGTCCAGATACCGTTCAGGAATTCCATTCAGCCGAGCCTTCGCCCTGGAGGAATCCGGCGCACGTCATCCCCTGCATCCGCGTGCCCCCGCCCCACGTATTCGCGCGCGATCCCGCGAGCTTCGCGATCGACCGCGAGCACATCTTCCAGAGAATTTACGTCCCTGCCAACCATCGCGTCCAAGACACGTTCGACGATCTCGGCGATTCTCAGGAAACCCAGCAAACCGCCGAGAAATCCCTCCACCGCCACTTCGTTCGCCGCGTTGAGGACGGCCGGCGCCCCCCCCCCCTGTTTTAGCGCCGCTCTCGCCAAACGCAACGCCGGGAACCGGTTCGCGTCGGGTCGCTCGAACGTGAGCTGGCCCAGCTCGGCGAGATCGAGCCGCGCCGCCGGCGTCCGCATCCGGGACGGCCAGCCCAAGGCATAGGCGATGGGCGTTCGCATGTCGGGCATACCGAGTTGCGCCAGGACGGAACCGTCGACATAGGCGACCAAGCTGTGCACCACCGACTGCGGGTGGATCAGGACCTCTATTCCGTCTTCGGGAAGCTGAAAGATGTGGTGGGCCTCGATCAACTCGAGCCCCTTGTTCATCATCGTCGCCGAATCGACGGAGATTTTCGCGCCCATTTTCCACGTGGGATGCGCCACGGCCTGGGCCGGGGTGACGTGCGCCATGACCTCGGGATCGAGCGTCCTGAACGGTCCGCCCGACGCCGTCAGGATCACGCGCTCGACCGTGTCACGACGATCGAAGTCGAATACCTGAAAGATGGCGTTGTGCTCGGAATCGACGGGGAGAAGGGTTCCGCCACCGGATTCGATCTCCTCCATCAACAACGTCCCCGCGCTGACGAGGCACTCCTTGTTGGCGAGCGCGACAATGGCGCCGCGTCGGGCCGCCGCCAGTGTGGGTTCCAATCCCGCCGCGCCCACAATGGCAGCCATGACCCATTCGGCGGGGCGTCCCGCCGCCTCAACGAGCGCGTCCCGCCCCGCCTCCACCCGAATGCCCGTCCCCGACAATCCGGTCTTCAGTTCCGAATACCTGGCCTTGTCCGCGATCACGGCGAGTTTCGGCCTGAACCGCAACGCCTGCTCGGCCAGAAGCGCGCAGTTCGTGTTCGCAGTAAGCGCCTCGACGGCGTACTCGCCGGAGCTTCTGGCGATCAGATCCAACGTGTTGCGACCCACCGAACCCGTCGAACCGAGCACCGTGACCGTCCGCGCCGCGCTGTCCGCGTCTGGCATCGTCACGGCCATAAAGGCACGGTCCCTTCGCTCGCCACGGCCATCGCGGCGACGGCCATAGCGCCGAACAACAGGCTGTCCAGGCGATCGAGAACCCCGCCGTGCCCCGGAATGACGGCGCCCATATCCTTTACGCCGAAGCGGCGTTTCACCGCCGAGACCGCCAAGTCACCGCCCTGCCCGGCCAACGAGACCAGAATACTGGCCAGAACCGTCCTGATCGTCGATGTGTCCGGCAGCAGGATCGCCGTCGCCAAGCCGATCAAGGCACCAGCGCCCGTCCCACCGACACAACCGGCCCACGTCTTGCCCGGGCTGATCGCCGGCGCGAGACGCGGTCCGCCGGCCCACTTGCCCACGACGTAGGCGCCGCTGTCCGTCGCCCACAACACGACCAACAACCATGCGATCACCGTCATCCCCCCGCCAGCGCCTCGCAGCCATACCAGACAGACCGCGGGCACGCCCACGACAATCAGGCCGGCCGTCGGCCAGCGGGAATACGTACCGTCCTTTCGGGGAACGACGAGATCGACGAACGCGCCGACTCCGACGAGAGCCAAGGCCGGTTCGACGCCACCGGTCGAGACGACCGCCAACGCGGTCAGGACCGTGACGATCCCGATGAAGGCATGGCGCCCCACTCCCCCCCCACCCGTGACCCGCTCCCATTCGCACGCCATGAACGTGACCGCGACGGCCGCGAGGAGCAAGAACGCCCAATCTCCGAAATAGACAGCCGCCAAGGCGACGGGAACGAGGATTATCGCGGAGACCACACGTCGAAAGAGTTCGCTGGACACACGTTCAGCCACGTCTGGTGCCGTACCGCCGGTCGCGACCGTGATATTCGCCGACGGCTTCCTCAAGGCTTCGTTTGGTGAAATCGGGCCACAGGGTATCCGTGAAAACGAGCTCGGAATAGGCGAGCTGCCAAAGCAGGAAGTTGCTGAGGCGTTGTTCGCCGCTGGTCCGAATCAGAAGGTCGGGAGGCGGCATATTCGCCGTATCGAGAAAGTCTTCGAATACGTCCTCGGTAATGGAGTCGGAGCTCAACGCACCTTCCGACACGGCCCGCGCGATGCGTTTGCACGCACCGAGGATTTCGTTGTGGCTGCCGTAGTTGATGGCGACCGTCAGGGTCAGGCCGGCATTCGCGCGCGTCTTCGTTTCCGCTTCCTCGATCAGCGACTTGATATCGCCAGCGAGCGATGCACGGTCTCCGATAAAACGCAACCGAACGCCGTTACCGTGAAGCACGTTTACTTCCCGCGTCAGATAATGTCGAAGCAGCGCCATCAGGTCGTCCACCTCGGAAGGGGGACGTTTCCAGTTCTCCGACGAAAATGCGTAGAGCGTGAGATAGGAGACCCCGAGCTTCCCGCAACTCTCCACCGCCACCCGGACGGCTTCGGCGCCTCTCTGGTGTCCGGCCGCTCTGGGAAGCCCCCGGGCTTTCGCCCAGCGCCCGTTGCCGTCCATGATGATGGCGATGTGCGTGGGTGGCTCCGCAAATCGCTCGGAATCGAATGCCCGCATCGACTAGACCCGCAGAATCTCCTCTTCCTTGGCGGCCGCGGTCTCGTCGATCCTGGCCACCATTTCGTCCGTCAACTGCTGGATTTCATCCGCCCAGGCCCGATGTTCGTCCCGCGACATCTCGCCATCCTTCTCCATCCGCTTGAGCGAGTCCATTCCATCGCGCCGCACGTTGCGCACGGCCACCCGAGCCTGTTCCGCGTATTTGCCCGCGACCCTGGTGAGTTCCTGGCGACGCTCCTCGTTGAGTTCCGGAATGGGAACACGGATCAACTGACCGTCGACGACGGGATTGAGGCCCAATCCCGATGTCAGGATAGCCTTTTCGACCGCCTTGACCGCGCCCTTGTCCCACACCTGGACCGTCAGGAGACGCGGTTCGGGGACGTTGATGTGCGCCAGTTGGTTCAGCGGCATCTGACCGCCATAGGCATCGACCGTGATCGGCTCCAGCAAGCTGGCCGAGGCTCGGCCCGTGCGAAGACCGGCGAATTCCTGTTTCAGAACGTCCAGCGCACCCGCCATGCGACGTTGAATTCCATCTATATCCGGATCAGCCATACTCCCGTTCCTCCTCGCCGATCGTCGTGTACGTACCTTGGCCGCACACCACGTCAGCAAACGAACCCGCCGCCCGAATAGAAAACACGAGGATCGGGATCGCGTTTTCACGCGCCAGGGAAATCGCCGTAGCGTCCATCACCTTGAGGTCCTCGGACAGCACGTCCATGTAGCTCAAGGTATCATATCTCCGGGCGTCCTCGCTCTTCCGCGGGTCGGCCGAATAGACGCCATCGACCCGCGTGCCCTTCAGCAAGGCATCGCATCCCATCTCGGTGGCGCGCAGGGCGGCGGCGGTATCCGTGGTGAAGAACGGATTTCCGGTCCCGCCCGCGAAGATGACCACCCGGCCCTTCTCCAGGTGACGCACCGCCCGGCGACGTATGTAGGGCTCGCAGATCGTCGTCATCGGAATGGCCGACAACACCCGCGTGTCGACTCCGCACGCCTCGAGCATGCCCTGTATCGCGACGGCATTGATGACCGTCGCCAACATACCCATGTAATCGGCGCTGGCCCTGTCCAACCCGGCGGCGGCGCCCGAAACCCCGCGGAAGATATTCCCGCCCCCGATCACGACGCATACCTCGACGCCGAGATCCCGGACAGCCTTGACGTCGCGCGAGATTCGATCGACCGTCGAAAAGTCGATGGCATTGGCGGAGTCGCCGAGAAGCGCCTCGCCCGATGCTTTCAGCAGGACTCGCCGGAACTTGGCGACACGCGACATGGCGCTCCCAGACGGAAGGTGGTCATCGAGTCGTTCCGGCCATGGATCGACCAGGCGCACCCGAGAGCGCACCCTACAACATTCGTGTCGTGTCGCGAAGAGAAGGGGCTTCGCGCTCAGGACAATGCTTTTGGATTTCTGCTCACCCGCAAGACTCATCCAACGATGAGAGTGCTGTATGGGGTGGGCTGTGGGCTTCGCCGTCGCCGGGTCCGTTCATACCCCCGGCAGGGTGAGAAGACGGCACATCGGACAATCGGGAAGTTAATGCAGGGCAAATATGTCCGAAACAAGTCACACGTCACCTCAGTTGTAGCCAGAGCTTCGGCCTTATAGCGGCAGATGAGGTCCAATATAGCCAACTTCGACTTCTCGACGTTTCGCATCGAAGCGGAGGTGGATGCGCCAACCTTGCCCAAAGCGAACGTGCCATAGGAACAGCTCGGTCTTGCCAGAACAGGATCTGAACCGGCGGGCCTCCCTAAATCGTGGATCGGTCCGCACGCTTTCGCTCTCGTTAACGACCTTGCGGGTCCACTGGGGCATCGCCCCACCGTCGCGGCGCCATCTTTCGGCGTCGTTATTCAGTTCGACTAGCCTTTCGACGACGATGTCAAGCCGCGACACCTTCCGGAGATGGGCTTCCACGTCGGATCCGAAGACGAGAACGGGGAAGACCGCCTGCCGGTTGTTCCATAACTCACGAGGAGATGAACCGACGCGGAGACGCTCCAGGTGCCGGTCGTAAATCGGAGCGGCATGGGAGGCCCGCGCGAGGTGGTCGATCTCTTCAGTTTCCTCGCTGAAGATCGTTCCATCGCCTTGGAGTTCGTCGAAGACGACGGCGATCCTGTCCCGGTCCCACTCCATGCTCGTCGGAAACCCAATTGCGATCCCACCGATCAGGGCGCACAACAGGAGGGGTTTACCGTCTTCCGGTAGCAAGTCTCTGGCCTCGCACGTCAGAAAGCGATGCTTCACATCCGCCTCGACATCGCTCAGAAGCGGTGCTTTCGTCATCATCGTGGCGAGAAACAAGTATTCTTCGCGTACTCCGTTCCGCCGTAACTGTTCCATGGCATCGTACAACGAGAATCCCGGCGCACATGGAATTTCCGCAAGGTACCGGACGGTCCGCAAGACCTTGGCGGTGACCTCTTTTTCTACGAGCTGCGCCATGCCGGGCACGACATCCTTCAGGAAGCCGACTACGGCGTAAGGGTTTCCGGCCGCCAAGCTGGCGTGGTTGAGCACCATTTCCCGCATGATCACGATACAGGCGCCAGAAGCCGGGCAAGATTTTCTTCGTGCTGGTCGAAGAAGCCGACGGGCCATTCCGACAGGCGTCCGTCCCTGTCGATTCGCGGCGACGACACGACCGCCGCGCCCTCATCTCCGCGCTCGAAATAATGGAAAACGGCATCCTCCGGCGCGATCAGACCATCGCGAACGGCGATACGAACCCCGTCCATGAAATGGTCGCTGTGCGTTTCGGCGATTACCTGGACCCCCGCCTTCGTCGCGCGAACCGCGAGGTCCGCCAGCTTCGTCTGCCCCCGGGGGTGCAGGTGCGCCTCCGGATTCTCGATCAGGCACAACGAGCCTTTCGGCGCGAACATCGCCACCAGCAAAGGCAGGACATAGGACAGGCCAAATCCCACATTGGTCGCACGAAAGCGCTGCGTTTCGACGTCGCCCTTCCGGTCGAAGGTGAAACCGGCGACGAGCGCGTCGGCGTCGGGGATCGACTCCAGCCGGAGATGCGCGCCGGGGCTGACCTCGGCGAGCCATCGTTCGATTCCGTCCACCAAGCGCCGGGATTCGCAACCTTCAAAACGTGGATCGTCCCTCGCGTGAACATCGCCTCCGTGAGCGTTGAGATAGTTCAGCGCATACTCGCCACGGGTGCCGAGGTCTCCGCTACGCGCGAACGTCTCCGAAAGGGCGTGGGTTTTCCGGGGGCCGACTCGCTCGGCGTTGACATAGTGGAGGGTCCCGCCGAACGGCGGCGCATCCCGCCATGATTCCGGGATGCCCAATCCGCCGAACCGGTCGGGCGCCGCCTCCGACTGCCGCATGTCCAGGCGGTCGGAAGCGGAATCGTAATCGTAGGCGAGCACGCACGGCTCCGTAACGTCGTCGCGGCGCAGGGAGAATTCTATGACGTCGGTCTCCGCCCCCTCGAACAGCGCGTCCCTGCCGGTTCCGATATCGGCGAGTCGACCGCCCAATGCGATCATACCCTCCCTCAACACACGCAGTTCATAGGACTGCCGCAACACGAGCAGGGCCTGGATGGCGCTGCTTTTCCCCATGCCGTTCAGCCCGCACAGCAGGGTTATCGGCGCAAAGTCCAGTTCCAGCCCCGCGAAACATTTGAAATTCGAAAGTCCCAGGTGCGCGAGCATCGCTAGAGGCACTCCTTGATCAGGTCGTCAATCGCCTGGAACTGCTTCCGAACCCGGGCGGGCGTTCCAGTGGAGTAGGAAATCGCCCTCTCGAATTCCCAGTCATCCTTGAGCAGGGCCATGAAACCTTTCAAGACTCGTTTACGGTTCCGAACAAGCCCGTCGATATTTTCCTGAGACCTGCGTGATAATCCGACAGACCAAGCCCCAAATAATGGCTTGTTTATGGGATATTGACGTGGAGTATTCGGATAGTGCTTTCGGAAAGCGTATTTGCTGAAAATATCGACAGCTGCCCGCATCGATTTTTTGAAATCGGCGGTGATTGAACGACGTTCCCGCTCTGTCATCTTGTTGATCCGTTTCATGACGTCTGTAAGATAACCGTCTATATCGTTAGCTGCGTAGTTCTCCCAACCATCGATATGGAAGGCGAGAAAGCGCAGAACACAGTCCCGGTCTGCCATTCTCTTAGTCTTGATCGTACCACAAGTTGCCTCCAAGAACTCTTCGCTTTCAGATAACTCCTTGAGGTAATTTCGAATCAGACCAGGAACGAGTGCATGACGAATTTCCTGACTGTTAAGCTGCATTCCTCCCGTATTGATACGACGGAAGATGTTGAACATCACCTCATCTGGAGTCTCCGGTTCAATGACATTCACGACGAGTTGAGTTTCGTTGATCCGTCGCTGCATGGGACGCTTCAAGTCATCGTATTTCTTCCCCTTCAGGGGAGTCAGATACTCCAGGTTGGAGAGAGCGAGTTTACCATTGACGTAACGGTCGATGGTGGACATGCGCTGAAGACCGTCGACCACCGCCCAGTTCTCTTTCTCGTCCGCCGCGACGTAGAAGACAGGCAGGGGTATGCGCAGCAGGAGCGATTCCACAAGGCGGCTCTGCTCTCTCTCTTTCCAGAGGCCCGATTGCCGCTGGAACTCCGGCGCCAGATTGATTTCATCGTGCCGGATGCGCGAGACCAGCTGCTCCACGAGGATCTTAGCCTCACGGACCTTGATTTTCTCGGGATCGAACGGGGGGGTAATCCCTGCCTCCTCATCCTCCCGATCCCGCTCCACACCGCTATCTCGATCCTCGTCCTCCTCGTCCGGAAGCGGAGTGGATACTGGAACCACGAATGTTCCATCGTTCGTGTCGTCGGGCATGTCGAGTACCTCCACATCACGGCAGTATCACAGCAGTTCTCGCACCACCACTGCGTCGGACGCCTCCCGGTTCCCCCGCGCCCGACAGCCCGTGTCTCACATTCGCCGGAACCAAGGCGGAGAGTCTTCGCCGCGAGCGGTTAGCCGGACACCTGAGCGGCGACCTCGGCGGCGAAATCCGTTTCTTCGCGTTCGATGCCCTCGCCCAGGACGTACCTCACGAACCCGGTCAGCTCGATGTCCGAACCCAAGTCCTTCGCGGCCCGCTCCACGACTCTGGATACCTTCGTCTCGCCGTCGATGACGAAGGTCTGCTCGTTCAGGACCGATTCCTCGTAAAACTTGCGGAGACGTCCTTCCGTCATTTTGGCGACGATATCGTCCGGCTTGCCGGACTGGCGCGCCTGTTCCGCCAGCACCGCCCGTTCCCGCTCGACCACCGCAGGGTCCAACGCCTCGATCGACAGGGACAGGGGGGCGGTGGCCGCGACGTGCATAGCGATCTGCTTGCCGAATTCCGAGAGCGCCTCCATGTCGCCGTCGGACTCGAGGGCCACGAGCACGCCGATCTTGCCGAGATTGGGGGCCACGGCGTTGTGGACGTAACTCGCCACCACGCCCGACCGCACGGAAAGAGCGTCGGCCCTGCGGAAGCGGATATTTTCGCCGACCGTCGCGACCATTTGCCGAACTTGCTCGCCGACGGCACACGACTCGCCCGGATAGGACGCCGCCAACGTGGCGTCGTAGTCGCCCCGATTCGCCAATGCCACATCGGCGACGGATCGAACGAATTCCTGGAACGAGTCGTTCCGCGCCACGAAATCGGTTTCGGAGTTGATTTCCACGACCGCGGCGGCGCGCCCGGAAACCGCGATCCCCACGAGGCCTTCCGCCGCGACCCGTCCCGCCTTCCCGGCCGCCGCGGCCAGACCCTTGGCGCGAAGCCAGTCGACAGCCGCGTCCATGTCGCCATCGTTTTCGACGAGGGCCTGCTTACAATCCATCATGCCGACGCCGGTACGCTCCCGGAGGGTCCTTACCTCCGATGCCGAGATACTTGCCATGTTTTCACCCATGTACGATCGGCGTTCGACTCCGGTCGACCGCCCCGATGCCGGGTTCCAGCTAGCCGGTGGCCGGCTGCGCCGCTTCCCCTCCCGTGTCGGCGGGTTCGGAGTCCCGGGGAGAAGCTTCGGAAGACGCATTTCCCACTTCCGGTTCGGCGTCACCGGACTCCGCGCCGGCGCCGTCCGTATCCCCGGCGCCGGGAATTGCCCCCGATACGGGAACTTCCGCCTGGCCCACGTCTTCGCCACGCGCGGACATTTCCGCCTGAATTCCACCGAGCACGGACTGGACCACGAGGTCGCAATACAAGTTGATAGCCCGCAGCGCATCGTCGTTGCCCGGTATGGGGTAAGTAATTCCCACGGGGTCCGAGTTGCTGTCGACGATCGCGACCACGGGAATGCCGAGCTTCCGCCCTTCCTTTATGGCGATGTCTTCCCTGTTCGTGTCGATCACGAACAGGAGATCCGGGAGACCGCCCATTTCCTTGATTCCGCCGAGCGCGCGTTCGAGTCGATCACGTTCGCGAGTCAGGCGAAGCAATTCCTTCTTCGTCAGGCCGACGTTGTCGTCCGCCAGCATCCCGTCCAGGTCCTTGAGACGCTTGATCGAGATGGAGATCGTGCTCCAGTTGGTCAACATGCCACCCAGCCAGCGATGATTGACGTAATACTGGCCGCAGCGCCGGGCCGCCTCCGTCACCGGCAGAGACGCCTGGCGCTTGGTCCCGACGAACAGCACGCGACCGCCGGACGACACGATGTCGCGCACCGCGCCGAGCGCCCGATGGAGCATCGGCACGGTTTGTTCGAGGTCGACGATATGGATTCCGTTGCGCACGCCGAAAATGTACTGGGACATCCTCGGGTTCCAACGGTGAGTCTGATGCCCGAAATGCACGCCAGCTTCCAACAGCTGGCGCATCGTGAAGGTCGGTGCAACCATCTCCGTGTCCTTCTCCGGTTTATCCGCCGCGGGTCTCGGTCCGTCGCGATCCCCTGGATCCGACGAACACCGGATCGACGTTCCGGTTCTCTATTGTCGGAAGGCCGCATCCCGCGTGAGGGCTCGCGCCAGCCCGACGGCCGACGCTTCAGACCGCTGGATAGCCGCCGGACGCCACATATGCAAGGAAATTCCGGCCGGGCCGCGTCGTAACCCCCCTGAACTCGAAAGCGGTCGTCTCGAGCCGGAGCGCCCGTCTCAAATTTCCCGAACCGCCAGGACACCCGGCGTTCGCGCGAGTTCCCCCCGAGTTTCGGGAGAGACCGTGAATGTCTCCGGCAACTCGACTTCCACCTCCGTAAGGCCGCCATCCAGCCGCAGAAGCAGGCTGACTCTGCTATTGCCACCGTTGCCGCCGGCGCCGTTTCTTCCAGAGCCCAGAACATTGCCGAGATGCGAAATCGGCTCCTCCCGGTCGACGGCGATCCGCACATCGGCCGCGGTCCGGGACGCCACATCCTCAAGAGGTTGAATCGACTGGGCGGTCAGCCTTGGAGATTCCCCGTCCGAGCGACCTTCGACATCGACGAGCAGGTTGGCGCCGACCCTCAGTAGTTCCCGGCGTGATGAAAGCAGTTCGGAGAATACCGTCACCTCGTAGCTGCCGGTGGTATCGGACAGCTGCACGAAAGCGAACCGGTTCCCCCTGGCCGACATACGCTCCTGAACGCCCTCGACGGTTCCCGCGAGCCTCAACCGCCGACCACCTCCATTCAGCAATCCGACCACATCCGCGAATCCTCGGACGCGGAGCCGTCGCAGGGGAAGCCGGAACGCATCCAGGGGATGCGCGGACAGGTAGAAGCCCATGGCATCCCGCTCCTGGGCGAGGCGTTCCATGGGCAGCCAATCTTCCATTTCCGGGACGGGAATCGCGGGCAGGTCGCCAGTGGCCTCTCCGAACAGGCTCTCCTGGCCGGTCACACGGGACTCGGTCGCCGCCTGCGCGTGTCGAAGCACCTGTTCCGTCGTGGCCAGGACCTGGGCGCGGTTGGGGTTCAGCGTGTCGAACGCGCCCGCCTTCGCCAGATTCTCGAGTTGCCGCTTGTTGATCAGCCGAGGATCGATACGGTCCGCGAAATCCGAAAGGCCGCGATAGGGACCGTTCTCCTTCCTCTCGGCCACGACGGATTCCATCGCCTGCCTGCCGACGCCCTTGATCGCGGCGAGCGCATACCGAATGCCGGCGACCACGTTTTCCCCTTCGCCGTCGCGCTCGACGGTGAATTCGACATCGGATCGATTGATATCGGGATGGCGGAGCTCGATACCCATGCGCTCCGCCTCCATTCTGAAAATACCCAACTTGTCCGTGTTGCCCATGTCGAGCGTCATGGACGCCGCCAGGAATTCCACCGGGTAGTTGGCCTTCAGCCACGCCGCCCGGTATGCGATGAGCGCATAACAAGCGGCGTGAGACTTGTTGAATCCGTAACCGGCGAACTTCTCGACCAACTCGAATATGTAGGCCGCGCGACCGCGCGCGACCTCCCGCGCAACGGCGCCGTCGATGAATTTCTCGCGTTGGGCGGCCATCTCGGACTTGATCTTCTTACCCATCGCCCACCTGAGCACGTCCGCGTCGCTCAAACTGAAGCCAGCGAGGACCTTGGCGATCTCCATGACCTGCTCCTGGTAGACGATGACACCGTATGTTTCCCGAAGGACGGGCGCGATCATCGGATGGAGCGTTTCCGGTTCCTCCTGGCCCTTCTTGCAGGCGACGAACCGGGGGATATTCTCCATCGGTCCGGGGCGATACAGCGCGACAAGGGCGATGATGTCCTCGAACGCGTCGGGTTTCATATCGAAAAGCACCTGACGCATGCCCGAGCTTTCGAGCTGGAAGACGCCGACCGTCTCGCCGCGCCCGAGCATCTCGAACGTCCCATGATCGTCGAGAGGTATCTTCTCCAACTCGATCTCACCGTCCCTTCGGTCGATGAGACTCAGCGTCTTGTTCAAGACGGTGAGCGTCTTCAGACCGAGGAAGTCGAACTTCACCAGACCCGCCCGGTCGACATACTTCATGGAGAACTGCGTCACCGGCATGGTGGATCTCGGGTCGCGGTAAAGCGGAATCAACGTGTCGAGCGGTCGATCCCCGATGACCACGCCCGCGGCGTGCGTGGACGCATGCCGGTACAGACCCTCGAGCTTCAGCGCGATGTCGAGCAGGTGGGCGACCGCCTCGTCCGAATCGCGCATCTCCTGGAGTCGCGGCTCTCCGCCGATCGCATCGGCGAGCTTCACGGGATTCGCGGGGTTGTTCGGGACCATCTTGCAGATACGGTCGACCTGACCGTAGGGCATCTCCAGGACCCGCCCCACGTCGCGCAGCGCCGCACGCGCCTGGAGCTTTCCGAAGGTGATGATCTGGGCGACGCGGTCCCGGCCGTACTTTTTCTCGACGTAGCGCAGGACTTCGTCGCGACCCTCCTGGCAGAAATCGACGTCGAAGTCCGGCATCGAGATCCGGCCCGGGTTCAGGAAACGCTCGAACAGGAGGCCGAATCTCAGAGGATCGATATCGGTGATGCCCAACGACCATGCCGCGACCGAGCCGGCCCCCGACCCCCGTCCCGGGCCGATGGGGATTTCGGACTTCCGCGCGAAACCGATGAAATCGGCCACGATGAGAAAGTACCCGGCGAAACCCATGTCGACGATCACGGACAGCTCGTAGTCGAGACGCTCGCGGTAGGGCGCCGCTATCGCTTCCCGATCGGCATTCCCGCCGGCGAGCGGAAAGACGATCCGTTCGAGGCGTCGTTCCAGACCCGCTTCCGCCTGCCGACGGATTTCCGTCTCCGCGTCCAGGCCCCGGGGGGACGTATAGGCCGGGAAAATCGGTTCGCGCTCCAGGGGGCGGAACGAGCACCGCCGGGCGATGACGAGGGTGTTGTCCACGGCCTCGGGAAGATCCTGAAAGAGCTCCCGCATCTCGCGAGCCGATTTGAAGCGGTGCTCCGCCGTAAACTTCCGGCGGTCGGTCTGGCTGAGATACGTGCCGTCGGAAATGCAGATCAGCGCATCGTGCGCCTCCCGCATCGACTCGTCAGCAAAGTACACATCGTTGGTCGCCACGAGCGGAAGTTCCAACTCATAAGCCAGATCGACCAAGGCCCCTTCGACCCGGCCTTCCTCGGGCGGCCCGTGACGTTGCAATTCGACATACAGGCGCCCCGGAAACATGTTCGCGAGGGCCCGCAAGTTGGCCGCGGCGGCCTCGCGCTGCTGGGCGGCAAGCAGCTTGTCGACGGGACCGACAGGTCCGCCGGTCAAGGCGATGAGCCCCCCGGCGTGGTCTCTCAGATCGGCATACGTGACGCTCGGCGCGCCGCCGTCCTCCGCGGCGAGGAATGCCTGGCTGGACAGCTTGAGGAGATTCCGATAACCCGTTTCGTCCTGTACGAGCAGGACCACCGAGTCGACCTGGGATCGATTGTGCCGGCGGTCCGCCTCGGCGAACGATGAAACGCCCAATACCGTACCGACGACCGGCTGGATCCCCGCCTCGGCGCAGGCCATGGAAAATTCCAGCGCCCCGAAGAGGTTTCCGGAGTCGGTGACCGCCACGGCCGGCATGTCGTGACGCGCGCAGAGTTCGACGAGTTCGCCGATGGTGATGGCGCCCTCCGACAACGAGTACGCCGTATGCACCCTCAGATGAGCGAAATCCGCGTGCGCCATGGTCCTCACGTCATGCTGGACGCGGCATCATCCCATAGCCGACCGCATTGGATAAGGCGAACGAAACGCGAAACCGACTGAATGTCGTAGATCGGCGGTGCACGCCCGGCGTCGTTACCGGGCGGACAAGCCCTCCGAAACGGTTCAGCGCGTCGAGCCCGCTTCCGGCGGACTCAATCGATGGGATCGAGCGTGACGGCCAGGCGCCTCGTAATGAGCGGACGAACGGTATCCGCCCACTCTCCGGTGTTGGCCGCCTCCCGCCACGCCTCCGAGTCGCGGGTCTCCGGGGAGTCGACCTCGTACAACGCGAAGTAGGTCGGCACGTCGAGGTCGCCGTCCACCTTGTTCACCCTGTAGCGCTTCGCCCCATGCACCCCGGGGACGCCCAAGAGCGCCGGGATATGGTCTTCATTGTACAACCGGTTGAATTCCTCGTCGCCGACGCTCTCCGGCTTTTCCACCATCACCATGACCAACGTCTTCGACATCGCGTCTCCTCCTCGATCGTGTCTCGTTTTCACGAACGACCGGTCGGGATCACGGCATCCACAGCGCGCCGCATTCCCTCAGCCGGCCGATCTCTTCCTCCGTATACCCCAATTCCTCCAGCACCTCGGCACCATGCTCTCCATACCGCGGCGCGTGCCGGTGGATCGAGGCGGGCGTCGCGGAGAACCGGACGGGCGGTTCCGGAAGAACCATCCCACCCTCGCTCGGATGCGTGGAATGACGAAAGAACCCGACCGCCCGCAGATGCTCGTCCTCGAACAGGTCGTCGAGCGTGTTGACCGGCGCCCAGGGAATCTGTGCCCTGTCACAGAGCTCCGCCCATTCGGCGACGGTCTTCTCCGCGATCGCCTCGCCCATCGTTTCGTACAGGGCGTCGATGTTCCCGCTACGCGAGGCGTAGTCCCCGAACCTCGGATCCGAGCGCAATTCCGGGCGCCCCGATATCTCGAAGAAGGCGACCCACTGCGCCTCGGTATACGGCAGGATGCAGATGTAGCCGTCCCTGGCTCTCGCCGGCCTGCGATGCGGGGATACGACGCGGGCGTATCCCGTCCCCCCGAGCGAGGGTTCGAAGGCGCGACCATAAATGTGCTCGGCCAGCATGAAGGCCGCCATGGTCTCGAACATCGGCACCTCGACCTTCTGCCCTTTCCCCGTCCGCGACCGATGGTAGAGCGCGCCGAGAATGGCTTGGCTCGCCACCAAGCCGACGAGCTTGTCCACCAGAATGGTCGGCGTGTAACGCGGCGCTCCGTCGGAGTCCGCGCCGAGCACCGCCAGTCCCGACGCGCCCTGTATCAGATCGTCATAGGCCGGCCTGTCGGCGTATGGACCCCTCTCCGAGTATCCGTAGGCGCCGCAGTAGACGATGTCCGGCTTCAGCTCCGAGACCGCCTCGTAATCGAACCCCAGGCGCTTTATCGCCCGCGGCCGCATGTTGTGGAAGAAGACGGCGGCCGTCGGGACGAGACGGCGCAAGGCTTCCTTCGCCCCGTCTCGCTTGAGGTCGAGGACGACGCTCCGTTTGTTGCGATTTATGTTCAGGAAGATGCCGCCCATGCCCTCGTTGCGCTTGGGGCCCGCGTGACGGATGGGATCGCCGGCGCCCGGGGGCTCGATCTTGATGACGTCGGCGCCGAGGTCTCCGAGCAGCTGAGTCGCGTAGGGCCCGAGAACGATCGTCGTGACGTCGATCACGCGAACGCCGGAAAGGGCCCCGGTGGGTCTGTCGTTCATGGCGGGCCCGCCGGAAAGGGCATTGTTCGAGCCGGTCGGCACGAACGGGAAGAATATCCCACCAACGTCCGGTCGGATATAGCAGGCTTCGCCGCGACATCGAGTGAACCGAGGCGCGGTTCGTCGACGGAAGCATTTGATGGTAGTTTGCGCCCATGCAAAGCGGGCTCGGCATAACTGGCGCGACTGACCTGATCGACGGAACCGCCTGTTTCCATGCGCATCGCGGCGACCGGTCCGCGACCGCGGGGCGCTTGGCGCGATCAGCGTGATCAAAGTGCCACGCACCGGCGAAGTCACGTTCAACGGCCATTTCGCCGAAGCCCTGCGCGGCAAGCACCCCTTGTGGAGAGATCATCTGGGCGTCGAACGGACCGGGGTCTTTCCCGACGATCCCCGGCTGCGGCCCGACATTCTCGTCCAGGCGCCGAACACGCAGCCCGTCGTCGTCGAAACCGAGTACGCGCCGGCGGCCACCGTCGAGGGCGACGCCAGGGCCCGGCTCGGCAAGCAGCCGCTGGCATCCGCCGAGCCGATCGAACAGGCCATCGCCGTCCGCATCCCGGACTCCCTTCGGCGCGGCCAGGCCGACCTCGCCGAACGCATCGCCGCCGCCGACTTCGATTACTGCGTGTTCTCGGGCGATCCATCGACGACCCGACGCTGGCCCGAGACGGGGTGGCTCACGGGCGGCATCGACCACATCGCCCGATGCATCGAGCACGCGATGGTGTCGCAGCGCCTCGTCGACAAAGGCATGTCGATACTCGAAAACGGCGTGCGCATCGCCACCAGGGCCATCCAGGACGCAGTCACGCTCGGCTTCCCGGACGTCGAGCGCAATTTCGGACGCATCCTCAACCAGCGCGGCGGCGAACAGACGAACCGCATGGCGATGACCATCATCGCCAATGCGCTGACGTTCCACGCGATGATCACCGGTGCGCACGACGTCCCGCCGGTCGCGCAACTCCGGACCACTTCGCGAACGTCCTTCCAGATGGAGCTTCTGTTCGCATGGCGACATATTCTCGACGAGATCAACTACTGGCCGATCTTCAAGGTCGCGTCCGACCTCCTCGCCACGGTCCGTTCCGACACGGCGCGGCGCATTCTCGCCGCCCTCGCCGACGCGGCGGACCGACTCGCCCATATCGGCGCGACGACACGCCACGACCTGGCGGGCAGGATGTTCCAGAACCTGATCGTCGACCGGAAATTCCTGGCAACCTTCTACACCTTGCCGACCAGCGCCACCCTGCTCGCGGAACTCGCCACGGCCCGCCTGGACGCCGACTGGACCGATCTCGCCGCCTACCCGAACCTCACCATCGCCGACCTTTCCTGCGGCACGGGCACGCTCCTCTCCGCCGCCTATCACGCCGTCCTCGGCAGATACCGCCATGCCGGCGGCGACGACAGCGAGATTCACCGCCGGATGATCGAGCGTTCCATCGTCGCGGCCGACATCATGCCCGCCGCCGCGCACCTCTGTGCCTCGCAGCTGTCGAGCGTCCATCCGTCCGTAATTTTCGACAACACCCGCGTCTACACGATGCCCTACGGGGTCGGCGCCGGCGAGGAACGCGACCGCGGCGTCGCCGTCGGCTCCCTCGATCTGATCGTCGCGGCGCAGACGCGCTCCCTGTTCGCTACCGGGCAGCGGCAGGCGCACGGCATCCGAGGCGACATGGACATACAGGATGTCGAGTTGCCCCACGAGTCGGTCGATCTGGTGATCATGAACCCGCCCTTCACCCGTCCGACCAATCACGAAACCACCAGGGTTCCCGTCCCGTCCTTCGCCGGCTTCCGCACCACCGAGGACGAACAACGGGCGATGTCCGACCGCCTCGCGAGCATTCGCCGGGAACTGGAAAGCCCGGCCGGTCACGGCAACGCCGGGCTGGCGTCGAACTTCATCGATCTGGCGCACGCCAAGACGAAGCCGGACGGCGTGGCGGCGCTGGTCCTGCCCATCGCCGCCATCCAGGGTGTATCCTGGCAGGCGGTCCGGGACTTGCTTGCCGACCGATATATGGATGTCACGGTCGTTACCATTGCCGCCTCCGGTAACCTGGACCGCGCGTTCTCGGCCGACACCGGCATGGCGGAAGCGCTCGTCGTGGCGACGAAGCGACGCGACCGGAACGGCGCGGCAGGGCCGACATTGTTCGTGAACCTTCATCGCCGTCCGGCCACCCTGCTCGAAGCCGTGGAGGTCGCCAAGCTCGTCACACACCTGCCGGAGACATCCGCGACGGGCCGTCTCCGCGCCGGCGACCAGCCGCTCGGAAGCTATATCCGCGCGCCGTTGAGCGAGGGCGGGTGCGCGGCCCTGCGCGAGTCGGCGCTCGCCGACACGATGATGGCGTTGCGGTGCGGCGAACTGCGGATGCCGCGTGATGCGGAACGCCATCCCATTCCGATCGTGCCCCTCGGGCGGTTGGGAGAACGCGGTTTGCTGGATCGGGACGTCGGCAACAAGAACGACGGAAAGCCACCGTTCCGCGGCCCGTTCAAGATCGTTCCGACCCAAGGCGCGCCCAGCTACCCGATCCTTTGGAGGCACGACGCCGAACGCGAACGGCACATGTTCGTGGAGCCGGACAGCGAGGGCGAGGTTCGCCCCGATAGCGAAGACCGCGCGGTGGCCGCCTGGCAAACCGCCACGCGACTCCACTTCAATCGCGATTTCCAACTCAACTCGCAGAGCCTTGCAGCGTGCCTGACGCGGGAACGCACGCTCGGCGGCCGTGCCTGGCCGAACTTCCGGCTGCGAGACGAGCGTTGGGACGAGGTCGTGGCGCTCTGGGCCAACAGCACGCCGGGATTGATGGCCTTCTGGTGGTCGGGTTCGCGCCAACAGCAGGGCCGGGCGGTACTGACGATCTCGGAATTGCCGACGCTCATGGCCCTCGATCCGAGGACTCTGTCCGAAGCCAAACTCGATCAGGCGGCGACGATTTTCGAACGGTTCCGGAGCGTCGCCCTGATGCCGGCGAACGAGGCCTATCGCGACGATGTCCGCCAGGCACTGGACCGCGCCGTCCTCGTCGAGCTTCTCGGGTTACCGGAAGACACGCTCGAGGCGTTCGCGAACCTTCGCCTTCAATGGTGCGACGAACCTTCCGTGCATGGGGGGAAAAGCACCGCACCCGCGGTGGATTGAAGGAGTCCCGCGGCTTCGGGGACGGCCCCGCGCGCGAGCGGCGGCAACCTTCACTCCCGGTCGGTGGACCGCCGCCACTCGCAGTTCGTCGTCAAGATATGCCGGTTGTTGGCCAGATAATCGACCGCATAGGCGCAGCGTCCCGTCACTCCGGCATACTTTCCGGTGCCGCCCAACAGCTCCAGGCGACCTTCGCCGCCGCCGCCCTCCTCGACGCCGCCCGCGCGCCTTCTCGCCAACGTGTACAACCTGTCGCCCGAGGCGTCGGCCACCGTGCAGGGCGCCTCGAAATCCGGGCCCTTGGCGGATACCTTTCCGTAGGCCACACATGTCACGAGGTTGTGCGCCCCCTCGGAGAACGGACCGCCAGTGCTCTCGATAACGGTGTCGGTTCCCTCCATGGAGCCACCGATGACCGTTCCCCCCGCGTGATCGAACTTGACGTAGTTGTTGACGTAACTTCCGATCGTGCTGAAGCTGCCGCTCTCGTCGGCGCCGGCGGTCTGGACCGCGCCCAGAGCGCCGACCAGTGCCAAGGCGATCATCCCGCGTGAGAACATGGCGCGCACCTCGTTTCTCCAGTGGTCGATGGCAGGATGATGATATGGACGCGCGGACCGCGCCGCAACCGGACGATCACGTTCACGACATCATGAGACGAGGCAGTCCCCGGCACCGTCCGTTACCCCCTCCCGGCCTCCCCCTTGCGAGGGGGAGAAGAGACCGTTTCGGTTCGGACAGACGCGCTCCGCGCGGGCGCTACGCTTGAAGCGCGTAGACTCCCCTGGAAAAGTCGGCTCATGACCGGGCCGACGTCTTCCGCCGTCGCGGCGCGACACTCCGCCCCGACGCGCCTGTCCGCGCGGGCGCTGGTCCTGCTGGTCTTCATCGTACTGTTGTGGGGCGCGTCCTACCCGACGATGAAGGCGGCGGCGCTCGAGATCCCGATCCTCACCTTTCGGGGCTGGGCGGCGGTCGTGCCGGGGCTGGTCCTGCTGGCGCTCGCCCGCGCCAGCGGTCACCCGCTCCGCGTGCCGCGCGCGTACCGCCTGGGCGTGATCCTGACGGGCTTCTTCACGGTCACGCTGACCCATGCGCTGACGAATTTCAGCACGCTGTACATCGCAGCCGGCCAGACATCGATCATGATCTACACCATGCCGCTCTGGGCCTTCATCATCGGCATCCCTGTGCTGGGAGAACGGCCCACCAGCGGCCACTGGGTCGGCCTCGCGTTGGGGACCGGCGGCATGGCCCTACTGTGGTTGCAGACGTCGGGGGACGGGATATCCCCGGGCGTTCTCATAGGATTGGCGGCCGCCGTCTCGTGGGCTTGCGGAACCATCGCCGCCAAAAGCGTCTCGGGCCACGTCCCGCCACTCATCCTGACGGGGTGGATGTTCGTGATCGGCGGGATACCGCTGTGCCTGATGGGTCTCGCCGAGATCGACCGGATCGGACCCGTATCCCCGGTCGCGTTGCTCTCCGCCCTCTTCGTCGCGTTCGGATGCAACCTCGTCGGGTTTCTGGGGTTCTTCGTGCTCATCAAGCAAGTCCCCGCCCTCGTGGCGTCGCTGTCGGTGCTCGCCGTGCCCGGAGTCGCGTTCGCCGGCGGCCTGGTCATGCTCGGCGAGGCGATGACGGTGTTGGACGCCTTGGCGTTCGCGATGCTCGTCGGCGCCCTGATCACGGTCATGCCGAGACCGGCGACGAAACGTCGCGCCCGACCAGGGTCGTAACCTCCGAATCGGGGAGACCGTGATGCCGGGGCGCGCCATCAATTCACGATCTCGTGCTCCGGCCCGCCCTCCTCCGGCTCGGACCGGGGATCGAGTTCCGCGATCACCGGCGTCGTCGCGGGCATCGGCGAGAACGGGGTCTGGTCCTCTACGGGAAGCGGCTCGCGCCGCGTCATGCGGTAGATGACGAACGACGCCAGAACCACCGTCAGGGCCCCGGTGAAGACGAAGAGGCCGAAGGGTCCCGTCAGGCTCATGATCGCGGATGCCGCGATCGGACCGACGACCGCGCCGACGCCGAACGCGAACAGGAGACCGGCGCTGATGGACAGAAGCTCGGACGCATCGGCGAAGTCGTTGGCGTGGGTCAACCCCTGCCCGTAGAGCGTGAAGGCGAGTCCGCCGAGGAGCGAGACCAGGGACAACAGCACGAGGAACGCCACGTCGCCAGCGACGACGATGGCGACGCTGGCCGCGGCAACGCCCACGAGGATCCACATGACGACCTTGCGGCGGTCGAAGCGATCCGAGAGCCATCCGACGGGCCATTGCAGGACGAGACCGGCGAAGATGGCGGTCGCCATGAAGGTGGATACCTGACCCGTATCGAAGCCGCTCCGTTGGGCGAACAGGGGACCCATGTTGAAGAACGCGCCGTTGATCGCCCCGGCCGAGAAACACAGCGCGACACCGAGGGGAGAGATCCGGATCAGCGCGAGGATACCGAGCCGTCCGCCCGGTTCGGGAACGGGGGCCTCCATTCGCGTCAGCGCCACGGGGACGAGGCCGACCGCGAACAGCATGGCGACGACGCTAAACGGAACGAACGTCTCGGGACTCCCGAGGTTCAGCATCAACTGGCCCGAGCCCAGGGCGAGAAACGAAATCACCATGTAGAGGGACAGGACTCGCCCGCGAATGTAGTTGGGGACCTTGGCGTTGATCCACGACTCGGCGATCGTATAAAGGCTCGCCGTACAGTATCCGGTGAGAACCCGCAGAACGCCCCAGACGATCTGCGAAACGAAGATCGGGTGCAGGAGCGCCGAGCACGCGGCAAGCGCGGCGAGCGCCGCGAACGAACGTATATGGCCGACGCGGTCCACGAACCAGTGGCTCGTTCGCGCCCCGAGGATGAAGCCGACGGAATAACAGGCGAGCACGAGGCCGATCGATAGGGCCGGCATACCCTCGACCCCCATACGGACGGCCAGCAACGTCGTGAACAGGCTGTTTCCGGCGATGAGCAGTCCCACGCCGAGGAACAGCGCCCCGAGGATCGGCAACAACTGGACCATCTCTGGCTCCGATATCGATCCGCGAGGGCTCTCCGCCGCTTCGTGTCGCGGACGACGATCGCCGCGTCAAATGGGGATTCCTGCTCGCGAACGCAAGACCGCCCGCGAAATTCGGGGCGGGACCGCAGGAGTTGTCCGGGCGAGGGCGATGCCGCTCACATGTTACGCCGGTACTGGCCGCCCACCTCGAACAAGGCGCCGGTGATCTGCCCCAGCGAGCAGACGCGGACGGCGTCCATCAGTACCGCGAAGACGTTGTCGTTCGCCGCCGCCGCGGCCTTGAGGCGTTCGAGCATGACCGGCGCCTCGTCCGCGTGTCGATCGTGGAAATCGCGCAGACGTTCGAGCTGGCTCTTCTTTTCCTTCTCCGTGGATCGGGCCAACGCCACGGTCGTCGTCTTCGACGCGTCGGCGTCGGGATCAACGAAGGTGTTGACGCCGACGAAGGGATAGCTGCCGTCGTGCTTGCGGGTCTCGTAGTACAGCGATTCGTCCTGTATCTTGCCGCGCTGGTAACCGGTCTCCATGGCGCCGAGCACGCCGCCGCGCTCGGAAATGCACTCGAATTCCTTGAGGACAGCCTCTTCCACGAGATCGGTGAGCTCGTCGATGACGAAGGATCCCTGGTTCGGGTTTTCGTTGCCGGCGAGACCCCACTCCTTGTTGATGATAAGCTGAATGGCCATGGCCCGGCGCGCCGACTCCTCCGACGGCGTGGTGATCGCCTCGTCGTATGCGTTGGTGTGCAGGCTGTTGGTGCCGTCGTAGGTGGCGACCAGAGCCTGCAAGGTGGTCCGGATGTCGTTGAAGGCGTACTCCTGCGCGTGCAGGGAACGTCCCGAAGTCTGCGTGTGATACTTGAGCTTCTGACTCCGTTCCGAGGCTCCGTATCTGTCGCGCATGGTCACGGCCCAGATCCGCCGGGCGACCCGGCCGAGCACCGTGTATTCCGGGTCCATGCCCGCCGAGAAGAAGAACGACAGGTTGGGGGCGAAGTCGTCGACGTCCATGCCCCGGGCGAGGTACGCCTCGACATAGGTGAACCCGTTCGCCAGCGTGAAGGCGAGCTGGCTGATCGGGTTCGCCCCCGCCTCGGCGATGTGGTAGCCGGAGATCGATACCGAATAGAAGTTCCTCACGTCGTGTTCGATGAAATACTCCTGGATATCGCCCATCACCTTGAGCGAGAACTCGGTGGAGAACAGGCACGTGTTCTGGCCCTGATCCTCCTTGAGGATGTCGGCCTGCACGGTCCCGCGGACGTTTTCGTGCACCCATTTCCGGATCTTCGCGGCCTCGGCCTTCCCCGGACCGCGTCCGTGCTCGGCTCGAAACCTGTCGGATTGCTGGTCGATGGCGGTGTCGAGGAACATCGCCATGATGGTCGGCGCCGGCCCGTTGATGGTCATGGAGACGGACGTCGACGGGTCGCACAGGTCGAAACCGTCATACATCGCCTTCATGTCGTCGAGCGTCGCGATCGACACGCCCGAGTTGCCGACCTTTCCGTAGATATCGGGCCGCGGGTCGGGATCGTTGCCGTAGAGCGTCACCGAATCGAAAGCCGTCGACAGGCGCTTGGCCTCCGAGTGCTCGGACAAGAGCCTGAACCGCCTGTTGGTGCGGAACGGGTCACCCTCGCCGGCGAACATCCGCGTGGGGTCCTCGCCCCGGCGTCTGAACGGGAACACACCCGCGGTGAACGGGAAGTGCCCCGGCAGGTTCTCCCGCCGGCGCCACTTCAACAGCTCTCCCTCGTCCTCGTATCCCGGCAGCGCGACGCGCGGCACCTCGTTGCCGCATATCGTCGTCGTGGTCAGCGGCGTGCGAACCTCCCGTCCCCGCACCCGATAGGTGTACTGCTTGCCGGAATAGGCCTTCTTCATCTCTGGCCAATCGGCCAGCAATCGTCTCGACTCCGGGGCGAGAGCGGTCTCCTTTTCCGCCGCGAGACGGTCGAGATCCTCCGTCTCGCCGCCGGCGCCCCCGACCATCGCCGCGGCGGCGCGAAGCTGCTGGCGTTCGCGGGCGATCCGCGCCTGGATTTCCGTGGTCCGGTGGTAACGCCGCACCGTGTCCGCGATTTCGGCGAGATACCGCGTCCGGTCGGCGGGCACGATCAAGTCGCGGTTCGAGGACGTCCTCGCCGTGACCGGGGGAGAATCGTCGGCCCATTCCGCGAGTCCGCGTTCCGAGAGCATGCCGAGGAGCGCCCGATACAAGGCCATGACACCGTCGTCGTTGAATTTCGAGGCGACGGTTCCGAATACCGGCATTTCGTCCGGCGGCGTTCCGAACAGCCCGTGGTTACGCCGGTACTGCTTGCGCACGTCGCGCAGCGCGTCCTCGGCCCCCTTCCGATCGAACTTGTTGATCGCCACGAGGTCGGCGAAATCCAGCATGTCGATCTTCTCGAGCTGGCTCGCGGCACCGTATTCCGGCGTCATCGCATAGATCGCGACATCGACGAAAGGCGCGATCTCCGCGTCCCCCTGCCCGATGCCGGACGTCTCGACGACGACGAGGTCGTGACCCGCCGCCCGGCACGCCGTGATCGCGTCGGGGAGACAGTCCGCGAGTTCCGTGCCGGAGCCGCGCGTCGCCAGCGAGCGCATGTAGACGTTCGGATCGTGAATCGCGTTCATGCGGATACGGTCGCCGAGAAGCGCGCCGCCTGTCCGGCGCTTCGACGGGTCCACGGCGATGATCGCGACCTTGAGCCCGGGCCGGTGGCGCCGGAACCGCCGGACGATCTCGTCCGTGAGGGAGGATTTCCCCGCGCCGCCGGTCCCGGTCAAGCCGACGGCGGGAACTCCGCCGCGCGCCTCGGCGCGCCTCGCGATGTCCCCGCGGAACCGCGCATCGACCGCGCCGAGCTCGAGTGCCGTGATGACGCGCGCCAACGCGCCGTGGTCGGCGCCGTCGATCCCGTCCAGATATTCGGACGGCGAACCGGCGAGGTCGAAGTCCGCGCGCTCGAGCATGTCGTCGATCATGCCCTCCAGGCCCAGCTTCTGGCCGTCCTCGGGAGAGTAGACGCATGCGACGCCATAATCGTGGAGTTCCCGGATTTCCTCCGGCACGATGACGCCGCCGCCGCCGCCGAAGACCCTGATGCGCGCCGCCCCTCGCTCCGCGAGGAGATCGACCATGTACTTGAAATACTCGACGTGCCCGCCCTGGTAGGAGCTGACCGCGATACCGTGGACGTCCTCCTGAATGGCGGCCGTCACCACCTCTTCGACCGAACGGTTGTGGCCGAGGTGAACGACTTCGGCACCCGCCGCCTGAAGGATTCGCCGCATGACGTTGATCGAGGCGTCGTGGCCGTCGAAAAGGCCGGTGGCCGTCACGAAACGCAGCGTGCGCTTGGGCGCGTAGCGTCCCTGGGCCGTCTTTCCCGCCGACGGATGGCGCTTCGTCCGGGATTTCGGCGACCCGTTCCCGTTTCGGCTTCCGGCCTCCGACTCCCGGGCCGATCCCACGTCTTCCAGCAAGGATCTCCTCCGCGACGGCGTTTGAAGCCGAGTGCGCTTAGCATAGCATATGGTGCGACCACGGAAGTTCTGAAACCCCGCGGCGGCGGGACCCTTACGATCGCGAGGGGCTGGTCATGAAGTTCGGCAAGATCGACTCGGCGGAACGGCGCGAGGCCTCGGGCGCGCCGATCTATCCCAGGACCCGTATGCGGCGCAACCGACGCCACGGATGGTCCCGCCGGCTGGTGGCCGAGAACGCCTTGAGGGTCGACGATCTCATCTGGCCGGTGTTCGTACGAGACGGCGAGGACGTCGTGGAGCCGGTCCAGTCCATGCCGGGGGCGAACCGCTACTCCATAGACCGGATCGTGGACGCCGTGGCGGAAGCGGGCGCGCTGGGAATCCCGGCGGTCGCTCTCTTTCCCTATACCGACCCCGCGCTCAAGAACGCCGGGGGAACCGAAGGCGTCAATCCCGACAATCTCGTGTGCCGGGCCGTCCGCGCCATCAAGGACGCCCATCCCGACGTCGGCGTAATGTGCGACGTGGCACTCGATCCCTACACCGACCACGGGCACGACGGGCTGTTGCGCGACGGTTACGTCGTCAACGACGAGACGCTGGACGTGCTGTGCCGCCAGGCCCTCGTTCAAGCGCGGGCCGGCTGCGACATCATCGCGCCGTCCGACATGATGGACGGCCGCGTGGCGGCGATCCGCGACGCGCTCGACGCCGACGGGTTCGACCGCGTGCAGATCATGGCCTACGCGGCCAAATACGCCTCCGGGTTCTACGGGCCCTTCCGCGATGCGGTGGGATCCGCCGCCAACCTCACCGGCGGCGACAAGAAGACCTATCAGATGGACCCGGCCAACACGGACGAGGCAATCCGCGAGGTCGCACTCGACATCGCCGAAGGGGCCGACATGGTCATGGTCAAGCCCGGAATGCCGTATCTCGACATCGTGCGCCGGGTGAAGGACGAGTTCGGTATGCCCACCTTCGCGTACCAGGTCAGCGGCGAATACGCCATGTTGAAGGCGGCCGCCCGGAACGGCTGGCTCGACGGCGACCGGGTCATGCTGGAGAGCCTGATGGGGTTCAAGCGCGCGGGCGCCGACGGCATCCTCACCTATTTCGCCGTCGAGGCCGCCAAGGCAATTCGAGGCGCTTGAACTCCCTCCCCGGCACGCGACGGAGAGCGGCGAGACCGCGCATCGCGTGTAGCTACGCAGAAAGAAGGAAAAGAGAACCTGTTCTGGGCGACGGAACCGAGCGACGCCATGCCTTCGCCGACGAGTCCGACACCTTCCGACCGCACCAAGCCCTTGGCGGACATACCCCCGCCCAGTACCTTGCCAGACACCCGGCCGGAGAAACCCCTCCGTCTCATATGTCCTGAACCAGGACAGCCGTTTGCGCGACGCCGGGTTTCGGGGTAAACAGCACCATCCCGCCCCCCGAATTTCCCGAGACGAGAGGAGCCGATGGCCACGATCCCGGAGACCATGAAATGCATCGAAATTCCCGAGCCGGGAGGTCCCGATGCCCTGAAGCTCGGCACTCGGCCGATACCCGAACCGGGGCATGGGGAGGTCCTGGTGAAAGTGGCCTCGGCGGGAGTCAATCGTCCGGACGTCATGCAGCGCCAAGGCGGCTATCCGCCGCCGCCGGGAGCCTCGGATATTCCCGGACTGGAGATCGCCGGGATCGTGGCGAAGGTGGGAGCCGGCGTCGTCGAATGGCGGGAAGGCGACGAGGTCTGCGCGCTGGTGACCGGCGGCGGCTACGCCGAGTACTGCCCGACGCCCGCCGCCCAGGTCCTGCCCGTACCGAGAGGGATCGGTCTGGAGCACGCCGGCGGGCTGCCGGAGACGTTCTTTACGGTATGGACCAACGTCTTCGATCGCGCGGGCCTTCGGGCGGGCGAAAAACTGCTCGTGCACGGCGGATCCTCGGGTATCGGAACGACGGCCATCCAGATGGCGAGTCAGCTCGGCGCTCGTGTTTTCGCGACCGCCGGATCGAAGGAGAAGTGCGACGCCTGCCTGGAGCTCGGCGCCGAGCGAGCCGTCAACTACCGCGAGGAGGACTTCCTCGAGGTGCTCAAGGAACCGACCGGCGGAATGGACGTCATTCTCGACATGGTGGCCGGAGACTACGTCCAGAAGAACATCTCGCTGTTGCGTCCCGAGGGACGGCTGGTGCACATCGCCTTTCTCGGCGGGCACAAGGTCGAACTCAATCTGATGCCGACGATGCTCAAACGCCTCTCGGTTTTGGGATCGACCCTCAGACCACAGAGCATCGAGGCGAAGACGAACATCGCGCACTCGTTGCGGGAAAAGGTCTGGCCGCTGATCGAGAACGGCCGGATCAGACCCGTCGTCGACTCGACCTTTCCGCTCGCGGATGCCGTCAAGGCTCACGAAAGGATCGACGGAGGGGCGCACATCGGAAAGATCATTCTGACCATGTGAGGCCGGAAAGCGCGGATAAGGCTGTCCGGTCCGGGGACGGAGTCTCCGGGCCGCGCCGGAGGAACCTCGATTGACATACGCCAGCCACCTCTTCACGAGCGAGTCCGTTTCGGAAGGACACCCCGACAAGGTCTGCGACCGGATCTCGGACGCCATCGTCGACGCCTTCATGGCCGAGGATCCGGACAGCCGTTGCGGCGTCGAAACCATGGCCACCACGAACCGGATCGTTCTGGCGGGCGAGGTGCGCGGCCCCGCCTCGGTGACCGGGGATCGCATGGTCGAACTGGCCCGCGACTGCGTCCGCGAAATCGGCTACGAGCAGGACGGTTTCCACTGGGAGAAGGCGGATGTCCGCAACTTCGTCCACGAACAGTCGGCCGACATCGCGCAGGGCGTCGATGCCCGCGGCAACAAGGACGAAGGCGCGGGCGATCAGGGCATGATGTTCGGTTACGCGTGCCGCGAGACCGACGAGCTGATGCCGGCGCCGATCCATTATGCCCACGGAATCCTGCGCGCCATGGCCGCCGCGCGGCACGCGGGCAGGGAACCCAAGCTAGGACCCGACTCCAAGAGCCAGGTCACTCTGCGATACGAGAACGGCAAGCCCGTGCGCGCGACATGCGTCGTCGTCTCCACCCAGCACGGCGGTGACGTCGACCAGGACGAGGTTCGGGAAATCGTCCGCCCTTACGTCCTGGACACGCTGCCCGACGGCTGGATGTGCGACGAGGACCGGTTCTACGTCAATCCGACGGGCCGGTTCGTCATTGGCGGCCCCGACGGCGACTGCGGCCTGACCGGACGCAAGATCATCGTCGACACGTATGGCGGCGCGGCTCTCCACGGCGGCGGGGCGTTTTCGGGCAAGGATCCGAGCAAGGTCGACCGATCGGGCGCCTACGCCGCCCGGCATCTGGCCAAGAACGTCGTGGGCGCCGGACTCGCGGACCGCTGCGGCATTCAAGTCGCCTACGCCATCGGCGTCGCGCAACCTCTCGCCGTCTACGTGGATCTCTACGGCACCGGCAAGGTCGATCAGGCGAGGCTGGAGAAGACGTTGGCCGACATCATGGACCTCAGCCCGAGAGGCATTCGCGAACGCCTCGAACTCGACAAGCCGATTTACGCGCGCACGGCCGCTTACGGCCACTTCGGCCGCCCGCCCGAGCCCGACGGCGGGTTCCCCTGGGAACGTCTCGACCTCGTGGACTCGTTGAAGTCGGCCCTGACCTGAGCCACGGACCGTCCGACGCGGAACCGGATCGTTATCTGGTGGAATCTTCGCTCGGGGGGACACGATGACGCGCCTGGAGACGTTCACCACGAACGGGCACGAAATTCCGATCGTCGCGATGAAGGGCTCGCCACGGGCATGCGGCGTCCAGTATGGCCGCGCTGTGGCCGATCTCATCCATGGATCGCTCAAGGCTTATCTCGAGTCCTTCCGTGTCCTCCACGGCCTGGAGCGAGACGTCGTTTTCGAGTTGGCGCGGAGATTCGAGCCGGCCATCGCGGAGTTCGACCCCGCCACGATGGAAGAGATCGAGGGCATCGCCGAAGGCGCCGATGCGCCCCTTGAAGCGATTCTGACCATCAACGCGCGAAGCGAGCTCGTCCATGGTCTCAAGGCGCGGCTCGACGACGGCTGCACCTCGTTCATCGTGTTCGGCGGCATGACGGCCGACGGGCGTACCTACGTGGGCCAGAACTGGGACTGGAACCCGGCCATGAAGCCCAACGCCGTCGTGCTCGACATCCAGCGCGAAGGGGATCCCCGAATCCTGACCCTTACCGAGGCCGGCCTCGTGGGCAAGCACGGCCTCAACGAGGAGGGGATCGGCCTGTGCAACAACTTCATGCTGTCGGATAAGCGGCGTTTCGGAATGCCGGTCCACGTCATCCGCCGCAAGGCCCTCACCGCCCGGATTCCGGGCGACGCTATCGGCGCCGTCCTCAACGCCGAACGCGCGCTTGCCGCCAACTACATGATAGGTCATGCCGACGGCGCCGGCGTGGCGCTGGAAGCGTGGCCCGGCGGGCTCGATATCGTCCATGCCAGGGACGGCCTGCTTACCCACGCCAACCATTTCCAGATCGCGCGGACGGACCGCGAGGACATCGGCCGTGACATCTTCCCCGACACCCTTCTGCGCGATGTCCGGCTCCACGATCTCCTGAGCGCGCGGCGCGGCCGCGTCGATCCCGGTGTCCTGGCGCACGCCATGAGCGATCACTTCAACCATCCGGATTCCATTTGTCGGCACCCCAATCCGAACGCCCGGGAAGGCCAGGGCATCGAGACGTTGGGCTGCATGATCATGGACCTGACGGAACGGGTTCTGCACTTCTGCTCCGGTCCGCCGTGCGAGGGAGATTTCGCGGCCATCCACATGGACCGCGAACCGGGACGGATCGCCGTGGCGAACTACCGCGAGGCGGCGTAAACGAAGGGACAACTACGTTTTCCGGGAGACGAGGAAGCGCTCGTAACGGCCGATGCCCGCCAGGGCGCGCGCCGCTTCCGGAATTTCGTCGAATACGGGGATCCCCAGCGCCAGGGCCCGGGCCCGGTCGGCGCGTTTCCGCCCGTCCGCCTCGACGGAGCCGTCGGAGCGCAGCACGAGCGCGAAATGAACGTGCGCTTCCATCCGGGCCCGGACGTCCAGGACGTTCTGGACGAGGTTCTCGAGGATGTTGAAACGCCGGTCCGCCGAACCGACGAACGACGCGATGTTGAGATGCACCACCAACGCATCCGACTCACCCGAGGCGTACACCGCTTCCAGGATCTTCTCCACGATTCCCGCCCCTTCGACCCGAAGCGTCGAGCGCGGTGTGTCGATCGGATTGCCGATGCTCGTCCCCGGCGGCAGGTCGAGCGCGTCCAACGGCTTCCGCGTTTCTTCCGAGAACGCGGGGACCGAGAGCCCCACCGAAGAGAAGATGTCGGCGCCCATGACGCTGATCCCGCCGCCGTTGCCGAACAGGGCGACCTTCTCCGTGGGCCGCGCCGGGCGCGGCGTCAGCATCTGGAACGCCAGCAGGATATCCAGGAACTCGTCGAGGGTTTCCGCGTGCGCGAGACCCAGCTGGCGAACGGCCGCTTGCCAGATACGCTCGTCGCTGGCCATGGCGCCCGTGTGGGAGACCGCTGCGCGCTGCCCCTCGTGGCTGCGCCCCCCGCGCAACAGGACGACCGGCTTGGCCCCGCCGGCGGCACGGAGGATATCGAAGAAGCGGCGGCCGTCCTTGACGTCCTCCAGATACAGCCCCACGACCCCGGTATCGGGGTCGGCGAGGTAGAACTCGAGAAGATCGTTGGGACCGACGTCCGCGCTGTTGCCGACGCTGACGAGGCTGCTGAAACGCACACCGCGTTCGTTCCCGCGGCGGATCATGTTCGTGCCGAGCCCGCCGCTCTGGGTGACGACGCCGACGGGTCCCGGTTCCGGCGAGACGCCCCCGACCCATGTGAGGCGACCCTTGGGACAATAGATCCCGATACAGTTCGGTCCGACCAGCCGCGAGCCCCCGGCGCGGGCCGCCGCGACGATGTCCTCTTCGAGCTCCTTGCCGGCGACGGTCTCGCCGAAGCCGCTGGACGACACCTGCGCGAACCGCACCTTGCCCCCGGCGCCGGCGAGGAGCCCGGGAACCGACGCCGCCGCGACCGAGATATACGCGTAGTCCACGGTCTCCGGCAGGTCGGCGAAGGTACGATAGGCGCGAAGGCCCTCTACCTCCTCCGCCGACGGATGAATCGGATAGATGCCGCCCCCGAAGCCGAAGTTCCGGACGTGATTGATGATTTCGTTGCCGAGCGTCACGCTCGAAGCCGAAGCCCCGACCACCGCGATGGCGCGGGGTTCGACGAGCGGCCGGAACGTCTCCAGCGCATTCGGATTGGGCGACACGTCGCTCATGTCGGGGCGTTCAGGCCGTTCGGGCCGTTCGTCGCAACGCACGGACATACCCGCGCCGCCAGGCGGTCAGGTCGTTGTTCTCCAGCACGCTCATCATGGACGACCAGCGTTCGATCCGTTCCTTCCGCCGCATGTTGAGCGCCCGGTGGATGGCATCGGCGACGCCATCCGTGTCGTAGGGGTTGACCACCAGCGCGTCGCTCAATTCGCGCGCCGCGCCGGCGAAGCGGGAGACGACGAGGACGGCGGGCTCCTCGGGGAGCTGGGCGGCCACGAATTCCTTGGCGACCAGGTTCATGCCGTCGCGGAACGGCGTCACGAGCGCCACGCGCGATGCCCGATACAGACCGGCCAGATTGGCGCGCTGAAAGGAACGGTTGAGGTACCGGATCGGGACCCAGTCGGGTTCCGAGAAGCGGCCGTTGATGTGTCCGGTGAGTTGCTCGAGGTCCTCGCGGATTTCCCGGTACTGCGCGACGTCGCCGCGCGAGGGCGGCGCGACCTGCATCAGCACGACCTTGCCCCGACTCTCGGCGCGCCGCTCGAGGAACCGTTCGAACGCAAGGAACTTCTCGTGCAAACCCTTGGAGTAGTCGAGACGATCGACGCCCAGGATCAACTTGTGGCCTCTCATGCTCGCGCGCGTGCGCTCGTACTCCCGTTTCGCGGGTTCGCTCTCCGCCATCTCCGCGAATTCCCCGGTATCTATCGAGATCGGAAAGGCCTGGGCCCGAATCGTGCGGCCGAAGGCGCTGACGGTCGAGTTGCGGCGCACCTCGCCTCCCACTTCGCGCGTTACGTACTCGTGGAAAGAGCGCAAATCGTCGGGCGTCTGGAAACCGGCGAGGTCGTAAGCGAACAGCGAGCGAACGATGGCTTCGTGATTGGGCAGGGTGAGCAGAATCTCCGGCGGCGGGAAAGGAGTATGCAGGAAGAAGCCGATGGGGTAAGGGGCGCCCAGCCTGCGCAGCTCCTGGCCCATGGGCAGCAAGTGGAAGTCGTGGACCCAGACGAGATCGTCCCGCCGCAGCAATTTGGCCAGATGGCGGGCGAAGAACCGATTGACTCCTATGTACCCCTTCTCCTGACCGCGTTCGTACGCCGTCAGATCCATGCGGTAGTGAAACAGCGGCCACAAGGTCTGGTTGGCGAACCCGTTGTAGTACTCGGCCCGTTCGGCTCGCGTCAGGTCGAGGGTCGCATAGGAGACCTGTCCGGATGTCGTGACTTTCGGAGCGCGATGCCTGTTCTGGGTCGTTTCGCCACTCCATCCGAACCACAAACCTCCAGATTCCCGGAGCGCGGCCTCCAGCGCGACCGCGAGCCCGCCGGCGCGGGCCCGCGTCTTTCCGGTGTCACGCGCGACGGCGACGCGGTTGGAAACGACGACGATTCGGCTCACAGCACCTCTTCCCAGCTCCGGCTCAGTCGAATCGCGGAATTGATCTGACCCACCAGGGAGTAGGTCTGCGGGAAATTACCCCACAGCTCGCCGGTCTCGACGTCGAGGTCTTCGGACAACAGGCCGAGGTGATTGCCGTGCGACAGAACGTCCTCGTAAATCTCGCGCGCCTCCTCGTTCCGTCCCAACGCGGCCAGACACTCAACATACCAGAACGTGCAGATAATGAATGAATTCACCGGCTCGCCGAGATCGTCCGACGTGGCGTACCGCATCAGATGGTTCCCCCGGCGAAGCTCTTGCTCGACGGTTTTCAGGGTCCGGCGAAAACGTCGGTCGTTGGGATCGATAAACCCGACTTCCGGCATCAGCAACAGACTGGCGTCGATGTCGTTGCCGCCGAACGAGGCGACGAAAGTTCCGAGGCGTGGATTCCAGGCCTCATCGAGAATCGTCTCGCGAATCTCCGTGGCCTTCCGCCGCCAGTAGCGCCAACGCCGCCCGAGGCCCAGGTGGCGGGCGACCTTCGCCAGACGATCGCAGGCGGCCCAACACATCAAGCTGGAAGACGTGTGGACCGTCGTCCGGTTGCGCAGTTCCCACATTCCGGCATCCGGTTTCGCGGCGAGTCTGACCGCCTGTTTGCCCACGCCCTCGAGTCGCGCGAAGGTCTTTTCGTCTCCGGGCCGCAGGAAACGCGAATCGAAGAACGCCTGGGTGGTCGCGAGGACGATGTCGCCGTACACGTCGTGCTGACGCTGTTCGAATGCCTGATTGCCGACGCGAACCGGACCCATCCCCCGGTATCCGGCGATTCCATCGACGGTGCGTTCATGCAACCGCCGCTCCAGCGCGATTCCGTACACGGGCTGGATGTCGCGGCCGTTCGCCGTGGCGACGATGTTGGTCAGAAAGCGCACGTAGTTCTCCAGAACCGGAACCGCTCCCAGCCGATTGAGGGCGCGGACGACGAAATACGCGTCCCGCGGCCAGCAATACCGGTAGTCCCAGTTCCGTCCACTGTCCGGGTACTCCGGAATGGAAGTGGTGAGAGCGGCCACGATGGCGCCGGTCTCCTCGAAACTGCACAGCTTGAGCGTTATCGCGGACCGAATCACGGCGTCCTGCCAGTCGAGCGGGATGGCGAGCCGCCTGATCCACTCACGCCAGTAGTCCCGGGTCTGTTCCAGAAACCTCGAGAAGACCGTGGCCGGGCCCTCGGACAGTGTTTCGTCGGGACCCAGGACCAGGGTTACCGGCTCCTCGAGGAAGAACGGCGTCTCGTCGAGCACGTAGGCCGGGGGCGCGTCCGTCGTAAGCCGCATCGTCGTGTTGGCGCCCACGTAGCGGACGTGGTTGCTGCCGTGGGTGATGCCGGGCGCGTTGGCGCCATAGTCGGAACTCGGCCGCAGTTTGATCCTGATTCGCGGCACGCCGGCGACCGGCCGGACTCCGCGGACCAGCATCAGCGGCCGGAAGACACGGCCGAACTGCTCGAAGCGGGGCGCGAAGTCCTGGATCTCGACGACGCCGCCGTTCCTGTCGTAGAGGCGCGTGACCAGAACCGCCGTATTGGCCAGATACTCCTGCTCCGAGCGGATGAAGTCGTCGATCTCGATTTCGTAGACGCCGGAGGCGTCGGGCCGTCGGCGTCCATGCCCCCGCAACAAGTCGCAGAACACGGGGTCTCCGTCGAATCTCGGCAAGCAGTACCAGACCACCCGGGCCCGCGCGTCGACCAGCGCGGCGATCGCGCAATTTCCGATGACGCCGAGATCGAGATTCGTCATGCTCGCGTCCCCGTGGCCGAGGTGGACGCCCCGGCCGCGCCGGCGATCCGCGTCAGCCAGCCCAGCAGTTCCTCGACCGTGTCGACCCGCGCCGCGGCCCGCGTGGCCGAGCCCTTCCCGGCGCGTCCGATACGGACGCTCACGCCGTCCCGTGCGTTGACGATGGCGAAACCGTCTTCGTCGGTGACGTCGTCGCCGCAAAATACCGGGGTCCGCCCCCTGAACGGCGCTTCGCGCATGAACGCCTCTATGGCGGTGCCCTTCGTGAAGGCGCGCGGCTTGATGTCGAAAGCGAACTTTCCCTCGACCACTTGCCAGTCCTCCGTCTCGCCCGCGAGAGCCGCGTTCACAGCGTCTCTGCAAGCATCCGTCAACGAGGGATTGAGGCGATAGTGCAAGGCGACGGCGAACTTCTTGTCTTCGACCAGGACGCCTCGATGCCGGGCGGCGAACTCCCGCAGCGACACGCGGACGTTCCGCGGGCAATGGGGAGGCAGGGTCGGACGGACGATCGCGCCATCCGCGGTGCGCCGTTCGAATCCATGCAACCCGGCGACGGCCGGAACGACGGCGCCGAGAAAGCCGTCGATCTGCTCGATCGGCCGGCCCGTCACGATCGCGACGGCGTCTCCCAGCGCCTCGCGCAACGCGGCCAGAAGCGGAGGCAGAGTCTCCGGAACGTCGATGGACTCCGGCGTTGGCGCGATATCGACGATGCTGCCGTCGAAATCGAGGAACAACGCCCAATCCAGGCGCGGTTCGGGCAGGTCCATGGAGCGCGCGGTCACCGCCCGCCCAGGATCTCGCGCGTCCGCACCTTGCCGTGCTCGACGGCGGGCTGGTCGAAAGCGTTTACGCCCGACATCCGCGCCGCGATCATCGTCTCCAGCATGAAGTGCATGAACAGCGCGCCCATCGCCGCGGCGTCGACACGGGCCATCCGGAGGACCCGCGTGGGCCGGCCGCGCGCGATCAAGGCCTCGGTCGTGGCCGTCCGCTGCGCCGCGACGAGGTCGCCGACGGTCGTGTCCGCCAGGTAGGCCAGGGCCTCCTCGCCCGTCCGTCCCGCGGGGATCGCGGGTCCGGCGCCGCCGACATCCGGCTGAATGATCGTGAACGCCTTGTCCCGCGGACCGTCGAGGTAAAGCTGTAGCTGACTGTGCTGGTCCAGGGGCCCCAGCGCGGGAACCGGGGTCGTGCCCGATCCGCCCTTGCCCAGACTCTCGGCCCACAGCTGACGGTGCCAGGCGGCGAACGGATCGAGAGCGTCGCCATAGGGCATGAGGACGCTCATGGTCGCGCCGCGATACCGGGCCAGTCCCAGCGAGACCGCGGCTCCGAGCGCCGGAGGATCGGAGGGGGACGATCCCGCGCCGAAGCCGCCATCCAGAACCGCGGCCGCTCCGCTCCGTATCTCCATCGGGTCCAGGCCCGCGATCGCGGCCGGCAACAGGCCGACCGCCGACAGGACCGAGAAACGCCCACCCACGCCGGGATCGTGATCCAGCACCCCGTGGCCACGCGCGACGGCCAGGCGTCTCAGGACGTTGTCCGCCGGGTCAGTAACGACGACGAAACTGTCGGACACCGCCTCGCCGAGCGCGGCCCGCGCCGCCTCGTGGCAAACCAGGTACTGCGAGACCGTTTCCACCGTGGAGCCCGACTTCGAGATCACCAGAAACCCGGTGCGCGCGAAGTCGGTCGTATCGACCAGCGCCGCCAGGGACGCCGGGTCGAGATTGTCGACGAAATGGAGTTTCGGACCGTCTTTCGGGTTCAGCCGCGCGATCGCCCGGCCTCCGAGACTCGAGCCTCCGGTACCCAGCACGACGACGCTCTCGAACCGGGACCCGATCTCCGCCGCGACGGAGGCGATGCGGGGAATATCGTCCCGGCGCGCGGGCAGCGCCAGGATGTCCACGGCGTCGTCCACGGCGCCATCGCGCAGATCCTCGATCGCGGCGGTCGCGCCGTCGAGCAAAGGCGCCAGCTCGTCCTCGGCGAGGCCGTGTTCTCCGATCGTCTCGGCGAGGCAACCGCGAACATCCTGTTCGTAGGGCGCGGACATGCGGTGGACATCCTTGCGAAAAAATCGGGGAAGCGGAAGATGGCACGTCGGCCGAATATCCGCCAATCTATCCTCCCACGCGCATCACGGGAGCGAGCACCATGCGAACAGCGATTCTGGGAGCGATCGTCGGCGGTCTGATCGGCGCCGGTCTGGGCTTCGCGGCGGGCATCTTCGCCTACCCATACATTTTCCTCGCGGACATCGTGGCGGCGGAGGAAGTGACCGACGCGGCGTCGAGAGTGGTCGTGGCCAAGGGAACGTTCATTCACGCCAACCCGTCCGACCCCATCCATTACGGCAAGGGGTCCGTGACGGTCTACAGGGACGCCGTGCGCCTGGGAACGGATTTCGAAGTCGGACCGGGGCCGAAGTTTCACGTCTACCTGGTGCCCCAGGCGCCGGTCACGCCCGGCGACGACGTCGCGGCCTCGATGTACGTCGATCTGGGGCGGTTGCGCGCGTTCAAGGGCAGCCAGGTGTTCCCGGTGCCCGTCGGCGTCGACCCCGCCGACTATCGAAGCGTCGTCATCTGGTGCGAGCGCTTCGGGGTGCTGATCTCCCCCGCCACCCTGGAATTTCCATAGGTATCGTCCGCTCCCGAGGCGCGGCGAGCGACGCGGCGACGGGCGGGAAGGCCCGGCAGGGCGATGTCGACCGAGGAGAACGGCGGATGAAGAAGCGCGGGCTCCTGGCCCTCGCCGCGGCGGTCGCGGCGGCCTCCGCCGGTTCGCCGGCTTTCGCGGAAGGCGATCCGGCGAGGGGCGAGAAGGTGTTCAGGAAGTGCAAGGCGTGCCACACGGTCGCGCAAGGCGCGAAGCACAAGGTCGGCCCGAATCTGTACGGCGTGATCGGACGCCGGGCCGGCGCCGCCGAGGGTTACAGGCGCTACTCCAAGGGTCTGAAGACCGCCGGATTCGCATGGGACGCGGAACTGCTCGACCGGTATCTGACGCGCCCGAGGAAGATGATCGAGGGCGGCCGAATGGTCTTCCCCGGATTGAAGAAGGCGCGGGACCGGGCCGACGTCATCGCCTACCTCATGCGGGCGTCGAAATAGTCACGGCAGGCGCCCTCGCGATCCGCCGCGCGGTGTCGGCGAAGCGCCGGACTCCCTCGGGCGAGAGAACGCGTCGCCGGCGCCGTTCATGCTCCCCTTCCCCCGCGAGGGGAGGCCGGGAGGGGGTAGACAGCGGATCAGATCAGCGCGAACGACCGGGCGAGCACCGCCAGCACCAGCGCGAGAGTGAGCCCGACCATCCATTTGACCGCGCCCATCTCCGCCCTCAGCGTTTTCTCCACCGCCGCGAGGTCGGCTTTCGTAGCGACGTTCTCCGTCACCGCTTCATGCAAGCCGTCGGCGACCGCCTCGGCTTGCGACTCGTCCATGCCGGCGTCCTTGAGCCGCCGCGCCAGCGCCAGGGGATTGAATGCCACGGTCGCCATGCCGGCACCTTACCCGCGCCGCCGCGTCGAGCCAACCGCGTGTCCTGGTTCAGGACATATGAGACGGGAGGGGTTCTTCGGCTGTGTGTCTGGCAAGGTACTCGACAGGGGTATGTCCGTCGAGGGCCTGGTGCGGTCGGAAGATGTCGGACTCGTCGGCGAAGGCGTCGATCCACCGGTCGGTGTCGTCGAGGTCGTCGTCGGGCGGGTCCCATGTCGCGTGGCGCTCGTATCGCCAAGCACCGTCGTCGCGCTCGACATGTCCATCGGGTTCGGGCGATCTGGGGGTAGTTCGAAGAGGTCGATACCGCGTTTCCGGCATTCGGTCTCGAAGTCGGCCTTGAACTCGCTTCCGCCATCGACCTGTATGGCCCGGATGGGGAAGGGCATGGGGTTCTGGAGCGTGTCGAGGAAGCGTTTGGCGTTGTTGGCGGTGGCGCATCGACGGGCTTGGGCGCATGTCCACTTGTGCACAGTGGTCACGCAGGCTCCTCCACGATCAGGCCAAGATGCCACAGTTGATAAGCCAGCGTCGGGCCGCCCTGGTTGGTGCGAGCCGGTTCGTCACCGGTCTCGCGCCTCACAGCGCGTTGAGTTTCTGCCCACAGCGAGCTTTTGCTCACGTGCGGACTCTCGCGCAGAAGTCTCACAGCGAGAATTGCGTACGTTCCGTTCCTGGAGTGCTTCCAAAGGTCGGATATCTCGCAGTCCCTGAACGGCAGGCCACCGTTCTTCAGCCGACCCAGGCAGTACAGTATTCTCGCCGCCGTCATTGGACAGCTCTTCTCGCCGCTGGTCTTCGCCGTGCCACCGATCTCTCGATAGGTGTCAACCCAAGCGGGCCGCCACAAAGCGCCGTCTCGGTGTTTTTCGATTGTCCCGTAGACCCAGGCAGCCAAATCGACGCCAAAGAAGATTCGATGGGGCATCGCTGCAACTCTCGGATCGGTTGTCATGGCCCGCATAGGCCGCACAGCACAACGAGGGTCTTCCCGGTTTCAGTGGATGTGCGGATCACGCAGCCTCGCCGACGGTCACGCTGACGCACTTGCCTAACCGGCGCAAGGCACGGTCGATGGTACCCGCCTTCGTAGTATGGTCGGGATCCAACATGCGCCGCACCTCGCTTTCGGCGACCTCAAGGTCTCGAGCGAGACGGCGTTGCGGCACGCCGGCGTTGCGGAACGCTTCGTAGAGGGCCGCCTTCAGCGCAATCGGGACCGGCGGGACGACGAGGGGCCGCCGCTTCGTTGCGCGCGACGGCTCGGGATCGAGTTGTGCCATCGACCGTCCCGGGAGGAGGCGTGGTGCCGCTGTTGCTCCCCCGTCGCCCCGCCCGAGGCGCGGGCGCGGCGCAGGCCGGCGAAGTACGCCCCGACCGCCGCCGTCAATCGCGCGTTCGCTGCCACCATCGCCCCTGTTGCCACCGGGCGCGGCCCGTCACGCACGCGCTCGCGCCGCGCGGATGGCGCGCCAGATCTTCTCGGGTGTCAGGGGCATATCGAGACCGCGCACGCCATGGGGACGGAGGGCATCCAGCACGGCGTTGACCACGGCCGGCGGCGCGCCGACGCATCCCGCCTCCCCCACGCCCTTGACCCCGAGCAGGTTGTTCGTGGAAGGGGCGTCCTCGAAGAAGCGGACCCGCATGTTCGGAAGATCGTCGGCGCGGGGCAGGCAGTAATCCATCAGGGACCCGGTCAGGAGCTGCCCGCCGCCGGACTCGTAAGCGACGCCCTCCACGACCGCCTGCCCGATGCCCTGGGCGACGCCGCCCATGACCTGGCCTTCCGCCGTCATCGGATTGACGACCGGACCCGCGTCCTCGACCGCGCGGTAGCCGACGACCGCGACGGCGCCGGTGTCCGGATCGACCTCGACCTCCGCCACGTGACAGCCGTTGGGATAGGAGATCCAGGGCCGTTCGTAGACTTCCTCGTCGTCCAGCGGACCTTCGAACCCGTCCGGGCATCGCGACGGATCGAAAGACGCCCGGACGACGTCCGTCATCGCGACGCGCCGGTCGGTCCCGGCGACGACGAACGCGCCTTCGGCGAAGCGCACGTCCGCCGGCGCCGCCTCCAGCAGGTGGGCGGCGACCGGCGCAGCCTTCTCGACGACCCGGTCCGAAACCACCCTGAGAGCCGACCCGGCCATGCCGAGAGTGCGCGAGCCGGAATGTCCGCCGCCGGAGGGCGTCGCATCGGTATCGCCCTGGCGATAGACGACGGCCGCGCGGGGAACGCCGAGCCACGTCGCGACGAGCTGGGTCAACGCGGTCTCGTGCCCCATGCCCGTGGACTGGCTCCCGACCGCCAGCACGACGGACCCGTCATCGGCGAAGCGCAAGGCCGCGTACTCCCTGGACGGCCCCCCGGTGGGCGCCAGCCAGAAACTCATCCCGATACCGCGAAGAATCCCCGGTCTGCCGGGCGCTCCCCGGCGCTCCGCCTCCGGCCACGCCGCCGGTTCCAGCGCGCGATCGAGGACCTCCGGGAAATCGCCGGTATCGAAGGTATGGCCGAGGCCGTTGTCGTAGGGCAACTCGTCGGGCCGGAGGACGTTCAGGCGCCGGAGCTCGACACGGTCGACGGCGAGCTCCCGGGCGGCCGCGTCGATGACACGTTCGATCTGGTACGTGGCCTCGGGCCGGCCCGCGCCGCGATAGGGGTCGGTCGGCGAGGTATGGGTGAACGCGACCTTCGAACGGAAGTGACGCGCGCCGATCCGATAGTGCCCGCCGACGGTCCTCACCGTGGCCGCGGTGGCGATGCTGGCGCTGTTGGCGGCGAGATAGGCCCCGGCCTCGCCGACGGAAAGCACGCGCAAGGCCAGGAAACGGCGCTCCTCGTCGAGGGCGAGCGAGACCTCGCTCCACTGATCCCGGCCGTCGTTGTCGCTCAGGAAACTCTCGGAGCGATCGGCGATCCACTTGACCGGCCGCCCGAGCTCCCGCGCCGCGAACAGCACCAGCGGATACTCCGGATAAAGGGCGTTCTTGGCGCCGAACCCGCCGCCGACATCCGCCGCCCTCACGCGCACGGCCTCGGCGGGAACGTCGAATATCTCGGCGGCGAGCTGATCGCGGAGGACATGCACGTTCTGGGTCGATGCCGTGAGCGTGAAGGATCCCGTCGCGGAGTCGTATTCGCCGACGGCGCCGCGCGGTTCCAGAGGAACGACCGCGACGCGCTGGTTGAGGATCTCGATGCGGACGACATGCGCGGCGGCGGCAAACGCGGAGTCGACCGCTTCGGGATCGCCCGCCTCGTAGTCGAGGCACAGGTTTCCCTCCACTCCGTCCCAGACCAGGGGCGCTCCGGGTTCGAGCGCGGCGCGCGGCTCGACGACCGCGGGAAGCGGTTCGTAGACGACCTCGATCGACTCCATGGCGTCTCTGGCGGCCGCGACGCTCTCGGCCACGACGAACGCGACGGCGTCGCCGACGAAGCGCGCGCGCCCGTCGGCCAGGATCGGACGCGCCGGTTTGGCGAGCGGCGTCCCGTCCCGGTTGTTCAGCACCGTCCGCGTTTCGATCGCGCCGAGACCCCCTGCGGCCAGATCGGCGCAGGTATGGATCGCGAGAACCCCGGGCGCCGCGAGCGCCGAAGCCGTGTCGACCGAGAGAATACGCGCGTGGGCGTGGGGCGACCGCAGCACCGCGCCATGCGCCATGTCCGGCAGGTCGATGTCGTCGACGAAGGTCCCGGCGCCGGCGAGGAACCGCCCGTCCTCGATCCGCCGCAACGGTCGTCCGATGCGGGAGCCGGTCACGCCGTCCGGTCCCTTCCCGCCGGTCGGGGCGGTGGAGAAGAACGGAGCGACCGCCGGACGGCGGCTAAACGTGAAACGACTCGCCGCAGCCGCAACGGCCCTTTTCGTTCGGGTTGTTGAACACGAAGCCCGAGCTCAGCCTGTCCTCGACATAATCCATCTCGGTGCCGGCGAGATACATCGTGGCCAGCGGATCGACGCAGATCTTCACGCCCCTGTCCTCGACGAGCTCGTCCATGGGAAGCGGCGCGTCCGCGTATTCCATCGCGTAGGCGAGGCCCGAGCACCCCCGGGTCTTCACGCTGATGCGCAACACCGCGCCGGCCTTGTCGCCCACGTCGATGAGATGCCTCACCTGGCGCGCCGCGGCATCCGTCAGCCTGAACAATTCCCGATCGGTCATTCCCTTCGGTTCCATTCCCATCCCCATGAACCCTCAAAAATCCAGCGCGAGTTTCGCGTCGTCCGACATGCGGTCCGGGGACCACGGCGGATCCCATACCAGCGCCACCTCGACCTCTCCGACACCGTCGACCGCGGCGACCGCGTCGGCGACCCAGCCCGGCAGTTCGCCGGCCACGGGACAACCCGGGGCCGTCAAGGTCATCTCGATGGCGACATCGCCGCTTTCCGCCAGCGACACGTCGTAGACGAGACCGAGATCGTAGATGTTGACCGGGATCTCCGGGTCGTAGACCGTCCGCATCGCCTCGATCAGGACGTCCTCGCCGGGAAGCGTCCCCGCGTCGCCGGGCCTCGGGGACCCCGACCGCGCGACGAACGGCTCCGGCGCCGGCCGCTCCGGCATGAAGTCCACGAGCGACGGACCGTCGCGAAGGTCTCTCCGTTCCGATTCCTGCTGCATCGCGAACCTATTCTGTCGTCGCTTCGGCTTCGCCCTGGAGCGCCGCGTTCATCGTGTGCCAGGCGAGAGTCGCGCACTTCACCCGGATCGGGTACTGGCGCACCCCGGACAGCACCCGGAGGCGGTCCATCTCGTCGGCGAGGCGCTCGTCCGTCTCCGCGCCGGCATCGGACGTGCACATCCCGTGGAAGTTCCGGAACAACGCGCCGACCTGCGCCAGCGTCTTGCCCGGAACGATCTCCGTCATCAGCGACGCGGAGGCCTGGGAGATGGCGCAGCCGCGTCCGTCGAACGCCGCGTTCCGCACCACGCCCTCCCCGTCGACATCGAGATAGACGGAGATGCGGTCGCCGCACAACGGATTGTGTCCGGCGGCGCGATGGCTCGCCTCGTCCGGCTTCCCGTAGTTCCGCGGGTTCCGGCCGTGGTCGAGGATGACTTCCTGATAGAGTTCCCTGAGATCGTCCAGCATCAGCCGAAAATCTCCTTCACATGGTGGAGCGAGTCCACGAGCCGGTCGATTTCCTCGCGCGTGTTGTAGAGACCGATCGAGGCGCGCACGGTGCCGGATATGCCGAAGCGGTCCATCAGCGGCTGCGCGCAATGGTGGCCGACGCGGACCGCGATGCCGTCCCGGTCCAGGATCGTGCCCACGTCGTGCGGATGCACGTCGTCCTGCAGGAAAGAGACGATGCCGGCCTTCTCGCCCCTGGCGCCGAAGAGCCGGACACCGGGCGCGTCCGACAGCCGCGCGGTGGCGTACCGGAGCAGGTCGCGTTCGTGGGCCGCCACGGCGTCGCGGCCGAGCGCGTTGACGTAATCGATGGCCGCCCCGAGCCCGATCGCGCCCGAGATGTTCGGCGTTCCCGCCTCGAATCGTTCGGGCGGCGCGGCGAACGTCGTCTTCTCGAAGGTGACGTACTCGATCATGTCGCCGCCGCCCTGGTAGGGCGGCATGGCCTCCAGGTGTTCCGCCTTCCCGTAGAGCACGCCGATGCCGGACGGGCCGTAGAGCTTGTGACCGGTGAAAGCGAAAAAATCGCAGCCCAGATCCCGGACGTCGACGTCGAGATGCACCGCGCTCTGCGCCCCGTCGATGAGAACGGGGATGCCCTTTTCGCGCGCGAGCCGGGTCATCTCCCTGGCCGGCGTGACCACTCCCAGCACGTTGGAGATATGCGTGAACGCCACCATCCTCGTGCGCGGGGTGAGCATCGCCTCGAAAGCCTCGAGATCGACGAGGCCGTCGTCGTCCACCGGTGCGGCCCTGACCGCGGCGCCCGCGCGTTCGGCCGCGAGCTGCCAGGGCACGATATTGGCGTGGTGCTCGAGCTCGGTCAGCAGGATCTCGTCTCCCTCCCGAAGGCGTCGCGCCGCGAAGCTGCTGGCCACGAGGTTGATCGCCTCGGTCGCGTTCCTGGTGAACACGATCTCGCGGGTTTCCGCCGCGTTGAGGTACGCCCGGACCTTCTCGCGGGCCTCGTCGTGGAGCTCCGTCGCCCGCGCGCTCAGGTAGTGCACACCCCGGTGGATGTTGGCGTATTCCCTCTCGTAGACGGCGGAGACGGCGTCGATCACGGCGCGCGGTTTCTGGGCGCTGGCGCCGCTGTCGAGGAAGGTCAGCGGCTTCCCGCGCACCTCCCGCGACAGGATGGGAAAGTCCGCCCGCACCCTGTCGACATCGTATGCCGGCGGACCCGCGCGGTCGGCACCGCGCCACGCCACCTCCGCGACCGCCGGGTTCATGCGCCCGCCTCCGCGTCGGCCGGCGGCTCGCGCGACAGCCAGTCGTCGATCTCGGCGTCGAGACGGTCCCGGAACGGTCCGTCCTCGACCGACTCCACGGCTTCGGCCACGAAAGCCCTGATCAGCACCCGGCGCGCCTCCTCGGCGCCGAGGCCGCGCGAGCGAAGGTAAAGCAGCTCGAGTTCGTCCAGATGACCGGCCGTGGCGCCGTGGCTGCACTTCACGTCGTCGGCGTAGATCTCCAGTTCCGGCTTCGTGTCGATCTCCGCGTCGTTCGAGAGGAGAAGGGTCTTGTTGAGCTGATGGCCGTCGGTGCGCTGGGCGTCCGGACGGACAGAGACCCGCCCCTGGAACACCCCGCGGCTCCGGCCGTCGAGCACGCCCCTGAACGCCTGCCGGCTACTGCCCCCGGACCCGGCGTGGGTGACCCGGGTCGTGATATCGGTGTGCTGGCGGTCCCGCGCGAGATAGGCCCCGTCGAGCCGGCAATCGGCGCCTTCCCCCTCCAGCGTGGCGTCGATCTCGCACCGGGAGAGCCCGGCCCCCACCGACATCAGAAAAGCGCGATACGTCCCCCGTTCCGCCAACGTCACGCGGGTGTTCGCCAGGTGATAGGCGCGCCGGGACTCGCGCTGGATCTTCCGGTGAACGACGGACGCGGACGCGGCGACGACGATCTCCGTCACCGGGTTGGACCAGTACTCCGACGGCCCGGCGCCGACGTGCGTCTCGGTCAAGGCGATCCGGCTGCCGGCTCCGGCGACGACGAGATTCCGCGGATGGACGCTGGTCGGCGACCGCGCATCGTTCACGAAGACCGTTTCGACCGGCCGGTCGATCGTCACGCCGTCACCTGCGACGATCACGCAACCGTCCATCATGAACGCCGTGTTGAGGGCCAGAAACGCCTCGTCCTCCAACGAGGACAGGCGTTCGATGTGCGGGCGCACGACCCGCGCCCGGCTCCGCAGCGCCTCGCCCAGGCTCAGCACGGCAAGACCCTCGGACGGCGGCCCCGTGCGGGACCGGCCGGCGTCGAACCGGCCGTTCACGAACACCAGCCGGCGCCCGGCGCCCGGTCCGCCCGCGCGGATGCCATCGAGATCGAACGGCGAGTCCCCTTCCGGCGACGCCGCGATGTCGAAGGGCGTTTTCGCGAGGTCCTTGAGGTTGGTGTACTTCCAGGCCTCGACGCGCGTCGACGGCAGGGCGACCCGGTTGAAAGCGTCCAGGGAGTCGCGGCGCAGCGCGTCGAGCCAGTCGAGCCCGGCACCGGGCAGTCCCGCGGCCACCTCGTCGAAACGCTCGACGAACGGGAACTCGGCTACGATCCGGCGCGACATGTCCCGGTCTCCCATTCCCCGGCTTCAGGCGGCCTCGGCGGCCGTCAGCGCGCCGTACCCTTCCCTCTCCAACTCCAGCGCCAGTTCCCTGCCCCCGGATTTGACGATCCGGCCATGGGCGAGGACATGAACGCGGTCGGGCACGATGTAGTCGAGAAGGCGCTGGTAATGCGTGATCACCAGCATCGACCGGGCCGGTTCCCGCAAGGCGTTGACGCCGTTGGCGACCATCTTCAAGGCGTCGATGTCGAGGCCCGAATCGGTCTCGTCGAGCACCGCGAACGTCGGCTCGAGCAGTGCCATCTGGAAGACCTCGTTCCGCTTCTTCTCGCCGCCGGAGAATCCGACGTTCACCGGGCGCTTCAGCATGTCGTCCGGGATATTCAGCTCGGCCTGCTTTCCCCGCACGAACTTCACGAACTGCATGGCATCGAGCTCCCGTTCGCCCCGGTGCCTGCGCCGCGCGTTCACGGCCGCGCGCAGGAACGTCGTGCCCGCGACCCCCGGGATCTCGACCGGGTACTGGAAGGCGAGAAAGAGCCCTTCGCGCGCGCGCTCCTCGATGGAGAGGGCCAGCAGGTCGGCGCCCCGGTACCGGACGGTCCCTCCGGTCACCTCGTACCCGTCCCGTCCGGCCAGCGCATAGGCGAGCGTACTCTTCCCGGAACCGTTCGGACCCATCACGGCATGGACTTCGCCGCGCGCGATGGTCAGATCGATCCCCTTCAGGACCTCCCGCTCGTCCACGCGGACATGCAGGTCTCGGATCTCCAGCATTCCTTCTTCCGTTCCGTGCGGGGGATCGCGCGGCTCAGCCGACGCTCCCCTCCAGGCTGAGTCCGACGAGCTTCTGGGCCTCGACGGCGAACTCCATGGGCAGCTCCTGCAACACTTCCTTGCAGAAACCGTTGACGATGAGGGCGACCGCTTCCTCGGCGGACATGCCACGCTGCCGGCAGTAGTCCATCTGGTCGTCGCTGATCTTCGATGTCGTCGCCTCGTGCTCCACCTTGGCGGACCGGTTCCGAACCTCGATGTACGGCACCGTATGGGCGCCGCACTTGTCCCCGATCAGCAGCGAATCGCATTGCGTGAAGTTGCGCGCGCTCTCGGCCTTGCCCTGCATGCGGACGAGGCCGCGATACGTGCTTTGCGCCCGTCCCGCCGAGATGCCCTTGGAGACGATGGTGCTGCGGGTGTCGCGTCCGACGTGCAGCATCTTGGTGCCGGTATCCGCCTGCTGACGGTTGTTGGTGATGGCGATGGAATAGAACTCGCCCACCGAGTGGTCTCCCTGCAGGATACAGCTCGGGTATTTCCAGGTGATGGCCGATCCGGTCTCCACCTGGGTCCAGGATATCCTGGAGCGGCTCCCGCGGCAGGCGCCGCGCTTGGTGACGAAGTTGTAGATGCCGCCGCGGCCCTCCTCGTCGCCGGGATACCAGTTCTGGACGGTCGAATACTTGATCTCGGCGTCGTCCAGGGCGACGAGCTCGACGACCGCGGCGTGGAGTTGATGCTCGTCCCGCATGGGCGCGGTGCAGCCTTCCAGATAGCTGACGTAGCTGCCCTTGTCGGCGACGATCAGGGTACGCTCGAACTGGCCCGTGTTGGCGGCGTTGATGCGGAAGTAGGTCGACAGCTCCATCGGGCAGCGCACGCCCTCGGGCACGTAGACGAACGACCCGTCGGTGAACACCGCCGAGTTGAGCGTGGCGTAGAAGTTGTCCGAGTACGGCACGACGCTGCCCAGGTAGCGGCGCACCAGTTCCGGGTATTTCTCCACGGCTTCCGAGATGGAACAGAAGAGGACGCCCGCCTTCTCCAGTTCCCCCTTGAACGTCGTGGCGACCGATACGCTGTCGAACACGGCGTCCACCGCGACGCCCGCGAGCATCTCCTGCTCGTGAAGGGGGATGCCGAGCTTCTCGTAGGTCGCGAGGAGCTCGGGATCGACCTCCTCCAGACTCTTCGGGCGGTCCACCGATTTCGGCGCCGAGTAGTAGTAGGCGTCCTGGTAGTCGATGGGCGGATAGGACACCCTGGCCCAGCGGGGCTCCTCGTCCTGCTGGCGTTCCCACAGGCGATACGCCTTCAACCGCCAATCGAGCAGCCATTCGGGATCGCCCTTCTTGGCCGAGATGAAGCGGACGATCTCCTCGTCGAGCCCCTTGGGCGCCGTGTCGGACTCGATGTCCGTGACGAACCCGTACTTGTAGCCCGACTCGCCCAGGGCCTCGACGGTCTCGGCGGCGGCGTCGACCGCGCTCATGGTCCGATCTCCATGGGCCCGGATACCGGAACCCGGTCGCCCGTCCCGGCCGATCCGCCAGCGCCGCGCGGCGCGTGGAGGAGCATGTCCGCCAGGGTCAGGTCGTCGAGAACCCGCTGAACGGCCTCGGCGACGACGACCCAGCGTCCGCCCACCCGGCAGCGGTCCTCGAAATCGCAGAGCCCGCCCCCCGCGGGCAGGCAATCGGTCAGGGCGACGGGCCCCTCGAATCCGGAGATGATCTCGGCGACGGAGATGTCCGTCGCGGGACGGTCCATCCTGTAGCCGCCGTTCCGGCCGCGAACGGCCGTGAGCAGTTCCAGCTCCGCCAGGCGATGAAGCAGCTTGCTGACGGTCGGCGCCGGTAGACCGGTGGACAGAACGACGTCCGACGTCGTCCGCAACTCACCGTGGTGGTGGGCCATGTGGCCCATCACCATCACGGCGTAATCCGTCATACGACCGAGTCTCAACATGGCGGGCGTCCGGTGCCAGATGATCGTTTCCCAAGGGTTCCAACAGGTACATAGGAAAGCGGAGTGAATTTGTCAAGTTATGTGTCCTGAACCAGGACAGCTGTCGTCGGGGATGACTTGCGGTTCGGTCACGGCGCCCTCCCCCCATTACCTCGCCGGGTTACGGAACCGCGATCCACCCCCTTCCCGGCGTCCGGGCCGTTTCAGGCGTCGATCCGATAGATTCGCGTGGCGTTCCCGGCGAACAGCTTGCGCCGGTCCTCGACGGGAAGGTCGGCCGTCGTCCGCTTGAACAGCGAGTAGATGGCGTCGAACGACGCTCCCATCCGGTCGACGGGGTAATTGCTGGCGAACATGCAGCGGTCGACGCCGAAGACCTCGATGGTCTCGCGGATGACGCGCGCGTTCCCGTCGTCGCTCCAAGCGCTTCCCGGCACCAGCAGGAAGGAAATCTTGGTCGTGACGTTCGGGCACGCGGCGACGGCTTCCATCCCCCGCCGCCAGCGTTTCAGGCCCTCCTCCCCGCGGTCCCACGGAAGACCCGCGTGATTGAGGACGGCGCGGACGTCGGGCAGCGCGCGGGCGACCTCGGCGGCTTCCTCGAGATGCCAGTACGGCACCCGCATGTCCCAGGACAGCCCGTATTTCGGGAACAGGGCCAGATCGCCGAGCCATGCGTCGTCCTGCATGGTGCCCGGTTCCCCCGCGATCGATTCGCCCGGCGAACCGGAAACCCTGGGCTTGGTCCGAATACCCTTGACCAGGGGATTTTCGGCCTGCCGGGCGAGGACCTCCCCGGTCTCGGGGCGGGCCAGTGGCGCCCACGCCACGACCGCGTTCGGCACGCCGGCCTTATCGTGGAGGCGCGTCAGCCAGTTCGTCTCGTCCAGCGGGTCGCCGACGTGCCGCTCCGCCTCGACATGGACCGTCTTGACGACGTTGTGCCCTCCCGCGTCCCGCCAGTAGTCCTCGGGCAGATAGTCGCGCCGCAGGACGTCGTAGTCGCCGAACGGAAAGCTCGCCAACGGTCGATCCGTCAGCCACGGATAGTGGAGGGCGTCGAGGTCCCAGAAGTGATGATGCGCATCGACGATCTCCAGGTCGGACATTTCAGACATGACGGCGTTCCGTTCGGGGTGGCGCGGTGGGCATCGGGATTCCCGGGTCCGGGCGGTCACGGCCGCCGTTCGGGCGGAGCGTCGGCCCCGGTAAGGTGGTCCGCGGCCTCCGTCGTCCTCAGCAGGACGTAAACGTCCCGGGTATTCATGTAGGTTTCGAACACGTCGCGAATCAGTCTGGCGCACAGGTCCTTCCGCGCCTGGGGCAGGCCGGGCGCGATGTCGACGGTCACCGTGGGCAGTCCGTCCCCGATCTCGCCGAAGGCCTCGCGAACGGAGACGTAGACCCATTTCCCGGTCGCGGGAAACCTCTCCTCCCGGGCGGGAGCCAGCGCCTCGTCGACCGCCCGCCTGATCCCCCGCCGCAGCCGTTCCTTGTGGGCATCCGTATACCCCTCCGGGATATCCACGCGCACGATCGGCATCCAGGTCCCTCCCCGCGCTCCGCACGCCCTTTTTACACACGATTCGCGCCGACGCTTCAACGCCTGTCGACACGACCCGGTTCGGAGAAGGCCCCCCATGCGGGTCATCGGCCCGCCGCGCCGTGTCGCGCGGGGCGCCGTCCCGGCGTGGCGATTCGCACAATCCGCACACCGTCGGGGCACGAGCCCCGCGCGCCGCGAGGTCGCGGTCCACCTTCCCGACCTTTCCCCCGCCAAGGGGGGAGGAGTATCGACAACACGGCGCGACGCCGGATCGGAATCGCACAATCCGCACACCGTCGGGCCGCATGTGACATTCCGGCCAAAAACACAAGATATTGTAGTATATGGCCACGTAAATCAATATATGGTATATCGAAGGCATTATCAGGAAGAGGATCCGCACAGACACGCGGCATGGACATGCGACCGGCGTCCACACTCATACGATTGGAAAAATTTTCTCTATAATGGAATTTTCCTGTTGACTCGCGCCAAGAAAATTCCTATGTTGTTCCTCGAACGGGAACAGAGACATCGCCATGCGCGGCAATGCCGCCACCGCCGCGGCCAGACGCCCGCGCCGGAAAAGGCGACGACGGCCACCGTGGCGGCCGCCTCCAGCCGTCATGCGGATACGACCTCATCGCACGGCCGAACGGTGCTGCGCGGGCCCGGACATGGCGATATAGTGAGCCGAACGACGATCCTTTCCGGGGAGCGGGCCATGACCGTCACCGAGCCGAACGCCTCGATCACGGACCGACGCGCCGCCGCGGTCGCCGACATGCTGGCGCGCGTGCGTGAGATCGAGAGAACGCGCGGCGTCACACGCGACGCATTGAACGACATGCGCGAGGAGCTCTACAAACTCGCCACGCGGAAGGAGCTCTTTCCCAAGAGCGATTTCCCGCCGCCGGAAGGCGATACCTCCAATATCCGCTACCTCCTGTCGGAGGACGCCGACAAGCGCTTCGCGCTGTACATGAACTCCATCAGGCCCGGAAAGCTCACCAACCCGCACAACCACACGACATGGGCCATCGTCGCGGCGGTCGAAGGCGAGGAGATCAACCGGTTCTACGAGCGCACGGACGACGGCGCCGACCCCGGCAAGGCAACCCTGAAACAGACGGACGAGACCGTGGTGAGGCCGGGCGTGGGCGTGGCGTTGATGCCGGACGACATCCACAGCATCGCGGTCACGGGCGACACGCCGACCCTCCATCTCCACATGTACGGGAAGTCGCTGGACGCCATTCCCGACCGGCTCGGCTTCGATCTGGAAGCCGGCACGGCCGACCGCTACGGCGGCGGGTCCGGAGCGACGGCGTAGCGGCCCGGACGGACGCCGGACCATGCCCCGGAGCATAAGCGCGCCCAGCCTCAAGGCGCTGATCAACGACGGCGGAGAACTCGCGCTTCTGGACGCGCGCGAGCAAGGCGGCTTCGGTCGCGCCCACCTCTTCTTCTCGAGCTGCCTGCCGCTGAGCCATCTCGAATTGCGTATTCGCGACCTCGTTCCGCGCCGCGGCACGCGCATCGTGCTCACGGACGCGGGCGAAGGACTCGCCGACCGGGCGGCGGACAGGCTGGAAGGGTTCGGGTATTCCGACGTGGCCGTGCTGGAAGGCGGCGTGCAGGGCTGGAGCGACGCCGGCTACGAGCTGTTCAGCGGCGTGTCGGTGCCGAGCAAGGCCTTCGGCGAATTCGTCGAGCATATCGACGGAACGCCCGACATCACCGCGGAAGAGCTGTGCGCCAAGCGCGCCGCCAGCGAGGACGTGATCGTGCTGGATTCGCGCCCCCTCGACGAGTACCTGCACATGACCGTTCCCGGCGCGATCAACGTGCCCGGGGCCGAACTCGCCTACCGGGCGCGCACGCTCGTCCCGAACCCGGCAACGCAGGTCATCGTCAACTGCGCCGGGCGGACGCGGAGCATCATCGGGGCCCAGTCGCTGATCAACGCCGGCCTCCCCAACCCGGTCAGGGCGCTGCGCAACGGAACCATGGGATGGCGTCTCGCCGGCCTCGAGCTCGAGCGCGGAGCGACGCGCCTCGCGCCCGAGCCCGGCGCCGGCGAAGCGGAGCGGGCGCGGGCCATGGCGGACGACGTCGCCGCGCGATTCGGCGTGAGCCGTATCGGCCTCGACACGCTCGAGGAGTGGCGCCGGGAGGCCGACTCCCGCACCCTCTATCTCCTCGACGTGCGCCACCCGGAGGAGTATGCCGGAGGCCACCTGCGCGGCTCGCGTCACGCGCCGGGCGGCCAGCTCGTCCAGAGCACGGATTCGTACATGGCCACCCGGGGCGCGCGGGTCGTGCTGATCGACGATACGGCCGTTCGCGCCACGATGACCGCGTCGTGGCTGTCGCAGATGGGCTGGCGGGACACGGTGGTTCTCCGGGACGGGCTCGGGTCCGGCGACCTCGTCGCCGGTGCCCATTCCCCCGAGATCCCCGGCCTGGACGAGATCGAAGCCGCGGAGATTTCGCCCGCGGGCCTGAAGCGCGCGCTCGACGCCGGCGACGCGGCCGTGGTCGACCTGTCCGACAGTCATGCCTACAAGGCCGGACACGTTCCCGGCGCGTGGTACTCGACGCGCGCCAGGCTCCCGGACACTCTGCCGAAGGTCCGAGCGACTTCCCTCCTCGTTCTGGCATCGGAGGACGGGACCCTGGCCCGGCTGGCGGCGCCGGAAGCGGAGGCCGCGACGGACACGCCGGTCAAGGTCCTGACGGGAGGAACCCTCGCGTGGCGCGATCTCGGCTATCCGCTGACCGGCGGCTTCGAGAACATGGCGCAGGAACCAGACGACCACTACCCGAGCGCCTACGACCGGGACACGGACGTCGAGCGGGCCATGCGGGATTACCTCGCCTGGGAGACCGGCCTCGTCGCGCAGGTGGAGCGCGACGGCGACGCGCGGTTCGACATCGTCCGCCCCGGCCCGGCATAGCCGCGACGCACGGGAGACTATCGAGACGGTCCGCGACGACCGCTACCCGCGCGCCAACCCGGAAATGCGCCCGCCATGAAAAAATCTGCGCTCCACGTCTACGCCCTCGCCGTTTGCGGTCTGCTGATCGTCCCGCTGCTCATCTCCGGGGGCATCGCGGTCTACGGCATTCTCCAGGCGACGTGGCCGAAGCTGACGATGCCCGCCTACGAATACCAGCGCTACCAGTCCGACGACGCCTACCGGGAGCACCTGTCCGAGTGGAGCCGTTTCCCGGGAGACGAGAGCGGGCGGCGGGCCAATGGACCGCCCTCGGACGCGGAAATCGCGGAACGGCGGCGGCAGGCGTTCCTGGAAGCGCTGGAGCGGGAACGGCGCGACGGCATACAGAGCATCATCCGTTGCGCCATTTTCGGCCTGATCTCCCTGATGCTTTTCCTCCCTCACTGGCGCATAGCGCGCCGCGAAAGACGGGAGGCGTAAGGGGCCGGACCGTCCGATACCGGCCTCCCGCCCCCAGATGCCGACGCCACGAACGCCCGATCCCCCGATGCCGGAGCGCGCCGATCTCAACATCCTCTGCTGGGAAGGCTACGAGGACCCGAACGTCATCGAGCCGTTCACGGAACGGCACGGCTATTCCGTCCGCGCCGAGACGATCGTTTCCGACGCGGATACGGCGGCCCGCGTCGTCGGACCGGAGCGCTCGTCCTGGGACGTCGTCAATCTGAACAACCCGTTCGCGCGCGAGACGCTTTATCCGGCGGGCGCAATCCGCGCGCTCCCCCGGGACCGGTTCGCGGACGAGTACGACCGCCTGCTGCCGCAATTCGACGACCTCTACCGGTGGACCCGAAGCCGGGACGGGAACGACATCATCGGCGTCTGCCAGCGCTTCGGCCCGTTCAACATCGTGATCGACGAAGGCCGGATCGCGCGGGACACGGCGGAATCGGAAGGGTTCCTGCTGGCGGACGACCCGGCCAACAGGGGACGGTACGGAGTCCTCGAATACGACGACTTCAATATCTTCCACATCTGTTTCGCCGCCGGCCTCGATCCCTTCGACGCGCTCCCGGCGGAGCAACTGGACGCCTTCGAGGCCAAGGCCCGGCAATGGTTCGCGGGCGCGGCGGCGGTCACCGCCGATCACATCGAGATGAACCGGGCGCTGGTCGACGGCGCCATCGGGTTCTACCTGTCCGGCGGCATGTACACCGCCTCTCCCGCCCGCCGGGACGGCCACCGCCGCATCCGCGCCGTCACCCCGCGCTCGGGGCCGGTCAACGGCAAGGGCGCCATCGTGTTCCTGGAGGTGACGTCGGTCGTCGACCACGGGGGCGACACGGCGCCCGCGCTGGCGTTCCTGGAACACGTCCTCACGCCCGAGACCGCACCGACGGTGGCCTTCGCGCGCGGGTCCTGCAACCCGGTCGCGCAGATGGGCGACGCCCGCGTCTTCGAGCGGTTCACCGCCGACCAGCTCGACATCCTCCAGTGGGAGAGCCTCGAGGAAGACATCGCGCGCTGCGCGCCGTACCGGATCCCCCCCGACCACGGCGAGCTGTTGCGCCGCCTCCGCGTGGCGAAGGGCGCGGCGCGTCGGCCGTGACGTCCCGGCCCGCGGCCCGCGGGCCGGCAGTTTCATACGTATCGAACCAGGACAGGGACTTGACCCGGTCCGACCGCCCCGGTACGGGAAGTGCGCTCCGCCCGCGCCCGGGCGACGGAAAGGACGAAGCATGGCACTGATCATCAACCGCGAACAGACGAGCTACGAGGTCGAGGACCACATCGCGCGCATCACGTTGAAGCGGCCCGAGAAGGCGAACGCGCTCACCCGCCAGATGCGTAAGGAAATCCAGAACGCCCTGTTCGACATCAAGACCAATCCGGATATCTGGCTCGCGATCATCGACGCCGAGGGCAAGATCTTCTGCGCCGGAAAGGACCTCCTCGAGCAGGTGGATCCCGACACCGACGACGGCACCGTCCATTCCAACGACGAGCTCTTCGTGTACATGCGGACCGTCTACAAGCCGATCATCGTGGCGCTTCAGGGCGCCTGCATGGCCCAGGGCGCGGGCTTCGCGCTGAGCTCGGACATCGTGCTGATGACCGAGAACGCCAGTATCGGCTGGCCCCAGGTCAAACGCGGCATCTCGTCGGTGTCGGGTCCGACGCAGGGGGCGCACGCGATGGTCTGGCCGACGGCGATGGGCTACCTGCTGCGCGGCAAGCAGATATTGCCGGAGGAAGCCTGGCGTCTCGGTCTCTGCAACGAGATCGTCAAGGGCGGCAAGGACGAGCTCATGGAGACGGCCGAGCGCTGGGCGGGCGAGATCCTCGCGAACGCGCCGCTCGCCGTGCAGGGCCTGAAGGAGGCCGCCCGCCGGTGCCTCGAACTCCCCCTGGAAGCGCGTCTGCGGCTCGCCCGCCAGATCGCCGACCGGGTTCTGGAGAGCGAGGACTCCAAGGAAGGCATCCTCGCCTTCAGGGAGAAGCGCGATCCCGTCTGGCGAGGCGAGTAGCGCCGCCGTGCCGTGTCGCGGGAGGGCATGACCGCCGCGGCGGAGGACCCGGACGACCGGCCGCCCCTCGCCGGGTTCCGGGTCGTCGACCTGACGCAGGTCATCGCGGGACCTTACGCGACGCTGATGCTCGCCGATCTCGGCGCCGAGGTCCTCAAGATCGAGCCGCCCGGACGCGGCGACGATCTGCGATCCGTGGGGCGTTATCCCGGCCGCGAGAACCACGAGGACTACTTCTACGCCAACAACCGCTCGAAGAAGAGCATCGCCCTCGATCTCAAGGACCCCGGCGACCGCGCCATCGGGCGGGACCTCGCAAAGGTCGCCGACGTCGTCGTGGAGAACTTCTCCCCGGGAACGGCCCGCCGCCTCGGTATGGGTTGGGAGGACCTGCGGCCGCTCAACCCCGGGCTGGTCTATTGCAGCCTGGCGGGCTTCGGCCAGACCGGGCCGTCGCGGGACCGCTACGCACTCGATCCCATGATCCAGGCGGTCACCGGCCTGATGACGGTCAACGGCGAGCCCGACGCCCCGCCGACGATGGTGGGCGCGCCGCTCTGCGACGTCATGGCGGGCATGTTCTCGGCCTACGCCATCGTCGGCGCCCTCCATGCCGTGAGGCGCGACGGCAAGGGGCGATACATCGACGTCTCCATGCAGGACGCGACGCTCGCGGCGCTGGGCCCCCGCATGGGCGAGTCCTTGCAGGCCGGGCGCAACCCCGGCCGCCACGGCAACCAGAACCCCATGCGCGTCCCCGCCAACACCTACAGGACCAGGGACGGCGTCCACCTCTCGCTGATCGTCCAGAACGACCGCCACTGGCCCCGTTTCTGCCGGGCCATGGGCTTCGACGATCTCGCCGACGATCCCCGGTACGCCGGAAGCGCGGGCCGCGCCGCCGCGCGGGAGTTTCTCGACGGGCGGACCGCCGGGCGCGTCTCGGAGCTCACCTACGGCGAGTGCGTCGAGGCCCTGGAGGCGGAACGGCTGCCCTACGCCCGCGTGAACACCTATCTCGAGGCGCTGGAGGACGAGCAGGTCGCCTTTCGCGGCCTGGTCCGCGCGCTGGACCACCCGGCGTCCGGCGAAGTCCGGGTCGTGGGCCCGCCCTGGCTCATGTCGGGCGCCCAAGCCGGGATGACGCCGCCGCCCCTGCTCGACCAGCACGCCGAGGAGGCGCTGCGGGACTGGCTGGGCTGGGACCGGAAGGCTATCGCCCGGCGCGCGGCCCGTTCGACATCCGACCGGAAGGCGGCGCCGTAGAAGAAGCGTATCGCCTCCCGTCCGCGAGTCTCACGACCGGTCGGCGCGCTCGCGGACGATCATGACCGACACCGGCGCGTGCCTGACGACCCGCGCGGCGTTCGGCCCGAGCAGATAATCCCGGAACCCGGGCCGGTGCGACGCCATGACGATCAGGTCGGCGCCGACCTTCTCCGCCGCTTCGAGGATCCGCTCGTAGATCGCGCCGCTGGCGACGATCGTCCGCGCCGCGACGCCGTCGGGAACGTTCCCGGCGACGAAGGCCGCCATGTCGGCGTTCGCCTTCTCCAGCGCCTTCTCCTCGAAGCCGTCGGGGAAGAACCCGGCGACCCAGGCCGAACCCATGCCGGGCACGACGGTCATCACGTGCAGCCTCGCGTCGGGCGACCGGCGGAGCTCCAGGGCCGCGGGCAACGCCTCGCGCCACGAGGACTCGTCGCCGAGATCGACGGGAAGCAGGATGTCGTCGTACATCGCGAACCTCCTTATCGGGCGGTCGTCGACGCCGACGCCTCGCGCCGGCGGCGCTGCGACAGGACGACGAGCCCCAGCAGGACGAGCGCCGGCGCGAACATCAACTGCTTGGGCGGGCGCTCCACCTCCACGTGGATGCCCTTGATCTCCCAGTCGAAGTCCAGGCCCGCCAGTTCGGCCGGGCTACCGAACACCAGATTGTCGACGAAGACTCCGCCGTCCCCGGTCCGGACCTCGATCCCGGCCTCCTTCAGACGCTCCGCGCCGGCGGCCCCGGCCCCGAGCGGCAGCACCACGAGCTTGCCGACCCGGTCGCCGTCCAGGGTCTCGCCCTCGGCGTCGATCCGAAGGCCGGCGTCGGCGGGCAGGCCCTCGGCGATCGCCTCGATCCGCGTCGCCGGGACGACCTCGACCGGCGGGTAGACCATGTCCCACCAGAACCCCGGCCGGAACAGGGTGAACGCCACGAGCACCAGGGCCAGGGACTCCCACAACCTGCTCCTGACCAGGAAGAAGCCTTGGGTGGCCGCGGCGAACACCAGCATCGCCAGCACCGATGCGACGACCACGACGAGGAAGTGGTACCAGCTCGTGATCCCGATCATCAGCAACTCGGTGTTGAAAATGAACAGGAACGGCAGGATGGCCGTCCGGATGTCGTAGGTGAACCCCTGGAGACCCGTCCTGATCGGGTCGCCGCCGGATATCGCGGCGGCGGCGAACGCCGCGAGTCCCACGGGCGGCGTGTCGTCCGCGAGGATGCCGAAGTAGAAGACGAACAGGTGCACCGCGATGAGCGGCACGATCAGGCCGGATTGCGCCCCCAGCGTGACGATCACCGGCGCCATCAGGGTCGAGACGACGATGTAGTTCGCCGTCGTCGGCAGGCCCATGCCCAGGATCAGGCTGATGATCGCCGTGAACACGAGCATCAGGACGAGATTGCCGCCGGAGATAAATTCGACGAACTCGGTCATCACCAAACCGATGCCGGTCAGGGTGACCGTGCCGACGACGATGCCGGCCGCCGCCGTCGCGACGCCGATGCCGATCATGTTGCGGGCGCCGCCCACGAGGCCGGCCAGCAACTCGTCCCACCCCCGGCGCGCCGCCGCGCCCAGGTCCCGGTCCCGCCGGAAACAGGCCGTCAACGGCCGCTGGGTGACGACGATGAAGATCATGAACACCGTCGCCCAGAAGGCGGACAGGCCCGGGGAGAAACGCTCCACCACCAGACACCAGACCAGCACGACGACCGGCAGCAGGTAATGGAGACCGGACTTGATCGTCGGGCCCGGCGGCGGCAGTTCCACGATCTCCGCGTGAGGGTCCGCCCCGGCCGGGAACCGGGAGCCGTACCAGGCCAGTCCGACATACGCGACCACGGTCAGAACCGCCGCGATCCACGGCGACGCCGCCCCGAACGCCGTCTTGACCCAGCCCATGCCGTAGTACACGGCGCCCGACAGGACGATCAGGCCGATAACGGTCATGACGAAGGCCAGCAGCGTCCCGGCCAGCGTCGATTCGTAACGGCGCGGAAGGCCCCGCATGTCCGCCTTCGCCGCTTCCAGGTGCACGATGTAGACCAGGGCGATGTAGGAGATGATCGCCGGCAGGAAGGCGTGCTTGATGACGTCGACGTAGGAAACGCCCACGTATTCCACCATGAGGAACGCGGCGGCGCCCATGATCGGCGGCGTCAGCTGGCCGTTGGTCGACGACGCGACCTCGACGGCGCCGGCCTTCTCGGCCGGGAATCCGACCCGCTTCATCAGCGGGATCGTGAACGTGCCCGTGGTCACCACGTTGGCGATCGAGGAGCCCGAGATCAGGCCCGTCATGCCGGACGACACCACGGCGGCCTTGGCCGGCCCCCCGCGCATGTGACCCAGGAGGGAGAACGCGACGCGGATGAAGTACCCGCCGGCTCCCGCCTTGTCGAGCAATGCCCCGAAAAGCACGAACAGGAACACGAAGCTCGTCGAGACTCCCAGCGCGATGCCGAACACGCCCTCCGTCGACAACCACTGGTGCGACATCGCCTTGGAGAGCGACGCGCCCTTGTGCGCGATCACGTCCGGCATCCAGGGACCGAAGAACGTGTAGACGAGGAACACGCTGGCCACCGCCATGAGCGGCGGCCCCAAGGCGCGTCTCGTGGCCTCCAGGAGGAGAATCATGCCCGCCACGGCGACGACGAGATCCACCGTCGTGGGCGCGCCGGACCGGTCGGACAACGCCTCGTAGAAGAGATACAGGTACGCCGCGGCGAAGGCCCCGACGAAGGCGAACGCCCAGTCCTGGACCGGGACGCGATGCCGCGGCGAGCGCTTCAGCGCCGGATAGGCAGCGAAGGTCAGGAAGATCGAGAACGCGAGGTGGATCGCGCGCGCCTCGGTGTCATTGAGAACGCCGAACCCGAGCATGAACGGCAGCGGCGAGGCGTACCACAGCTGGAACAGCGACCAGACGAGAGGCACGCCGAAGAGGACCTTGGCCGGAAGGCCGCCCGGCGCGCGCACACCGGTATCGGCCTCCGCGATCATGTCCTGGAGGGCATGCTCCTCCGCGGGTTCGGAACCGCCGTTCCGATCGTTCATTTCCGGCCTCCGTGGCAAGAGCCGGGCGGCGTCGGGACGTCCCCGGGGGACGTCCCGACGCCCGACGCGACTACATCAGGCCAGCTTCCTTGTAGTACTTCGCCGCGCCGTCGTGGAGGGGCGCGGAGAGACCGTCCTTGGCCATCTGGGCCTTCTGGAGGTGCCTGAAGGCCGGATGGAGCTTGCGGAAGTCGTCGAAGTTCTCGAACACGGCCTTGACGACCTCGTACACGACATCGGCGGACGTCGCCGTCGACGACACGAAGGTCGCGCCGACACCGAAGGTCTGGACGTCGCTATCGGAGCCGCGATACATCCCGCCGGGGATGGTCGCCGTCCGGTAGTAGTCGTTGTCCATCACGAGCTTGTCGATGGCGGCGCCCTTGACCGACACGAGAACGCTGTCGCACGACGTCGTGGCTTCCTTGATCGACCCCGAGGGGTGGCCGACCGTGAAGACCATGGCGTCGATCTTGTTGTCGCACAGCGCCTTGGACTGCTCCGCCGACTTCAGCTCGGACGCGAGCATGAAGGCGCCCTTGTCCCATCCCAGAGCGGCCATCACGACCTCCATGGTACCGCGCTGACCGGAACCCGGGTTGCCGATGTTCACGCGCTTCCCCTTGAGGTCCATGATATCCATGACCCCGGAGTCGGCTCGGGCGACCACCGTGAACGGCTCGGGATGGACGGAGAAGACGGCCCTCAGCTCCTTGAACGGACCGGCGTCCTTGAATTTGCTGGTGCCGTGATAGGCGTGATACTGCCAGTCCGACTGCGCCACGCCCATGTCGAGCTCGCCGGCACGGATGGTGTTGAGGTTGTAGACCGAGCCGCCCGTGCTCTCCACCGAGCAGCGGATGCCGTGCCGCTTGCGGTCCTTGTTGACGAGACGGCAGATCGCCCCGCCCGTGGGGTAGTACACGCCGGTCACGCCACCCGTGCCGATCGTGACGAACTTCTGCTGCGCCTCCGCCACCGGCGCCTCGGCCGCCACGAAGGCGCCCCCGGCCAGGGCCACGGCGGCCGCGGTCAATGCGATACGTTTCATTTTACACAGTCCTCCATTTCAAAGGTTGGTGTCACGACGTCGTGTCGAGTCTCCTCGGCCAACCCCGGCGGATGGAACTCCACCGGGGCGCACGGCGGCGGGACGTGACACGGGCCCCCTCCGCCGCGAAACGAATTCTCCCGGGGTCATCGATCCTCTCATCGCGACGCCCCCTCCGCCCGGGCGACCGGTCGGGCGTCCATGCCCTCGAACGCGTCGCCGAACGCCACCTCGAGACGGTCCACGATTTCCTGCACGTCGTCCTCATCGACGATGAAGGGCGGCGCCAGCAGGACGTGGTCTCCCCGTCGACCGTCGGCGGTCCCGCCCGAAGGATAGCAGATCAGGCCGCGCGCGAAGGCGGCGTTCTTGATCCGCGCGTGGAAACGCAGCGCCGGATCGAACGGTTCCTTCGTGGTCCGGTCGGCGACGAGTTCGAGCGCGCGAAACAGCCCACGGCCCCTGATCTCGCCGACATGTGGATGATCCCCGAACGCGTCGTGGAGCGCCTCGTCCAGCACCTTCCCCTGGCGCCTCACGTTGGCCAGCAGATCACGCTCGACGATGGCCCGTTGCACGGCCAAGGCGGCCGCGCACGCCGCGGCGTGGCCCATGTACGTGTGACCGTGCCGGAAGTATCCGTCGCCCGCGCCGATCCCGCGGTAGATGGCGTCCGATACGAGCACGGCTCCGATGGGCTGATATCCAGCGCCGAGCCCCTTGGCGACGACGACGAGGTCCGGCACGACCCCTTCCTGTTCGCAGGCGAAAAGGGTTCCGGTCCGGCCCATGCCCGACATCACCTCGTCGAGGATGAGCAGGACGCCATGGCGGTCGCATATCTCGCGGATCCGGGCGAAATAGCCGGGCGCGGCGGGAACGGCCCCGATGGTCGACCCGGCGACGGTCTCGGCGACGAACCCGATCACGGTCCCCGGCCCGAGCGCCAGGATCGCCGACTCGAGCTCGTCCGCGACCCGGAGGCCATAGGCCTCCTCCGATTCGCCCGGGTTCCGTCCGCGATAGGCGTAGCAGGGCGAGATATGGGTCACGTCGACGAGGAGCGGCTCGAAGGGCGCCCTGCGCGCGGCGTTGCCGCCGACGGCCAGGGCGCCGAGCGTGTTCCCATGGTAGCTCTGCCGCCGGGCGACGAAGCTGCCGCGCCGCGGTTCACCGGTGTCGACGAAGTACTGGCGGGCGAGCTTGAGCGCCGTGTCCATGGCCTCCGAGCCGCCGCTGACGAAGTAGACGCGATCGAGGCCGGACGGCGAGACCTCGACCAGCAGATCGGCGAGGTCTTCCTGTGCATGCGTCGTGAAGAAGGCCGTGTGCGCGTAGGCGAGCGACTCGACCTGTTCGAGGATCGCCCGGCGGACGTCGGGGTCCGAGTGCCCCAGGGTCGACACGGCGGCGCCGCCCGAGGCGTCGATATAGCGGTTCCCCGCGTCGTCGACGATGTGGATGCCCTCGCCCCGCGCGGCGACCGGGGGCTTCTCCCGCATGTCGCGGTAGAACACGCGGGTCATGGCGGTTCCGACCGGCACGGGTCCCGCGACGGCGCCGGGCCGCCGGGCCGCGCGGCCCGGGAAACCCGCGCGCGGTCCGCCTCGGGATCCTCCGGGAAGGGAATCGACCGGACGAGGGCTTCGATGCACGAGGCGGTGTCGAGCATTTCGCAGGCGAAACCCACGGTCGGCGGGCTCGGCGGCGTCGGCCCCCGCCAGAAGAGATGCTCCGGCCAGCTTCCGTCGGGCCGTTGCCGGCGCAGGATCCGCTCGAGCGTGGCCCACAGGTCCTCGCCCTCCGGCGCGGCCCCGATGAGGTGCAGGGCGGAGAGGGCGCGCGCGGTGCGCAGCGTATCGCCGTAGCCGCCGTCCGCGCCGCGCCGCGCCCGGATCCGGTCCGCGAGCGGAACCCCGAGGTCCCGGAACGCGGGCACGCCCCGATGGCGGGCGCGGGCAACGGCGTCGTAGAGGTCCAGGATGTCGGGATAGTAATGGGAGCTCCCCTCGCCGCTCCCTTCCCGGACCAGGCCGGCGAGCCACTCCGCCGCCCGCTCGCCCGGCGCATTGCAACCCTGAAAGGCGAGGTAACCGACGACGTTGGCGTTCACCACGCTGTCCACGTCCACGACGTTGGCGTCGGTGGGTGAGGTCAACCAGGTCCTGAACCTGCCCCGGTCGTCCTGCGCCGTCGACGGACATCCGACGTTCCTGGCGAACAGCACCCACGGGTGCCACGGAATCGCCATGGAGCAGACGCTGAGGCTGTCGAGATCGTTCGGGAGACGCGGCCAGTAGCGCCATACCCCCGGATAGCTCATGGACCGGACGATGAACTCCCCCGACCGGTCACGGATGGCCGCGGACCTGGGGTCGTCGCAGACCGCCAGGGTGAGCGCGCCGAGGGCGGCGACGAAGGGAGCCTGCTCTTCCCGCGCGGGCCCCTCGAGCTCCAGGTTGTCGTAGCACCGCGACGTCCAGGCTCCGTCGGAACGGACGGCGGCCTCGAGAAAGGCGAGACCCCGATTCACGGCGTCGCGCGCCGCCTCCCGGAGCCGCGGCGCGGCCGCCGGGGGGTCGCCGGCGAACGGTTCGGATGCTTCGGGCATGACGACGGGGATACCCGCTTCACGCCCAGGGTGTCGAAAGCATATACATGGCCGCGAACAGATATACACCATCCCGCCCGTCCGCGGGACCGATCCGGCGACGAGAATTCCGTATGGGGATCGGCCGAGACATGACGGGGATCGGCGCTGCCGACGGGCCGGGGTCATGCGTCAGCTTCCCGGAGACAATCCGGTCCGCGTCGCGTTCCGCGCGTACCGCTCGCCGGGAAGGATCGCCGGGCGAGCGGCCGCGGCTCCGCGCGACGCGGCGGGTTCCATGCGAAAACAGCGCCCCGGAGTGTTGATCCATGCCGATCGCTGCATGGTATGGTCATCGCTCCGCGCCGCTTCGCTCCGACTGGCGATCGGCTTCGCCGGAATGCGCGGGAGACAGGGAGAAAACCGATGGGATGGTTCATGCTCCGACGCTCACGGTCGCTCGCCGGCTCGCATGGGCGGAGATTCCCCCGGAGAGGAGGAGGAGGCCCTTCTCGCGTCCCGGCGCGGGCCGTTCTCCTGCTGCTGGTGATGGTCGCGGCTCTGGCGCCGCGGGCGTTCGCCCAGACGACGCCGAACCCGGGAGACAGATGGACGCCGGGCGGTGTCTGGAATCATGATGTGACCACGACGAGCCTCATAGGCAAGCTGATGCTTCAGCAGTCGGTCACAATCGACAGACTTGAAGGAACCCAGACCTGGGCTAACGCCGCGATTGACGCTTGTCCCTGGACGAAGGTGACTCTGCCGCTCCCGTCTACCTCGTGTACGACATTCAAGGGCTATGAAACGAGTACTAGGCCGTGTTGGCGAATTGTTGGAATTTCTGGACGATAGTTCTCCGTCGATGGTCCTGGGAGAACAAGCATGGCGTTACGCTTGCTCATCAGCGATGCCCTGTGGTCGAAGATCGAACCCGTGCTTCAGGAGCTCAAGCACGCCGCCGGCAGCCCGCCGGCGCTCAGCGACCGGATGTTCATCGAGGCCGTCCTGTACCAGGCCCGCACCGGGACCCCGTGGCGGGACCTGCCCGATGAGTTCGGCAACTGGAATGCCGTCTATCACCGCTTCCGCCGTTGGGAAAAGCGCGACCTGTGGAAACGGCTCTGGCAGCGGTTCCAGACCCTCGACGATGAACGGCTCGGCGCGTTGTTCATCGATTCGACCATTGTACGGGCGCATCAGCACGCGGCCGGAGCGTCAAAAAAAACGGCGGACAACAGGCCCAGGCTCTGGGTCGCTCTCGGGGTGGGTTCTCCACCAAGTTGCACGCGGCCTGCATTGACGAGCGCACCGGGGTGTCGTTCGTGTTGACTGGCGGACAACGCAATGACGCGGTGGCGTTCGAAACGGTGTGGGAGGGGGCGCCGGTGTTGCCCGCCCCGGTGGCCGTAGTGATGGACAAGGCGTATGACAGCAACGCCATTCGTCGGTTCCTGGCCGTGCGGGAGATTGAAGCCGTCATCCCGTCGAAAGCGAACCGGACCGAGCCGATTCCTCACGATGCGCGGAAGTACGGGTCGCGGGAGAAGGTCGAACGGTTCTTCAACAAGCTCAAGCAGTTCCGCCGCATTGCCACCCGCTATGAGAAGCTCGGTCGGACGTTCCTGGCGTTTGTTCATATCGTGTCCGCATGGATCGGACTCCGATAATTCATCAACACAGCCTAGTAGTTTCCGGAACCGCCCTTTGATGGTGACGAATTTCGTTCCGACCCAAGCCATGATCGACAACGGCGGGGTCGTCATCAGACTCAGGTGGAAAAACTACAACAGCCCTGCCGGGGGGAACGTTGCCATGACCGAGTGGGTTCCTCTTCTACCGCCTCCGAGTGCGGCGCTGGTCCTCACGCCCGCCTCGATTTCGGAGGCTGGCGGGGTTTCGACGGTGACGGCGACGCTGGACCGGACGACGAGCGCCGCGACGACGATCACGGTGTCGGCGGCGGCGGGCGCGGGGGCGGTGGCGGCGGACTTCAGTCTGTCGAGCGCGACGACGCTGACGATCGCGGCGGACGCGACGACGAGCACCGGGACGGTGACGATTACGGCGAACGACAACAGCGCCGTGTCGGGCAGCAAGCAGGTCACGGTGTCGGCGACGGCGGCGGGGGACGTCGTCGAGGATCCGTCCGACGTGACGCTGACGATCACCGACGACGAGGCGCCGCAAACGACGCTGCTGCTGTCTTCGTCCTCGATCGCGGAGAACGCCGGCGTTGCGACGGTGACGGCGACGCTGGACCGGACGTCGAGCGTCGCGACGACGATCACGGTGTCGGCGGCGGCGGGCGCGGGGACGGTGGCGACGGACTTCAGTCTGTCGAGCGCGACGACGCTGACGATCGCGGCGGGGGCGACGACGAGCACCGGGACGGTGACGATTACGGCGAACGACAACGACACGGACTCGCCGGACAAGCAGGTGACGGTGACGGCGACGGTCGCCAACAGCCAGGGCGCGGGGACGGTGAGCGGGGCCACGCTGACGCTGACCGATGACGAGGCGGCGCCGGGGGTGACGCTGACGGTATCGCCGGCGTCGATTTCGGAGAACGGCGGGGTGGCGACGGTGACGGCGACGCTCTCGCACCCGTCGGTCGCGGAGACGACGGTGACGGTGACTCCGGTGGCGGACGCCTATTCGGTGGCGCCGGGTTCGGGGGCGACCATCGTGGTCGCGGCGAACGCGACGACGAGCACCGGGACGGTGACGATTACGGCGAACGACAACGACACGGACTCGCCGGACAAGCAGGTGACGGTGACGGCGACGGTCGCCAACAGCCAGGGCGCGGGGACGGTGAGCGGGGCCACGCTGACGCTGACCGATGACGAGGCGGCGCCGGGGGTGACGCTGACGGTATCGCCGGCGTCGATTTCGGAGAACGGCGGGGTGGCGACGGTGACGGCGACGCTCTCGCACCCGTCGGTCGCGGAGACGACGGTGACGGTGACTCCGGTGGCGGACGCCTATTCGGTGGCGCCGGGTTCGGGGGCGACCATCGTGGTCGCGGCGGGTTCGACGACGAGCGCGGACACGGCGACGATCACCGCGGTGGATAACGATGTGGACGCGGCCGAGGACAAGACGGTGACGGTGACGGGCACGGCCGCGAACAGCCAGGGCGCGGGCACGGTCACCGGAGCGTCGCTGACCATCAGGGACGACGAGCTGACCATCAGGGACGACGAGAAGGGGTTGACGTTCGCGCGGGCGGAGGATCCGGACTTCGATCGCTCGAGGGTGCTCGAAGTGACGGCGGGGAGCCCGGCCTCGTACACGGCGGCGCTGACCTCGGCGCCGACCGGGACGGTGACGGTGTCGGTCACGAGCGACAACGCCGACGTGACGGCGGACCCCGCCAGCCTGACCTTCGACGCGACGGACTGGGACACGGCGCAGACGGTGACGGTGACGGCGGCGGCGGACAGGGACGACTACGCCGATTCGGCGTCCCTGACCCACGGCGCCACGGGCGGCGGCTACGACCGTGTGGCGGCGTCGCTGCCGGTGGCGGTGATGGAGGCCGGGGGCACGCGGGTCCTGGCGGCGCCGGTGACGGCGGTGACGGAGAGAGTCTACCGCATCGGCGCGGAGATGGTCCGGGTGACGTATTCGCCTCTGGCGGGCAACGCCGTGCCGTCGCCGGCGGGTTCGGGGTTCGGCCTGGGGGACGGGGACGCGCGGGTCGTGGTGGACGTGGCGGTGGACGTAGTTCCGACCGGGGGCCTGACGCTGTGCCTGGAGGCGCCCCAGGGGATACGGGACGCGGCGGGCCGGTCGCCCGGCCGGGGGCTTGTGCTGCTGCGCTACGCGGACGGCGCTTGGGCGCCGGTGACGGGTTCGGCCTGGGACGCGACGCGGATGCGGGTGTGCGCGACGGTGACGTCGTTCTCGCCCTTCGCTCTGGGCTACGAGGACACGACGCCGGCGTTCGGCACCACCGACAAGCCGGCGCTGGTGTTCACGGTGGACAAGAGCGGTTCGGAAACGCTGCCGGAGGCGGCGAAGAAGGGCGACGGCGGCGTGACCTACGCCATCGAGGAGAAACTGCCGGCCAAGCTGGGCTTCGCCATGGCGACGCGGACGATTTCCGGGGTGCCGACGGCGGCGCAGGATGCGACGTACTACACGCTGGTGGCGACGGACGCGGACGGCGACGAGGGGAAGCTGATCTTCACCATCGCGGTGGAGCCGGCTCTGGCGAAGGCGCGGGCGCGGGCGCGCCTGAAGGCCGTGAACGAGTCGGTGTTGCCGGAGTTGTCCTGGGCGCTGTGGGGGAGCGCGCTGGACGCGGTGACGGGGCGTCTGGAGTCTCCCGATGCGGCGGCGCCCACGGTGGCCGATGGGCTGGAGACGGCGGCGGGGTTCGCGCGGGCCAACGAGAGCGCCCTGGAGGAAGGCGACGTGTCGTGGAAGGAGCTTCTGGGGGCCGAGTCCTTCGCCTTCGGCCTGGCCGGAGACGGCGAGGGCGGTCCGGGCGCCGGCGGCGTCGTGGCGTGGGGTTCGGGCGACTGGCGGCGCCTGTCGCGGGACGAGGATGCGCTGGACTGGTCGGGGGACGCGTTCTCGGCGCACGTGGGCGCGGACGCGGCGTTGCGGCCGGACCTTCGGGCCGGCTTGGCGGCGTCGTGGTTCTCGAGCGACGTGGACTACACGTACCGGAGCCAGGGCGAAGCGATCGCGGGTTCGCACGAGAGCCGGATGACGTCTCTGACGCCCTACCTGGGCTGGGATGCGGGCGCCGGGGCGCGGCTGTGGGGGGCGGCCGGTTACGGCTGGGGCGAGATCGAGATCGTGGACGCGGACCTGCGCGAGCGGTTCGGGGCGCAGAAAGCGGACAGCCGGTTCCTGGCGGGGGCCGCGGGCGGGTCCGTGCCGGTGTGGTCGCGAGGCCCCGCGACTCTGAAGGCGAAGGGATCGGCCGAGGCGACGCGCTGGCGTGTGAAGGACAACGGGGTGGCCATCGCCGGCGTGACGGCGGAGACGCAACGTCTGCGTCTGGCGGCGGAGGGGAGCCGGGCCCATGCGCTACCGGATGGCACGTCCCTGACGCCGAGGCTGGAAGCGGGCGTGCGCTGGGACGGCGGCGACGGCGCGACGGGGGCGGGCCTGGAGGCCGGCGGCGGTCTGTCCTGGACGGACCCGGCGCGGGGCCTGACGGTGGAGGCGGAGGGCCGCGCGCTTGTCGCCCACAACAAAGACGTGGAGGAGTGGGGCGCGTCGGGGTCGATGCGCCTGGACCCGGACGCGGACGGGTTCGGCCTGTCGTTCCGGTTGCTGCCGAGTTGGGGCGCGTCCGGGAGCGGCGTGGCGCGGCTGTGGGACGAGGGCGTGGCGGCGGCGCGCCCGGCGGACGGCGGCGGCGGCAACGAGGCGCGCCTGGAGACGGAACTGGGCTACGGGCTGCCCGCGTTCGGCGGCGCCGGAGTGACGACCCCCTACGCCGGGTTCGGGCTGGCGCAAGGCGGCGAGCGCGACACGCGCGCCGGCGTCCGCCTCGATCTCGGAACCGGGTTCGATCTGGGCATCGAGGCCGAACGCAGGGAAAACGCCGCCGACACCGGGCACGGCATCGGGCTCGACCTGCGCATCAGGTGGTAGAGCGTTCGGTTCGCGCCGAAAGGCCGTGACCGGGGCGGCTCCACCGGCGCGCACAGGGGTCAAATCCACAGCAGGTCGCGCCGCGCGGATGGCTTCCTCCTACCCGTGGCCGTGGAATCCGGATTCTGATCCGAGGGGTCGTCGCTCAACCAGTCGGTACTCCGGCGCCGAGGAGATTCTCCCGCGCCGTCGCCATTGGGTCCGTTCGAGCGTATGCGGACCCCCTCCCGACCTCTCCCCCGTCAGGGGGGGGAGGAGCGGCGCATTGGACATCGGTAATTCATATCCATACATAGATACGCCATTGGGGGTATACTGCGGGCAGGCGGGAAATCGGGGAGCATTGCGTCTTGTTGTTCCATAACAAGGTCTTCAGGCAGGATGCCGTGGCGCGCCGGTCGCGTACGGAGCCCCTCGACGACCGGCTCCAGGTCACGGCGCCCCACGAATGGATGGTGCTGGCCGGACTCGGCCTGTCGCTTCTCGCGTTCCTCGCCTGGGGGGTGTTCGGGAGTGTGGAGCGTGGCCTCTCGGTCGAGGCCGTGCTGGTCGCGCCGGGCGAGCGCCACGCCGTGATCTCCCCCGTGTCCGGCAACGTCATCGGAATCATGGCCGAGATCGGGGACGTCCTGGAGACGGGACAGACGATCGCCCGGGTGCGTCCGCCGGAAGCGGAACGCCAGGCCCGAATCGCGCAGAGGATCGTCGGCACGGTCGAGGACGGGATACGCCACGCCGAGGGCGCCGCCGCCGCGGTCCAGGAAGCGCTGCTCGCGGTGGCGCGAATGGAGCTCGGAAAGATCGAGACCGACGCCGGGGAATCGATCGTCGCCCCGCGCGGAGGAAAGCTCGTGGCGCACCGTCTGGCTCCGGGCCGGCCGGTCGGCGCCGGGGAAACGGTCGCCCGGATCCGGGGCGTGTCCGAGGATGCCTGGCAGGCGCTGGCCTTCGTATCGCCGGAAGACGCCGGGAAGCTCACGGCGGGCATGGACGCGGAGGTGCTCGTGGCGCTGCCCGAGCGGCCGGGTTCGAGCGCGCTGGAAGCTCGCGTGCTGGAGGTATCCCCCCGGCCCGTCGCCGCCCCCGAATGGCTCGCCGACCTCGGCCTCTCGACTCCCGCCCCCGCGCACCTGCTGCGGCTGGTCCTGAACGAACCATCGCTCCCGCCGTTCGCCGACGGCGCAGGCGGCCTCGCGCGGATCGTGTTGGGAGAGCAATCCCCCGCGGCCCTGCTGCTGGCGAGCGGGAGCACCCAATGACCGCCCCCGGCGATGCCATGACCCGTCGATCCCAACTGGACGAGGCGCTGAAACGGGTGCGCGTGTCCAGCGAGGCTCCCTCGCGGCGCCGGGCGCACACCCCCGTGCTGCTGCAGCTCACCCAGACCGAGTGCGGGGCCGCGTGCCTCGGGATCGTGCTCGCGCACTTCGGGCGCTGGGTCTCGATCGAGGAGCTGCGGGAGACGTGCTCGGTCGGCCGGGACGGGTGCAACGCGGCCGATATAGTCCGCGCGGCGAGCCGGTACGGCCTCGAGACGAGGGGATGGCGCAAGGAGCCGAAAGAGCTCTGGAGCATGGTCCCGCCGATGATCCTCTTCTGGGAATTCGACCACTTCGTCGTTCTCGAGGGCTTCGGCAAGGGGCGTTTCCTGATCAACGACCCGGCCAACGGCCACCGGACGGTCAGCGAGGAGGAGTTCGACCAGGCATTCACGGGGGTGACGCTGACGTTCGAGCCGGGGCCCGATTTCCGGCCGGGCGGCGTCCGCCCGGGTCTCCTGTACCGGGTCCTGCCGTGGTTGCGCGACGTCAAGAAACCGCTCGCGTTCGCGATGTGCTGCGGGCTGCTCCTCGCCCTGCCTTCCCTGGCGCTGCCGTTCCTGGCGGGCCTGTTCGTGGATTTCGTGCTCTCCGGGCGCGAACCGTCCTGGGGCGGCGCGCTGATCGGGATCCTCCTCGCCGCCGCGGGCCTGCTCTACCTCCTTACCTGGCTCCGGGAACGCTGCCTCAGACGGCTCTCCGTGCGTCTTTCCGTCGATCACGCCGAGCGTTTCATGACCCGGCTGCTCCGGCTTCCCATGCGGTTCTTCTCGCACCGATTCTCCGGCGATCTGACCTCCCGGATCCAGCTTCTCGACGCGGTCTCCAGCATCGCGACGGCGCACTTCGTCGGCATCCTGATCGAGCTCGTCACCAGCGTGGCGTTTCTCGGACTCATGCTGGCCTACGACCCTCTGCTCTGCGCCCTGGTCGTCGGGCTGAGCGTGCTCGGCGCCGTGGCCATGCGCGTCCTGGCCCGGGCGCGCGTGGACGAGAACCGCAAACTCAGGCGCGAACAGGGAATGCTCTACGGGATCGGGATGTTCGGCCTCGGCAAGATCGACACCTTGCAGGCGACCGCGTCCGAGGACGACTTCTTTTCCCGCTGGACGGGGTATCAGGCGCGAGAGCTGCTCGCCCGGCAGAGGTTCACCGAGCTCGGCTACGTGAACGCGGCCCTGCCGGTGCTGCTCCTGATCATCGGCAACGCGGCGGTGCTCGGTCTCGGCGGCTGGCGGGTGATGTCCGGCGACATGACCCTCGGGATGCTGACGGCATTCTACATGGCGGCGGTGAGCTTCATGCAGCCGATCGGACGCTTCATCCAGTTCGCCGACATGTTCCAGATCCTGGAGGCCGACCTCCAGCGTCTCGACGACGTGTTCGACGCGCCCGAGGACCGCGACTTCGAGCCCGTTCCCGGCGCCTCCGCGGACCGGCCCTCGACCGCCGGGCGGCTGCGGCTGAAGGGCCGGATCGAGCTGCGCGACGTCACCTTCGGCTACCAGGACAACCGCGACCCCCTGCTCAAGGATTTCAACCTGACCATCGAGCCCGGCCAGCGCGTGGCGATCGTCGGCCCCAGCGGGTCGGGGAAGTCGACGCTTTCGGCGCTGGTGGCCGGCCTCCACCAGCCGTGGTCGGGAGAGGTCCTGATCGACGGGCACCCGCGCGGCGCGATTCCGCGCGAGCTGCTGCACGGTTCGATGTCCCTCGTCGACCAGCACATCTTCCTGTTCGCGGACACGGTACGCGAGAACCTGACCATGTGGGTTCCGGAAGTGCCGGATCAGATCCTGGTGGCGGCCGCGCGGGACGCGACCATCCACGAGGAGATCGTCTCCCGGCCGCTCGGGTACGACGCCCCGGTCGACGAGGGAGGGCGCAACTTCAGCGGCGGCCAGAGGCAGCGGCTGGAGATCGCGCGCGCGCTCGTCAACAACCCGTCGGTGCTGATCCTGGACGAGGCGACCTGTTCTCTCGATACGATCACCGAAGTCCGGATCGACGACGCGCTGCGGCGCCGGGGATGCACCTGCCTCATCGTGGCCCATCGGCTGAGCACCATCCGGGACTGCGACCTGATCGTGGTCCTCGACGGGGGGCGCGAGGTGCAGCGGGGCATCCATCAGGAACTGATGCGGGATGCCGACGGGCTGTACCGTCAGCTCGTGGAAGCGAACTGAACGAGCCGCGCGCGGAGCGAAGGACATGGAGAAGCGGGCGCTGGACAGACTCGGGCAAATCGCGGTCTCGCGGGGCGAGGCGTTCATCGGCGGCGGCAACCGGCCCATTTTCCTGTCCGATCCCGAGGTGGTGTGGTACGTCGTCGAGGGCGCGGTCAACATTTTTGCCGCCCGGAACTCCGGAGACGAGGCGGAATCGGACTTCAGGCAACTCCTGCGCGCCGGGGCCGGGCGGCTCGTCTTCGGCGTCGGCGAGGGGGAAGACAACTCCTCGTCGTTGTGCATCGCCAAAGGACTCCCCGACACCGAGCTCCGCCGCCTGCCCCGGACGGCGTTCGCCGAACCGGAGGTCGCCGAATTTCTGGCCGGACAGGTCGATTCCTGGATCGTCGATCTCGCCGCCGCGGTCGCCCGGGAGGTGACGCCGCGCCCGCGCCCCGAGCGCTTCCTGACCGCGGGCGAGGACGTCGGAACCGTGAACGAGAACGTGCTGACGACCCGGCACGGCGTGGTCTGGGTCTCCAGCCCGGAGGGGAACGCGGCCTTCCTCGACACCGGCGAGCCAGCGGGCGACGGTCCCGGCTTCACCCCCGTCACGGTCGATAGCTGGATAAGGCTGTTCCGCCCCTCGCGGCTGATCGTCACCTCGTCCGAGGCGCTCGAAGCCGACGGCCTCCTGTTTCCCGCCCTGGCCGAGTTCCATCGTCTGGCGCTGTCCGTCGAGGAGCTCAACAGGCGCCTGACGCTCGTCGACATGGCCAACCTGCAACGCGCCCAGGCCCGGCACCGTCGCCGGAGCGAGGAGCACGCCCGCCACGACCTGTTCGGCGTCCTGGATGGCCGCCGCTCCATGATCAGAACCGACGAATCGGCGCTGCTGGGCGCCCTCGAGCTGGTCGGCCGCCACGAGGGAATCCGGTTCCGCTCTCCGCCTCGCCGGAGAGGAATGGACGAAGGGGATCCCGACCTGACGGAGATTCAGCGCGTATCCGGGGTCCGCGCGCGCAAGATCAGGCTCGACGACGACGACCGGTGGTGGCTCGGCGACAGCGGGGCGCTGCTGGCGTTCCGCCGCGGAGCCGGGAACCCGGTGGCGCTGATTCCAGGCATGTCGGGACGCTACCGCGCGGTCGACCCGGCGACGGGCCGTTCGGAGCGGGTCGACGCGCGTCTGGCCAGCGATCTCGTTTCCGAGGCGCACTTCTTCTACCGCGCGCTGCCGCGGGACGGAGCGGCCCGCGTGGCCTCTCTGTTCCGCTTCGCCTTCCGCGGGCTCGGGGGCGACCTCGCGCGCTTCGCCATCGCCGGGCTGCTCGTCGGCCTCCTGATGTTGGTGCCGTCCATCCTGTTCGGCGCGCTCGCGGACCGCGTGATCCCGAGCGGATCCGGCTGGCAGCTACTGAAACTGTCCCTGTCCCTGGTCCTGCTGGCGATCCTCACGGCGTTCCTGCAGATCCTCCAGGGAACGGCCCTGATGCGACTGGAAGCCCTCGCGACCGCGCGCGTCGGAGCGGCGCTCTGGGACCGGATGCTCGGCCTGCCGTGGTGGTTCTTTCGCCGCTTCTCGTCCGGCGATCTGGCCATGCGCGCCATGACCTTCCAGGAACTGCGCGATCAGGTTTCGGGCGTGGTCGGCGGCGCCCTGCTGTCGGTGATCTTCCTCCTGCCCACGTTCGTCCTGCTGTTCCTTTACGACATCGCGATCGGCTGGCTGGGCCTGGCGCTGGGCCTTTTCTCCCTCGGGACGACGTCGATCATCGGCATTCTCCAACTGCCCCACCATCGGCGCCTGCTCGCGGTCTCGCGGCGTCTGGCGGGAACGCTGCTGCAATTGCTGAACGGCATCGGCAAACTGCGCTCGACCGGGTCGGAGGGGATCGGGTTCGCCATGTGGGCGAAGGGTTATCGGGAACAGAAACAGACCGAGATGCGGCTCGGCAGGCTGAACGAGCATCTGATCGCCTTCATCGCCGCCGTTCCCCCGCTGACCGCGGCGGCGGTGTTCGCGGTCGCGACGCACGACGGCGGCGCGACCCTTCCGACAGGAGACTTCCTCACCGTCTACGCGGCCCTCATGGTGTTCTACGCGGCGTTGGCCCAGCTCGGCGGCTCGTTCTCCGCCGTCGCCGCCATCGTGCCGGCATACGGGCAGGCGACCCCGATCCTGGAAGCGACGCCGGAAACCGGCCTCGAAGGCGAATCGCCGCCGGAGTTCGGCGGCGACGTCCACATCGATCACGTGAGCTTCCGCTACACCGAGGACGGTCCCCTCGTCCTCCGGGACGTCTCGATCCCCGCCCGCGCGGGCGAGTTCGTGGCCATCGTCGGGGAGTCCGGGACGGGCAAGAGCACCCTGTTCCGGCTCGCGCTCGGACTCGAGACGCCGCTGTCGGGAGCCGTCTACTACGATGGGCGAGACCTCGGACGCCTCAACAAGCGAGCGGTGCGCAGCAAGATCGGCATGGTGGTGCAGGACGCGTCGATGCGGCCCGGGACCGTGCTCGAGAACATCGTCGGACTCTCCGGGGATCTCACCGAGGAAGACGCCTGGCGAGCCGCCCGCCTCGCCGCCATCGACGAAGACATCGCCGCCATGCCGATGCAGATGCATACGGCTGTCGGCGACGATTCGTCGCTGTTCTCGGGCGGGCAGATCCAGCGGATCGCACTGGCCGCGGCGCTGGTCCGGGATCCGAGCGTCCTGTTCCTGGACGAGGCCACCAACTGGCTCGACAACAGGAGCCAGGCCAGGGTGATGCGGAGCGTGGCTGAACTCGCCGTCACCCGGTTCGTGAGCGCGCACCGCCTGTCGACCATCCGGATGGCCGACAGCATCCATGTGCTGCGGGACGGCCGGGTGGCCCAGACGGGCACCTTCGACGAGCTGATGGAGACCGACGGTCCCTTCCGGAATCTGGTGCGCCGGCAGATGACCTGATCCGACGGCACGGAAGTTCCCGCGATACCGAGCCGAAACTCGCAACCGGGGAACGTCCCCGACCCGGCGTCGGGAAACTCCGCGGCACGGGCCATCAGCCGATCCCATCCGGGACCATGGACAGCTCTCGATTCTCCGTGGCCGCTGCCGAGCGAGGGGCCTCGCCCGGCGCTCCGGCCCGGCGGCCGTCTTCAGATCGCTTTCGCTGAACGGCCCGGCGGGATTACCAATTGAGCTCCCGACGATGCTGCTCGTTGACGAGGCCAAACATACCGCCGGCGACCGTCCGCAGATCGCTTTCGCCCAGCTTGCTGTCGGGCGGAAGAACCAGATGCGCGGTCTCCCCGCTCTCTTCGTGGACCTCGATCGACAGCGACGCCGGAATGGTGACGCCCAACTCCTGCTCGAGCGCTCCCTTCGGATCGCCGAGCAGCCGGGCGCGGAACTCCGCGTCCCCGGTCGCCTTGTCCACGATCTTCATCCGCATTTCATTCGGCGTTTCCATTGATTCTCTCCTCCTCGGGCGATGATACGCTCCATGTCGCGCCGCCACGCTTCCGGCGACAAACACCCTTGACGACGATGGGCAACCTGACTGGCCCGTCGAACGGGCCTCAACCCTAATTCGCGCGGTCCGGCGGGATTACCAATTGAACACCGAGCGAGCGTTACCGAGACTGCTGACAAAACCGCCGGCGACCGCCCGCAGGTCGCCTTCGCTCAACCTGCTGTCGGGCGGAAGAACCAGATGCGCGGTCGTGCCGCTCTCTTCGTGAACCTCGATCGACAGCGACGCCGGAATGGCGACGCCCAACTCCTGCTCGAGCGCTCCCTTCGGATCGCCGAGCAGCCGGGCGCGGAACTCCGCGTCTTCGGTCGCCCTGTCCACGATCTTCATCCGCATTTCATTCGGCGTTTCCATTGGTCCACTCCTCCTCGGGCGATGATACGCTCCATGTCGCGCCGCCACGCTTCCGGCGACAAACACCCTTGACGACGATGGACAGCCTGACTGACCCGTCGAACGGGCCTCAACCCTAATTTGCGCGGCCCGGCGGGATTACCAATTGACGCGAAAAGGATTGTAGTAGCCCCCGGCGACCGTCCGCAGGTCGCCTTCGCTCAGCTTGCTGTCGGGAGGAAGAACCAGATGCGCGGTCGCGCCGCTCTCTTCGTGGACCTCGATCGACAGCGACGCCGGAATCGTGACGCCCAACTCCCGCTCGAGCGCTCCCTTCGGGTCGCCGAGCAGCCGGGCGCGGAACTCCGCGTCCCCGGTCGCCTTGTCCACGATCTTCATCCGCATTTCATTCGGCGTTTCCATTGGTTCTCTCCTCCTCGGGCGATGATACGCTCCATGTCGCGCCGCCACGCTTCCGGCGACCAACACCCTTGACGACGATGGGCAACCTGACTGGCCCGTCGAACGGGCCTCAACCCCAATTCACGCGCTCGGCTCGATCGTCTCGACCGCGGAAAACGGGTTCGACGCCATGATGCGCGCCCGTGGGACCGCCGGGCGGCCCTGGGATTACCAATCCTGCGCCCTCCATATTCTCCCTATGTCGCCCATCGTGCTGCCGCCGGCGACCGCCTGCAGGTCGCTTTCGCTCAGCTTGCTGTCGGGAGGAAGAACCAGATGCGCGGTCTCCCCGCTCTCTTCGTGGACCTCGATCGACAGCGACGCCGGAATGGCGACGCCCAACTCCCGCTCGAGCGCTCCCTTCGGATCGCCGAGCAGCCGGGCGCGGAAGTCCGCGTCCCCGGTCGCCTTGTCCACGATCTTCGTCCGCATTTCATTCGGTGTTTCCATCGGTTCGCTCCTCTCAGGTGATGATGTCATCCGTGTCGCACCGCCACGCTTCCAGCAGTGAGTACTCTTGACGACAATGGACAACCTAGCTGGCCCGTCGAATGGGCCTCAACCCCAATTCACGCGCTCGGCTCGATCGTCTCGACCGCGGAAAACGGGTTCGACGCCATGATGCGCGCCCGTGGGACTGCCGGGCGGCCCTGGGATTACCAATTCTGCACACCCCATCTCCCTATGTCGCCCACCGTGCTGCCGCCGGCGACCGCCTGCAGGTCGCTTTCGCTCAGCTTGCTGTCGGGCGGAAGAACCAGATGCGCGGTCGCGCCGCTCTCTTCGTGAACCTCGATCGACAGCGACGCCGGAATGGTGACGCCCAACTCCCGCTCGAGCGCTCCCTTCGGATCGCCGAGCAGCCGGGCGCGGAAGTCCGCGTCCCCGGTCGCCTTGTCCACGATCTTCGTCCGCATTTCATTCGGTGTTTCCATCGGTTCGCTCCTCTCGGGTGATGATGTCATCCGTGTCGCACCGCCACGCTTCCAGCAGTGAGTACTCTTGACGACAATGGACAACCTAGCTGGCCCGTCGAATGGGCCTCAACCCTAATTCGCGCGGCCCGGCGGAATTACCGGTCGCCGATGGCCGTATCGACATTCCGCCCCAAGAACCTCGACCGCCCACCGCCGCGGCGTCTCGACGGCCTCGCGGCGAAGGCCGGCGGGACAGGCGGGCTAGTCCTGCATGAGGGAGCAGGTCATGCCGGCGTATGCCTTGGCGTCGACCCCGGCGTCCGTGACCGTGAGCTTGACGTGGTTGAGCCCCTTGTAGACGAGGAACACGCCCCGGCGGTCGTATATCCTGTCGAGCGCGCACCACTCCAGCAGCCCGCGGGCCTTCGCCGCCAGACACCAGCCGCGCCGCGCCAGCCGCTCCACGACCGGGCGCCAGTCGCTCCGCCCCGTGATCAGCCAACCGTCCAGTTCGCCGCTCCACGATCCCGCGTGGTACAGCTCCAGGCCGAGCCGGGGCAACAGCCCCGCGGCGGCCACGTCCACCGACAGCCGGAACCGGGGCAACACCTCCCCGAGGTCGGCCAGGATCTCCGTCGCCGGACGGACCGACCCGCGCCGGCCCAACCGCTCCAGCACCCCGCCGATCTCGTCGCGCCCGATCTCCTGGATCACCAGCCGCACCGCGCGCGGTGTCCGGCCCGGCAACGCGCCGACGTGGGCGACCCTGCCGCCCGGCGGCAACGCCGCCAGCACCCGCGCCACCGACCGCCGCACCTCCCCGTCATCGGTCCAGCCGACCGCGTCCGCCAGCGCCGCGATCGGCAAGGGCCGCTGGCGGTCATGCGGCCCGGGCTCCTCCGCGAGCTGCACCTTCAGAAACACGCCCGGCTCCGGCCGCCGGTCGGCCGGCGTCTCGGCCAAGTCGTATTCGAGCATCGTCCCGGCGATGCAACCGTGCAACGCGGAGTCGGCTTGCCCGATCTCGACGAGGTACCGGGCCAGCGCCGTGGCCTCCGAGCCCGGATACGCGGCTTCGCCCCTGTGGATGAAGTGCCGCGCAAGCGGGCTCCCCGGTCCGACCACCACGAACAAGTCCGCGGCGGGCGTCTCCTCACCGAGCCGAAACTCGCAACCGAGGGGCGTCGCCAACCCGGCGTCAGGCAACTCCGCGGCACAGGCCATCAACCGGTCCCATCCGGGACCGTCGAGCAAAGCGCGTGGTATCAGTGGGCGGAGGACCTCCGCAAGCACCATCCCCGGCGCGCGGCGTGCGTCAGACGCCGATGTACCGCACCGCGAGCCCGGCCCGGTCGTCTCGACCGCGGAAAACGGATTCGGCGCCACGATTGTGTGCCCGCGGGACCGCCGGGCGGCCCGGCGGGATTACCAGTCAGACACGATATTCCAATTCCCGCCCCCGGCGACCGCCTGCAGGTCGCCCTCGCTCAGCTTGCTGTCGGGGGGAAGAACCAGATGCGCGGTCGCGCCGCTCTCTTCGTGAACCTCGATCGACATGGACGCCGGAATGGCGACGCCCAACTCCCGCTCGAGCGCTCCCTTCGGATCGCCGAGCAGCCGGGCGCGGAACTCCGCGTCCCCGGTCGCCTTGTCCACGATCTTCATCCGCATTTCATTCGGCGTTTCCATTGGTTCTCTCCTCCTCGGGCGATGATACGCTCCATAGTCGCGCCGCCACGCTTCCAGCGACAAACACCTTTGACGACGATGGACATCCTGGCAGCCCGTCGAACGGGCCTTCAACCCCAATTTGCGCGGCCCGGCGGGATTACCAAGTGCGGGGGTCCCACTCCTGTCCACGGGGACGAGCGCCGCCGGCGACCGCTTGCAGGTCGCCTTCGCTCAACCTGCTGCTGGGCGGAAGAACCAGATGCGCGGTCGCGCCGTTCTCTTCATGGACCTCGATCGACAGCGACGCCGGAATGGCGACGCCCAACTCCTGCTCGAGCGCTCCCTTCGGATCGCCGAGCAGCCGGGCGCGGAAGTCCGCGTCCCCGGTCGCCTTGCCCACGATCTTCATCCGCATTTCATTCGATGTTTCCATTGGTTCTCTCCTCTCCGATAAACAGATGGGCGTAATGCGCTACCAGGTCGAGGGGAAGGCGACCTGCCATCCCCCGCCACCGGCGGCGGCCTGCAGATCGGCGTCGTTCAGCTTGCTGTCGGGGGGAAGCACCAGATGCGCGGTCTCCCCGCTCTCTTCGTGAACCTCGACCGACATGGACGCCGGAATGGCGACGCCCAACTCCTGCTCGATCACTCCCTTCGGATCGCTGATCAGCCGGGCGCGGAACTCCGCGTCCCCGGTCGCCTTGTCCACGATCTTCATCCGCATTTCATTCGATGTTTCCATGGTTCGCTCCTCCTCGGGCGATGGTGTCAAAAGCCGTCGTTACCAATTGATGTTGTAGAACCCCGGATGCCTTTCAAACCCGCCGGCGACCGCCCGCAGGTCGCTTTCGCTCAGCTTGCTGTCGGGGGGAAGCACCAGATGCGCGGTCTCCTCGCTCTCTTCGTGAACCTCGATCGACATGGACGCCGGAATGGCGACGCCCAACTCCTGTTCGAGCGCCCCCTTCGGATCGCCGATCAGCCGGGCGCGGAACTCCGCGTCCCCGGTCGCCTTGTCCACCAAGTGCCCACGCAGCTCGTCCACGGTTTTGGTTTCTGTGCTCATGAATTTCCCTCTATCACGTGTTCGCCGCGGCGTCGGCCCGCGCTCGCCGTCGAGCGGAAGACCAGCCGCATCGGCCTCACCAATTGAGACCGGCCTCTCTGAGCCCTTCCCGTTCGGCCGGAGTGAAGATGCTGAACCCGGCCGTCACCGACCGCAGGTCGCCTTCGCTCAGTTTGCTGTCGGGGGGAAGCACCAGATGCGCTGTCCCGGCGCTTTCCTCGTGAACCTCGATCGACAGCGACGCCGGAATGGCGACGCCCAACTCCCGCTCGAGCGCCCCCTTCGGATCGCCGAGCAGCCGGGCGCGGAACTCCGCATCCCCGGCCGCCTTGTCCGCGATCTTCGCCCGCATTTCATTCGGTGTTTCCATTGGTTCGCTCCTCCTCAAGCGATGATGCGCTCCATAGTCGCGCCGCCACGCTTCCAGCGACAAACGCCCTTGACGACGATGGACAACCTGACTGACCCGTCGAACGGGCCTCAACCCCAATTTGCGCGGCTTGGCGGGATTACCAGCTGGCAATCTCCCTGTTTATCGCCTGCGAGATCCACCTGCCGCCGGCGACCGCCTGCAGGTCGCCTTCGCTCAGTTTGCTGTCGGGGGGAAGCACCAGATGCGCCGTCCCGGCGCTCTCTTCGTGAACCTCGATCGACAGCGACGCCGGAATGGCGACGCCCAACTCTTCCTCGAGCGCTCCCTTCGGATCGCCGAGCAGCCGGGCGCGGAACTCCGCATCCCCGGCCGCCTTGTCCGCGATCTTCGCACGCATCTCATTCGGTGTTTCCATTGGTTCGCTCCTCCTCAAGCGATGATGCGCTCCATATCGCGCCACCACGCTTCCGGCGACAAACGCCCTTGACGGACGATGGGCAACCTGGCTGGCCCGTCGAACGGGCCTCAACCCTAATTCGCGCGGCCCGGCGAGATTACCAGTGGCTGATGGCCGAATCGACATTCTGCCCGAAAAGCCTCGACTGCCCGCCGCCGGCGACCGCCCGCAGGTCGCTTTCGCCCAGCTTGCCGTCGGGGGGAAGAATCAGATGCGCGGTCGCGGCGCTCTCTTCGTGAACCTCGATCGACAGCGACGCCGGAACGGCGAGGCCCAGCTCCTCCTTGATCGCGGCCTTCGGATCGGAAAGCAACCGGGCGCGGAACGCTTCGTCCGCGGTCGCCTTCTCCACCAAGTGACCGCGCAGCTCATTCATGGTTTTGGTTTCAGTGCTCATGGACCCTGAACCTCCAGTTGAATTACAATGACAGGAAAAGTACCTGGCGAAACGCACGGGGGAAACCCTAATTTGAGGTATTCGCGCGGCGGCACCCCCGGCGCGGCAGGGATGGGGTACAAAGGGCACCGGCGACGCGAATACGCTCGCCATCGCAGCGGCACGGAAATCGCGCCAGCGTCTCGACTTCGTCCGACACGATCCATGGATGGTCCCTGAATGTCGAAGCGCCGTATCCGCGGACCACGCTGGCCGGAAGTCATCCGGAGCATGCTGGAACGATCGGGAGGCCGCGACCGTTCGGGCGTCATGAAGAGACTCGCCAAGTCCGCCCTGTCCCGGTTCGTCCCGCCCTGGTCCGCCCTGTCCCGGTTCGTCCGGCCCAGGCTCGTCCTGCCGGCGCTGCTGATCGCGGTCGCGACCATGGGCTTCCTCTACCTGCGCGCGACCCGCCCCGAGACGACGCCCGCGCCCGCCGAGGAACGGGCACGCCCGGTCGCCGCGATCGAGGCGCGGTACGTCGACATCCGGCCCGCGATCGTCGAGTTCGGCACCGTCGTCGCCGGCAGCGTCGTCGAGTTGCGGCCGCTGGTGGCCGGCCGAATCGCCGAGCTGGGACCCGGCTTCGTCGAGGGCGCGGTCGTCCGCAAGGGCGAGACGCTCGTCGTCATCGACCGGTTCGACTACGAGATCGAGGTGGCCGACAAGGAAGCCGCGGTCGCCGAATCGCGGGCCCGCCTTGAGGAGGCGCGGGCGGAGCTGGACGCCGAGCGCCGGTTGCTGACCATCGCCCGCGAGCAGGCCGCGCTGCGCATGGCCGATCTGGAACGGAAGCGCGAGCTGAGCGAGCGCGGCACGCTGTCGCGCAAGGCCCGGGACGACGCGACGATCGCCGCCAACGAGGCCAAACGGTCGGTCGGGACGGCGGAGCAGCGCCTGGAGCGGCTGGCGGCGCGGATCGAGCAGTCGAGCGCCGCGCTCGCGCGCAGCGAGGCCGCCCTGAAGCAGGCCCGGCGAGACCTCGACGAAACCCTGCTGGCGGCGCCCGAGGACGGCTACCTCGCCGACGCGGCCGCGGCCGCGGGGCAGCGCGTCGGAACCGGCGACCGCCTCGCGCGGCTGATCGTCGCGCGCCGGCTCGAAGTCTCGTTCCAACTGAAGCGGGGCGACTTCGGGCGCCTGGCGGGCGGCGAAGGCGAGCAGACGGTGGACCGGCTGCTGGGGCGGGCGGTGTCGGTGACGTGGCGCGTCGGGCCGCGCGACTTCGCGTACGACGCGATCATCGAGAGACTCGACGCCGAAATCGACCCGGCGAGCGGCGGCATCGGCGTCCGCGCGCGCCTCGTCGACCCGGATCCCGGCGCGCCGCTGCGGCCCGGCGCCTTCGTCGAGGTTCGCATCCCCGGCGAGCTCTACCGCGGAGTCCTGCGCCTTCCCGAAGGCGCGGTCGATAGGGAAGGCAACGTCTACGTCATCGAGGAGGGCCGGCTCGCGCCGCGCCGCGTCGAGCTGCTGCGGCGGATGGCCAGGGACGTGCTGGTCCGCGCCGACATCGCGCCGGGCGCGAGGATCGTCACCACCCACTTCCCGGAGATCGGCCCCGGACAGCGGGTAGAGGCGCGGTGAGCGCGCGAGACGACGCGGACGCGGCGGAGCGGGGCGCGCGGAGAAGCGGCCCGATCGCCCTGTTCGCCCGCCATCGCAACGCGCCCAACCTGCTGCTCGCCCTGATGGCGATCGTCGGCGTCTACGGCATCGTCAAGATGAACTCGCAGTTCCTGCCCACGTTCGGCATCGACCTCGTGAACGTGTGGGTCGAATGGCCGGGCGCCGCGGCGGAGGACGTGGACGCCAAGCTGGTGCGGGCGATCGTCCCCGAGGTCCGCTTTCTGGACAACGTCAAGCGGGTGCGGTCGACCGCCACCGAGGGGGGAGCGAGCGTCAGCGTCGAGTTCAAGGCGGACAGCGACATGCAGGCCGCGCTGTCGGACGTGGAAGCCGCGGTCTCGCGCATCCGTACCCTGCCGGAAGACGCCAAGACGCCGGAGACGAGGCGCATCGCGCGCTACGAGACGATCCTGCGCGTCGTGCTGTCGGGGTCCCATACGGAGGAGGCGCTGAAGGCGCACGCCAAGAGGCTGCGCGACGGCCTGCTCGACCGGGGAATCGACCGGATCACGGCGACGGGCATGCGCGACGAGGAGATCCTGGTCGAGGCGCCGTCGGCCGCGCTCCGGCGGCTCGACATGACCCTGGCCGACATCGGCGCCAGGATCCGCGAGTCGTCGCGGGACCTGCCCGCGGGCGACGTAGGGCAAGGGCGCCGGCATATCCGGAGCCGCGGCCTTGTCACCACCGCCCGCGGAATCGAGGACATCGAGATAAAGGCGCTCGAGGACGGCCGCGCGATCCGCCTGGGCGACGTGGCCCGCGTGCGCGAAGGCTTCGGCGAGGACACCGAGGAGATCCGGCGTAATGGACGACGCGCGATCGAGCTCCACGTCCAGCGCGCCGTCCAGGGCGACGCGCTGAAGATGGCGAAGATCGCGGAGGCCTATCTCGACGAGGTCGCGCCGACCCTGCCGGCGACCCTCGATATGGAGCGCTACGACGTGGCCGTCGGCTCGCTTCGCGACCGGATCGACCTGCTGATCCGGAACGGCGCCAGCGGCCTGGCGATCGTGATCGTGATCCTCATGGTGTTCCTGCGGGCGCGGGTGGCGTTCTGGGTGATGGTCGGCATCCCGGCCTCCCTGCTCGCCGCCTTCGGGGTCATGCTGGCGGTCGGCCTGACGATCAACATGGTCAGCCTGTTCAGCCTGATCATGACGGTCGGAATCATCGTCGACGACGCGATCGTCGTCGGCGAGCACGCCGATACCCGCGGCCGCCAGGGGCTGTCGCCGCTTGCGGCCGCGATCGACGGCGCCCATCGGATGGCCGTTCCCGTGTTCGCGGCGGCGCTGACGACGATCAGCGCCTTCCTGCCGCTGCTGATGATCTCCGGGGTCCTCGGCCAGATCATCGCCACCATCCCGCTGGTCGTGGTCGCGGTGCTGATCGCGAGCCTGATGGAGTGCTTCCTGGTCCTGCCGGGCCATCTGAGCGTCGCCTCGACGCCCTCCCCGACCGGGTGGCCCGCCCGCTACCGCCGATGGTTCGACGACGGGTTCGCGGCGTTTCGCGACGGGCCGTTCCGGTCCTTCGTCGAGGTCTGCATCCACTGGCGCTACGCGACGCTGGCCGTCGCGGTCGGGCTGATGCTGCTGGCCGCTGGCATGGTGGCGGGTGGCCGGGTGGGCTTCACCTTCTTCCCGTCGCCCGAGGCGGACCGGGTCTTCGCCAACGTCACGATGGTTCCCGGCACGCCGCGCGAGGCCACGGTCGCGATGCTCGACGAGGCGAATCGCGCGCTCGACGCGACCGTCCGCGAGCTGGAAGGCGACGACAGCGACCTCGTCCGCATGGCGATAACGAAAATCGGCATCCCGGCCAGCGGGGGGGTCGAAGCCGGCGACAATGTGGGCGGGGTCGAGGTGGAGCTGCGTCCCGCCGACCGGCGCGACTTGCGTCTCGAGCCGTTCATCGATGCCTGGCGCGCCAGGATCCGCCCGGTCGCCGGGCTCGATACCCTCACCGTCTTCGGGGCCCGGGGCGGACCGCCCGGCAGCGACGTCGACGTGAGGTTCATCGGCGACGACGTCGTGGCGCTCAAACGGGCGGCGCTGGAGTTGCGGGCGCTCCTCGAACGCTATCCGGGAGTGCGCGCCATCAGGGACGACCTGCCCTGGGGCAAGCGGGAGACGATTCTGGAAGTCACGCCGCGCGGCCGCTCGATGGGCTTCACCACCCGGACGGTCGGCCGCCAGGTGCGGGACGCCATCGAGGGCGTGATCGCGACGCGCTTCCCGCGCGGCGACGAAGAGATCGTCGTCCGAGTCAGGCTCCCGGCGGACGAGCGCGACACGGACGTTCTCGACCACCTGCACTTGCGCGGCCCGACGGGCGCCGAAGTCCCGCTCGACGAGGCGGTCTCGCGGCGGGCCAACCAGGGCTTCGCCTACATCAGGAGCGAGGACGGACGCCGCCAGGTCGCCGTCACCGCCAAGCTCGACGCCGACATCGTCACGACGGGCGAACTGCTGGCGGCCATCGAGCGCGACGGGTTGCGCCGGATCGCCGAGCGCCACGGGGTGGAACTGGCCTTCAAGGGCCGGTCGGAAGAGACCCGGGAGACCCTTTCGGACATGATGCTGGGGGCGTTGATCGGGCTCGCCGGGATCTACATCGTCCTGGCCTGGGTGTTCGCGAGCTACAGCCGGCCGCTCGCCGTCATGGCGATCATTCCGATGGGATTCGTCGGCACCGTCCTCGGCCATTGGCTGTTCGGCTACAACCTGACCATCCTCAGCCTGGTGGCGCTCATGGGGCTGTCCGGCATCGTGGTCAACAACTCGATCATCCTGGTCACGGCCATCGGGCGGCGCGCGGAGACGGAGGACTTCCTCGAGGCGATCGTCGGGGGAGTCCGCGACCGGCTGCGCGCGATCGTGCTGACCTCGGCCACGACGATCGGCGGGTTGAGCCCGCTGCTGCTCGAAACGAGCCTGCAAGCGCGGTTCCTGATCCCGATGGCCCTGACGATCGTCTTCGGCCTCGGCTGCGCGGCGACGCTGGTGCTGTTCGTGATGCCCGCCCTGTTGGCGGCGGGCCGGGATCTACGCCGGATCAGGAACATTCTGCGGCCGGTCCGGTCCCTCCTTGTCCGCGGCGCGTCCGGTCCGGCGCAGGAGGGCGCCAGGGAGCATGGGAGTGGGACCCATGCCTGACGTGTCCCGCGAGACACCCCTGACGCCCAGGAGCCGGTCCAGCTCCTGGCGCGCTTGACGCGCGGTCCGCCGCCGGGACGCGGAACCGGAACGTCCCGAGGACGGGGCTTCCACGCGTTTACGTGCGATCGAAGTATCGCGAAAAGAAAATCGACGTATCAATAAATAATCTTCGATCCACCGCAAAAAAGTTGCACATGAATACATTTCCCTGGATCGTTGGATACACAATTTATCCACAGATCTATCCACACTTCTATCCACACTCCGTCATTCGTGCTACCGTTCATTCCGGTCGCCAGCAGCTGGAACGACAGCCACTGGGCGACTCTCGCGGCCCACCGGGAGATCGTGGGCTGGAACGGAGGCGTGACGACGCGACGCGGTCGCGAGAGCGCGCCCCCCAAGAGCCGTAATTGGGGAACAGCGATCCATGTCCAATCCGATCGAATCCGTTCGTATCAAAGGTTTTCGTTCCCTCGCGGATGTCGAAATCGAAAACCTGCCCATGGCGACCGTCCTGATCGGCGCCAACGGCTCGGGCAAATCCAACTTCGTCCGCTTCTTCGAGATGATGAGCTGGATGATCGGAGCTCGCCGGCTGGCCGAGTTCGTCCAGCGCCAGGGCGGCGCCGACGACCAGCTGTTCGGCGGTAGCAAGATAAGCCCTCGTCTGGAGGCGAAGATAGTCATGCGGACCGAAGCGGGGCGAAACGACTATCGCTTCGCGCTCGCTCACGCGCATCCCGACCGGTTCGTGTTTACGGACGAGGCATTCCGGTTCAGTCGAGAGGGGTTGGGTGCGGAGGCGTCCTGGCAACATCTCGGAAGCGGCCATCCCGAGGCGAAGATTGTCGAGACCGCGCAATCGGACGAATCCGACGGCAACCAGAGGACCGCCGGCGTGCTCGTCTATCTGTTACGGCGCTGCGCCGTGTATCAGTTCCACGACACCTCCGACGACTCGCGCATCAAAAAGAGATGGGACGCGGAGGACAACAACTACCTCAGATCGCATGGCGGGAACCTGGCCGCGATCCTGCTCCGTCTCGAACGGGAAGACAGGCGACGGTTCGAGTCGATCTGCGATCATATCCGGCGCGCGCTGCCGATCTTCGACCGGTTCGAGATCGAGGAGAGCTACGGGAAGGTCCTGCTGCGGTGGAAGGCGAAGGGGATGGACAAGACCGTCGGCGCCCACCTGACCTCCGACGGCTCGCTTCGCCTCTTCGCGCTGGTGACGTTGTTGAACCTCCCGTCCGGGATACTCCCCGACGTGCTGTTGCTGGACGAACCGGAGCTGGGGTTGCATCCGGCCGCCGTCGCCCTGGTCGGCGACATGATCAAGGCGCTCGCGGAGGATCGGCAGGTCATCGCGGCGACTCAGTCACCACTGCTCGTCGACAAGTTCGGTCTCGACGAGATCCTCGTTCTGGAGCTGCAGGACAGACGGACGGAGATCCGTCGATGCGACGAAGAGGCGTACCAACACTGGCTGGAGGAGTACGCGACGGGCGAGCTCTGGCAGAAAAACCTGCTCGGAGGCCGCCCGTGATCCGTCTTGCCGTGTCGGTGGAGGGCCGGACCGAGGAGGAGTTCGTCAAGGACGTTCTCGCCGCAAGCCTGCGGCCGATGCAGGTCGCGTTGACTCCGGTTCTGATCGGCCGCGCCCGGAGCGGAGGCGCCGGCGGGGGTGCCGTCGGCGTCGAACGGCTCGTATCGGAGATGGTCCACTTGCACCGGTCTTTCGACGCCGTGACGTCGCTGGTCGATTTCTACGGTTTTCGCGACAAGGGGGACTGGACGGTCGATGCGCTGGAGGAACACCTGGCCCGGCAAATCGAAACGCGCGTTTCCGATGCGAGACGGGTGTTCCCCTATGTCCAGAGGCACGAGTTCGAGGGACTGCTGTTCTCCGATGCGACAGCGTTCCGGGCGGTCGCGCACATGACGGGCATGACGGATCCGGACATCGAGGCGCTGGCGGCGGTCCGTCGGCAATTCGCGACACCCGAAGACATCAACGACGATCCCGACACCGCGCCGAGCAGGCAAATCGCGCGCATGGTCCCGAGATACCGGAAGCCTCTCCACGGCCCGCTGATCGCGCGGGCGACGGGCCTGCCGACGATCCGCGCGCAATGCCCGCGGTTCGACGCCTGGCTGACGCGCCTGGAAGGGTTGGCGCGCCCGGCTTGAGCCGCCCCAACTTTCCGACCGGTCGGAGACGGGCGCCGCGCCGCGACTCGTCGAAATGGCGCGCCCCCGGACACGATCGCGATATAGTGTCGCCCCGCCGCCGGTTGGAAGGACGGAGCGAATGCAGGAGTACGGACCGCTTGTCGTCCTGAACGATCCCGCGTTCATTCACCCGACGACGCTGATCTACGGGAAAGTGACGATCGGGCCGGGGTCGTCGACATGGGCCAACACGGTCATCCGCGCCGAGAACGACGAAGTGGCGATCGGCGCCAACACGAACGTCCAGGACTTCACGATGATCCACGTCGGATCGGCGACGAGCGCGATCATCGGCGACAACTGCTCGGTGACCCATCATTGCACGGTGCACGGATGCGTCATCGAGGACAACTGCCTGATCGGGATCAACGCCACCATCATGGACGGCGCGGTGATCGGGGCGAACACCATCGTCGCGGGCGGCGCGTTCGTGACCGAGGGAACGATCGTCCCGGAGAACTCCGTCGTCGCCGGCATCCCCGCCAAGGTCGTCAGAACCCGGAACAACCGCGACGCCAACTGTTACAACGCGATCCTCTACAACCTCAACGCCGTGGCCTACGCGCGCGGCGAGCACCGGGCCTGGGACGATCGGGCCACCGTCGCCGAGGCCGAGCGACGCCTCGAGGCGTTCCGGTCCGGGCACGGCCCGGCGGAGCCCGTCCGACCGGGTCGAACGTGAATGTCAACGCGAATGGAGTGGGACGCATGAACGACATGCATATCGAGCATCCCTATCTCGTGTTCCTGGGCGACGCCCACGACCAGCTCGCCGCCAAGACGGCAGATGGCGTCGCCTTCTGGCGGCGCGAATGGTGCGTGGGCCAGCTCCGCCTGCCCGGCTGCAACGCCGACACCGGGCTCCCGGACATGACGGTCTCCGAGGCGACGGCGAAGGGCGCCAGGTCGCTGATCGTCGGCGTCGTCAACGCGGGCGGCGTCCTTCCCGAATCGTGGACGGACACGATCGTCGAGGCGCTGGAAGCCGGTATGGACGTGGCCAGCGGCCTGCACATGCGGATCGCGGACGTCCACGCCGTGCGCGAGACGGCCGAACGCCTGGGCCGCCGGCTGTTCGACGTGCGACACCCGACGCGGGACTTCGCCACCGGCAAGGGGACGAGGCGGACGGGCAAGCGCCTGCTTACGGTGGGCACCGACTGCTCGACCGGCAAGATGTACACCTGCCTCGCCATGGAGAAGGAGATGCGGGCGCGCGGCATGAAGGCAGACTTCCGCGCCACCGGCCAGACCGGCATCTTCATCGCCGGCGGCGGCGTCTCGGTGGACGCCGTGGTCGCGGACTTCATCTCGGGCTCGGTCGAATGGCTGACCCCCGACAACGATCCCGATCATTGGGATCTGATCGAAGGCCAAGGATCGTTGTTCCACGCCTCCTACGCGGGGGTCACGCTCGGGTTGATCCACGGTTCCCAACCCGACGCCATGGTGCTGTGCCACGAGCCGACCCGCGCGAACATGCGGGGCCTTCCCGACGCGCCCCTGCCGCCGCTCGACCTGTGCATCCGCGCCAACGTCGAGGCCGCGCACCTGACCAATCCCGACTGCCGGATGGTCGGCGTCGCCGTCAACACCTCGGCGCTCGACGAGGGGGAGGCGCGAGACTATCTGGGCGCGGTCGAAACCGAGACCGGCCTGCCTTGCGTCGACCCGGTCCGGGACGGCGTGGCCGGTCTGGTGGACGCCGTTTCGTGAGCCGCCGGCGCCTCGTCGTCCGGCAAGAGGACTGGCCCATTGCGGGAACATTCACGATCTCGCGGGACAGCAAGACGACGGCCGAGGTCGTCGTCGTGGAGATCCATCAGGACGGGCGGCGCGGACGCGGGGAGTGCGTGCCCTACCGGCGTTACGGCGAGACGCGCAAGGGCGCGGTCGCGCGGATCGAATCGCTCCGTGCCGAGATCGAGGACGGCGCCTTGGGACGCCCGGCCCTGCAACGGCGCCTCGGGCCCGGCGCGGCGCGGAACGCGCTGGACTGCGCGCTGTGGGACCTCGATGCCAAGCTCTCCGGGATCCCGGCGTGGCGGCTGGCGGGACTGGCCGAACCGCAACCCGCGGTCACGGCGCTCACCATCGGTCTCGACGAGCCCGAGGCGATGGCGGCGGCCGCCAGGAAGAACCGGCGCCGTCCCCTGTTGAAGCTGAAGCTGGGCGGCGACGACGGCAAGGACGTCCTCCGCACGCGCGCGGTCCGGCAGGCCGCGCCGGACGCGGCCCTCATCGTCGACGCCAACGAGGCGTGGACGCCGCCGACGTTCGCCGAGTACGCCGGCGAGCTCGCCGCCCTCGGCGTCGAGCTAATCGAGCAGCCGCTGCCCGCCGGAGCCGACGGCGTCCTCGAGAGCCGAGACCGCGCGGTGCCCGTGTGCGCGGACGAATCGGCGCACGACGCGTCGACGCTGGGCGACGTCGCGCGACTCTACGACTTCGTCAACATCAAGCTGGACAAGACCGGCGGCCTCACCGAGGCGCTCCGGCTGGCGGACGCCGCCCAGTCCGCGGGCGTCGGCGTCATGCTGGGGTGCATGGTCGGAACGTCGCTCGGCATGGCGCCGGCGGCCCTCCTCGCCCACGCCGCCCGGTTCGTGGACCTGGACGGCCCGCTCCTCCTGGCCAGGGACCGGGACCCAGGACTCCGCTACGTCGGCGGCGCCATGCACCCGCCGCCGCCGGAACTGTGGGGCTGATCCGGAGTCTCCGCCGGCGTTCGCGCGGAACGCGGGCGCTTCCCGGGACCGCGCGCCCTCCCTACGGATCGGCGTTGGCGAGATAAAGCCCGGCGAAGATCAGCAACAGGCTGGCGAGGTGGAACGGCTCGAAGGTCTCGTCGAGGAAAATCACGGCGAGGATCGCCGTGAACAGCGGCGGCAGGAACAGGAACTGCCCCGCCCCCCGGGCCCCCAGCGCCTTGGCGCCGGCATTGAAGCACGCATAGGCGAGCACCGTGGGAAATACGCCGCAATAGGCGAGGAAGACGAGGTTCCCGGGGACCGGATCGAAACGCCAGGGATGGAAGACGCCCGAGAAGTAGATCGCCCCGCTCACCAGGAGCGCCGGCGGGATCATGGCCCAGAGCAGGGCGAGGGCGTCGATCTCCGGCGGCCGATAGCGCAGCAGGATCGAATAGACGGCCCAGACGACGATGCCGATCAGCATGACCACATCGCCGAGGACGAACTCGATCCGCAACAGCGTGGAGAGGCGCCCCTGGGTGACGACGACGAGCACGCCGAGGAAGCCGGAGGCCATGCCCAGCAGCGTCCGCCAGGACACCGGATCCCGAAAGCAGAGCCAGGAGAGCACCACGATCCAGGCGGGCGTGGCGGTGTTGATGAGGGAGACGTTGATCGACCCGGTCAGCCCGAGCGCGCCATAGAGGAACTGCGGAAACAGCCCGATCCCCAGGACGCCCAGCACGGCGATGATCTTCCAGCACCGCAGGATGACGCGCCGTTGGCGGACGACGCGCCGGATGGCCCAGGGCGTCAACAGCGCGAACGCCGTGACCCAGGCCCAGAAGGCGAGACCGGTGGTGGGGACGTGGAAGCTGCCCGCGCGGCTGACCACGGCGTTGGCGCCCCAGAAGAGCATACAGCTCGTCAGCAGGAAGCTCGGGAGCAGACGACTGGAGCGTATGGCGTCGGCGTTCACGGCCGGGGAGATAGCACGGAGTGGCCGCCGCGCGCCACGCAAAGGGGGAGTGAGCATGGCAATGTCGTCGGGTAGAGCCAACTGTTTCGCCAATGCCGGATATGCTTCCACGCAACCCACAAACATTTTCACGGAGCGATTGGTCTTTATCCAGCACCTGGATACGTGACGTGTCGAAGCGATGCGGGTATTCCGTGAGAACGTCAGGTGCGGCGGTCGTGATTACTCCTCTATCCTCGGTCGGCGGGTAAGGGATCAAGGCTGGTTTCGTCACCGAACATCGTTTCGTCCGGCACGATCGTCACGCCGTTGGGAGTAACTCCGTCCGGAAGCGCCTTGAAGACTTCGATTATCGAGCATCCATATTCCCGGAGTTCGCGTGAAATCCGCATCTTTGCGCCATCTCCCGATGCCTCGTAAACCCGCACGATCCGGTATGGTAAGTCGCCACGCACCATCTCGCACAGTTCTCCATACGAAAGATGAAACTCACGGGTGAAATCTCCAGTCGTGGTCTTGACTTCCAGATTCTTCCAGGATCCACCGCATTTAACACGGAAGTCATATGGCTCAATGGCGTTGATGTCCGACGCCCACACATAATCCGTGATTTTCTTCTTCTTGAGACGCTGCCGAAGATAAAGATCAACAAGGGCCTCGCCGAGTCGACCGATTTCCTCCGCCTTGAGTCTTGCCTCCCGAAAGTCTTCGAGAGAGAACTTCGTCGGTCGCGGACGACGGAGCAGCCGATCTACTGCCGACGCTTGGCCCATCGCAGCTTCCACGATGTCTTCTTCACTCAGTGAAAGTCTCCTTTCGTCGTCGATCAGAACGTGGATTTTTGCTTTCTTGTTCGGATTGGAATGACCGTGTTCCTCGAAGAATCTCTGCAGGTCGGAGCGAAGTTCGTCGTCGACGTCTGGCCGCGCGGTCTCGAGCAATCGTTTGAGTGTTTTCTCCGTCACTCTACCGTCCCTGCCCCTTCTGGCTCTTTCCACGTAGAACCTGGCAGTGTTTCCCTCATATCCGATGAATTTCGACGGCGCAAACAGCCATCCTTCGTCCGATTCGACGGCATACCAATGGCGCACGAACGTCATCCGTCGGGTGAGCTCGCGGGCGAACTCGGAATCTCCGTCCAACTCGGTCTGATAACGCCAGATGTTCTTGATCGCCTGGTCGAGATCGTCGACCAGCTTGTCGATGGGGCCATCTATCGGCTTATCGGACATGCCGGACTCCCTCGTCGGGTGCGTCGCCAGGGCGAGTATGGAACACCGCATCTCACGTGCGCCCGAACCAGAACGCGAACGGAGCCGCGCCTCCCCGCCGGGCGGACGATCTGGCGCCTACTCGTGGGTCCAGACGGGCTCGCGCTTGGCGATGAACGCGTCGATGCCCTCGCCGGCGTCGCGGAACATCATGTTCCGCGCCATCTCCTCGCTCGCGCGCATGTACGCCGACTCGAGGTCCATGCCGAGCTGTTCGTAGAACAGGCGCTTGCCGGCCTCGACGGCCGCCCGCGACTTGCCGAGGATGGACCGGCACAGTCCCTCCAGGGCGTCGTCGAGCTCGCCGGGCGGCGCCACCCGGTTCACGAGGCCGGCCTCCAGGGCCTCCGCGGCGGACAGCAGGTCGCCGGTGAACAGCATCTCGAACGCCTTCTTGCGCCGCACGTTCCGGGTCACGGCGACGCCGGGGGTCATGCAGAAGAGGCCGACGTCGATCCCGGACGTGCCGAAGCGGGCGTCCGACGCGGCGACGGCGAGGTCCGCGTTGGCCACGAGCTGGCAGCCGGCCGCCGTGGCGACGCCGTGCGCCCGGGCGATGACGGGCTGCGGCAGCCGCGTCATGCTCAACATCATCCGGCTGCACTTCCTGAACAGGTATTCGTAGTAGTCTCGCTCGGGCCGCGCCCGCATCTCCTTCAGGTCGTGCCCGGCGCAGAAAGCCGCGCCCGCGGCCGCGAGCACGACGACGCGGACCGACCTGTCCCCGGCGATGGCGTCGAGCTCGGCCTGAAGCGCGTCCAGCATGTCCTCGGACAGCGAGTTGTACTGCCCGGGCCGGTTGAGCGTCAGTCGGGCGATACCGTCTCCGTCCGCGCGGAGCAGGATCGGTTCGGCGGAATGCGAGCTTTCGGCCTGTGCACTCATGACCGTTTCCCGTGAATACGAGCCTCGTCCAGGCTCAAGGTAGCGCCGACGCCAGGCGGCGGCAACCGGACTCAGGGGCATGTCGCGGCCCGGCCGGAACAACGCCATCCTTCCTCACATGGTCCGTTCATACCCCTCCTCCTGACAAAGGAGGCCATTTACACTCCTCCCCCCTGAACAAGGGAGAGGCCGGGAGGGGAGACCCATAGGCCTCGAAAGACTCGAACTGTAGGAGCCGACGGTGACGAAGAAGACACGAACAGGCGCCGAGGTCTTTCACCAAACCCCTCTCGGACGGATCGTCCACGGCGACAGCATCGACGTCCTCGCGACCTGTCCGAGAGATTCGGTCGACCTGATCATGACGAGCCCGCCCTTCGGCCTGGTCCGCAAGAAGGATTACGGCAACGTGGACGCGGACGAATACGTCGACTGGTTCAAGCCGTTCGCTGCCGTATTCCACCGCGTCCTCAAGGACGGCGGCAGCCTAGTCATCGACATCGGCGGCGCCTGGAACAAGGGCTATCCCACCCGCAACCTCTATCACTTCAAGCTCCCGATCATGCTGTGCGAGGAATTCGGATTCCACCTGGCCCAGGATTTCTACTGGTGGAATCCCTCCAAGCTCCCGACGCCCGCCGAATGGGTCACGGTGCGCCGGGTGCGGGTCAAGGACGCCGTCAATACCGTCTGGTGGCTGTCCAAGACGCCTTGGCCGAAAGCGAGCAACCGACGGGTCCTTCAGCCATACAGCCCCAGCATGAGGGAGCTGCTGGCCAAGGGCTACAGGGCCAAAAAGCGCCCTTCCGGCCATGATATCAGCGACAAGTTCGGCATCGACAACGGCGCGGCGATCCCGCCCAACCTCATCGCGATCCCCAACACCGAGAGCAACAGCTTCTATCTGCGGTACTGTGAGGAAAAGGGCTTCAAGCCGCATCCCGCCCGCTATCCGGCCGGGCTGCCGGAATACTTCATCCGCATGTTGACCGAACCCGGCGACTTCGTGATCGACCCCTTCGCCGGAAGCTGCGTCACCGGCGAGGTCTGCGAGCGCACCGGACGGCGCTGGACCTGCGTCGAGCTTCTTCGCGATTACTGCGAGGCAGCCCTCGGCCGCTTCGTCCGGGATCCGGAGGAGACAGCCAGACCCGTCGTCGATCCCGCGAACCCGTCCAACTACTACCGGCTGCCCCACCCGGGCATTCTGTGGAACGGCGACCCTGGCGAGCCCCTGCCGAGCGATGGCGGCAAGTCACGCCGCCCCAAGAGAGCCGGAGCGGATATTCCGAAGTCTCGCGAGGAACGCGGCGTTTCCATCCATCGAGACGGAACACCCCTCTTTCCGCCGCCTCGTCCGCCGACGAACGTGGAACCTGATTCGCCCGCCCGCCGGCACCCGCCCGCTCGGGATCACCACCCGACGGCGTAGGCCGGACGGCGGGCGTCCGCCCCGCCGGTATGGATGCCCGTCTCCAGATCCTTACGGATCATGCAGACGGAACCCGCCCGCCAGGTCCAGTCCGGCCACCGGTCCACGTCGTGACCGCAGGAGTCCAGCGCGCGCGCGACGGTCTCGCCGATACGGCTCTCCAGCATCACCTTGGCGGGCTGACTGCCGTGGGGCTCGAACGAATCGGGGAAGCTGTAGGTCGCGAACCGCGGCGCCTCGACGGCCTGTTGCGGGTTCATCCCCCACCGCGCGACGTTGAGGAAGCATTGCAGCATCGCCTGCACCTGGACGTCCCCGCCCGGCGTGCCGAAGGGCATGACGAACTCGCCCTCGCGGATGGCGATCGCCGGGTTCGGCGTCAGGCGCGGCCGCTTGCCCGGCGCGACGGACGACGCATGGTCCGGATCGGCCCACGACTGGGACCCACGCGACGAGGGGCAGAGGCCGGTGCCCGGCACCACCGGCGCGTCGTTGGCCGTGTCGCTGGGGGTGGCCGAGAACACGTTGCCGTGGCGGTCGGTGACGCAGACGTAGGACGTGTCGAGAGCCGGCGCCCCCGCGGCGTCCGCTCGCGCGGAGCCGCCGGCGTGGGTCGGTCCCACGGCCGCCATGGCCACCGGGTCGCCTCCCGGGGGCATATCGAGCCAGGCCTCCCCGGACCGGATCAGATCGCGGCGGCGGCGGGTGTAGCCGTCCGACAGCAGTTCCCGCATGGGCACGGTCACGAAACGAGGGTCCCCGTAGTGGTGGTGACGGTCGGCGAAGGCGAGCTTGAGCGCCTCGATCAGCGTGTGGACGTAGGCCGGCGAGTTGTGGCCCATGGCGCCGAGGTCGAAGCCGTCGAGCAGCCGCAGCGCCTGGAGGAGCGCGGGACCCTGGCACCAGGGACCGCAGGCGTAGACCCGCGTGCCGTCGTAGTCCACCGAGACGGGAGGCTCGATACCGACGCGGAAGTCGGCGAGATCGCGTGCCCGCATCCAGCCGCCGTTCTCCTCGTGGAACTTCACGATGGCGGCCGCGATATCGCCGCGATAGAAGGCGTCGCGCGCGGCCCGAAGCCCCGCCTCGCGCCCCCGGCCGGCGGCCGCGGTCTCCTCGTCGGCCATGTACCGCAGCGTGCGCCCGAGGTCGCTCTGGACGAACAGGTCGCCCGCGACGGGCGGCTTGCCGCCGGGCAGGTAGATCTCGGCGTTGGAGGGCCAGCGCCGGTAGTTCGCCTCGTTGGCGCGGATCAGGTCCGACATCAGCGGGTACATGACGAACCCTTCCGAGGCGAACCGGATGGCGGCGGCCGCGACCTCCGCGAAGCTCATCGTGCCGTAGCGCTCGAGCGCCGTGATCCAGGCGTCGGGCGCGGCCGGCACGACGGTCCGCAGGATGCCCTCGGGAATGTGGGAATCGTGCTCGCGCCGGAACAGCTCCGGATCCGTGGCCGCGGGCCAAGTTCCGAGGCCGCTGATGGTGACGACCTCGCGCGTTTCCGCCAGATACACGATGATCGGCGCCACCCCGGCGACGTTGACCAGCTCGCTCTGTAACACCCCGAGGGCGATCCCGCCGGCGCATCCGGCGTCGATCGCGTTACCGCCGGCCTCGAGCGCCTCGAAGGCCGCGTGGGCCGCGAGATAGTGGCCGGCGACCGCCATGTGGCGGGTGCCCGCGACGGCCGGCCGCAGTGTCCCCGGGCCCTCCTGGGCGCCGCAATCGTTCAGTCCGTCGATGGACATGGCGCATTCCTCCGTTCCCGATGGGACCGGCGGGGCCGATGTTCCGTCGCTGGCCGCCCCGCCGCGCGATCGCTCCGCCATATTGCGGCAGGATGTCCGGCCCGGCAAACCGACCGGGGCCGCTCCATTCCGCGTTCCGATTGGTGATCCTGTCGCCGAGACTGAACTCCGGCCCCTTCTTCCAGCCTGGGGCGCGGAGCGCGGTCGCGCGACGCCGGAGACAATCAGGAGTTGCGCGGCCTACGGAAGCAACTTGAGCGAACCGACGATGAGCGCCGCTTGTCCGGCGGCGACGGCAAAGACGAAGCGGGCCAACCGAGTTTCGAGGCGGGCGAGACCGGCTTCGAGATCGGCCCTGGTGGCAAGCGCGCCACGGTCGGCGCCGATGGCATCCCGCATGGCGGCGTTCGAGGCCGGCGGCTTCGAGATCGCGAGCGGCGGAAAGCGCGTCGAAGGTGGTGGCGCTCATTGCGGCGAGAATAGGCCGACGCGAATCCCGGCGCAAGATGTTGTCCTGGTCTCCGGAATTCGAGACGCGGGCCTTGACGCGCGGGCAAGGCCCGTTCCACAAAGACGACACGGGAAGGACGCGCGGGAACCGCACGGTCGCCGGCGCAGCGGATTGGAGAGCCCAGAGCCCATGTCGATCGACACTGCGGAGGTGGAAGTCCAGCTGCTCGACCCGGCCAAGTTCCGGGATCCCGAGGTCACCGCCGACGGATCGGCGCGGGCGAAGATCGGGCTGAAGAGGCTGGAGACGCTGTGGTTCAACACCGGTACGCTCTGCAACCTCGCCTGCGTCAACTGCTACATCGAGTCGAGCCCGGCCAACGACCGGCTCGCCTACATCACGGCGGCGGAGGTTCGCGCCTATCTCGACGAGATTCGCCGCGACGGTTGGGCGACCCGCGAGATCGGTTTCACGGGCGGCGAGCCGTTCATGAATCCGGAGATCATCGACTGCATCGAGGCGTGCCTGTCCCAGGGGTTGGATACCCTGGTGCTGACCAACGGCATGCGGCCGATGATGAAGCGCCAGGACGAATTGTCGCGGCTGAACCGGACGTATGGCAGCAAGCTCGCGATCCGCGTGTCGCTCGATCACTACACGCCGGCCCTCCACGACCTCGAACGGGGCGCGCGCAGCTGGGAACGCGCGTTGCCGGGCCTCAAATGGCTGTCCGAGCACGGGTTCCACGTCACCGTGGCGGGACGGACCCCGTGGATCGAATCGGAGGACGGCCTGCGGACCGGCTATGCCCGGCTGTTCGCGGCCGAGGGCATCCGCGTGGACGCCCGGGACCGCGCGGCGCTCGTCCTCCTTCCCGAGATGGACGAGACCGTCGACGTGCCCGAGATCACCGCGTCGTGCTGGGGAATCCTGGGAGTCGATCCGGACGACGTGATGTGCGCGACGTCGCGCATGGTGGTGAAGCGCAAGGGCGCCGACGCGCCGATCGTGCTGCCCTGCACGCTCCTACCCTACGACACGTGCTTCGAGTTGGGCGAGACGCTCGCCGACGCCGTCGGCGAGGTGGCCCTCAACCACCCCTACTGCGCCAAGTTCTGCGTCCTCGGCGGCGGCTCCTGCTCCGCCGCGAGATAGCGGACGGGACCATGGCGCGGGGGCCGGGGCCGGCCCCGCCGGCTTACGGTCGAGGCCGGTCGAGAACCGGATCCCCCACGCCCACGGCCTCGCAAGCGGCGCTGACGATGGCCGAGAAGTCCTTGTCGGCGTATTTCGACCCGAGCAACCCGTCGTAGTGGGCGAGCGCCAGATCGGCGAGCGGCGTATCCACCCCGAGCTCGCCCGCCAGGCGAACGCCGAGCGCGAGATCCTTGCGGGCGAGCCGCATGGCGAACCCCGGTTCGAGATCGCCGGAGAACAGCTTCGGCAGCCAGCCCGTCGACAGGCATCCGTTGGTCGCGGTCGTGCCGGTGATCACCCGCCAGACGGTGTCGGCGGGCAGACCGGCCTTCATCGCCATGGAGAGCGCCTCGGCATTGGCCTTCGCGGTGATCATCGTCAGGAAGTTGTTCACGACCTTGCAGCGGATCCCGGTGCCCACCGGGCCGCAATGGACGACGGTATCCCCCATCGCGTCGAGCAGCGGCCGGACGCGCGCCACGTCCTCGGCCTCGCCGCCGACCATGAACATCGACGTGCCGGCAATGGCCTGTGGCGGAAGCCGGCCCACGGCCGCGTCCATGAAGGTCATTCCGGCGGCCCTGGCCGCCTCCGCGAGCGCGTCGGTGTCCTTGGGATAGATCGTGCTCGTATCGAGTACGACAGTCCCCGGACGGCCGCTCTCGACGATACCGCCGGGCCCGGAGACGACGTCCATGACCTGCGGCGAGCCGGGCAACATCGTGACGACGATGGTGCTGGTCTCCGCGATTTCGGCCACGCTTTCCGCGCCCGAGGCCCCGAGCGCGACCAGCGGCGGAACCCTGGACCGGTCGATGTCGAATACCGTGACATCGAACCCTTTCCTCACGAGATTGCTCGACATGGGCGTCCCCATGACGCCCAGACCGATGTAGCCGATCCGTTCCATGATTCCACTCTCCATCGCCAAGCGATATCCCGGCGCGGGATCATAACCGAGGGCCTCCATGTCCGGGAACGATCCGTCCTGGTTCGCCACATGCGGGCTCCCGGGGGCCGGCTCCTCCCTGCCGGGAGACCATTCGCACTTCTCCCTGCCAAGGGGAGGTCAAGAGGGGATTGATATACCATATGTTTGATATTTATGACCTTAAAACACAACATACTGTGGTTCAAATCGAAACGTCCCATGGGACCCGACAGTGTGCGGATTGTGCGGGTCGCCACGCCGGGGCGGGGGGCGGGGGCCCCCGACTCCGTCTCCCGTATCCGTCCGAACCCATGGCCTCCGGTTGCCCGCGGCGGGACGCCCGCCTAAATTCGCCGCCCGGGGGCCGGGGATATCTCCATGGACGTCACGAGCAACGAAGAACCGTGCCGCGACCAACGCCGGAAGGTGTCGGCGGGACGGCGGGAATGAGCGGCCCTCTCGACGGCGTGCGGGTCATCGACCTGACCACCATCCTGCTCGGCCCCTTCGCCACGCAGATCCTCGGCGACATGGGCGCGGACGTGATCAAGGTCGAGCCGCCCGGCGGCGATCCCATGCGCGGTCTGGGACCCAAGCACTCGGACGGCATGGGACCGGTGTTCCTGAACAGCAACCGCAACAAGCGCGGCCTCGCGCTCGATCTCAAGACGGCGGAAGGCCGCGCCGCCATGCTCAAGGTCGTGGAGTCGGCGGACGTGTTTTTCCACAACATGCGCCCCAGGGGCGTGCGCGGCCTCGGCCTCGCCTACGAGACTCTGTGCGAGATCAATCCCCGCCTCGTCTATTGCGGCGCCTACGGCTACCGGGAGGATGGACCCTACGGGCACAAACCGGCCTACGACGACATGATCCAGGCGGCCTCCGGCGTGGCCATGCTGCAAGCCGAGGTGGGCGACCGCCCGGCCTACGTCGCCAACGTGATCTGCGACAAGATCGTGGCCATGTCGGCGGCCGGCGCCGTGGCCATGGCGCTGTTCCACAGGGAACGGACCGGGCGCGGCCAGTGCATCGAGGTCCCGATGTTCGAGACCATGGTCGGCTTCCTGCTGCCGGAGCACTGGATGGGCATGACCTTCGAGCCGCCGCTGGGGCCGGCCGGCTATGGCCGCGTGTTGTCGCCCGGACGGCGGCCGTACAGGTCGAAGGACGGCTGGGTCGCCGCGATGCCGTACTCGGACCGCCAGTGGGAGACCTTCTTCAGGCTGTCGGGGCGCGAGGAGCTCCTGGAGGACCCGCGTTTCGCCACCCTGGATGCGCGGCTGACCCATATCGAGGAGCTCTACGGCGAGCTCGCCGGAATCGTCGCCACGCGGACCACGGCCGAATGGCTGGAGGCCCTGGATGAGGCGCAGATCCCGGCGATGGCCGTGAACTCGCTCGCCGACCTCGCGGACGACCCCCACCTCTTGGAGACCGGCTACTGGCACACGATGGAACACCCCACCGAGGGCACCCTGCGGCTGCCCGGCATCGCGGCCGCGTTCTCCGACTCGCCCGGCGGCGTGCGGCTGCCGCCGCCGCGTCTCGGCGAGCACACGGCGGAAGTATTGAAGGAAGCCGGTCTGTCGGAGGCGGAGATAAGCGTTCTCGTGAAGGCCCGGGTGGCGGTGACCTGAACCGTCCGGTCCCGGGAGCGGGATTCGCGATCCACCCCCTCCCCGGACGCCGATGATGCGGTGGACCTGTACCTGGACGGCAACATGGCGGCGCCGGGACCAAACAGGCTGTGGATACTGATGCTCATATCGGTGGTACTCACGACTTACAACTCGGTTCGACCATTGTCGGCATCGCTTCATTCCCTCGCACGGCAGACAGACGACCGCCTCGAGGTGATAGTCGCCGACGATGGATCAACGCGGGAGACTGCGGAACTGATCGCTTCACTCGAACCCGAACTTCCTTATGCCCTTTTCCATATGCGTCAAGAGGATGAAGGTTTCCGCCCGGCCCGGGCGCGCAATCTGGCGCTCACCCGATGCAGTGGAGAGTACGTGCTGTTCGTGGACGGAGACTGCTTCGTGCTGCCGGACTTCATAGCCAGGCACCGGCAATTGGCGAGGACCGGTCATTTCGTGTCTGGCAAGCGGATCTGGCTGCGTCAAAACTTCAGTCGGCGCTGGCTGGACAATCCAACAAACGATGGACGATTGACATGGTTTATGCGCTCACTACGAAACGAGTGCACGCGGCCGTTGGAATTCGTTCCTCGACGAGACGGCACTTGGCGTTACCGGAAGCGCCGGGATTGGCGAGGCGTTCAAACCTGCAATCTCGGCGTGTGGCGGGCGGATGCGCTTGCGATCAATGGTTTCGATAACCGTTATCTCGGACCAGGCTTGGAGGACTCCGATTTTGTGGTGCGGCTGATCCGCAACGGGACTCTGCGGAAGCTCGGCGACCGTGGCAGCCCCGTTCTGCACTTGTGGCATGAGCGGCGGCAGTCCCCATCCAACTCGCCCAACGGGCGTTTGTTCCAGAACGTATTGGAGAGCAGGCGGAGCTGGGCCGAAGATGGGTTGTCTTCGATTCCTCGACGGACAGGATCACCCTCCAGAACCGAATAGCGGCAGACCTGCCGAAGCCTTCTCCGTGACGCGCGGCCTCATCCGTTTCGTGTCAGCCAATCTGCATTCGCTCGAAGCGGGGTTCTGTTCGGCTTGGGAATACCGCTCCCGGTGTTGTCACGGGTCGGGGTCGATCCCCTCCAGACCGAACGCAATCAAGGTGGTCCCGGCGCTGGCGCGGTGGCGATCTTCTCCGCCGCGATGTACGTTGCCGCCCAGGAGTCGCGCCGGGACGCGGCCAATGCTCCCACCCGGTCGCGATTCGACAGGGAGAGGTCGGCATGACGAAGACAGCCCTGGTCACCGGCGGCGGTTCGGGAATCGGCCGCCACGCGGCGCTGGCGCTGCTTCGGGCCGGTTACGGCGTGGCCATTTGCGGCCGAAGGGAAGAAACGCTGCGGGAGACGGCTTCCCTGGCGGGTTCCGGAAACGACGGCATCAGGCCTATTCGATGCGACGTCTCCGATCCGCCAGCCGTCGCGGCCATGTTCCGGGAGATCGAGACTGCCTACGGCCGGCTCGATCTGTTGTTCAACAATGCCGGCGCGAATACGCCGTCGACCGATTTCGGCGACCTGTCCTTCGAGCAGTGGAAGCGGGTGATCGACGTGAACCTGACCGGGGCCTTTCTCTGCGCCCGGCACGCGTTCGATCTCATGCGTCGCCAGGACCCCCGGGGCGGTCGCATCGTCAACAACGGCTCGATCTCGGCGCACGCTCCTCGTCCGGGGTCGGCACCCTACACGGCGTCGAAACATGCGATCACAGGGCTGACCAAATCGATTTCGCTCGACGGCCGGGCTCACGACATCGCCTGCGGCCAGATCGACATCGGCAACGCGCTGACGCCGCTGACGGAGAGGATGGCGAGGGGCGTGCCGCAGGCCGACGGCCGCATCGCGCCGGAGGACACGATGGACGTGGAGCACGCGGCGAACGCCGTGGTTTCGATGGCCAAGCTTCCCCTTGCCGCCAACATCCAGTTCATGACCATCATGGCGACGAACATTCCCTTCATCGGCCGTGGATAGCGGCGGCGGTCCGGGTCGGATCCGAACCGCCTCGGCCCGTTTCGCACGCCCTTTTCACGGCGCCCAGTCCGCCGCGAAAGGCGTAGGCCTCGTACCCCGCCTGCTGCATGATCTCGACGAAACGGGGCGCCTGGGTCCCATGGGCGCAATAAACGACATACGACTTCTCCTTGTTCAGACTCCGCAGGCCGTCGGCGAACGACGCGGGATCGAGATGCACCGCGTCCGGGGCATGCCAAGCCTCGAACATGCGGCGCGGCTGGCAATCCACCAGGACTGCATCGTCCGGAATTTCCTCGGTGAACAGGTAGGGCGTCCGCAGGTCCGACGCATTCAGCTTCTTGAGATCGAACACCCGACGGTCCGCGACCGCGGCATTCAGGACCTCCGGGTCGAGGTTCGCCGCCTCTTTGGCGACCCGCTCGGCCGACGTCGCCGTGACGGGACGCGCGTCGGTCAGCGCGCAGTATTCCCGCACGCGCGCCGAGAGCGGCGCTGTCCCGATACGCTCCGCCTCGGCGACGATTTCCCGCTTGTCGCAAGCGACGAGGGGGCGAATGACGGGTAGCGCGACGCTATCGTCGATGCTGGCCAGGTTCTTCAGCGTTTGCGACGACACTTGGCCGATCGACTCGCCGGTGACGATGACCTCGAGCCCCTCCTCGATGGCGATACGTTCGGCGACTCCGTACATCTGCCGCTTCAGCAGAACCTGTAGATAGGCCTCGCGCGCCTTTTCCCGGAGCTCCTCCACGACCGGCCCGAAATCGACGACGAACAGACGGGGACGCTGACCGTGTGCCCACAACTCGGTCAGCACCTTGGCGACCTGGAGCACCAGACGCTCGTAGGCGCTACCCCCGAGATTGCAGAGCGCGAAGTCCGTGACCACACCCCGCTTCATCAGCCGCCAGGCCGCCACGGCGGAATCGAATCCGCCCGAAAGCAGGGTCAGGGCGCGGCCCTGGACGCCGAGGGGCAAGCCTCCGGGGCCCGGCATCCGCGCCGAGTACATGACGGCCCGCGTCGGATCGACCTCCACCTCGACGGCGACCTCCGGCGCATCGAGATCGACCGTGCCGTGCCGGTCGAGAGCCGCCCCCAATCGCCTGGCCACGTCGACGCTGGTGAATCCGATCTCGTCCTTGCCGTGTCCCGAGCGCCTGGCCCGGACCGCGAAACTCCGGCCCCGGACGGCGTCGGCGAATACGGCCTCTCCCCGCGCAGCGATGGCGTCGAGATCGCAGCCCACGGTCGCCTCGACGACGGAATACGAGCTGATACCGAAAACCCTGGACAATACGGCGCGCGCCGCTTCTCCCGAATCGGTCGACAGTACGATGCGCGCGCCGCTCATTCCCAGTTCGCAAGCGACTCCACGGGCGCGCAGGGCATCGGCGATGTTCGCCCGCAACGTTCCCTGGAAACGCCGCCGCGCGCGCGCCGCCTTCAGCGTGATCTCGCCCGTGGGTCGGATGACGATGTGTTCGCTCGGGCCCGGGGGTCGGCCTTCCATCTCGGTCCGGTCGCGTTCGTTTTCCCACCGGCGCGTTTGTGGCGCGGGTCGCCCTGGTCGTTCACCGCGACGGCTTGGACGGATATACAGGGTCGTGGTCCCCATACCAAGAGATGAGGAGTACAATACCAAGAATGGCTGGGATCGGAGACAGGATGGGCGAGGAGAACTCGCTCTTCTACAATGCTGACGGGACTCTCAAGGCCGACCAGCCGGGAGGGTTGCCGGATGCCGAAACGCTGGCGCGCATCAACAAGCGCTTGGCGGCGTGGCGCCGCTGGAACGCGGGCGAGGACGTCTCCGACGACGAGCTGTTCGGGGAAGTAGAGGTCAACGAGGCCGAGATAGCCGCCGCACAGGCGGAGGTGCTCCGGGCGCACTGATCGCTGATCGGTCTGCCCGACACCGACGTATTGGGAGAGGAGCGGGGAATGAAGGTTCTCGTTTGCGCCGATCTCCCGGATGAGGAGTACAATGTCGACCTTGACGGAGCTCATCGCCCGCGCCCCTTGGCGGGAGGCGGTCACCTACCGTGATACGTGGCCCCACGAATACGTCCTCACCAGAAAGGACGACCAGCGGGAATTGCTGGAGGCCGTCCGCGACCGCCTTCGCGCCGGCGAGGGCGTCGCCGGCAGCTTCTTCCGTATGAACAATACCTATCTGTTCATCGGCGAATACAAGTACTGGCTGATGACCCACTACGACGACATCGATCCCTGCGACGACGAGAGCGACTACGTGCTGAATCGCGCCCGCCTCTACCGGGATCGCCGGGATTTCATCATTCAGCCGGGCGACAGCGGCAAGCCCGAGGTCTACCCCGGCAACCCGCCCCGCCCGACGTGAAACAGACGACGGAGACCCGCGATGACCGAGAATACCGCCTTGCTGGCTTACCTGGTGCCGAAATTGACCAACCGTGTGGAGGACGCGGCGACGGACGCTCTCGCGTTCATTCTGAACGAGTCCCCGGCATGTCTTGGCGCGTTGAACCGCCTGCTGCGGGACGGGGGATTCGACCTGGAACCGATAGAGAGGGTCGAAACGCAGGTAACCGCCGAAGACGGCTCCCGACCCGATATGAACGGCTACGACCGGACCGGCGGTAAACCTTTGTTTGTCGAGGTGAAATTCTGGGCCGCCTTGGGGCAAAAGCAGGCCAGCGATTATTTCAACCAGATCGATAAAGAAAGTCCCGGGACGTTGCTCTTTATCGCCCCGAAAATCAGGCATGAAACCCTGTGGAAAGAGATTGAGCGTCAAATGAACGATGCCGGAAAGGAACTCGAGCCTGTTGAACCCTTTGAAGGTGGCCGGAGAGCCCAGATCGTCGGCTCGGACAAAAGGTTGATTCTGGTCGGTTGGGATCGGCTGTTGTGTCTCATGGCCGACGCCGTTCCCGACGATTCCCCGATAGCCTCGGACATTCGGCAACTCCAGGGCCTGGCTCGACAGCAAGACGACGAGGCCTTCCAGCCAATTCACACGGAAGAACTTGCCCCGTCTCTGCCCCGCAGGATACGTTCGATAAACCAGCTGATTGACGACGTGATTGGAAGCAGACGCGAGGAACTGGAAATTACAACCAAAGGCCTTATAGCAACGCCACAACGGGAGGGCTACGGACGGTATTTCAAGTTCACAGATGTCGAGGGAGAATTCTTTCTTGGGGTCGACTTTCGTCTTTGGGCAACCAGAAGAGATACCCCGCTATGGCTACGGCTCTGGATCGATGTCGGAAAATTGCGGAACGAATTTCTTGTGACACAGCAGAATAAAGTGGGGACATATGAGGTTCCGATTTATTTGAAGACTGGCAAGGAATACCAAGCCGTCCTGGACGATGTCGTTTCTCAAATAGGAAAAATCAAGGATGAGGTCAACGGAAGCGGCCAATCCGTTCCCCCTTCGACGCGCCCGGAATGAACGGGTTGGCGGACGCCATGGGATGACCGCCCCCGCCCCTCTTTCGGTGGGGGAATTTCATGCCACGGCCGCCGCACCACCCGGGCGTCGAATGGGCCAGCGACTGTTTGGCGGGCTTTGGATTCGGGCGGTCAGAAACCCTTCATCGCGTCGGCGAACGTCCGCATGGCGTCGAGATGCTCGTCGACCGAGCCATGGCCGCCCTCCGTCGTCCTGAATACGAGCTGCGTGGCCCCGAGATCGATCCACGCCCGGGCGTCGGCGATCCACTCATCGGGCCCACCCAGCTTCGAATACACCATGGACTCGACGCCCAGAGAGTCCGGGTCGCGGCCGGCTTCTTCCGCGGCGTCGCGGAACACCTGGACCGCGCGTCGCGACCCGTCGTCGGGCTTGAGACGCGCGATCACGAAGAACCCGTCCCCGAGCCGGCCGGCGCGGCGCACGGCGACATCGCTCACCGCGCCGAACCAGATTTCCGGCGGCCGCTGAACCGGCATGGGCGCGAGGCCCGCCTCCTCGATCGTGTGCCACTCGCCATGGAAGGTGACGAGTTCCCGGGTCCACAGGAGGCGCAGCACCTCGACCTGCTCCTCGACACGCCTGCCGCGGTTGCCGAAATCCATGCCGAGCGCCTGGAATTCGAGCTCGTTCCAACCGACGCCCACCCCGAACCTGAGGCGCCCGCCGCACAGCACGTCGACCTCCGCCGCTTGCTTGGCCACGAGCACGGTCTGGCGCTGGGGCAGGATCACGATGGCGGGGTTGATGCCGATGGTCTCGGTCACGCCGGCGATGAAGGCCATCATCGTCATCGGCTCGTGGTGCGGAAAGTCCCTGGTGTAATGCACCGCCATCGCCTCGGGGCCGCGCGGAGTCGCGGCCTGGATCACGTGATCGGGCACGGAGATGTGGTTGTAGCCCATTTCCTCGGCGGCTTGCGCGAAGTCGCGAATGACGACCCTGTCGGTGCCGATCTCGGCCTGTGGAAAAGAGATGCCGAATTTCATGCGAGCGCCTTCCGTGTGTCCGTGGAGCATGATAACCGCCACGACCGGATGGCGCACGGCGTCGTTCCAACACCGACCCGATCCCGAAGGGCGGAGGCTGGTGGGCCCGGCAGGACTCGAACCTGCAACCAGACCGTTATGAGCGGCCGGCTCTGACCAGTTGAGCTACGGGCCCCGGGAAGGCGGCGGGGGATCAGGTGTCCAGAAAACTCCTGAGCTTGCGCGACCGGCTCGGGTGCTTGAGCTTGCGCAACGCCTTGGCCTCGATCTGGCGTATGCGCTCGCGTGTGACCGAAAACTGCTGCCCGACCTCCTCCAGCGTGTGATCGGTGTTCATGCCGATACCGAAACGCATGCGCAGCACCCGCTCCTCGCGGGGCGTCAGGCTGGCAAGCACGCGCGTCGCCGTCTCGCGCAGGTTCGAGTGGATCGCCGCGTCGACCGGCAACACCGCGTTGCGGTCCTCGATGAAGTCACCGAGGTGGCTGTCCTCTTCGTCCCCGATGGGCGTCTCCAGACTGATCGGCTCCTTGGCGATCTTGAGGACCTTGCGCACCTTCTCCAGGGGCATGTTGAGTTTCTCGGCCAGTTCCTCGGGCGTCGGCTCGCGGCCGATCTCGTGGAGCATCTGGCGCGAGGTGCGGACGAGCTTGTTGATGGTCTCGATCATATGCACGGGAATGCGGATCGTCCGGGCCTGATCGGCGATCGAGCGCGTGATCGCCTGGCGGATCCACCACGTGGCATAGGTCGAGAACTTGTAGCCACGCCGGTACTCGAACTTGTCGACGGCCTTCATCAAGCCGATGTTCCCTTCCTGGATGAGGTCCAGGAACTGCAAACCGCGGTTCGTGTATTTCTTGGCGATGGAGATGACGAGCCGCAGGTTGGCCTCGACCATTTCCTTCTTGGCCCGGCCGGCCTCCCGCTCGCCCTTCCGGACCGTGTGGACGACGCGGCGGAACTCCTGGATATCCAGTCCGATATCGACGCAGACCTCGGCGAACTCCTTGCGGATCGCCTTGATCTCGTCGCCTTCGCTCCTGGCGAATTCGGCCCAGCCCTTTTCCTTCAGACGCCGGACGCGCGACAACCAGCGCGAGTCGAGTTCCCGGCCCCGATAACGCTTGACGAAGCTGTCGCGCGGAATCCCGTGTTTTTCGGCAAGCCGCAGAAGACGGCTTTCGAGGGAATGGAGGCGGCGATTGATGCCGTAGAGCTGATCGACGAGCTCTTCGACGCGGACGTTGTTCAGGCGAAGCGAGTTCGCGCGCTGGATCAGGTCCCTCCGGAGTCTCGCGCAACGCCTCTCCTGCGCCGGGCTCAGGGAGTCGTTCTTCAACGCCGCCTGGACGCGCAGATTCTGGAGGCGCGCGACCTTTTTGTTGGTGGTGGCGATCTCGTCGAACGTCTCCAGCATCTGGGATTTCAGAACGGCTTCCATCGCGGACAGAGACAGCACGACATCGTCGTCGTCGCCATCTTTTTTCTCCGCCTCCGGGTCGGTCCCGTTCTCGGCTGCGGCTTCCTCTTGCTCGGACGATGCCCGCGCCCCGGCGCCCTCTTCCTTCCCGTCGTCTTCGTCCCGTCCCTTGAACGTGGCGTCGAGGTCGACGATCTCGCGCAGAAGCACTTTCCCGGAGGTCAGGTCGTCGCGCCACTGGACGATGGCGCGCATGGTCAGCGGGCTTTCGCAGATCCCGCTGATCATGGTCTCGCGCCCCTTCTCGATACGCTTGGCGATCTCGATCTCACCCTGACGCGATAGCAGCTCGATCGACCCCATTTCCCGCAGGTACATGCGAACGGGATCGTCGGTCCGCTCGTACTCGGGGCCCTCGGGCTTCGCGGCGACGACCGGAGTCGGCGGCTTGTCCGGCTTGTCCTCGTCCGGCGGCGGTTCCTCGGCCTCGTCACCCTCGATGATGTTGACGCCCATCTCGGACAGCATCGCCATGGTGTCCTCGATCTGCTCCGAAGACACCTGGTCCTGGGGCAGAACCTCGTTCAGCTCGTCATAGGTGACGTAGCCGCGCTCCTTGGCGCGGGCGACCATTTTCTTGATCGCCTGGTTCGACGAGTCTATGAGTGGACTATCCGTCGACTCTTCCGTTACTTCCTCGGTCTCCGCCGCGTTGGCCATGTTCGTCGCCGTGATGGTTGTTGTCGTTACGCGATCGCCGCGCCGGTGGAGCGTCCCGGACGAGCGGCTCCGTCTCTCAGGGCGGTCCGGCGCCCGTCGGGTCGGCATCCGCGGCTTCCGCCGCGCCGTTTCGCTCCGCTTCGCCAAGAAACGCCTTCAAGCGGTCGAATCCCTCGTCGGTGAAGTCGAACTCCTCAATGTACGCGGTCTTCTCCACCGGTAACGTCACGGCGGAGCGATGCACGGAAAGCACGCTCTCCCACCCCTTCCGGGCGGTTTCCAGCGACGCGTCGGGGCGCACGAACGGCGCCAGCGGCGCGATCCTCGCCTCGGCGATGGCCTCCAGCGTCGCCGTGAATCCCTCCTCGCGGAGATGCCGTTTCAATGTCGCGCTGTCAAGGCCCGAACTACCCGACGCTATCTTTATGATCTCGTCGCGCAACCTGTCAAGCGCAGGGTCGCCGAACTCGATATCCACGAACTCCTCCAGCTTCTGCTCCAGAAGGTCGGGATGGCCGACGATCGTGGCGATCAGGACACGCTCGCGGCGGTCCGTGACGCCGGCCGTCCCCAGGCCCAGACCGTGATGCCGCGGCAGGCGGCGCCCATGGGAAACGTCCCGTCCGCCGCGCGCCCCGGACGCCGTCCGCGCCTCCGGCGTTCGCCCGTCCGTGCCGAACAGTTCCTCCAGCCGCGCACGATAGTGATGCTCGTAGAACGCCCTGACCTGTCGGTCCCCGATCCGCCCGACCTTGGCGCGGACGTCCCGGGCGAACCCGGCGCGCCGTTCGGGCGTGTCGAGGGTCCGGTCCCGCATGGCGATCCGCCACAGCAGGTCCGAGAGCGGCGTGGCGTCCGAGAGCAATTGCCGGAACGCATCCACGCCTCTCGTCGTCACCAGGCTGTCCGGGTCCTCGCCAGCCGGAAGCAGGGCGAAGCGGAGCGAATGCCCGGATTGCAACAGCGGCAGCGCTCGGTCGGCGGCGCGCGCGGCCGCGTTCCATCCGGCCGCATCGCCGTCGAAACACAATACGGGCTCGGGCGTCAGGCGCCACAGCAGGCCGAGCTGGTCCTCCGTCACCGCCGTTCCCAATGACGCCACGGCGTTCGCGAAACCCGCCTGATACAACGCGATGACGTCCATGTAGCCTTCCGCGACGACGGCCGACCCCTGGTCCCTGATCGCCGGGCGCGCGTGGGCGAGGTTGTAGAGCAGACGGCCTTTCCGGAAGAGCGGCGTTTCGGGAGAGTTCAGGTACTTGGGCCCCATCTCCCCCAGAGCTCTTCCGCCGAAGGCCACGACACGGCCGCTCGGATCCGAGATGGGAAACACGATCCGGTCACGAAACCGATCGTACGCCTCGCCGCCGTCCTCGGGCACGATCAGGAGCCCGCAGTCGACGAGCCGATCTTCGGCGAAACCCCGGGCAAGCAAGGCTTCCTTGAGCGTCGTGCGACCCGTCGGCGCGTATCCCAGACGGAATTCCTCGACCGTCCCGTCCGCGAGCCCCCGGCCCTTCAGGTACTCCCTCGCGTTCCGGCCCGAATCGGTCGCGAGCCGCCCCTGGAACCAATCGGCGGCGCACGCCATCGCGTCGAGCAATCGAACCCGCACCTCGTCTCGCGCCTGGGCCTCGGGCGAAGGCTTGGGCGACTCCATCCCGGCTTCGGCCGCGAGCCTTTCGACGACCTCGGTAAAACCGAGCCCCTCGCGCCGCATGACGAAATCGAACACGCTGCCATGCGCCTGACAGCCGAAGCAGTAATAGAAGCCCTTCTCCTCGTTCACCGTGAACGACGGGGTCTTTTCGTTATGGAACGGGCACAGGCCCAGCCATTCGCGCCCGCGGCGCGCGAGCTTCACGTGCCGTCCGATGACGTCCACGAGCGGAGTCCGCGCCCGCAAGTCGTCGAGGAAATAGTCGGGAAACGCCATCGACGCGGGATCAGTCCATCGTGTCCATACCAAGCCCCCTGCCCGCGTTCACGGGGCATCGCTCCGAAACACCCATCGGACCATACCACGCGCGATGTCCGGCCAGCGGCGCGGCACGCGTCTCGCCGACGGAAACCTCGTCCGGGCGGAGGGGATATCGCGCCCGGTCAACTGGCCCTACGACAACAGACCCTTGACAACCTGGCTGGCCTTGCCGAAATCCATCCGCCCGGCGTACCGGGATTTGAGCTCTCCCATCACCTGTCCCATGTCCTTGAGGCCGCTGGCGCCGAGCGCCTCGATCGCCTCCCGGCTCGCGGCCGAGATCTCCTCCCCCGACATCCGCCGGGGCAGAAACTCCTCAATGACCCGGATTTCGCCCTCCTCCTGCTCCACGAGGTCGTCGCGCCGACCCTTCCTGTACAGATCGATGGAATCCCGCCTCTGGCGGATCATCGTCTGCATCATGTTGAGGATATCGTCATCGCTCAGGCCCTCCGACGCACCCGACCCACGCGCGGCGATGTCACGGTCCTTCAGGGCGGCCAGAATCAACCGCACGGTCGCGAAGCGCCGCGCGTCCTTGACCTTCATCGCGCTCTTGAGGGATTCGGAAAGCCGTTCGCGTAACATGTCCTACCCGGTGCGGCCCGGCGGGAAGCTCCGATTCTAGTCGACGCAGGCCGGAATGGCAAACCCGTCATCATCTCCTAACCTATTGAAATACAACACGACTTCATATCGACGGTGTAGTTGACGCCGGTATGTTTCTTGCGTAGGGTCCCGCCGGACTCTCCGCCACGATGTTCGTGGTCACGCATCCGCGGCACAACGACACGGCATTCGCGATCGACCCTCGTTGATGGCTTGGCCCCACTCGACTGACGCCACGTCCCGTATCTCGGGGGCGTCGGCAATTCTGGTGCTGGACGACGGCTCGGTTCTCTGGGGTCGAGGAATCGGACGCGAAGGCGTCGTCGAGGGGGAGGTTTGCTTCAACACCTCCATGACCGGGTATCAGGAGGTCCTGTCCGATCCGTCCTACGCCGGCCAGATCGTCGCCTTCACTTTCCCTCATATCGGCAACGTCGGCGCCAACGACGAGGACGTGGAGACATCTAATCCCGCCGCCCGCGGGATCATCCTGAAGGCGTCGATAACGGATCCGTCGAACTTCCGGGCCCTGTCCCATCTCGACGGCTGGCTGAAGGATCGGGGCCTTGTCGGCATCGCGGGAGTGGATACCCGCCGCCTCACACGCCGCATCCGGGACGTCGGGGCGCCGACCGGACTTCTTCGTCACGCGCCCGACGGGAACTTCGATCTCGCGGCGTTGCGCGAGCGGGCGCGGGAGTGGCCCGGACTGGAAGGCATGGACTTGGCCAAGGAGGTTTCCTGCGCCCAGGCCTACACGTGGGACGAAACCCGGTGGACTCCGGGAGGAAGCGTCGGGACGGCGGGACATGGGAAACTGACGGATTCCCGCTTCCGCGTGATTGCCGTCGACTTCGGTATCAAGCGGAATATCCTGCGCTGCCTCGCCTCGCTCGGCTGCGCGGTCACCGTCGTGCCGGCCACGACGACGGCGGACGACATCCTGCGGCGGAAGCCCGACGGCGTGTTTCTGTCGAACGGTCCGGGCGACCCGGCCGCGACGGGCGAGTACGCGGCGCCCACCATCAAAGGCGTACTGGACGCGGGACTGCCCCTCTTCGGCATCTGTCTCGGGCACCAGATGCTGGCGCTGGCGCTGGGCGCGAAGACCGGCAAGATGCACATGGGCCATCGCGGAGCCAACCATCCGGTCAAGCACCTCGCCACGGGCAAGGTGGAGATCACCAGCCAGAACCACGGTTTCGTCGTCGATGCGAAGTCGTTGCCGCCGGGCGTGCTGGCGACCCACGTATCTCTGTTCGACGGCTCGTTGGAGGGTCTCTCCGTCGACGGCGCGCCCGTCTTCTCGGTCCAGTACCATCCCGAGGCCTCGCCGGGTCCCCAGGACAGTCATTATCTGTTCGATCGCTTCGTGGCGCTGATGGAACGCCATGCCTAGGCGGACGGACATTGAGTCGATCCTGATCGTCGGCGCCGGTCCCATCGTTATCGGACAGGCTTGCGAGTTCGACTATTCCGGCACCCAGGCGTGCCGAGCCCTGAAGTCCGAAGGCTACCGGATCGTGCTCGTCAACTCGAACCCCGCCACCATCATGACCGACCCGGGCATGGCCGACGCGACCTACGTGGAGCCGATCACGCCGGAGTTCGTCGCCCGGATCGTCGAGAAGGAGCGGCCCGACGCCCTGTTGCCGACGATGGGCGGCCAGACCGGGTTGAACACGGCCATGGCGATCGCCGACGCGGGCGTTCTCGACACCCATGGCGTGGAGATGATCGGGGCCGACCGCGACGCCATCCGCAAGGCGGAGGATCGCGAGCTGTTCCGCGAGGCGATGGAGAACATCGGCCTCGAATGTCCGCCCAGCCTGACGGCGCGCTCCCTCGACGAAGCCCGTCCGGCGCTCGACGACATCGGGCCACCGCTGATCGTCCGGCCGTCGTTCACCCTGGGCGGCACCGGCTCCGGCGTCGCCCGCGACCGCGAGGAATTCGAGCGCGTCGTCGCGAACGGTCTCGATGCCTCCCCGATCTCCGAGGTCCTGATCGAGCGATCGGTGCTGGGGTGGAAGGAGTACGAGATGGAGGTCGTTCGTGACGGGAACGACAACTGTATCATCGTCTGCTCGATCGAGAACGTCGATCCGATGGGCGTGCATACCGGCGACTCGATCACGGTCGCGCCGGCGCTGACCCTCACCGACAAGGAATACCAGGTCATGCGCAACGCCTCGATCGCGGTGCTGCGCGAGATCGGGGTGGAGACCGGCGGCTCGAACGTACAGTTCGCCGTCGATCCGTCCAACGGCCGGCTCGTGGTCATCGAGATGAACCCGCGCGTATCCCGCTCCTCGGCGCTGGCCTCCAAAGCCACCGGTTTTCCCATCGCCAAGGTGGCGGCGCGGCTCGCCGTCGGATATACGCTCGACGAGCTCGACAACGACATCACGGGCGTGACGCCGGCCTCCTTCGAGCCGACCATCGACTACGTCGTCACGAAGATGCCGCGCTTCGCCTTCGAGAAATTCCCAGGCGCGGAACCGCGGCTGACGACCTCGATGAAGTCGGTCGGCGAAGCCATGTCCATCGGGCGATGTTTCGCGGAGTCGCTGCAAAAGGCACTCCGTTCGATGGAAACGGGACTGACGGGCCTCGACGAGATCGCGATCCCGGGCGCAGAGGATCCGGTCGCCGCGGACACGCCTGCGTACCGCGACGCGATGGCCGCGGCGCTCGCGGAGCCGACGCCCGAGCGGCTGCTGAAGATCGCCCAAGCGTTGCGCGCGGGCTTCGCCACCGACGAGATACACGAGCTCACCGGCTACGACCCCTGGTTCATCGAACAGATCCGCGCCATCGTGGATGCCGAGACCGGCGTGCGCGAAGAGGGTCTGCCCGGGACTCGGGAAGGACTACTCCAGCTCAAGCAGATGGGGTTTTCTGACGCGCGCCTGGCCGGGCTTTCGGGACTGGCCGAACCTGACGTCGCCGCTGCGAGATCCCGTCTCCGTGTGCATCCGGTGTTCAAGCGCGTGGACACCTGCGCGGCCGAGTACGAATCCCGGACCCCGTACATGTACTCGAGCTACGAATCGGATGCCTGGCTCGGTCCCGGACAGGAGGCCGACGCGGAATCCGAGGCGCGGCCGAGCGACCGGAGCAAGGTCATCGTCCTGGGCGGCGGTCCCAACCGCATCGGACAGGGAATCGAGTTCGACTATTGCTGCTGCCACGCCGCCTACGCGCTGGCCGACGCCGGGCACGAGACCATCATGGTCAACTGCAATCCGGAAACGGTGTCGACCGACTACGATACGTCCGACCGCCTGTATTTCGAGCCGCTCACCGTCGAGGACGTGCTGGAGATCGTCCGCGCCGAGCGGTCCAGGGGTGTCCTGCTCGGCGTCATCGTGCAGTTCGGCGGACAAACCCCCCTCAAGCTCGCCCAGGGGCTCGGAGAGGCGGGGGTGCCGATCCTCGGCACCTCGCCGGACGCGATCGACCTCGCCGAGGACCGCGAGCGGTTTCAGCGGCTGCTGTCGCGGCTCGGCCTTCGCCAGCCGGCGAACGGGATCGCGACCGGCATTGGAGAAGCGAAGGAAATCGCGGCGTCCATCGGCTATCCCGTCCTCATCCGGCCCTCGTACGTCTTGGGCGGCCGGGCCATGGAGATCGTGCGCGACGGCACGGCCCTGGAGCGGTACATGCGCGCGGCCGTGAAAGCGTCCGGCGCCGGTCCAATTCTCATCGACGCCTATCTGCGGGACGCGATCGAGGTGGACGTCGACGCGTTATGCGACGGCGAGGACGTGTTCGTGGCGGGCATCATGGAGCACATCGAGGAGGCCGGCGTTCATTCGGGCGATTCGGCGTGCGCTCTTCCGCCGCATACGCTCTCGCCGGCGACGCTGGACGACATCCGCCGGCAGACCACCGCTCTCGCCAGGGAGTTGAACGTCGTCGGCGCGATGAACGTCCAGTACGCCGTGAAGGACGAGGACGTCTACGTCATCGAGGTCAATCCCCGCGCGAGCCGCACGGTTCCCTTCGTCGCCAAGGCCACGGGACGGCCTATCGCGAACTTCGCTGCGCGCGTCATGGCGGGCGCGAAACTGAAGGACCTGATCGACGAGGGGCATGAGGAGCATCGCGGACGGGTCGCGGTCAAGGAGGCCGTTTTTCCGTTCGCCCGGTTTCCCACCGTCGACGTCGTGCTGGGGCCGGAGATGCGGTCCACGGGCGAGGTCATGGGAATCGACACCGACTTCGCCCGCGCCTTCGCCAAGTCCCAGCTGGCCGCCGGCACGCGGCTGCCCGAATCGGGAACGGTGTTCATCTCGGTGAAGGACGACGACAAGGCGGCCATGGTCGCGCCCGCGCGCAAGCTGCTCGAGTTGGGCTACGAGATCGTGGCGACCGGCGGCACGGCGCGGTGTCTGCGCTCCGCCGGCGTGACCTGCGGCGAAATGCGGAAGGTCCTGGAAGGCAGCCCTCACATCGTCGACGCCATCGGGAACGGAGAGATCTCCCTGGTCTTCAACACCACCGAAGGCGCGCGGGCGATTTCCGACAGCTTTTCCCTTCGCCGGGCCGCCCTGACCGGGCGCGTGCCCTACTACACGACGGTGGCCGGGGCGCACGCCGCGGTCCGGGCGATGGAGACCCTTCTCGCCGGCGGCCTCGATGTCGGCTCCCTGCAATCCTATTCCACGTCCCCGTCGTGAGAATCTTGCCACCCCTCCCCTTGTCAGGGGGAGGAGTGTAAATGGCCCCCTCCCGTCGCCGGACGGGTCTCGCGGATAGGCAGGAATGTTCCCGAATCAGGACGGACGGTCGATGCGTGGTGCGATAGCATCACGGCCGTCGTTGCCCGCCTGGGGTCCGCGATACGCACCACCCTGAACATCGACGACGATCTGCTCATCGCCGCCAAGGACGTCGCGAGGCGCGAGGCGAAATCCACCGGCGTCGTGGCGTCGAACCTGTCGCGGCAAGCACTGACGCGCGGACCCTCGTCGGCGACCTTCGACCTTGATATCGGCTCCCTGCAAACCTATTCTACTTCCTCGTCGTGGAAGCGGGGGCTGCGCTCGGTCGTTGGCGCGCGAACGTTGGAAGACGATGTTGTTCCGGCCATGAACGGGTAGAGCGGGAAGTCATGGAAAAGGTCCCGATGACCTCGGCGGGCTACAGCCGCCTGCAGGACGAGCTCAAGCGCCTCAAGACGGTCGAGCGGCCCTCGATCGTGAAAGCGCTCGAGGCGGCGCGGGAACACGGCGATCTCTCCGAGAATGCGGAGTTTCACGCGGCCAAGGAACGTCAGGGCTTCATCGAAACGCGCGTCATGGAGCTCGAGGACAAGCTACGGCGCGCGGACGTCATCGACGTGAGATCCCTGTCGGGAAACCACGTCCAGTTCGGGGCGACCGTCCGTCTGGCGGACGAGGACACGGACGAGAAGGTGACCTACAAAATCGTCGGCGCCGACGAGGCCGACATCAAGGAAGGCCTGTTGTCCGTAACGTCGCCCCTGGCGCGCGCGATCATCGGCAAGAGCAAGGGCGATACGGCCGAGGTCAACACGCCCGGCGGCCTGAAGTACTACGAGATCGTCAACGTCAACTACGAATAGGCGCCGGCTCCGTCAGCGGCCGCGAAGCGCCCGGACCGTTCCGCGCCGGACCGCCGCCGGGATTCGGCAGCGCCACGCCGAACACGTTGGTGCGTGAAGGCCGAGCCACCGCGCGCATGCTATCTTGACCGGGGCATGGCGGACGGCTACGCCTGAGTATGCGCTCCTCCGATGCGATTTCGGGGGCTGGTCCGCCGGGCGCGCGATCCACGGTGAACCTGTCCGTGAAAATCCGCCGATGGAACGCGGGGTTCCCTCGATGTTCCCGGCCGGAACGTCATGGTGGCGATGTCCGATGCGCCATCTCCCCGGCGGGGAGGGGGAGGCCGCGAAGATGAGCGCTCCTCCTCCCGGACAGGGGGAGGAGTATGGACGGACCCTGACGGCGCTCCCGTCGCTGGACGGGTTCCGCGGACAGGCGGATCGGATCATGACGGCGACGTTCCATACGACCGAGGAGCCGCCCGCGCCGGTGTGCTGGGTCGTGACCGAGGGCGCCGTCGGCATGGAAAACCAGGCGCTCGGACTGGCGGAGGCCGTCGGCCTGCCCACCGTCGTCAAGCGGGTGACGGTCGGCGCACCCTGGACCCGCCTCCCGACCCGTCTTTGGCCGCGTCCCCTGGGCTTGATCGCCGAGGGCGGCGATCCGCTGGAGCCGCCCTGGCCCCGCCTCGTGATCACCTGCGGACGACGTAGCGCTCCCTTCGGCGCGACGATCCGGCGTGCCAGCGGCGGCGGCTGTTTCGCGATCCACGTCCAGGATCCCAAGGCGCGTTTGGATGATTTCGACCTCGTCGCGGCGCCCCGGCACGACGGGCTGTCCGGTCCCAACGTCATCGTGTCCCGCGGGGCGCTCAATCGGGTCACCCCGTGGAGACTCGCCGAAGAGGCCCGGCGCCTCGCGCCGCGAGTCGCCGGGTTGCCCCGCCCCCTGGTCGCGGTGCTGCTGGGCGGCACCAGCGGGAGCTTCCGGTTGACCCCTGCACGGACCGGCCGTCTCGCCGACCGGTTGATCGAGCTGAGACGGTCCGCCGACGCCGGTCTCGCCGTCACGCCATCGCGGCGGACGGGCGAGGAGAACGTCGCGGTGCTTCGCCGGAAACTCCCGCACGATGGCGTGTTCCTGTGGGACGGTACGGGTCCGAACCCCTATCTCGGGCTTCTCGGGCTGGCGGACGCCATCGTGGCGACGTGCGACTCCGTCAGCATGGTGTCCGAGGCGGCCACCACGGGAAAGCCGGTCTACACGATCGATCTCGACGGCGGTTCGCGGCGCCTTCGCGAGTTTCACGACTCCTTGCGCGCCGCCGGCATCACCCGGCCCTTCGACGGACGCCTGGAGCACTGGAGCTACGCGCCCTTGGACGATACCGTGACGGTTGCCGCGGCCGTCCGCCGGAGACTAGGATCGGCCGTGCAGGAGCTCGCCGTATGCCACTGAACATAGAGACGTTCAAGAACCAGGGCTGGCGCCCCGGCGGCAATTTCGGCGGCACGACCCTGTTCAAGGCTCTCGGGCACCCCTACGCCTCGGAGCGCGGGCAGGCGCTGGTCCGGCGGTTGCGGCGGGTGGGTTCGGTTGCCGTCTACGATCCGTTGGGGCACGCCGCCGATTTCGAGGTGCTCTATCCGCTCGACGGCTGCGACGTGGTGGCGGCCTTCGTCCGGGACATCGACCGGGTCGGCGCGAACGTCGCGGGCCGCGGCGCCAGACCGGTTACCGAACTGCCCGGCTGCGCGGCATCGACGCTTCTGATCGCCGCGTTCGATTCGGATCGTCTCCGGGACCATATCCGCCATCTCGCGCCGGAGAAGATGGAGATCGTCTCCCTCGACGAAATGCGGCTGCCCGAAGATTGGTTGAGCAATCGCCGCCGCTATCTCGATCCCTTGAACTTCGCGACCAACTTCGCCTTCTTCCGCGACACCCGGGATCTGCACACATCCGTCCGCACGGCAAATTACTGGGCCGGGTACGGCGCGCGGGACGCCGAACTGTGGCTCCGCCTGTTCGACGAGTCCGGTGCCGTGCTGGCAAGTTGGAACGAACCGTTATCCGGTGCGGATTCCTCCATCGCCATCGACAGTGCCGAGGTGCGAAGCCGGTTCGGCCTCGACGATTTTCGCGGCTCCCTGTTCATTCACGCGCTGCGCGTTCGCGGGCACGACGTCGTCAAGTACGCACTGGACATCCGCGGGAACGGTGCCGACACGCTCTCCTGCACGCACGATGCCAACGCCTGGCCGGCGGATCTCTATGCCGGCGCGCCAGCCCCGGACGAAGGCGAGCGCGTCGTGCTGTGGATTCAGAACAGCCACCCCCTCGCGATCCCAAGGGGCGGGGTCGGGCTGAACGCCATGGGCTCGCCGGATGTCGCCTGGCTGGACCGGGAGATACCCGCTTTCGGCACCCATGCGCTCGATGTCGCCACGCTCCTTCCCGATCTCCGCTGGCCGAGCCAGATCGAGATCCGGGCGGGGCGCTACTTCGTCCGCCCACGATACGAGATCGAAGGCCCCGGCGGTCGGCGCAGGATCGCCCACGCCAACGTCGAGCGTACCGACCTGAAGCCCGATCCACGGATTCCGGACCTCGCGCCACTCATGGGCAAGGGGTACATCCTGCCCTTTCCGGTGCCGCCGGTGAGCGACTTCGGGAGCCTCGTCCTGCCGACGCCGATGGCGACCGCGCAGCGAGAGCTGCCCATCGGGTGCGCCCTCATGGACGCGACCGGGGAGCGCGTCGCCGAGAGGTTCCTGGGCCGCGTCGCGCGGCGCGACAGCGCGGTCGTCGATATCGACTCGTGGACGCGGGACGAGGGCGTGGACCTGCCGTCCGGCTACGGGCATGTCGAACTGCTCTACGACTTCCGGGACGGCGGCGACGCGGACGGCTGGTTGCATGGCATCGCGCGCTACCGGCGCCGTGACGGCGGGCACGCCGCGGAAACCAGCTTCGGTGCCCATATCTTCAACACGCCCATCGTCTACCGGGACGAACCGCAGTCCTATGCGTCCGACCCCCCCGGACTGTCGACCCGTCTGTTTCTCAGGGTCGGCGGCGACGGTCTCCAGACGATGTGCCACCTCATTTACCCCGCTTCGCGGCCGTGGCGGGACTTTTCGGACACGCGGCTCGTCCTCCATGACGAAGACGGGGAGGTCGTGGACACGGTCTCCGTCCAGATTCCCTGCGGCGGCTCCCTGCACTGGCGCTATCACGAGACGTTCGTCGCCGACGCGGTGGGCCGCGCCGGCGACGGCGCCTGGATTCTGGTCCGTGATGCGACGTGCCGCCTTTTCGGGTATCACGGGCTGCTGTCGGACGGCGATGCCTTTTCCCTCGATCATATGTTCGGTTTCTGACGACGGTCCGCGCCGTCGCGACTTGCGCGACTGCCGCCGGCTTCCCAAATGGGAGGGACCGTCCCCGGTCGCCGGATCTTGCCGCGTGAGGAGCACCGCATGAGCGAACACAAACACAGCCGGATACTGATCGTCGGGTCCGGTCCCGCGGGGTACACCGCCGCGATCTACGCGGCTCGAGCCGGCCTGGCGCCGATGGTGATTCGCGGTCTGGAGCCCGGCGGGCAGATGACCATCACCACCGACGTGGAGAACTACCCCGGGTTCTCCGGGATCATTCAGGGGCCCTGGCTCATGGAACAGATGGCGGAGCAGGCCCGCGGCGTCGACGCCGAGTTGATCGACGACATGATCGTGGAAATCGACCTCTCGTCCCGTCCCTTCGCCGCCAGGGGCGATTCCGGAAACACATACGGCGGCGATTCGGTGATTATCGCGACGGGCGCGCAAGCCCGCTGGCTCGGCCTTCCCAGCGAAGACAGGTTCAAGGGCTTCGGCGTGTCGGCCTGCGCGACGTGCGACGGGTTCTTCTTCCGCGACAAGGAGGTCGTCGTCGTGGGTGGCGGGAACACGGCGGTGGAGGAGGCGATCTATCTCACCAATCATGCCGACAAGGTGACGCTGGTCCATCGCCGGGACGAGCTCCGGGCGGAGAATATCCTCCAGAAGCGCCTGTTCGACAACGAGAAAATCGAAGTCCTGTGGAACCATATCCTCGACGAGGTCCTGGGTGACGGCGACCCACCGGGCGTAACCGGGGTCAAGCTCCGGCACGCACGGACCGGCGAGATCCGGGGAATGGCCGTCGACGGCGTATTCATCGCCATCGGCCATACGCCGTCCACGGAGTTGTTCCGGGGCCAGGTCGAGATGGATGACGAAGGGTACATCGTGACGGCCGCGGACTCGACGGCGACCGATGTCCCCGGCGTCTTCGCGGCCGGAGACGTCCAGGACAAGATTTACCGGCAGGCCGTGACGGCAGCGGGCGCCGGATGCATGGCCGCACTGGAGGCCGGGAAGTTCCTCGCGGAGCGCGACGTCGCGGTGCGGGAGGCCGCGGAGTAACGGCGCCCGCCGGGCCGGACCATGGACTGGGACAAACTCAGGATATTCCACGGCGTCGCCGAGGCGGGCAGCTTCACCCACGCCGGCGAGACGATGAATCTCAGCCAATCCGCCGTCAGCCGGCAGATCGGCGCGCTGGAAGAGGACCTCGGCGTCATGCTGTTCCACCGCCACGCGCGGGGTCTCCTCCTGACCGAGCAGGGCGAAACGCTCTATCGCGCCGCGCACGACGTGTCCGCGCGTCTGACGATGACGGAGGCCATGATCGCGGACGCCGCCGAAAAACCCCGGGGCGAGCTCAAGGTGACGACGACGGTGGGGTTCGGTTCGACCTGGCTGACCCCCCGGATTCGCGAGTTCACGGAATACTACCCGGAAGTCACGCTGCACCTCATCCTGGACGATCGCGAGCTCGACCTCGGGATGCGGGAGGCGGACATCGCGATCCGCATGCACGAACCGGTTCAGGTCGATCTCGTGAAGCGCAAGCTGGTCAAGGTGCATCGCCACATCTACGCCTCGCCGGAATACCTCTCCCGCAATGGAACGCCCACGACGATCGAGGATCTGGCGGATCACAGGCTCATCGTGTACGGCGAGAAGGCTCCGACGGTTCTGGCCGACGTGAACTGGCTTCTCACGCTCGGCGACAGGGGGCGCGGGAGGCGGCCGCGCCCGACGTTGAAGGTGAACAACATCTACAGCACGCTGCTCGCGGTCGAGTCCGGCGTCGGCATCGCGGGACTGCCCGACTACATGGTCCAGGGGCACTCACGGGTGACGCGGATCATCCCTGATGTCGAGGGCCCGGAATTCGACACCTTCTTCGTCTATCCCGAGGAACTCAGGCATTCGAAGCGCGTCGCCATCTTCCGCGACTTCCTCGTTCGCAAGGTCCAGGGGGAGCGGTTCTAGCCCGCATTTCTCCCGCTGTGGTGTGGTGTGTGTTGCGGTCGAGGGTGACGGTTGGCTGATGTATTGGAACGTGCGTCGGCGCCCGCCGTTTGGCGGCTGGGTCGTTCCGGTGCTGTTCCTGCGTTGTTGAGAGGGGATCGAAGAGGAAGCCGCTTTTCCTGTGAGGTGACCTCGGTTTGTCGGACAGCGTGGCGGCATAATTCGGGAATCCGCTCGCACGGCGACAGCATTGATTTCGCGGCGCGAAACGGCGACGATGCTCCGTCGTCGTCTGTTTCGGAACAACCAGGGGGAGACAAGGCCGTGCGGTTTCGCATGAAACAGGTGTTCGACAGCTCGCGGGAGAAACTGCGCGAGAAGCCCTCGCGTGGCCTGATGTCGGCAACCGTCCGCAGCCGGCAGATCGACGGCTTCGAGAGCCATGTCTCTATCCGCGACTTCACCCTCGTGGCGGACGAGCCGAGGAACTTCGGCGGCGGGAACAAGGGCCCGAAGCCCTCGGAAATCCTGTTGGCGGCCCTGGCCGCCTGCCAGGAGGTGACCTACCGGCTCTACGCCGACGCCATGGAGATCCCGCTGCGGAACGTCTCCGTCACGGTGACGGGAGAGGCCGACCTGCGCGGGTTCGTCGACATGGACGGCATTCGCGCCGGCCTGCGGCGGGTGACCGGCACGGTGACCCTGGACACGCCGGCCGGCCCGGAGGACGTCCGGCGCCTGCGGGACAGGGTCGACGCGCATTGCCCGGTGCTCGATTCGCTCCAGACGCCGATCGAGGTCAGACTCGACCTGGAGGTCACGGACTCGGAGCGGCAGGCAGCGGAGTAGCGGCCCGCCTCGGCCCTCGGGCGGCGCGACCGGTCAACGGCCGGATCTCGCGGTCGACACGCACCCGCGATTCATTCCTGGCGTGCTCGGGTCGGACCGCTCGTCCCCTCCCGGTCGGTCGACGGCCGCGCATGGCGCACGGCGGGCCGGGTTTGCTACAACGGGCCACGCCGTCCCGAGACGGCGCCTTCGGCCGCGCGCCGCGAGAGAGAAGGAGAGCGAATGTCCCGGTTGGTCAACCCCCACGGCAGGGGCGCCCTGAAGCCGCTGCGGGCGCCCGAGCCGGAGCGCGCCGCCGGCCTCGAACGGGCCCGGTCCCTCAAACGGGTTCCAGTCTCGAGCCGCGAGGCATCGGACCTGCTGATGCTGGCGATGGGCGCCTACACGCCGCTCGACGGCTTCATGGGGCGCGACGACTGGCGCGGCGCCTGCGTCGACATGAGGCTCGCCGACGGCACCTTCTGGCCCATCCCCATCACTCTTTCGTGCGAACGACCCCTCGCCGAGTCGATCGGCGACGGCGAGGAGGTCGCGCTCGTGGACGCGGAGTCGGGCGAGGTGCTCGGCGCGCTCACCGTCGACGAGAAGTACGCCATCGACCGGGAGCTGGAATGCGCGAGCGTCTTCCGCACGACCGATCCCGCGCACCCCGGCGTGGAGAAGGTCATGGCCCAGCCCGAAGTCAATCTCGCGGGTCCCGTCGTCGCCTTCGGCGAGAGCCACTATCCCGAGACCTACCAGGGCCTCTACCTGCGCCCCGATGAGACCCGCGCGCTGTTCCGGGAGAAAGGGTGGTCGCGGGTGGCGGCCTTCCAGACCCGCAATCCCATGCACCGCAGCCACGAATTCCTCGCCAAGATCGCGATCGAGGTCTGCGACGGCGTGCTGATCCATCAGGTCCTGGGCGCGCTCAAGTCCGGCGACATTCCCGCCGACGTCCGGGTCGAGGCCATCGACAGGCTGGTGGAGAACCACTTCGCGCCGGGCACGGCGATCCAGGCGGGCTATCCCATCGAGATGCGCTACGCGGGGCCGCGGGAAGCCCTGCTCCACGCCCTCTTCCGCCAGAACTTCGGCTGCTCCCACCTCGTCGTGGGCCGCGATCACGCCGGCGTCGGCGATTACTACGGGCCGTTCGACGCCCAGGACGTTTTCGACGAGCTCGGCGCGGACGACCTGGAGATCCGGCCCCTCAAGATCGACGTCACCTTCTTCTGCCACAAGTGCGCGGGCATGGCGACGGGCAAGACCTGTTACGACCCGGGCGATGGCGACCCGCCGGACGAGGCGGCCCGGATCGCCTTCGCCGCCGAGGTCGCGACCGGCACGGCCGAGGCCCGGTCCTGTCCGCACGGGCCCGAAACCAAGCTCTCGATCTCCGGCACCCGCCTGCGCGAGATGTTCGCCAACCACGAGACCGTGCCCGAGGAGTTCAGCCGCCGCGAGGTGATCGAGGTCCTCCAGGCTTATTACGACGGGCCGGCATGAGGGAGACGCCCCCCGCCCCGCCCGATTTCCCTAAAATCGTCCCGGCGGCTTGACAAGGTCCCGCTTCCCAAACTACTCAATACTCGCGATCCCGGGTTCGCCCGGCGCGGCCGCGCCGATGGCTGACCCGCCAGCGGTCCTCGGGTCCCCGCGACAATCGAACCGGCTACCAATCGGGGTGCTTCGATGTTCAGCGTCAATCCCTTCGCCGAGATTTCGGCGACCGTATCGCCCACCGTCATGCAGTGGTACATCGTCGTCATGGCCCTGTTCGTCGCGGGCGGCACGCTCTTCGACATGATCCACAAGAAGAGCGCCCGGTACTTCTTCCAGGATCGGGAGGCCAAGAAGAAACGCGCGACCCGGGCGCTCGGCGGCGGCGAGACGGCCGCGCTGGCGGCGCGGACGGTTGTGGTCGACGTTCTCGCCTCGGGCGAATTCTGCAAGACGCCGCGCCGAATCGCGCACCTGCTGTCGTTCTACGGCTTCATCGCCTACCTCGTCGCCACCGTCGTCATGGTGTTCTGCTATCCGACGAAGGACGCGGCCACCCCCGCCTGGCTGCCCGGCCTCTGGTACCTCGGCGCGGCGCTGGTCATGGCGGGCGGCTACTGGTTCTGGTTCTTCATCCGGGTCGACGTGGCCAAGGAGGGCCACTCGCCCTTCCGCCTGACGCACGCCGACCTGTTCGTCGTCTCGCTGCTGGCCAGCGTCACGCTCGGCTTCGTCTGGGGCCTGACCCAGGCCGACTTCTTGCTGGCGCTCTACGTCATCGCCAGCACGGTGCTCTTTGTCGGCGTGCCGTGGTCCAAGTTCTCCCACATGTTCTACAAGCCCGCGGCGGCCTTCCAGAAGAGGGTCGAGGAGGCGGACGGCTCGACCAACCTGCCGCCCCCCGCCGACCGGCCCCTTCTCTAGACGCGACACCGCCAATCCAGGAGCCCACCGGATGCCTACTTTCGTCTACATGACGCGTTGCGACGGCTGCGGAGAGTGCGTGGACATTTGCCCCTCCGACATCATGCACATCGACAAGACCTACCGCCGCGCCTACAATATCGAGCCCAACATGTGCTGGGAGTGCTATTCCTGCGTGAAGATGTGCCCGCAGCACGCCATCGACGTCCGGGGCTACGCCGACTTCGCGCCGCTGGGCCACAGCGTCCGCGTGCGCCGCGAGCCGGAGAAGGGCACCATCTCCTGGAAGATCAAGTTCCGCGACGGCCGCGAGAAGGATTTCGTCTCCCCCATCCGCACCACGCCCTGGGGCTCGATCGAGGAGCCCGAGGACTTCCCGGCGCCGACGGAGGAAGAATTCAAGTCCCAGGATCTCTGGCACGAGCCCGCCGCCCTGAAGATCGACGCCCTGCCGACCCTGGCGGGCAAGGAGAAGGCCTGAACGCATGCCCTGGTTCAACACGAAACGGACGATCACCGTCGACGCCGACGTCCTCGTCATCGGTGGCGGATTCGGCGGTTGCGGCGCCACCTACGAGGCCGGCCACTGGGGACGCGACATGAAGGTTGTCGTCGTCGAGAAGGCGAACATCGAGCGCAGCGGCGCTGTCGCCCAGGGCCTCTACGCCATCAACTGCTACATGGGCATGCACTGGGGCGAGAACCAGCCCGAGGACCACGTCCGCTACGCGCGCAACGACCTCATGGGGCTGGTGCGCGAGGATCTCGGCTACGACATCGCGCGGCACGTCGACGCCACCGTGCACAAGTTCGACGAGTGGGGCCTGCCGATGATGCGGGACCCGGAGACCGGGCGCTACCAGCGCGAGGGCAAGTGGCAGATCATGATCCACGGCGAGAGCTACAAACCCATCATCGCCGAGGCCGCCCAGAAGTCGGCGGACGAGACCTACAACCGGATCATGGTGACCCACCTGCTCACCGACCGGAAGAACCCCAACAGGGTCGCCGGGGCGGTGGGCTTCAGCGTCCGCAGCGGCGACTTCTACGTCTTCCGGGCCAAGGCGGTGATCGTCGCCGCGGGCGGCGCCTCCCACATCTTCCGCCCACGCGCCATCGGCGAGGGTATGGGGCGCACGTGGTACGCCCCGTGGAGCAGCGCCTCGGCCTACGGCCTGCCGCTTCCCATCGGCGCCAAGATGACGCAGATGGAGAACCGCATCGTGCTGGCCCGCTTCAAGGACGGCTACGGCCCCGTCGGCGCCTACTTCCTGCACCTCAAGACCTACACCAAGAACGCCTACGACGAAGAGTACGAGTCGAAGTGGTACGACGATCTCAAGGGGATGGTCGGCGACTACATCGACAGGGAGCCGGTGCCGACGTGCCTGCGCAACCACGCCATGATCCAGGAGATGAAGGTCGGCCGCGGCCCCATCTACATGGAGACGCGCGAGGCCTTCCAGGACCCGCACAAGGAGCAGGTCGGCTGGGAGAACTTCCTCGGCATGACCATCGGGCAGGCGGTGGTCTGGGCCTCGCAGAACATCGACCCCAAGGAGCGCATGTCCGAGCTCACCACCTCCGAGCCCTACGTCATGGGCTCCCACGCCACGTGCTCGGGCGCCTGGACCAGCGGCCCGGACGACTACGCGCCGGCGGACTACCGCTGGGGCTACAACCGCATGATGACGGTCGAGGGCCTGTTCGCCGCCGGCGATGCCTGCGGCGGCACCGCCCACAAGTTCTCGTCCGGCTCCTTCACCGAGGGCCGCATCGCCGGCAAGGCGGCGGTCAACTACATCAAGGACCTCGGCGAGACGCCGCAAATCGACAACGCCGAGATCGAGAGGCTGAAGGCCGTGGTCTACCGGCCGCTCGAGACCTACCAGGTGGGCCGCAACGAGATCGTCGCCGGCACCGTCTCGCCGAGCTACATCTCGCCATTGCAGGGTCTGCAACGCCTCGAGAAGATCATGGACGAGTACTGCGGCGGCATCGCCACCCAGTACATGACCAACGCACCCATGCTCGACCGCGGGCTCGAGCTGCTGGAGATGCTGCGCGAGGACCTCGACCACATCGGCGCCGAGGACCTGCACCAGCTACAGCGGACCTGGGAGCTGCACCACCGCGTCTGGACCTCCGAATCGGTGACCCATCACACGAAGTTCCGCGAGGAGACGCGCTGGCCCGGTTATTACTACCGCGGCGACCACCCCAAGCTCGACGACGACGACTGGCATGTCTTCACGCTTGGCCGGCACAACCCCGACTCGGGCGACTGGGAGATGGAGAAGGCGCCGGTGCACCATCTGGTGGACGACTGATCGGAAAGGCCCTACCGATGGACGTCTGCCCTCGGGTCAACCGTGGACAGGCCGAATGATGGGTCCGCTCAGGGTCGTTCTTTGGACCTTGGTTGTCGCCCTCGCGGCGTCGTCGGCCCGCGCCGACGAGACCGCTCGCCAAGCGGTCGTCGCTGAAATATTCCGTATCATGCGGTTCGATAAAGTACTCGAACAGTCTCTGGGCAACATGATCATCGATCAGATCAGGTCCGAGTATCCCAACCTAGATCCCAGAACCGAGGCCGACCTTCGCAAAATCATTGACGAATCTGTGGAGGAACTTCATCCCGGGATGATATTGTTCACTGGACGATTTATGTCGAAACACTTCACGGAAGACGAGCTCAAGCAACTGCTCGCTTTTCATCGGAGTGACGTGGGGCGCAAGGCGATCGAGGTGATGCCGAAGATGATGCAAGAGATGGCGAACTGGATGCCCCAAGCTATAGACAAGACGATCCCGCGGCTCATCGAAAGAATTGAGGCTCGTCTGAAGGAGCGATAGGGCCGATTCCGGGCGCGCGGCCTGCTTCCCGTCTATTATCGCGACGCGGCCTGTTCCACTGTCTCGGCCAGCTAGGCGTCGAGGCTTTTTCCTCCGGGGACGCACGGTCTCCGAAGCTACGCGCCGAGCAGTAGCGTCCGCCCTTGCGTTATTGTGTTTCGCGCGGAGGGTCGTTCCCGGAGACGGCACCGACCAAGCGGTCCAGCTTATCCCCGAACTTCTGCATCCTGCGTTCTTGTAGCCATGCTGTCCGGTTCATCCAGGCACCCCCTTGCGGAGACACCTGACCGAACAACTCCTGTGCTACCTAAACCAGACACATCATGTGCTAGCGACACTCGACACCGCCGCGCGTTGCCGTCTCGGGGCGTGACAGGTAAGCTTCCCATATCACCGCGTTTCGATGACGGCACGCACAGTGGAGGCAACAAAACCATGAATGCACGACGCAGGTTTCTGGGATACGGCTTGGTCGCCCTGATGGCCGCGGTGCTGGCAGGTGGGGCCCCGACGGCCCGGGCGGAGGTCGATACCGTCCGCATCAACTCGGCGGCGTTCCCGATCTCCGCGCCCATCCACGTCGCCCTGCTGCTGAAGCTGTTCGACAAGGCGGAGCTGAACGTGAAGGTGCAGGACTTCCCGTCCGGCGCCGAGGCGATGGAAGGCTTTCGCGCCGGTCGCGCGGATTTCGTCGTCACCGCGTTCCTGCCGACGTCCATTCTCGCGTCGCGGGCGGACGTGAGGATCGTGTCCACCCTGGCGGGCGCGGAAAAGGCGTTGATCATCATGTCCGGACCGGACATCGACGGACCCGCCGATCTCAAGGGCAGGAAGATCGGTCTTCTGACCCGGTCCGATTCCGCTTTCCTGCTCGACAGGTATCTCCGAAGCGGCGGCCTGACGTTCGGCGACGTCGAGCTCCTCAACCTCACCCCCAGCGACCAGATGGCGGCGCTGAAGAACGGCGACGTGGCGGCTGTGGCCGTGTGGCAGCCGTTCGGCCTCTTGAGGGACCGCCTTTTCCCGGGCCAGGACATCAAGGTCCTGGCCGATCAGAGCACCGTCGGCATGGGACGGATCTGGTCTTCGTTCATCGCCGGTACGAAGTTCATCGAGGAGAACCCGGAGACGACGCGCAAGGTCGTGGCCGTGCTTCAGGAGGCCAAGGAATGGATCGACAACGCCTCCGAGGCGGAGCAGACGGAGCTCCTGGCGGGCTATTACCGGCTCAAGGAACCGCTGTTCAAGGCGTACTTCCCCATGTGGAAGCCGAGGCTCAATCTTACCGACGAGGTCGCCGGAGAGATGTCCACGATGATGAACTGGGCGCTGAAACAGGGGATTATCGAGAAGTCCGTCGACTTCAAGGCCCTATTCGCGACGGACATCCTCGGGTCGGTCGACCCGAGTCTGCTGTCGGAATAGGGCTCCCGCGCGGGACGGCGCGGCCGCGCCGTCCCGAGATCCGGACCGTGTTGAGGCTGTCCGCCGCCAGTAAGCGGTTCCACGACGACGGGCCCTGGGTCCTGAAGGACATCGAGCTCGCGATCCCGGAACACAGCTTCTTCTGCCTGCTGGGGCCGAGCGGATGCGGTAAGTCGACCATCCTCAACATGATCGCCGGCTTCGAGGCCGCCAATTCTGGAACCGTCGCGCACCGGGACCGACCCATCATCGCGCCGGGGCCGGACCGGTTCGTGATCTTCCAGGAGGCGGGCGCCGCCCTGTTCTCGTGGCTCGACGTGCGGCAGAACATCGAGTTCGGCATGAAAGCGCAGGGGCGGCGGCGGGCGGAGCGCGACCCGGTCGTGGACCGGTACCTGTCCATGGTGGGACTCGCCGATCACGTCGGCAAGTTCCCGGACGAGTTGTCCGGCGGCATGAAACAGCGCCTGCAGCTCGCGCGGGCGCTGGCACTCGAACCCCAGGTCCTGTTGATGGACGAGCCGTTCGGCGCACTCGACGCGATCACACGGCGACGGCTTCAGCGCGCCGTGCGCGACATCTGGCGGGAGACCGGGAGCACCGTCATCTTCGTAACCCATGACATCGAGGAGGCCATCTTCCTCGGTACGCACATCGCGGTGATGACGGCCGGGCCCGAGGCGACGATCAAGAGCCAGATGCCGTGCCGGGTGTCCGAGCCGCGCGATCCGTCCAATCCCGAATTCGGAAGCCTCTACAAGTCGATCGAGGAGCTCATGCGCGAAGAGATGGGCGACGAGTGAGAACCGCCGCCATTCGCGCAACCTCCCTGCTGCTGTTGCTGGCGCTGTGGGAGACGGCGGGCCGCTTCTGGCTCGATCCGCTGCTGCTGCCGCCGCCGAGCGACGTCGCCACGCGCTTCCGGGAGCTGTCGGGCACCGGGGAACTGTGGACGCACGTCGCGGCGAGCCTGGGGCGTGTGATCGTCGGCTACGCCGTCGGCTCGGCGATCGGCATCGTGCTCGGATGCGTCATCGGCGCCGTGCCCGTCATGCGCGATTTCTTCTCTCTGCCGATCCGCTTCTTCCGCTCGGTGAATCCGCTGGCACTGGTGCCGCTCATGATCCTGTGGTTCGGTGTTGGCGAGCTGTCCAAGGTCATTCTCATCGCCTACCTCGTGGCGATCGTCGTCCTCTACAATACGGCGCTCGGGATCGAGACCATTCCCGCGGACCGCGTCCGCGCGGGACGGTGCTTCGGCCTGAAGGGGATCGGCCTGTTCGTCCGCGTCATCGTACCGGCCGCCGCTCCCGGCATCTTGACGGGACTGCGCCTCGGGGTGGGCTTCGCGGTCCTGGTGGTGATCGGCGCGGAGATGATCGGCGCGTCGGAAGGCGTCGGCTACTTCATACTGCTGGGCCGCCAATACGTCGCCATCGACGACATCTTTGTCGGCCTCCTGAGCCTCGGCGCGATGGGGGTCCTGCTGAACCAGGTATTCCTGCTCGTCAGGGACCGTCTGTTGCGGCGTTACGTCCGCACGACCCTTTACGGGAGCTGACCGGTGTTCCCGCCGTCGGTCTCCGGACGCGTCACGCGACAGATCCTGTCCGTCGTCGTCTTGATCGCTCTGTGGCAGCTCGTATCGTGGCTCACGGGCGATCGTGCGCTCGTGCCGCCCGTGCAGGACCTGCTTGCCAAGCTGCTCGACATGATGGCGAGCCTGGAGTTGCCCACCCACGCGCTGGATAGCCTGCGGCGCGTCCTCGTCGCCTTCGCGTTCGGCGCGTCGGGAGGCATGATCCTGGGTTTCGCGGCGAGCGCCGTCCGTCCGCTGTGGACGTTCCTCGAAGTTCCCCTGGATTTCATACGGTCCGTCCCCCCGATCGGGTTCGTGCCCCTGGCGATCGCATGGTTCGGGATCGGCGAGTTCTCGAAATACCTCGTGATCGCCTACCTCACGGTGATCGTGGTCGCCTTCGGCACGGTCGCGGGAGTCCGCCAGGTGGACCAGACGCGGATCCGCGCCGCGCGGTGCATGGGCCTGTCCGGCTGGCGACTCTTCCGGCACATCGTCATCCCATCGGCCAGCCGCGGCATCATCGGTTCCCTGCACCTGTCGCTGGGATTGTCGTTCATCTCGCTCGTGGCCGTGGAGATCATCGGCTCCACCAGCGGCCTCGGCTTCGTCATCATGGACAGCCGGTTGCTGCTCCAGACCGACCGCATGATCGTCTCGATCGTCGCCATCGGTGTGCTGGGCATCGTCACCGTGCTCGTCTTCGATCTGTTGTTGCGCCTGATGGGCCTCGCCCGGTTCATGCGCTGACGCGCGACCGGCGTCACCGGACGGATCGCGCGAGGCGATGGAGCGGACACGCCGATGCCGGTATAGTCGTGTCGTTACCGCCGTCGCATCCCGGACTCCCGCCTCCCCCGATGCCCCGATGAATTTCGAAGAATATGCGTCCCACGACGGCCTCGGCCTTGCCGCTCTCGTGCGAGAGGGCGAGGTCGCGCCCGAAGAGCCGCTCGAAGCCGCCATCGCGCGGATCGAGGAGATCGACCCGGAGCTCAACGCCGTGGTCCACAAGGCCTACGAACGAGCGCGGGCGGTAGTCGCCGCCGGCCTGCCGGATGGGCCGTTCCGGGGGGTGCCGTTTCTCCTCAAGGACCTCGCGGTCTTCCACGAGGGAATGCCGACCGCCTTCGGCAGCCGCCTGTTTGCCGATTTCACACCCGATCACGACAGCACCCTGGTGGCGCGCCAGCGGGCCGCGGGCCTCGCGATCCTGGGAAAGACCAACACTCCCGAGTTCGGCCTCTGCGCCGCCACGGAACCCCGACTTTACGGCGCCTGCCGCAACCCGTGGGACCGGTCCCGCTCGCCGGGCGGGTCGAGTGGCGGAGCGGCGGTGGCCGTCGCGACCGGCATGGCACCCCTCGTCCACGCGACCGACGCCGGCGGTTCGATCCGCATTCCAGCCGCCAACTGCGGCCTCTTCGGCCTCAAGCCGACACGGGGGCGCACGCCCCAGGGACCCGATCTCGGCGAAGGACTATGCGGCATGTCGACCGGCCATTGCGTGTCGCGCTCGGTGCGCGACAGCGCCGCGCTGCTGGACGCCACGCACGGTCCAGCCCCCGGTGATCCCTACGCCGCGCCCGCCGCCGGGGGCGCCTTCCTCGATCAGGTCGGCGTCGCCCCGGGCGTGCTGAAGATCGCCCTCGCCACCGAGACGTTCGACGGCCGGGCCATCCATCCAGAGTGCGTCGCGGCCGCCGAGGCGGCGGCCCGCTTGTGCGAGGAGCTCGGCCACCGCGTGGAGGCCGCGCGGCCCGACATCGACGTACCGGCGATGCGCGACGCTTGGCGGGTCGTCGCCGCGGCCAATCTCTGGGCGACGGTGACGGCGCGTTGCCGGGCGCTTGGGCGCGAGCCCCGCGCCGACGACGTGGAGCCGATCACTTGGCTGTGGGCGCGGGAAGGCCAGCTCCTCGGCGCCGCCGACCTGTACGCGGCCATCCAGGGCATGCACCGGATCGGCCGGACTCTCGGCGCGTTCTTCGAGCGTTACGACGTCCTGTTGACCAGCACCATGGCCAGCCCGCCGTTACCGCTCGGCTTCATGGATACGACCGGCGACGATCTCGACGACTACATCGACCGCCAACTCCTCGACGAGATCCCGTTCACGCCGCTCTTCAATGAGAGTGGCGGCGCGGCGATGTCGGTGCCTCTGCACTGGACCGGGGACGGCCTGCCGATAGGCGTTCACTTCGGCGCCGATCTCGGCGGCGAGGCGCTCCTGCTGCGCCTTGCCGGCCAGCTGGAGGAAGCGCGTCCTTGGTCCCATCGGAGACCGCCGGAAAGAGATTCGCGGACATGACGGGAATCGGATGATGCGCGCCAAGCGGCGGCGTCCGCCCTCGCGTTATCGCGCCTCGCGCGGAGGGTCGTTCCCGGAGACGGCGCCGATCAGGCGGTCCAGAGAAATCGCGCCGACCGGAGCCCCGTCGGCATCCACCACCCGGGCCTCGTTGCCGGGCGCTCGTGCCACCACCGGCAGCGCATCCTCCAGGTACGCGTCGAGGGAGCAGTCCGGCCCGTCCAGACCGGATTCCACGGGTCCCATGATCGAGCCGACGCGAACGACGCGGCCGCGATTGATGCCCTGGATGAACTCGGCGATGTAGTCATCGGCGGGGCGCAGAACGATATCCTGGGAATCGCCGTTCTGCACGATCCCGCCGTCGCGAAGTATGGCGATGCGGTCGCCGATCTCGATGGCTTCCTCGAGGTCGTGGGTGACGAACACGATGGTCTTGTGCAGCTCCTTCTGCAGCTCCAGAAGAAGCGTGCGCATGTCCGAGCGGATGAGCGGATCGAGCGCGCTGAAGGCCTCGTCCATCAGCATGATCTCGGCGTCGGTCGCGAGGGCGCGCGCGAGCCCGACGCGCTGCTGCATCCCGCCCGACAGGTGGTGCGCGTAGGAGTCCTCGTAGCCCGCGAGACCGACACGCTCGATCCAGCGTCCCGCGCGCTCGGCCCGGTCGGCCCGCGAGACGCCCTGCATCGCGAGGCCGTAGCCCACGTTGTCCATGACGGTGCGGTGGGGGAACAGCGCGAAACGCTGAAACACCATGCTGATCCTGTGCCGGCGGAGATGCCGCAGCGCCGCCCGGTCGAGCGCGAGCACGTCCTCGCCGTCGATCCACACCTCGCCCTCGGTGGGGTCGATCAGCCGGTTGATGTGGCGCACCAGGGTCGATTTTCCGCACCCGCTGAGTCCCATGACGACCTGGATGCTGCGCGGCGCGATGCTCAAGTTGATATCGCGCAAACCCAGCACGTGGCCGTGGTTCTCCAGCAACTCCTGCTTGGTGACGCCGTCGCGCACGAGCGGCATCACGGACGCCGGACCGCCGCCGAAGACCTTGTACAACCCGCCGATGTGGATGCCGTCGGCGCCGGTCATGACCGCGCTTCCCGCTCGGCCTGTATGCGCCGGCCGTAGCTCTGGGTGATTCTGTCGAACACGATCGCCAGCCCCACCACCGCCGCGCCGTTGAACAGGCCGAGGGCGAAATACTGGTTGGTGACCGCCTGGAGCACCGGCTGGCCGAGGCCCTTGACGCCGATCATGGAGGCGATGACCACCATCGAAAGCGCCATCATGATGGTCTGGTTGACCCCGGCCATGATGTTGGGCAACGCCAGCGGCAGCTGAACGCCGAAGAGCTTCTGCCGGGCGCCGGCGCCGAAGGCGTCGGCGGCCTCCAGGACCTCCCTGTCGACCAGACGGATACCGAGATTGGTGAGCCGGATGACCGGCGGCACGGCGTAGATCACCACGGCGATCAGCCCGGGTATCTTGCCGAGGCCGAACAGCATCACCACCGGGATCAGGTAGACGAAGATGGGCATCGTCTGCATGACGTCGAGGATCGGCAACATGAACGCCTGCACGTGGTTCGAGCGCGACATCGCGATTCCGAGGGGAATGCCGATGGCGATGGCCAGCACCGTCGCGACGAAGATGATCGCGAGCGTCCGCATGGTGTCGTCCCACATGCCAAGATAGCCGATGACGAAGAACGCGACGGCGACGGCGACGGTCAGCCGGACGCCGCGGCTCGACGCGTAGCACAACCCGGCAACCGCCCCCATCACCAGCCACCAGGGCGCGCCGAGGAGCAACCGTTCGAACCAGATCAGAACGTAGAGCAGCGGATCGAAAAAGCTCTCGATCGCGTCGCCGTAGTTCCTTGAGAACGCGCGATATCCGGCGTCGATCGACTTCTTGAGAGCGCGTAGCGCCCCCTCGTCGAGGGTCGGGAAGCTCTGGAGCCAGTCGGCCACGTCTCAACCCCGTCTGGAGGGTCGGCGGCGGCGCGCCCGCCGCGCCGCCGCGTCCCGTCGACTCACAGGGCCGCCTTGACCTTGGCCGCGACGTCCGCGGTCACCCAGGCGCTCCACATGTCCTCGTGGTTCTTGAGGAAATACTCGGCGGTTTCCCTCGGCGTCGCCTGATTCTCGTCCTTCCAGGCCAGCAAGCTGTTCAGAAACTTGTTGGACCAGGACACGCGAGAGACGAACTCGAACGCCTCGGGCGCCGCCTCCGCGAAGTTGCTCGTGACCACGGTCATGACCACCGACTTCGGGTACATGTTCGGCTTCGGATCGGCGCAGTCCTTGTCGGTCGTGCACGACCAGCTTTCCATGTCGTGCGTCATTCCGCCGAGCTTGACCATCGGGTACTGGCCGAGCAACGCTGTCGGCGCCCAGTAATAGGCGAAGATCGGCTGCCGCCGCTCGTAGGCGCCGGCGATCGCGCCCGCCAGGCCCTCGCCGGAACCGGGGTTGAAGAGGGTGAAGCCGGCGTCTTTCAAACCATAGGCCTTGTAGAGGTTGTTATTGATGATCTCGCAGGCCCAGCCCGCCGGGCAGGTATAGAAGCGGCCCATGCCCGGCTCCTCCTTGTCGGGAAACAGGTCGCGCCGCTTCAGCACCGCCTGCAACGTGGTCAGATCCGGGTTCTCCTCGATCACGTAGTCCGGAACCCACCATCCTTCCTCGCCGCCGTCGGACAGAATTTCGCCGGCGATCTTGAGACGGCCCTCGTCCACCGCCTTCTCGACCACCTCGCGCGCCGAGTTGATCCAGATCTCGGGCGCGACGTCGGGTTCGCCCTTCTCCGTCATCGAGGTGACCGTCGGCACCGTGTCGCCGGGCACGATCTCCGACTGGCAGCCGTAACCCGTGGAAAGGATGATATCCTCGACGTGGGTGGCAACCGCGGCGGACGCCCACGTCATCTCGGCGATCGTCACCTTGCCGCAGGCCGCGTCGGCACCCTTCGCGAAGCCGGCGACCGCGAGAGCCGCCAGCACCAGTTTCGATATTCTCGACATCGCATCTCTCCCTGTTTTGCGCATCGTTTCCTTGTCGGTCCGCCCACGCGGCGAACCTCGGTTGGTGACGCCATACTAATCGGTCTCCGCCGAATCTCCAAATCGGGCCGTGTCGCGGGACGGGGGCCCGCCGGCGAACGCGATGCGACGGGCCCGCAGCCTTATCGCCCGCGCGACCGTTTCGTCGCGCGAGCGGAACAAGTCACCGTCGGGGTCGAGATCGAACGACGCCATCAACCGGTCCATCGACGCCCCGTGCGGCTCGATCCCTCCGTCGGCGAGGATGTGCTCCACGCGAAAGCCCTCGCCGTCGAGCGCCGGCGCGACGAGCAGCGTCCGGTGGCAATCCAGCGGCTCCTTCTCCGCGCACATGAGCGCGACGCGGCGTTCGGCAGCGCTCCGCGCCACCCGCGCGATCCCGTCCCGGAACCGGCGCGTTCCCGCGACGCGCTCGTAGTCGACGCGTCCATCTTCGTCGTGACAGGCGGGATCGTCCGGGCGCCCGCCGAGCTCGCGCCCGAGATAGTCGTAGCCGATGCCGCGCGCCGCGAGCGCGGCGGCGAGCGCCTCGCGGCCGAAATGCGGGTTGAAGCGGCTCCAGGGCGCGGAACGCACGTCGGCCACGACAGCGACGCGACGCTTCGTCAGCAACGCCAGAAAGTCCTCCAGGGAATGGTTGGAATGGCCGATGGTGAAGATCGGGTCGTTCGTCATGTCCATGGTCGGCCCGCTACCGGCGGTCGCATTCGATGATCGCGGCGACAAGTTTGTAACAAGCCCCCTGATACGGCTCTCCGAGACTGATGGTCAGGTAACAATCGCGGATTTCATGGACGCCATCGAGTTTCGCGAGATAGGTCCGCTCGTAGACGGGGTCCGTCACCCACAGCCAGTAATCCACGCCGGCATGGGAGAACCGCCCCTGCACCCGCCGCTTCCGGTTGCCGAAGGCCTCGCCTGGCGCGAACACGTGGAGCTCGAGCCGGTCCACGTGAATCAGACGCAACGAACCGGATACCGAGGCCATCGACTCGGTTGGGATCTTGTCGTTCCGCCCGTTATAGGTGCCATGTCCATGGTGCCATAACGGCTCGACGGGATCCACAAGACCGGAAAGGTCGAACCAGGAGTATTTTCCCTCCTTCCGCCAGTAGCACTCCGGATCGAGCAACCAGTTTTCCGTTTGCCAGCCACCCGGTCGCGGCTCCAGAACCGGGACGTCGACGATGTCGAGCACCCGGGGGTCGCCGCCGTCCTCGTATTGGCGCTCGTATTCGGACACATCCTGGCCTTTGCGGGCACTTACGGGCCGAATCCAGCTTCCCGCTCCGCGCCCGGCGCTCCACTCACGGCCCGCGACGCACCGGCCCGAGAGCTTGCGGGAGTTCGCGAGGCAGACGATCCGCTTGCTGTCCGTCATGTCCGCTTCCTATCGCGCGGCCCGGATCACCAGTCGCAGTTCGCTGTCGTCGATCAGGCTGTATTCCGGCGGCCGTCCAGACAGCTCCCGGCATTCCCGGCGGATGATCGGCACCCCGTCGCCGCGCCGATCCATCAGCCGCGTGCGTCCGACACCGGACGGCGCTGGACAGCGCGCCAGCAGGGACACGATCAGCTCGTTCCGGTTCGACTGCCGCAGGTGCAGGCTGTCCGGGGTCATCGTGTTGGTCAGCGCGCCGGGAACATAGAGTTCGAGGCGGTCGCCGAACATGTGCAGGCGCACGCGGGCGCCGGGCATCGAATAGTCGCGATGGGCCACGGCGTTCACGAGCGCCTCGAACACGGCCCGTTCGCCGAACTGGGGTCGTTCCTCCCGCGCGGTCTCCTTGGCCGCCCGCACCAGCATGTTCCGCCGCACGAAGTGCAGTGCTTCGCGGACCTGTTCGTCGAGTGGCCCGCCGATATCGCGCGCGTCGGTCTGGTATTCGGCGTCGGTCCGCTCGCCGGCGTAGGCGACGCCCTGTATGTACGCGTGAGGAAGCTGGCGTTGCGGCTCCCGCGTGCAGAGGAGGACGCCGGCGAGCGTCAGCCGCGCGTTCCCGTCCGTGTCGGAACCGACGATACGCAGCTTGCACAACGCACTTTCATACGCTTCGCGGGAAGTACCGGGCGATGAACCCGAGAGCGCGCCGTCGGTGTCTTCCAGCAAGAAACGCCGCGTGAGCGCGTAGTCCAGATCGTCGGGCGTGGTGGCCGGGACGATGGACTCGTCGTAACGGATCATCCGGCTCTGGCTGCGCTCCTGGAACAACCGCTCCAGGACGTCCGGCGCCATTTCGCGCTTGGAACTACCGATTCTCAGGAAATATCCGCCCGGACTCCGGTGCACGAACAGGCCGCGCGCGACGTCGACGCGCAACACCGGCGCGAGCCGTCCGTCCGCGTCTTCGAGTTCCATCTTGAGGATATCCGCGTCGAGCGGCGGATTCACCGAGTCGTTGCATATCTCGTGAGCCCAACGCTCCACCGTGTCCAGACTCTCCAGCGGGATGCCACGGACCCGCCGGGTCTTGTCGTCCACCCCCAGGACCGCCGTTCCGCCCCGGCCGTTGGCCATGGCCGCCAGCTCGTCGGCGAAGGCGCCCCGGTCGGGGGCCGTGACGCGGCCGCCGGAAAGACGGACGTCCTCGAGCTCCAGGCTCGAGTCCTCGCCGAGCCGGATGCGGCGGGCCAGTTCCGCGGTCGCGTTCGTCATCGCATTCCCCGTTCAGCGATCACCCCAACCATAAGGCCCATACGCCGCCGCCGCACGCGCGGCGACCTTTCCGGCCGCCCGGCGCGACGATAGCATTCCGGCGTGGCCGACGATCCGCCGGAGAAGGCGGAGCGTCAGAAGACGGCGCGGGAAGTTTTCGGCGCGTCTTCGACACCAACACCAACTTGCGAGCGGTAGCGATGAGTTTCGAAACCATGACCGAGGCCCAGCGGGACGCCCTGAATCTCGAATACCGCGCCCGGCTCACGATTCCCGACGCCGACCGGTTCCTGGAGAGGGCGGCGAAGCGCAGCGCGCTCGCCCGGGAAGAGCTGGCCTGCCGCCTCGACGTGCCTTACGGCGACAGCGTGAAGCAGACCCTCGACATCTTTCCGGCCGCGCAACCGGGCGCGCCGGTGTTCTTCTACATCCACGGCGGTTACTGGTATCAACTCGACAAGCGCATCTACAGCGAGGTCGCCGGCCCCATGGTGGCCGCCGGCGCCGCGGCGGTGCTGCCGAACTACGACCTGTGTCCGGATGTCACGATCCCCGAGATCGTGGACCAGATCCGTCATGCCGTCGTCTGGGCGCGCGAGCACGTCGCCGAATACAACGGCGACCCGGACCGAATCCACGTGAGCGGCCATTCCGCGGGCGGGCACTTGACGGGCATGATGATGGCCACCGACTGGAGCGACCGGTTCGGACTCCCCGCCGACCTGATCAAGGGCGCGGCGCCGATCAGCGGCCTGTTCGACGTCGAGCCGCATCGCCATACGAATTTGCAGCCGGTCATCCGGCTGACCCGGGAAACGGCCACGGCCAACAGCCCCCAGCATCTGCCGCTTCATTTCCGCGGTTCGGCGATCTGCGCCGTCGGCGGCGGCGAAACGGCGTCGTTCCGGCGTCAGTCGAAGGACTTCGCCGAAAAGTGCCGGGCGCTGGGACTGGCGTGCGAGTACGTCGAGGTCGAAGACGACCACCACTTCGCCGTCACGGATCGCCTTGCCGACCCCGACCATTCCTTGACGCGGTCGATCAAGGCGCTGATGGGTTTGTGAGCGCGCGGCGGCGCGGGCGCGCCGCCGCGAAACCGGCTCAACTGGCGGAAAGGCTCTGGCTGGGCACGGCCTTCCTGGGATCGAAGAAGGGAATCGCCGCCGTCCGGCCCGTGGCGGTACCGGTCAAGGTGCGGACCTCGAGCGTGTTGCCGGGACCCGCAAGCCCGATCGGAACCCAGACGAAGCCGATGTTCCGTTCCATGCGCGGCGACCAGACGATCCCGGTGATGCTGCCGACCTCCTCGCCATCCCTGAAGGCGGGCGCCACGTTCGGCAATCCCTGGACCCGTTCGTCGTTGTCGAGCACGAAGCCGACCAGCTTCCGGCTCACGCCCTCGGCCTTGATCCGCATCAGCGCTTCCTTGCCGATGTAGTCCGCGCTCTGGTCTTCCACCAGCCGCTCGAGCCCCATGACCTCGAACGGATTGTTCTCGATGGTGATGTCGGCACCGTAGCGGACCATTCCGGCCTCGGTACGGCGGATTTGCGAAGGCGCGATCGGCCGGATGCGGTGCGGCGCGCCCGCTTCCATGATCCGCTCCCACAACTCGTCGCCGCGGCTCGGGTCGCGGAGGTAGATTTCGAACCCGATCTCGGCGCTCCAGCCGGTGCGGCTGATCACCACCGGAATCCCGTCGAGGTCGGTCTCCATGGTCCAGTAATAGCGGATGTCCATGACCGAATCGCCGAACAGGGCGGTCATCACCTCCTTGGATTTCGGGCCCTGGACCTGGACCGGATAGACCTCGGGTTCGCGGACCTTCACGTTCAGCCCCGAACCCACCGAATAGCCGCGCGCCCACAGGCCCGCATCGGAATCGGAGAGCGCGAGCCACCATTGGTTCTCGCCCAATCGCAGCAGCACGGGCTCGTTGACGATGCCGCCGTCCTCGGCCGTGATCAGCACGTACTTGCCCTGCCCCACCGCGCATTTGGTCAGGTCCCGGGACGTCAGCCGGTTGGTGAACTCGGACGCGTCCGGTCCCGTGATCTCGACGATACGCTCGACGCTTACGTCCCACAGCGTGACGTCGTTGGTCAGACTCCGGTACTCCTCGACCGGATCGTCGTAGTAGTCCGGAAGGTACATGTGGTTATAGATGCCCCACGACCGGGCCCCGGCACGGCGCGTGGCTTCGAAAAAGGGCGACTTGCGATAACGGGCACCAAAGCGGAACTCGGCCATCGTTGCGATCTCGGTCATTCCAGGACACTCCCCCCACAACTGCGCCTTTCGCGCACGGCGCGATCATCGTCCCAAGAATCGACCGCCGTCAATACGATTCGTTCCCGCATGACGGTCTTTGTCGAGCCGTGGCGGCGGGAAGAGGATGACGGGTTTTTCGCCGGTCCGGGGCGGGCCGGATCTACGCTCTCGGCCGCCGGTTCAGCGGATCGTACAGCGGCGCGTCGAGCACCCTGGCGGCGCACCGGCGGCCCAGGATCTCGACTTCGAGCCCGGTGCCGGACCCCGACCAGTCCGCCTCGACGAAGGCGAAGGCGATGCTCTGGCGCGCGGCGTACCCGTAGGCGCCGCTGGTGGTGAGGCCCACGACGCGGTCGTTCGCGTAGACCGGCTCGTTCCCGTGGGCGTCGGCGTCCACGGCGTCCACGGAAAGATAGACCACGCGACTGCCCGTGTCCCTGCCGGCACGTCCGGCCACTGCGTCCCGGCCGATGAACGGGCTGTCCAGATCGACGAACCGGTCCAGACCGCCCTCGACCGGCGTGATCTCGGTCGTCAACTCCAGCCCCCAGGCCTTGTAGGCCTTCTCCATGCGAAGCGAGTTCAGGGCGTACAGGCCGAAGTCGGCGATGCCGTACTCCTCGCCGGCGGCCATCACGGCGTCGTACAGCGCTTCCATGTCGGCCATCGGGTGGTGAAGCTCCCAGCCGAGCTCGCCCGCGTAGGAGACCCTGAGCGCCCGGGTCGGGATTCCCGCGATTTCGATCTCGCGCGCCGACAACCATGGAAAAGCCTCGTTGTCGAGCTCGGCGTCGGTCAGCCTGGCCAGCAGCTCTCGCGAGCGCGGGCCGCTCAACGCCAGGACGGCGTAGTCGTCGGTCACGTCCTCCACCGCGACGTCCTCGGCCCGGTTCCTGTGCTGCGCCAGCCAGTCGCGGTCGTGGATCCGGGCGACGGCGCCCGAAAGGAGGTAGAAGCGGTTCTCGCCCAACCGGGTCACCGTGAACTCGCACTCGATGCCGCCGAGCTCGGTGAGCGCGTGCGCGAGGATGATACGGCCGTCTCGCCGCGGCACGCGATTGGCGATGACGCGGTCGAGGAACGCAGCGGCGTCGCGACCGGTGACGTCGAACTTGGCGAAGCTCGAGAGGTCCACCACGCCCACGCGCTCACGCACCGCCCTGCATTCCTCGGCCACCGGCTCGAACCAGTTCGTGCGGCGAAAGCTGTAACGCTCCTCGACGCCGGGGGCGGCGAACCACTTCGCCCGCTCCCAGCCGAACGTTTCGGCGAATACGGCGCCGCGCGCCGCGAGCCTGCCGTGGACCGGCGTGGTTTTCACTGGCCGGCCCGGCTCGCGAAATTCACCCGGAAAATGCGTCTGATACATCCGGTGGTACTCGTCCACGGCCTTGGGCACGCAATAGCCGCTGCCCGCCCATTCGCCGAAACGCCTTGTCTCCATTTCGCGCACGTTGATCTCGGTCTGGCCGTGGACCATCCACTGCGCCAGATACTTGCCGGCGCCGGGGCCCTGGGTAATACCGATGCCGGCACCGCAGCACATCCAGAAATTCGGCAGACCCGGGGCCGGCCCGATCAGGAACCCGCCGTCCGGCGTATGGGTGATGGGGCCACTGACGACCCGCGCGATGCCGGCGTTCTCGAACGCCGGAATGCGCTTGGCCGCGAGCTCCAGCCACGGAACCAGGCGGTCGATATCCGGCGGCAGCAGCTCGGTGTCGAACGACCAGTCGATCCCGTCGAGCGCCCACGGCTGGGCGCCGTCGGTCTCGTAGGGGCCGATGATCAGGCCCTGCCGTTCCTGGCGGTAGTAGCACGAGGCCCGCGGGTCGCGAACCACCGGCGGCTCCCTGTCGAGGGCCGACACGGCGTCGAGGCTCTCGGTCACCAGGTACTGGTGAACGATGTTGACGATCGGGACGTCGATGCCGACCATGGCCCCGACCTGGGGCGAGAAACCGCCGGCGGCGTTGACCACATGCTCGGCGACGATCGTGCCCTGCTCGGTGACGACGTCCCAGTTTCCATCGGCCCGCCGGCCGATGTCGACGACCCGGTTGCGGAGGTAGATCTCGGCCCCTCCCGCACGCGCGCCGGCCGCCATCGCCATCGTGCTGCCGGCGGGGTCGGTGTGACCGTCGCCCGGCGTGTAGGCGCCGAGCACGACGCCATCGGTATCCAGCAGCGGGTGGAGGTCGGCGATCTCCGACGGGCCGATCAGATGGCACTCCGCGCCGATGCAGCGCAGCACGCCCTGAACGTAGTGAAACCAGTCCGCCTCGTCCTGGTTGGTCGCGAGGCGGATCGCGCCGCAGCCATGCCAGCCGGTCGCCTGTCCGGTCTCCGCCTCGAGCCGTTGGTACAGTTGGGAGCCGTAGTAGTGGACCTTGGCCATGTTGAGGCTGGCGATGAAATGCGGAACCAGCCCGGCGGCGTGCCACGTGGAGCCGGAGGTGAGCTCGCCCTTCTCCACCAGGACCACGTCCGACCACCCCTCCTTGGTCAGATGGTAGAGGATCCCCGCCCCCATGACGCCCCCGCCGACGACGACGACACGCGCGTGCGTCTTCATCGGTCGCCTCGCTCCGGCCGCGGCGACGGTCCGGCATACGGCACGATCTTCGGCATCGGAACCTCCTTCCACCTTGCGTTGCCCCAACGGAGGTATTCCCCTGGCCCCGGCTGGCTGCCAGACAAGATATCCGACCGGGGTTCGCCCGCCAAGGGCTTGGGCATTCCTTCCATTGGGCATTCCCCCGGGATCGGCTAACATCCCTGTCGCCTCATGCGCCGAAGGCGCGCGAGGCGCGTCACTGGCTAGGGGAGAACGGGAGGACTCGGAGATGTTCCGTAAACTCATGGGACTCGCGGCTGCCGGAGCGCTGCTGGCGAGCCCCGCCGCCGCCGACAAGGTGAAGATCGGCTTCGTCACCACGTTGACCACCGGCGCCGGCGTCATCGGCCGCGACATGCGGGACGCGGTCGACCTCGGCCTCGACCACATCGGCCGCAAGATGGCCGGCCTCGACGTCGAGGTGATCTACGAGGACGACGGCTTCAAGCCGGAGACCGGCAAGCAGAAGACCGAGAAACTGATCCAGAAGGACAAGGCGCACTTCGTCGCCGGCTACATCTGGAGCCACGTGCTGCTCGCGTCCTACAAGACCGCGGTCGACGCCGACACGTTCCTGATCAGCTCCAACGCCGGCCCCTCGCAGCTCGCCGGCAAGCTCTGCGACGAGAACTTCTTCTCGACCTCGTGGCAGAACGACCAGACACCGATGGCCATGGGCGAGGTGCTGAACCAGCGGGGCGTCGGGTCGCTCTACGTCATGGCGCCCAACTACGCCGCCGGCAAGAACATGGTGGCCGGCGTCGAGCGCACCTACAAGGGCGAGATCGTCGCCAAGGACCTGACCAGGTTCCCGGACCAGCTCGACTTCTCGGCCGAGCTGGCCAAGGTCCGCGCGGCCAAGCCGGACGCGCTCTTCGTCTTCTATCCCGGCAAGCACGGCACCCAGTTCTTCAAGCAGTACCAGCAATCGGGCCTCAAGGGGACCGTGCCGCTCTACTCGGTGTTCACCGTGGACTCGATGAACCTGCCGCTGCTCAAGGACCAGGCCGAGGGCAGCCTGATGACCCAGTTCTGGGCGCCGGACCTCGATACCCCGGCCAACCGACGGTTCGTCTCGGGGTACCGCGAGAAGTACGGGCGCTATCCCTCCTTCTACGCGGCCCAGAGCTACGACACGGTGTTCCTGATCAAGAGCGCCGTCGAGGCCGTGAATGGCGATCTCGGCGACCGCGACGGGATGCGCGCCGCCATGCGCAAGGCCGATTTCGAATCGGTGCGGGGCCCGTTCAGATACGGCAACAACCACTTCCCGATCCAGAACTTCTACCTGCGCCACGTGGTCAAGGACGCGGACGGGAACTTCACGACCGAGATCGTGTCGACGGTCCTCGAGAACCACCAGGACACCTACGCCAAGGACTGCAAGATGTCCTGGTAGGGCGCGTCCGCGTTTCGCGGATTCGGGGGCGCTTACCCGAGAAGCGCCCCATTCTTGCGAAACCCGCGCGGCGGCGCCACGCGGGGGAAAGGGCGCCGGGCGACCCAATAGCGGAAAATGGACTGGATCCTCCTCCTCGAGCAGTGCCTGAACGGCCTGCAGCTCGGCATCCTGCTGTTCCTGTTGGCGGCCGGGCTGACGCTGGTGTTCGGCATCATGGACCTCGTCAACCTGGCGCACGGCTCGCTCTACATGATGGGCGCGTACTTCGCCACGACGTTCGCCGGCTGGACGGATTCGTTCCTGCTCGGCGCGCTGCTGGCGCTGCCCGCGGCGCTGTTGCTCGGCATCCTCGTCGAGGTCGTGGCGCTGCGCACGCTCTACTCCCGGGACCATCTCGACCAGGTCCTCGCCACCTTCGGGCTCATCCTCTTCTTCAACGAACTCGCGCGCATCGTCTGGGGACCGGCGGGACTCGACCTGCCTCTCCCGGCGTTCCTCGAGACGAGCGTCGAGCTCCTGCCCGGCGTCCCCTACCCCGCCTACCGCATCGCCATCATCGTCGTCGGCCTCGTCGTCGCCGGCGGCCTGTACGCGCTGGTAAGCCACACGCGCGTCGGAATGCTCATCCGCGCCGGCGCCTCGAACCGCGAGATGGCGGGCGCGCTGGGCGTCGACATCCAGCTCCTCTACACGCTCGTGTTCGGCCTCGGCACGGTGCTCGCCGCGCTCGCCGGCCTGATGGCGGCGCCCATCCTCACCGTGCAGACCGGCATGGGCGAGACCATCCTGATCCTGGCCTTCGTGGTCATCGTTATCGGCGGCATCGGCTCGATCCGCGGCGCCTTCGTCGCCGCCGTCCTGATCGGCCTGATCGACACCGTCGGACGGGCCTTCCTCGCCGACCTCCTGCGCCTTTTCCTCGCCAACCAGACGGCGGAGACGGCCGGTCCGGCCATGTCGTCAATGCTGATCTACATCCTCATGGCGGCCATCCTGGCGATCCGTCCCCAGGGCCTGTTCCCGCCGCGGGGGCGCTGAGCCGTGCGCATCCCGGTCGGCACGGCCGTGGCCGCCGGGTCGATCGTGGCACTCGCCATCGTGCCGCCGATCACCGAAGCCCTGCGGGAACCCTTCTATCTGGGCCTCTGTCTCAGGTTGATGATTCTCGCCATCGCCGCCATCAGCCTCAACCTCATCCTCGGCTTCGGCAACATGGTGAGCTTCGGCCACGCCGCCTACATGGGCATCGGCGCCTACGTCGTCGGCATCGGCGCCTTCCACGCCGTCGAGGACGGTATCGACTGGCTGGCCAACGGCTTCCTGCACGTGCCGCTCGCCATCGCCGCCTCGTCCCTCGCGGCGCTGGTCATCGGCGCCATCAGCATCCGCACGCGCGGCGTCTACTTCATCATGATCACGCTGGCCTTCGGGCAGATGCTCTACTTCGTCGGCGTCGGCCTCGAGGTCTACGGCGCCGACGACGGCCTCTCCCTCTACATGCGGAGCGATTTCGGCGACGTCCTCGACATCAACGACAACACCCGGTTCTACTATCTCGTCCTCGCCCTGCTGCTCGCCACCCTCTACGGGACGAAACGCCTGGTCGCCTCGCGCTTCGGCCTGGTGATCCGCGGCGCGCGGTCGAACGAGCGCCGCCTCGCCGCCATCGGCATCCCGGTCTACCGTTACAAGCTCGTGGCCTTCACGGTAGCCGGCGCGATCTGCGGCGTCGCCGGCGTGCTGCTCGCCAACCGCACGGACTTCGTGAGCCCCGACATGATGCACTGGACGCGCTCCGGCGACCTCATCATCATGGTCGTCCTGGGCGGCATGGGCACCTTGTTCGGCCCGCTTTACGGCGCCGCCGTCCTGGTGCTCGTCGAGGAGTTCCTCTCGGGCGTCACCGAGCACTGGCAGATCGTCTTCGGCCCCTTGCTGGTCCTGGTGGCGGTCTACGCCCGGGGCGGCATCGCCGGAGCCCTGCGCGCCCTGGAGCGCCGCCGTGGGTGAACCGATCTTGCGCCTCCGGGGTCTGACCAAACGCTTCGGTGGGCTGACGGCGACCGATTCGGTCACCCTCGACGTCGTCGAGGGCGAGGTCCACGCCGTCATCGGCCCCAACGGCGCCGGCAAGACCACCCTCGTCGGCCAGATCAGCGGCGAGATACGCCCCGACCGGGGCCGGATCCTCTTCGCCGGCCAGTCGATCACCCGCGGCCCGGTCCATGCCCGCGCGCTCCTCGGCATCGCGCGGTCGTTCCAGATCACCAGCGTGTTCCTCGACTTCACGGTGGCAGCCAACGTGGCTCTCGCCGTCCAGGCCCATGCCGGTCACTCGTTCCGCTTCTGGAGGGACGCGGCGAGCGACGACGCGCTCATCGAGCCCGCCGCCGAATACCTCGGGCTCGTCGGCCTGAGCGACCGGACCGACGATGTGGCCGCGACGTTGAGCCACGGCGAGCGCCGCCAGCTCGAGATCGCCATGGCGCTGGCGACGGCGCCCAGACTGCTGCTGCTCGACGAGCCTACCGCCGGCATGGGCGGCGACGAGTCCGCGCGCATGATCGATCTGTTGCGGAGCTTCAAGGGCCGCTTCACGATATTGCTCGTCGAGCACGACATGGACGCGGTCTTCGCGCTGGCGGACCGCATCACCGTGCTCGATTCGGGCCGCATCCTGGTCAGCGGTCCTCCGGACGATATCCGCGCCGACCCCGCCGTCCGCCAAGCCTACCTGGGAGATGGGGACACGTGACGACCCCGCCGGCGCGTTGCCGGAAGCTCCCGACCATAACCGTAGTCCCCGTAGTCCGCGTAGCCGGAAGCCGGCGCATGACGAAGACGCACCCCACCCTCGCCGCGACCATGCGGGACCGCGACGTGGAGACCGTGGAATCGCTCGCCCGGAACGGCCGACTGCCGGCGTGAGATTGGTTCGCCCGGCACCGACGACGGCCGCCTTTTCCGGATCCCGGGCCGCGGCTCGTGCGCCTATTCGCGGCGCCGGACGACATGCAGCGGGGGCGATTCCCCGTCCCGAAGCTCTCCCCAACGCCGCGCCAGCCCGGCGTCGATACCGAACAGGTCCAGCGCACGCCCCACGGTGTGGTCGACGATGTCGTCGATCGTCTCCGGACGGGCGTAGAACGCCGGCACGGGCGGCATGATCACGGCACCGATTTCGCTCAGCGTCAGCATGGCGCGGAGGTGGCCCGTGTGAAGCGGCGTCTCGCGCACGAGCAGGACGAGTGGTCGTCGTTCCTTGAGCGTCACGTCGGCGGACCGGGTCAAGAGGTTGGACGTCACGCCCGTGGCGATCTCGGACATGGACCGAATGGAACACGGCGCGACGATCATTCCGTCCGCCGGGAAGGAACCGCTGGCCGGGGCCGCCCCGATGTCCTTCACGGAATGGCAGGCGTCGGCGAGCGCCCGGACGTCGGCGACCTTGCGGTCGGTCTCGTGCGCGAGGGTGACTTCGGCGGACCGGCTCATGACGAGATGGGTTTCGACCGCGAGGGGCCTCAACGTCTCCAGCAACCGGACACCGAACACGGTACCGGACGCGCCGCTTATTCCAACGATAATCCGTTTCGGTCGCGACATCGGCTGTTCTGGCTCCTCGCGTTTTCAGCGCCCCCCGACGGGTGACCCGAAGGCGCACCGCGAACCATATCCCCGGCCCGCCGGCCGGCCAAGTGTCTGTCCTGGTTCAATACATATGAGACACCGCCCGGAGAGGCCGGTCCACCGCTCAGGAGAGCATCCCCAACATCTCGTCGATGGAGACGAACTTGCGCCGGGGGGCGCCCTCGGGCGCGTTGGCGATCTCGGCCGCCTCGATGGACTTCCAGTCGTCGAAATCGACCCGCCGAACCCGCCGCTCGGCCAGGAGCGACTCCAGTCCCGCGCGACCGGGCTTGCCGCCTCCGCGGACCTTTTCGACAATCTGGCTCGCCACCGCGACAGCGTCGTTCCGGTTGGTCGAGATCACGCCGGTCGAACCGCGCATGACCCAGCCCACGGCATAGACGTTGTCCTCGACCCAGCCGTTCCGATTGACGACGACCCCCCGCTCGTCATCGAAGGGCGCGCCATCCACGGCCTCGGACCGCGAGCCGATCGCGGCGACGACCAGACCACAGGGGATCTCGAAGCACTCCCCGGTTCCGACCGTGCGCCCATCCTCCAGCCGCGTCCGTTCGAACCTCACCGCCTCGACCCGTCCGTCCCCCAGGATCTCCACCGGCGACGAGAAGAACCGGAAGTGGACGCGCTTGGCCTTCGCCGCCGGGTCCGTTCCGGCGAACCCGCGCAAGGTCGCGAGGTTCCTTTCGCGCAGGCGGCGATCGCGGTCCGACCAGTCCCCCGCGACCTCTTCGGGCAGAATGTCGGGATCGACGACCGGCGCGCAGACCTCCAGCACCCCCATTTCGCGCAGCTCGACGTTGGTGAATTTGGCCTCGACGGGGCCGCGCCGCCCGCACAGGTGAACCTCCGTCAGGGGCGATCCCTGTATCGCCCGCGCCGCGTACTCCGGCAGATCCGAATGGGCCATCTCCCCGGCCGTCTTGACGAGCACCCGAGCCACGTCGATGGCGACGTTGCCGTTGCCGACGACCACGGCATCGGCGACGTCGAGATCGGGGTCCAGGTTCCGGCAATCGGGATGCCCGTTGTACCAGTTGACGAATTCCACGGAACCGTGGACGCCCGCGAGATCCTCGCCGGGGATGCCGAGCCGCTTGTCGAGGCGCGCGCCCATCGCCAGGACGACGACATCGTACAGGGATTTCAGTTCGCCCAGGCCGACATCGCGACCGATTTCCACGTTGCCGAAATACCGGACCTCCCCCTGCGTCGCCGTCTTCTCGAAGGCGCGCGACACGTTCTTGGTCGTCTGGTGATCCGGTGCCACGCCGTAGCGGATCAGCCCGTAGGGCGCGGGGATCCGGTCGACGATGTCGATTTCATGGCTCCGCCCGGCTTTCAGCAGGACGTCCGCCGTATAGAACCCGCTGGGTCCCGCCCCGACAATGGCTACAGATACCGTCATAACCCAGCGTGCTCGCTCGTAGGGTCGGGATTCCGATCGAAGACGGCGGCCGCCGATGCGTCGGGCGATCGCGAAGCGCGAGGCCCGCGAGAAGTCAGATCGTCCAGGTGTGGCCCCGGCGCAGGTATTCATTCAGGTTCGCGTCGGGGGCGCGATCCCTGGCTTCCCGCACTTGCGTCAGGACATCGTGGTCGTAGGTCCGCGCCGGATTGCAATAGAGCACGCCCAGCGCCACGGGATACTCGGGCGGTTGCATGCGCGCGAGCATTCCGGCGAGCGTCGGATTGGTCTCGTCGTGCGTCATGACGTCGGACTCGGTGACGCCGTCCTCGCCGATGGCGACAACCTCCAGGGACATGGTGTCGGGATCGACCTTCAGACCCTTGTCCCGGTCCGCGCCGAAGACGAGAGGCTCGCCATGCGCCACGTGGACCTGCCGGTCGGGAGCGACGTCCTTGGCCGTGAACTCGGCGAACACGTCGTCGTTGTACACGATGCAGTTCTGCAGGATCTCGACGAACGAGGCTCCCCGATGCTCGCGCGCCCGGCGGAAGACTCCGGGCAGATGCTTCTGCTGGGTATCGACGGACCGGGCGACGAACCGGGCGCCGGCGCCGAGCGCCAGCTCGCAGGCCGAGACGGGGCTTTCCACCGATCCCAGGGGTGTCGACGGCGAACGGGTGCCGACTCTCGAAGTCGGCGAGTACTGCCCCTTGGTCAGGCCGTAGATCTCGTTGTTGAACAACAGGAACTGCAGGTCGACGTTGCGCCGCAGCACATGGAGAAGATGGTTCCCGCCGATGGACAGGGCATCGCCGTCGCCGGACGCCACCCAGACGTCGAGGTCGGGATTGGCGAGCTTGATGCCGGTCGAGATGGCCGCCGCGCGTCCGTGGATCGTATGAAAGCCGTAAGTCGACATGTAGTACGGGAACCGGGCGGCGCAGCCGATCCCCGATACGAACACCGTCGACTCCCGCTTGGCGCCGATATCGGCCAAGGTCTTCTGCATCGCCTTGATGATGGCGTAATCGCCGCAGCCGGGGCACCAGCGCACCTCCTGATCGGACGCGAAGTCCTTCGCCTTGAGCGGCTCGATTCTCGCTTCGACGTTCATCTCACCCTTCCAGCAATTTCCGCACGGCATCCTTGATCTCGGCGATCTTGAACGGCAGGCCCGAGACGTTGTTGAGACCGACGGCCGGCGTCAGGTATTCGCTCCGCAGCACTGTGCGGAGCTGGCCCGTATTCATCTCCGGCACCAGGACATGATCGTAGGATCGCAGCAACCCACCGAGATTGCGCGGCAGCGGCCACAGGTGGCGAATGTGGATGTGCGACACGTCCAGACCTTCCGACTGAAGGTCGTCGACGGCCCGGTTGATCGGCCCGTGGGTCGACCCCCATCCGACGACGGCGACGGTATCGTCGAGGGAACCCAGGGTGACGGCTTGCGGCGGGATATCGTCGGCGATGCCGTCGATTTTCGCCTTCCGCACCATGGTCATGCGGTGGTGGTTCTCCGGGTCGTAGGAAATGTTGCCGGTGTCGTAGTCCTTCTCCAGGCCGCCGACCCGGTGCTCCAGCCCCGGCGTCCCCGGCAAGGCCCAGGCGCGCGCCAGCGTGTCCTCGTCGCGGAGGAACGGGTGGAACCCGTCGGCGTCGGTGCGGAATTCCACCTCGCGCAGGGGAAGCGCGTCGACATCGGGGATCAGCCACGGCTCGGCCGCGTTCACGATGTAGGAATCGGTGAGCAGAAACACCGGCGTCATGTACTTCGTCGCGATGCGCACGGCCTCGACCGCCGCATCGAAGGCGTCCGCCGGGGACGAAGCGGCGATCACCGGAACCGGCGCGTCGGCGTTGCGGCCGTAGACGGCCTGATAGAGGTCCGACTGCTCGGTCTTCGTCGGCATACCGGTCGACGGGCCCGACCGCTGGGAATTGACGATCACCAGAGGCAACTCGACGCTGACGGCGAGCCCGATCGCCTCGGTCTTCAGGGCGATCCCGGGACCCGAGCTCGACGTCACGCCGAGGGCTCCCGCGTAGGAGGCGCCGATCGCCGAGCATACGGCGGAGATCTCGTCCTCCGCCTGGAAGGTGACGACGTCGAATTCCTTCATGCCCGCCAGTACGTGCAGGAGAGCGGAGGCGGGCGTGATCGGGTAGGAGCCGAACATGAGCCTGAGCCCCGCCGACCGGGTGCCGGCGACCAGCCCGTAGGCGGTCGCGTCCGCGCCGGTCACGGTGCGGTACAGACCGCGCGGCATGTCGGCCGGCGGGATGACGTAGCCCTTGACCTCGAGACCGAGTTCCGCCGTCTCGCCGTAGGCATGGCCGGCGTTCATGGCGGCGACGTTGGCGCCCGCCACCGCGGGAATCCTGCCGAACTTCGCGTTCAGCCAGTCGATCGTGGTCTGGCGGCCGCGGCCATAGAGCCAGTAGATCAGCCCGAGCGCCCAGAAATTCTTGCAGCGCAACGCCTGTTTCTGCGTCAGGCCGAATGGCTCGACCGAATCCAGCGTGCGCTTCGAGATGTCGATCTCGACCACCCGGTAGTTGTCGAGGGAACGGTCCTCCAGCGGGTTGGCGCCGTACCCCGCCTTCCTCAGATTGCGGTCGGAGAACGTTCCGGTATCGACGATGACGAGGCTACCCCCCGGCATGTCCTCGATGTTGACCTTGAGCGCCGCCGGATTGAACGCGACGAGGACATCGGGCCGATCCCCGGCCGTGCGGATACGCCGCGCGCCGAAGTTGATCTGGAAGGCCGACACCCCGTAGGTCGTTCCGGCGGGCGCACGGATCTCCGCCGGAAAATCGGGAAACGTCGCCAAGTCGTTTCCCGCCAGCGCCGTGACCTGCGTAAGCTGGCCGCCGGTGACCTGAACGCCGTCGCCGGAGTCGCCGGCGAACCGGATCACGACGGATTCGAGCTCTTCCCGATCTTCGAGCGGTTCTACCGTTTCAGCGGTACTCGCCGCCGTTGACATGCGTTCCCGACTCCCTTCACGTCCCCCGACCCGCCTCCCGCGATGCGAACGGCGCGGTGGTCATGCAAACGCGATTATACGGCCGGTGCCGGGCGGTGTGAAATGTTCGTCCTGGTCCGGGAAATTCGAGACAGCGGAGTCTCCTCGGCCGATGTCACGCAGTGTGGACATGGGGTGGCGCCTCAGACGGCGGATGCCGGCGTCCGGATACCGTCCGAGGTGAACCGGATCACGTCCCGCTGAGCACCAAGATAGCCCCTGGAGACGTGCGTCAGATGAGGCGCGAGCAACGCGTGCAGCCGGGGCAAGGCGTGGAACGGCGTCGACGAGATCGCGTGGTGCTCGGCATGAAGCGCCATGTTCCAGTTGAGCCACCGCAGCGGCGCGCCGGCCAGCGTCGTCCGCGTGTTCCGCAGCATATCGGGGCCCAGCTCGCACCCGGTGTGCTCCGCGATGCGGATCATGCGTTGGAACGGTTCTCCGAGAATCGCGGGAAGGAACCAGTAGATCACCGCGGCCCAGGTCTGGAAATAGAGGCTGACGACGACCACGAGCGCGTAGACGCCGAGATAGATCCGCGCGTCGCGCCGCAGTTCCGGGACGCGGTCGGCGGGGACATAGGTCTTCTCGTGTTCGCCGATCTTCCCCCGGGTGTGATGGACAAGACGCCAGAGCTTAAGCCGCAGGGACGGGATGCCGGTCGCGTAGTGGACGTAACCCCGGAACGTCTCGGCCATGGGAATACGCTGCGGGTCCCTCTCCACGTCCTGGGTATGGGCGTGATGCGCCGTGTGCTCGATTCGGAACACCGTCTTCAGGTAGAAGATGGCAACGCCCGACACCCAGAAGACACTCTCGTTGAGCCACTTGCTCCTGAAGGCGCTGCGATGGGCGGTCTCGTGGAACGGACCGAAAAGAGCCGCGATGACATAGCCGTGAGCGAGCATCGCGGGGACCGTCCACCAGGTGCCGAGCGACATGTGAAGAAGCCACCCCGTACCCGCCATCGCGCTCAGGTGGTACGCCAGAAACGCGACCCCCGGCCCGTCGCGCAACGTGTTCAGTTCGTTGCGGGTCTGGCGAGGGACGATTCGATTGATACGAGCCGCCGACAATTCGGTTCCTCCGATCGCCGCGCATACCGTCGCAGCCCGTATTCTAGCATGGGCGCCCGCGTCTCACATCTGTCTGAACGAGGTCACTGTCTGAACGAGGCCACTGTGCCCGGTAAGTAAGTTCGAACCGCTCGCCGAGGAGCCGAGTTCAGATCCGCGACGCGCGAAGGCGCAGCGCGTTGCCGATCACGGAGAGGGAGCTGAGGCTCATGGCCGCCGCCGCGATCATCGGGTTCAGCAGCACACCAAGGAAGGGGAACAGCACGCCTGCGGCGATGGGTACGGCCAAGGCATTGTACACGAAGGCGAGGAAGAGGTTCTGGCGGATGTTGCGCATGGTCGCGCGGCTGAGTCGACGCGCCCGCGCGATGGCTCTCAGGTCGCCCTTCGCCAGGGTGACGCCGGCGCTCTCCATCGCGACGTCGGCGCCCGCGCCCATGGCGATGCCCACGTCGGCCTCGGTCAGCGCCAATGCGTCGTTGACGCCATCGCCCGCCATCGCGACGATCCGGCCCCGGCGCCGCAAGTCCCGCACGAACCGCCCCTTGCGGTCGGGGAGAACGCCGGCTTCCACCTCGTCGATGCCGAGACCGCCGGCGACGGCCCGCGCCGTGGCCGCGTCGTCGCCCGTCAGCATGACGATCCGCACGTTCTCCCGCCGCAGCGCCGCGATCGCCGCCGGCGTCGTGTCCTTGACGGGGTCGGCCACCGCGATCAGCCCGGCCACGCGCCCGTCGACCGCGACGTACATCACGGTGGCGCCGTCCGCGCGGCGCGCTTCCGCGCGGTCCTCGAACTCGTCCGCGGACACGTTCCGGTCCCGAAGGAAATCGCGATTGCCGAGCGCGACCTCCAAGCCGTCCACGATGCCGCGGACGCCCCGTCCCGGGAACGATCGGAACTCCGTCGCCTCGCCGACCCGGAGTCCCTTCTCCAGGGCGGCGGCGACGATCGCCGCGGCGAGCGGGTGCTCGCTGGATCGCTCGACGCTCGCCGACAGCCGGAGAAGGTCGTCCTCGCTCCGGGAGCCCCCGGCCAGCACCATGACGACCCTGGGCCTGCCCTCCGTGAGGGTGCCCGTCTTGTCGACGACGAGGGTATCGACCTTCTCGAGACGCTCCAGCGCCTCGGCTTCCCCGATCAGCACCCCGGTCTGGGCGCCGCGCCCGATGGCCACCATGATCGACATCGGCGTGGCGAGGCCGAGGGCGCAGGGACAGGCGACGATCAGCACGGATACCGCCGCCACGAGAGCGAATCCCATCGCTGGCGCCGGTCCCCACGCCGACCAGGCCGCGAACGCGGCCGCCGCGACGGCGAGCACGGCGGGAACGAACCAGCCGGCGACCGTGTCGGCGACGCGCTGGATCGGCGCCCGGGTCCGCTGCGCTTCCGCCGCCATGGCGGCGATGCGGGCGAGCATGGTCTCGTCACCGACACGCTCCGCGCGCATGACGAACGCGCCGGCGACGTTCAGGGTCCCACCGACGACCGGGTCGCTCGGTCCCTTCTCGACGGGGGTGGGCTCCCCCGTGATCGTCGATTCGTCGACGGCGCCGCGGCCGTCGAGAACGGCGCCGTCGACCGGAACCCTGTCGCCGGGCCGCACCCGCAGCCGGTCCCCGGCGCGCACATCCTCCAGCGGGATCTCCTCGTCCGCGTCGTCGTCGCCGATCCGACAGGCGGTCCGGGGCGCGAGTCGCAACAGGGCCCTGAGCGCTTGGCCCGTTCCCTCGCGCGCCTTGAGCTCCAGGACCTGGCCGATCAGCACGAGGACGACGATCGCGGCGGCGGCCTCGAAATAGACGGCGACCGTCCCGTCGGCCGCCCGGAACGGGTCCGGGAAAACGCGGGGCGCCGACGTGGCCAGCGCGCTATAGGCGAAGGCGGACCCCGTGCCCAGGGCGATCAGCGTGAACATGTTGAGGCTGCGGGTCGCCAACGATACCCAGCCCCGTCGGAAGAATGGCAGTCCGCACCACAACACGACGGGCGTGGCCAGCGCCAGCTGGAGCCAGTTGGAGACGCCTCGCGGGACGGCCTCGGCGAGATCGAGCCCCGGCAGGTGTCCACCCATCGCCAGCGCCAGGACGGGCAAAGCGAGAACGATCCCGATCCACATGCGGCGGTTCATATCGACGAGTTCCGGATTCGGACCCGTGTCGAGTGTCACGCACGCCGGCTCCAGCGCCATGCCACAGACGGGGCAGTCCCCCGGACCGTCCCGGATCACCTCCGGGTGCATGGGGCAGGTATGGTCGGTGCTGGCCATGTCGTCGCTTCGTTCGCCGTCCCGCTTGCTCCCCGTCTCCGCCGGCCGATCATACAGTCCCCCCGCGCCGTCCGTCCGCAGGGGAGGAGGACGCGGGAGCGATCGGTTCCCGGCCTCTCCCGGCCAAGGTACGCCCGCGCCGGCGCGAGAGCCCGACCTGAAACCCTCGCGGTTTCCATCCTGCCCGCCGCATACTTCCCCTGAAAGGGGGAGGAGATCGTTTCAGGTCAGGCTCTGACGATCTTGCGAACCGCTCCCGTTCGGGTCAGGATCGCGGCATGGCGGGGACGCGCACGACCCGGACGATGTGGCTGGTCGGGGCCGCGGTGGCGGGAGCCGCGGCCGTGGCGGTCTGGATGACGTGGCCGGACGGTGAGAGCCGGACACCTGCCGACGCTCCGGGGAAGTCCCGGGTACCGGCGTCGACCGCCGCCATGACGGCCGGGCAGGCGGTCTTCGATCGTCACTGCGCGGCCTGTCACGGCCCGGGAGCCACCGGTTCGGATCGCGGTCCGCCGCTGGTTCACCGGATCTACGAGCCCGGCCACCATTCCGACGCCGCTTTCCACAGGGCGGTGCGGAACGGGGTCCGCGCGCACCACTGGCCCTTCGGCGACATGCCTCCCGTGGACGGCGTTTCCGAGCGCGACGTGACGCTGATCGTGGAGTACGTGCGCGGGCTCCAACGCGCGCACGGCATCGAATGACGGCCCGCGTCCATGTTCCGGGGGAGACTGGCTGCTGCATTGCCACATGCCGGGATACGCCGTGGCCGGGAGAAGTTCCTTGTCCGCATGGATGGGTTGATCCCGTGGGAGCGTCTGGAGGGGCGCCTTCGGTCGCTCTATCCGAAGGTGGGGCAGGGTCAGCGGCCTTATGCGTTGTCGGTCATGCTGCGGGTGTACTGCATGCAGTTGCTCTACAACCTGAGCGATTCGGGGTAGAGGACCTGCTCCACGAGGTCGGTTCGGTTCGTGGGTTTGCGGCTGTCGGGTCCGCTGCCGGACGAGACGACGATCCTCAAGTTAGATCATAAAAAATTATCAAGATTACGGGTTTCTTTCTTCGTTCTTCTTCCCGTTATGGCATCGAACGCAGATCGTATCAACCCTCCTAATTCTACCGCGACCCTTGCTATTCCTGCCGACATTGAAAATTCTCCATTCGTTTTAATTTATCCAATCCGGATTTCTTGAACCGGACAGGCGCATCGTAAACCTGCATTGGAAACCCCGTACCCGAGACCGTCACACACCTCGTCAAGGTCGCCGCCACTCGCCCAGAACGCATCCATCATTCGGGATGGCGAGTTGGTGTCGGCAGGGCATCTCGCAAGCGTCGCGAAGAGTTCTTTCCCGGATATCAGCCGGAACGGGGAAGATCGGGCGCCTTGGCGCACGGCATCGGGTATGTCAGCGTCCCGGATGGGTAGGCTCTGCTCCTGTCGAAGCAAGTGACGCGGTAAGGCCCGTCAGCCCACAACAGGTGGGGGTTTATCCCATGCTCGCTTCCTCTCGCGCGGCCAAGCTCCAGATGTAAGTGTGGTCTCCCCCCTATACACTCGAATTGATCGTAGTTGTCGCCCAGGCGGGCAACCACATCGCCGCGGGACACGCCCCGTCCTTCCTCGACGAGAATGTCCTGGACATGAACATACCACCCTATCAGGGGTTTCCCGTCCTTGTCCCGGCCATGATCGATCACGACGGTAGGCCCCGCGCATTTTCCGGTGTAAGTTTGAATCACTTGGCCGGCGGCGACGGCGATGATCGGTTGACCGGGGAGACCCCAGATATCGATGCCTTGATGGTTCTCCGTTCTCCCCCTCCACCATCTCAGGTCATGGAAGTGGCCGATAATCTTGGGGGCGCCCGGTGGATAAATCACTTTTCTCCCATTGATATCCTGGATCTGGTGCTGGTTTCTCGTATCGCCTTGCAAAGCGTCGCTGTCGTAATGGAATAGGCGCACCGCCAAGACGATTACCACCGCGAGGAAAATAATCATCACATAGAATGATACGCTTCGGATCCTCACCTACTTCGCCCCCAGGTTCAAGATCCTCAAAGGTCTTGCGATCTGGTGAAGGATGTAATTCAAGACTCCGTTGTATCGGAGGTGTCGTGTCCGACACGATTTCCGATTCAACCGCCTTTGACCACGCCGGTCTACAGGCCCTGGCAGAGCTGCAGCCAGTCATAGGGAACCGGGATGCCGCCCCAGCTCTCGATCAGCGTGTATTCGATCGGGCTCTTGGTGACCCGGAACTTGATGCCCTTCATGTCCTTGGGCGACTTGGTTATTCTCTCGGTGTTGCCCAGTTGGCGGAAGCCGCCTGCGGAGAACACCTCGAAGCCCCTGTGCTGGGTCGTCTTTGCCGCGTTCTCGCTGGCGGCATCGCCCAGCCAACCGTCGGCGACCTGATTGGCCGTGTCCTGGTCCTTGAACAGATACGGGAGATCGAAGATCGACAAGGCGTTGCCGAAGTTGGCCGTCGAGCTGGTCCACACCGCCAGGAGTCCCTGGTTGGCCTGCTCGCCGCAGACCGAGCCGTGGTAGTGCGCCGCGACGGTGAGTTTACCGCCGGAAGCCTTGGCAACGCCGGGAATCAGACCGTCCTCGACGGACTTGCCCAGAGAGGTCGTCGAGGGAACGGTCGTGCCGAACTTGAGTTCCTTCGCATCGACGGTCCCGGAGACGACGAGAACGATCACCGCCATGGCTGCCGCCGACAAAATCGCGCGCATGTGCATAGCTTGCCTCCCTGCAACCTTCCGCGAATGTCATACGTCAACGGGGACAAGACTTTCCCAATCCTACCATGGCCTTGAGCTCCGTGGCGGCCTTTCTCGCGCGGGTCTGTTTTCCGGCCGACGTCGCCGCTATACTTGACTTGCCGGTCGATCGATCGGTCCACCGCATTTCCCGAGGGACCCAGGATGCTCAGCCAATCGGATATTCAGCGCTACGGGGAAGAAGGTCAGATCGTCCTCCCCTGGCGTATCCCCGAGGACATGATCTCGCGCATCGAGCGGCGGACGGACGAACTGCTGAGCGAACGTCCAGACCTCTCGGCGGACTACGTGCCGGGCCTGCCGGAGATCTCGGAACACTGGCTGGCCGTCGCCTGCGTCCCGGAGATCCTGGACGCGGTCGAGCAGCTCATCGGACCGGATTTCATCAACTGGGGATCGGCGCTCTTCGGCAAGCCGGCGAACGACGGGATCGAGACGCCGTGGCATCAGGACGGCGAATACTGGCCCATCCGCCCGTTGGCGACTTGCACGATCTGGATCGCCATCGACGACGCCACGCCGGAGAACGGATGCATGAGGGTCGTCCCCGGCTCGCACAGGGACGGGACGTTGCTGCCCCACAAGACGGTGGAGGGCGACTACACGCTCTACCGGACGCTGGAGGACAGTTCCGGGACGGAGGCCAACGCCCGCGACGTGGTGCTGGAGCGCGGACAGATCTCCATCCACGACGTCTACATGATCCACGGCTCGCGTCCCAACAGGTCGAGCCGGCCGCGGCGCGGACTGACGTTCCGCTACATGCCCACGACGTCCCACTTCGACTACGACCTCAACGACCGGCTGGTCCGCGAGCGCGGCATAGTGAGCCTGGCCCATCGCAAGCTGTTCCTCCTGCGCGGGGTCGACCGCTGCGGCAGGAACCGCGTCGTCGATATCCCCTCGAATCTGGACGCGTTCTGGGCCCCGCTCGAGCTCCGGACCGCCGCCGAATAACGCCCGGAATCCTTCCCTTCGATACGTTCCCGCGGACCGTGGCCTGACCTGAAACGATCTCCTCCCCCTCTCGGGGGGAGGCCGGAAGGGGATACGCGGCGGACAGAACGGAAACCGCGAGGGTTCCGGGCCAGGTTCTCAGACCAGGCTCGTGGGCCACGCGCGCAGGAGGTGCTCGCCGACGCCTCCGGTCAGGCGCCGCCGGTGGATGTCCAGCATGGCGCCGAGCCAGTCGCGGGTCTCGCGCGGATCGATGACGTCCTGGGTTTCGTATAGCTCGGCGAGGTCCCAGGGCTCCGAATCTCGGGCGAGCTCGGCGACGCGCCGGTCGAACTCCTCGGGGTCGTCGTCCCGGTCGAGTCCGAAGACGACGTTGACGCCGAGCTCCGGATCCATGAAGCCGAGATCGGCAGTGGGCCAGACGGCGGTGACATCCGAGTTCCGCCCGCCTCCCATGTTCAGGTAGGCCTGCCCGTAGCTCTTGCGCACGATGACGGTGATCCTGGGCACGGTCACGAGGGACAAGGCGTTCATCCAGTTGATGATGCGTCCGGGCGCGCCCTTGCGCTCGCCGTCGATCCCGACCAGGAACCCCGGCACGTCGACCAGCATGACGAGCGGCACGTTGAAGCTGTCGCACAGGACCATGAAGGCCGTCGCCTTGTTGCAGGCGTCGGCGTCGATGGCACCGCCCTTGAACATCGGGTTGTTGGCGATGACGCCGACCGAATGGCCGTCGAGACGGGCGAGGGACGTGACGATCGCCTTGCCGTAGCGGGCCTTCAGCTCGAACACGCTGCCGGTATCGGCGAGGGCGGCGATGACCTTCCGCATGTCGTAGGCCCGCGCGCGTTCCTCGGGCACGAGGTCGAGGACGCCCCGCCCGGCCGTCTTCGGGGCTTCGGGCGCCGGATGCGCGGGAGGCGGCTCGTTGCGGTGTCCGGGCAGATACGACAGGAAGGTCTTCACGGCGTCCAGCGCTTCCTCGTCCGTATCCGTGGCGAGGTCGACGAGGCCGCTGGTCCCGGTCAGCAGCTTCCAGCCTCCGAGCTCTTCCTTGTCGATCGGCTGGTTGATCGCCAGCGACGTGACGCGCGAGCTCGCCACGGCCATCGTGGCGCCCTTGCGCATGACGACGAAGTCCGACATGCAGGCGTACCATGTCGAGGAGCCGTAGCAGTCGCCGAGTTGCGCGGCGGCCCACGGCGTCTCGCGCAGGCGCCGGTATTCACGGGGGTCCTGCCCGATGATGGCCCGGCCCGAGGCGCCCATGCGGTCCGGCATCCTGGCGCCCGTGGACTCGCCGATGAACACGAGCGGCATGCCGCGCCCGGTGGCGACTTCCTTGATGTGCCGGAACTTCTTCTGGTTGACGACGGCGCTGGAGGCCCCGAGAACCGTGAAATCGTTGGAAGCGACGGCGACGGGCCGTCCGTCGATGCGGCAGAACCCCGTCACCTTGCCGTCCGCGGGGGTTTTCTCCCGCGCTTCCGGCCGGTCCGAGCGCGCCAGCAGCCCCGACTCGGTGAAGCTGCCGGGATCCGCGAGATGATCGATGCGTTCCCGCGCGTTGAGGACACCCTGCCCCCGGCGTTTCGCGAGCTTCTCGGGTCCACCCATCCGCAGGGCCTTCTCGCGGCGCCTTTCGAGTTCTTCCAGGGCCTTGGCGTGAGACATATCGTCGGGTTCTCTTCCTTGTTCCCGCGCCCGAATCGGGGCGAATCCGGGCGGTTTGTCAAATCCGCCTCGTCGGAGAACCGTTCAGAGGCGTTGGCGGGCCCCTTCCGACGGGACCTCCGTCCCGCATGTCGCGAACGAGGACAAGTGGTTGTTCGGGACATGATTGGCGGTGTATGTTCTCTGGAACGAACCCACCCCCCGGCTTTTGGGCGTGGAATTTTTCCGAAGGAGATAAAACCATGCGCGTGTATTCACGGTTCCTGGCGGCCGCGGCCATGGCGGCGGTCGTCGTTGTCAGCGTCGGTTCCGCCGACGCTCAGAAGCTGCTCAAGTTCGGCAGCGTAGATCGTCCGGGAATGCCGGTCGGAGACGCCATCGAAGAGGGTCTGATACCGGTCACGGCGAAAGTCTCGGGCGGCAAGGTCGTCGTCGAGGGACACTACCGCGGGTCGATCTGCGGTGAGCAAAAATGCGGGGAACAGGCGAATCAGGGCTTGATCGCCTTGTGGCGCAGTTCGACGAACAATTTCGGAAACTTCGACACGTCGCTGTCGATTTTCGATCTGCCGTACCTGTTCAAGGATCTCGAGTGGGGCGACAAGCTCTCGTCGGGTTGGCTTGGAATGGCGCAGCGCGAGGAGGCGGACAAGGGCAGCGGCCACAAGGTCCTGAGCGTATTCGGAACGGGTGGGTTCCGGCATTTCGGCAATACGAAGAGGCCGGTTCACGTCCCATCCGATCTGAAAGGGCTCAAGGTCCGGGTGACCAAGAGCCCGGTAGAGTTCCTCCTGTTCCAGGCCTGGGGTGGAACGCCGGTGCCGTATGACTGGCTGCAAACCTATCAAGGCTTGCAGACGGGTGTCGTCGAGGGTCTGTACGTTCCGGTTCCCTTCCAGTACCTCTTCAAGATGCACGAGGTCGCGAAGTACTACACGGAGACCGGCGGCATCTGGTCCGGCGCCCATCTCTCCATGGACATGAAACAATACGATGCGCTGAGCGACGACGAGAGGGCGGCGCTTCACGAAGGCGTCAAGACATTCGACGAGATCGCGCGCGCCCGTGACTTCGAATGGGTCGTATCGGAAACGAACAAGCTCAAGGCGGCGATCAAGGAGTGGCACAAACCCACCGAGGACGAAATGGCGCTTTGGCGCGCCGGCGCCATCAAGGCGTGGGTGGAGGCGAAAGGCACCTACGACGGCGAGCGGGCGGAGAGGGCCCTGACGGAACAGGGTCTGACCGGCTTCGTCGCCTCCCTGAAGAAGGCCGGCGCGATTTAGGCGCCCTGCGGATCTCGGCGCCGGACCCGGCAGGTGACAGGATGCGGGGTCCGGCGCCAGAGATCCATGGGGAGATGGAAGGTCTGAAATACGCCCGATGAACATCGGGAACCTGACGCTCGATCGGATCGGGGCGCGGCCGGAAGCGTCGGGAAACCGCTCCGGGGACGGAGATTCGACATCGGCGAGTTCTGGCCGCCGGTCCTCTGCGGCGGCCGACGCGCCGCGGCGGGCGTCATGGCTGGGGGAGAGGGACTCGAACCCCCACCGGCAGGGCCAGAACCTGCTGTCCTACCATTAGACGATCCCCCAGCGGGGAGCGGGGTCGCCGAGAACGACCGGACCCCGGAGGCCCGGAACATAGGGACCGGCCCGGAGGCTGTCAACGACGACGCCGCCGTCGGCGCCCTGTGGGGAAGTGGACAGCCGCTCCGCGCCCGGCCACTTCCCCACAGGGCCAACACCCCCAACAGAAGCGGTCAATCCATATGGTGCATAATCCGGTCAACTCAGAATGTTCTCGACACCTCGTCGCGGGTGGGGGAATTGGCGGATACGAGAATCCCGGGGAGGTCGACCGCGAAGCGAGGCAAGGTCCGGGTCGGGACCGCCCGCGGCCGCAAGGCGTCGTCGACGCGATGGCTGTCGCGGCAACTGAACGACGCTTACGTCGCGCGCGCGAAGAAGGCCGGATACAGATCGCGCGCGGCGTTCAAGCTGGCCGAGCTCGACGACCGGTTCGGGTTCCTCGGGGCGGGAGCGCGAGTCGTCGATCTCGGCGCGGCGCCGGGCGGCTGGACGCAGGTGGCGGTCGAGCGCGCGGGACGGGGCAACGTGGTCGCCGTCGACGCATCGCCCATGGAGCCGGTGGCCGGCGCCTCGGTCGTCCGCGCCGACGTCCTTGACGGGGACGCCGTCGAGACGATCCTTCGGGCGGCGGAGCGCGGCGTCGACGTCGTGTTGTCCGACATGGCGCCGGCATCGACCGGCCATCGGTCCACCGATCACCTGCGGATCGTGGCGCTGGCGGAGGCGGCGTTCGGCGTCGCGCGCCGGGTCCTGCGCCCCCGCGGCGCGTTCGTCGCCAAGGTGTACCAGGGGGGAGCCGAACGGGAGCTGCTCGCCGAGATGAAGGCGGCGTTCCGGACGGTCAGGCACGCGAAACCCGGCGCGAGCCGGCGCGAGTCTCCCGAAACCTACGTCGTCGCGATGGATTTCAGGCGATCCGGCCTCGGCGTCTGAGTCCAAGGCGATCGCCCCGCGTCCGAGTCCGTCCGCGATTGGAGCCTCGGAGAGGCGGATGCTACCATCCGCCGCGTCGATCGCCGCCCGTCCGGGGCGCGTGTCGTCGGGGGCTTGTCATCAAGAGCACGAAAGCTCAGGTCGTCTTCGCTTGGGGGTTCGTCGGGGTCGTGTGGCTGGCGTGCGGACTTCACGTCTTCTCCAGGTATCCCGAGGTCCCGATCGACTCGCTCGCTGGACTGCGGTTCTTCACCGTCGACACGGGTCTCGCGGTATTCGTGCTGGGCGGGGCGCACTACGTCCTGCAACTGGGGCTGATGAGGGTCCTCGACCGGATCGACATCGACCCCGGGAACAAGTCCTCGATGATGCGCCTGAACCGCGCTGGCATCCTGATGATCTTTCTCGAGGTCGTGGTCATCTATCAGGCGGCGCACTACATGTTCCGGACCTTCGTTCTGTGAGGCGCGCGTTCCGTGGGGCCCGCGCCCGTTTCCGCTATCCTGGCGCCCCGCCGGCGTGGCATAGTGCGCGCCACCGTATCGGGGAGGCGAGATGGAGATATCGGAATCGCTCACGTTCGACGATGTTCTCCTCGAGCCCAGGTACTCCGCGGTCCTGCCCGCCGAAGTCGATACCCGAACGCGCCTTACCCGCGAGATAAGACTGAACGTCCCGCTCGTGTCGGCCGCCATGGACACGGTGACCGAGAGAACGCTCGCCATCGCCATGGCGCAGGCTGGCGGCATCGGCGTGATCCATCGCAACCTGCCCGTGGAGGACCAGGCCGACGAGGTTCGCGCGGTCAAGAAGTTCGTGTCGGGGATAGTCGTCGATCCGGTCACCATCGGCCCGGGGCAGCCGCTCGCCGACGCGCTGGAGTCGATGCGGCGGTACCGGATCTCGGGCATTCCCGTGGTCGACGAGGCCGGGCGTCTTGTCGGCATCCTGACCAACCGCGACGTGCGCTTCGCCACGGACGACCGGCAACCCGTCAAGGACCTGATGACGCGGGAGCTGGTCACCGTCCGGGAGGGGGTCGATAGCGAGGAGGCCAAGCGCCTGCTGCACCGGCACCGGATCGAGAAACTGCTGGTGGTCGACGACGGCGGCCGTTGCGCCGGCCTCGTCACCGTCAAGGACATCGAGAAGGCGGAGCTTCACCCCGATGCCAGCAAGGACGAACAGGGCCGGTTGCGCGTCGCCGCCGCGACCGGCGTCGGCGAGAAGGGCATGGCGCGCGCCGAGGCGCTGGTGGACGCCGAGGTCGACGTCGTCGTGGTGGATACCGCGCACGGCCACTCCAGGCGCGTGATCGACGCGGTGGGACGGATCAAGAAGCTCGGCAACTACGCGCAGGTCGTGGCCGGCAACGTCGCCACGGCGGAGGCCGCCAGGGCGTTGATCGACGCCGGGGCGGACGCCGTGAAGGTCGGCATCGGGCCGGGCTCCATCTGCACCACGAGAATGGTGGCGGGCGTCGGCGTGCCCCAGCTCACCGCGGTCATGGAAACTGCCGGGGAATGTCATCGCCACGACGTGCCGGCGATCGCGGATGGCGGCGTCAAGTATGCGGGAGACATCGTGAAGGCCGTCGCCGCCGGCGCCGACGCCGTGATGATCGGCTCGCTGCTGGCGGGCACCGACGAATCGCCCGGCGAGGTGTTCTTCTACCAGGGCCGGTCCTACAAGTCCTATCGGGGAATGGGGTCCGCCGGGGCCATGGCCCAGGGATCGGCGGACCGCTATTTCCAGGAGCACGTAGGCCAGCCCGCGCGGTACATCCCGGAGGGGGTGGAAGGACAGGTGCCTTACAAGGGACCGCTGAACAGCGTCCTGCATCAACTGGTCGGCGGCTTGCGGGCGGGCATGGGATATCAGGGCGCGGCGGACATCGCCGGGCTTCAACGCGAGCCCCGGTTCCAGAGGATATCCAGCGCGGGGCTCCGCGAGAGTCACGTCCACGACGTCCTCATCACGCGGGAGTCGCCCAACTACCCGGACCCCGAATAGGGGCCGCGACCGGAGCGGCGGCCGCTGGACTCCCCGGGGACCGGGGCATACGTTCGGACGATGACCGACGGCGTACTCATCATCGATTTCGGTTCCCAGGTCACGCAGCTCATCGCCCGCCGGATCCGCGAGAACGGCGTCTATTGCGAGATCGTTCCCTTCGACAGGTCGGAAGCCGCGCTGAGGCGGTTCGATCCCAAAGGCATCGTCCTCTCGGGCGGCCCGGCCTCCGTGTCACGGGCGGATACGCCGCGCGCGCCCGAATTGGCGTTCGATCTCGGCGTCCCGGTCCTCGGCATCTGCTACGGCGAACAAACCATGGTCGCCCAGCTCGGCGGCGAGGTGGAGACCGCCGCCCGCCGCGAGTTCGGGCGCGCATCCATCGAGGTCACGGACGGCTGCCGACTGTTCGACGGCCTGTGGGCGCCCGGCGACCGGGAACAGGTGTGGATGAGCCACGGCGACCGGGTGGTCCGGCTGCCGGAAGGGTTCCGCTCCGTCGCCGTCAGCGACGGGACCGGGTTCGCCGCCATCGCCGACGACGAGCGCCGCTACTACGGCGTCCAGTTCCATCCGGAAGTCGTTCATACCCCCCGGGGCGGCGCGCTCCTGCGCAACTTCACCCACCGGGTGGCGGGCTGCGCGGGCGGCTGGAGCATGGCGGCGTTCCGCGAGACGGCCATCGCCGGCATCCGCGACCTGGTGGGCGAGGAACGCGTCGTCTGCGGCCTGTCGGGCGGCGTCGATTCGGCGGTGGCCGCCGTCCTCCTGCGCGAGGCGATCGGCGACCGGCTCACGTGCATCTTCGTCGATACGGGCCTGTTGCGCGTCGGCGAGGCGACGGAGGTGGAGCGGGTGTTCCGCGATCACTTCGACATCCCGCTCGTCGTCCGCGCCGCCGCCGCCGATTTCCTGCGGGCGTTGCGGGGGGTCGTCGATCCCGAGGACAAGCGGAAGATCGTCGGTGGCGCGTTCGTCGATATCTTCGAGGACGAGGCCAACCGGATCGACGGCGTCGGGTTCCTGGCGCAGGGGACGCTGTACCCGGACGTGATCGAATCCGTCCCTCCGGCGGGTGGTCCGAGCGCGACGATCAAGTCCCACCACAACGTGGGCGGTCTCCCCGAGCGCATGAACCTGAAGGTCGTGGAACCCCTCCGCGAGCTGTTCAAGGACGAGGCGCGGGCGCTGGGGCGGGAACTGGGACTCCCCGAGAGCATTCTCGGGCGCCACCCCTTCCCGGGACCGGGACTGGCCATACGCCTGCCCGGGGAAGTGACGCCCGGGAAACTGGATATCCTGCGCCGGGCCGACGGGATCTATCTGGAGGAGATCCGGCGCGCCGGACTCTACGACGACATCTGGCAGGCCTTCGCCGTGCTTCTGCCGGTGCGGACCGTCGGCGTGATGGGCGACGAGCGCACTTACGAGCATGTCTGCGCCCTCCGCGCCGTGACCTCCACGGACGGAATGACCGCGGACTATTATCCTTTCGACATGGCGCTCATCGGCAACGTGGCGAACCGGATCGTCAACGAGGTGAAGGGCATCAACCGCGTCGTCTACGATGTCACCTCGAAGCCGCCCGGCACCATCGAGTGGGAATGATATTCGTAATGAAAAAGTGTGTAATGACTAACGTATTATTGATGATCACTGTGGGACTTATGTTGGCCTCCTGCTCAACTCCGCAGTATAAATCTGTAGAAAGATACTGTATGAATATATGGTTAACGAATATACCTATCAAACATGAACGAATGATGGTGAATAAAACAAGATACGAAAATGTTCCTGATGGCAATGTGAATTGCCATACATTCAGCACAAGGCATTATTCGAATACAAAATGTGTTCAGGGCACGAAGATGGTTCCAGTCAATTATGTGGAGGAAGTCATTGTAGATATGAACGAAGGAAGGAGGAGAACTATGATAAATAGATGTATAAGAAGCGAATGTCTAGATAGATACAGAAATTTCGATTGTAGAATTAAAAATAGATAACTCACACCTATACAAATTGATTGGAGGATATGGAGGTATGAGTGAGGAAACGGTCGGCTTTATCGGTCTCGGCAATCTGGGCAAGGCCATCGCCGACAACATCGTCGGGGGCGGATTCGAGATGGCGGTCTTCGACATCGCCGGGGCCGGGAAGCTCGCACCCGAGGGCGCGTATGCCGCCGCGTCCGTGGCCGGGGTGGCGGAGCGCTCCAGCCTCGTGTTCCTGTGCCTGCCGACCATCGCCTCGGTCGAGGCGGTGGTCGCGGAGATCTGCGACGCCACCGCGCCGGACGATCTCGTCGTCGTCAATACGTCGACGGCGAGCCCGCGGTGCGCCGCCGCCGCCCATGCGCGGCTGGGCGGGAAGGGCATTGGTTACGCGGACGCGACCGTCTCCGGAACCCCGCCGCGCACGCGGGCGGCGCAAGCCCGTCTGATGTTCTCGGGCGAGCCCGAACACCTGCGACGGTTGACGCCCGTATTCGAGACCTTCAGCGAAAAGGTCTTCGATCTCGGTTCCGAGGTGGGGAACGGCCAGCGTATGAAGCTCGTCAACAACTGCCTGGTCCACGCGGCACTGGCGGTTTCCAGCGAGGCCCTGGCCTGGGGCGAGAAAGGCGGCCTGAGCATGAAAACGATGCTGGAGGTCCTGGAGGAGACGTCCGGGCGCAATATCGCGACCGATCACTACTTTCCGCGGGCCGTGTTGACGGGAACCTACGATACCGGCGCGACGATCGGCATCGCGCGGAAGGACATCGAGACCTTCGTCGAGGAGGCGAGGGCCGACGGGTGCCGGGTCGCGGTGGCGGAATCCGTCTACGGGTCGATGAGAGAGCTCCACGAGGCGGCCCCGGACGTGGACCAGGTCACGATGTACGCCTTCACGCGGGACGGCGGGAAGATCCCGGAGTAGGGCGGACATTCGTCGGGCATCGGGCCCCGCCGTTCCGCCACCGACCTGTCGAGGACATTTTGAGCTGGCTGTGTGGGAGGACGAAAGTCTCTGCCAGGCGGTTGTAAAGGGCGGGGAAACCCCTCTGTCAGAAACACCGGATTGCTCCGTCCGGCGGCTCGGGCTAAGGTAGATCGCCTTTCTGGATACTTGGAGACCGACGTGGCCGACGTCTTTCACGAAGTCGACGAAGAACTACGGCGAGAGCAGTACGAGAAGCTCTGGAAGAAGTACGGCAGGTACGTGATCGCGCTCGCCGTCGCCGTCGTATTGGGCACGGGAGCCAGCGTGGGGTGGAAGGAATACACCGCCGCCGCCCGAGAGTCGGAGAGCGCCCGGTTCGTGACGGCGGTCCGGCTCATCGCGTCGGGCGAGGAGGCGAAGGGGGCCGCCGCGCTGGCCGCGCTGGCCGACGACGCCGGTGCCGGTTACCGGGCGCTTGCCCGATTGCGGCAGGCTGCCGCCCTGCGGCGGATCGGCGACCACGGCATCGCTCTTTCGGTCTACGACCGTCTGGCGGCCGACGACGGGATCGACGGGCACCTGAGGGATCTGGCCCGGATGCTCGGCGCGCAGACCCTGCTGGGTCTCGGCGCGGCCGATGACGAGGTCGCGGTCCGGCTGGATCCCCTGCTGGCGGACCGCAACCCCTGGCGGCATTCGGCCCGCGAGTTGCGAGGCGCCCTGGCCCTGCGGCAAGGCGACCTCGATACGGCGCGACGGGAGTTCGAATCCCTTACGGACGACCAGGGCGCGCCGCCGGGTATCCGCGCCCGCGCCGCGGAAGTGCTGGCCGCGGTGAAGCACGGTATCTGAACGCGATGCGGCACCTCGGCATGGCGGCGGGCGCCGCGCTGATCGTCGCACTCGGCGCGTGCGAGAGTATTACCGAGTACATCGAGGGCGCCCAGGATGCCCCGCTGCCGGGCGAGCGGATATCCGTCATCGCGTTGCAGCGGACCCTGCGGCCCGATCCGGATATTACCGATATCGACGTTCGCTTGCCCGAGCCGTACCTGAACGAGGACTGGCCGCAAGCGGGCGGGCGTCCGACGCACGCGATGCACCACCTGACGCAGGGAGATACGCCGCCGTCACGGGCCTGGACGGCGTCGGCCGGGCGGGGGGCGAGCGATGTCGCACGCCTCACCGCAGCGCCGGTCGTCGCCGGAAACCACGTCTTCGTCCTGGATGCCGGAGGCAGCGTCGCGGCGCATCGGGCGGACGACGGACGGCGGGTCTGGCGGTACAGCATCGTCCCGGAAGGCGAGGACCGGGGCGCCATCGGCGGCGGCCTGGCGTACGACGAAGGCGTCCTGTACCTGGCGACCGGGTACGGCGAGGCGATCGCCCTGGAGGCCGAAAGCGGCGCCGAGATATGGCGGCGGAAGATCGGGATTCCGCTGCGGGGGGCGCCGACGGTGACCGCCGGCCGGCTGTTCACCGTCACCTATGACAATCAGCTCTACGCCCTGAACGCAGGGGACGGCGTCGTCGCCTGGACCCATGTCGGGATCGCCGAGGACGCGGGCATCGTCGGCGCGGCCAGCCCGGCGGTGGACGGCGGGGTCGTGGTGGCGCCGTACTCCTCGGGTGAGCTTGTCGCCCTGCGGGTCGAGAACGGCAGGTCGATCTGGACCGATTCCCTGACGCGCGTCGGTGGCGCGACGCCCCTCGCCGAACTCAACGACATCAACGGTTCGCCGGTCATCGACCGCGATATCGTCGTCGCCGCGGGTCACGCCGGCCGCATGGTGGCCATCGACCTGAGGAGCGGGGCCCGTCTCTGGGAACAGGAGATCGCCAGCCTCCAGACTCCCTGGGTGGCCGGTGACTTCGTGTTCGTGGTCACTACCGAGGCCCAGATGATCTGCCTGGCGAGGGATACGGGCCGCATCCGCTGGGTCCGCCAGCTTCCCAGGTACGAGGACGAGGAGCGCCGGCGAGATTCCATCGAATGGAGCGGTCCGATCCTGGCGAGCGAGCGTCTGTTCGTGGTTTCGTCCCGCGGCGACGGTGTCTTCATCTCCCCGTACAGCGGCGAGACGGTGGGCGGGGTGGATCTTCCCGACGGGACGTCGCTGCCGCCGGTCGTCGCCAGCGGAACGATCTACGTTCTGACGGACGACGGGGATCTCGTCGCCTACCGCTGAGTCATGCGCGCCACAGTGGCCATCGTCGGCCGTCCGAACGTGGGAAAATCGACCCTCTTCAATCGCCTCGTGGGCAGGCGCTTGGCCATTGTCGACGAAACGCCGGGCGTTACGCGCGACCGCCGGGAAGGGAAGGCGCGGCTCGGTTCCCTCGAATTCAAGGTCGTCGATACGGCGGGCCTGGAGGAGAGCAGGGGCGGCAGCCTGGAGGACCGGATGCGGCGGCAGACGGAACAGGCGGTCGACGGGGCGGACATCGTGCTGATGCTGATCGACGCGCGGGCGGGGGTCACGCCGGTCGACCGGCATTTCGCCGACCTGCTGCGCCGTCGTGGAAATCGCGTGGTCCTCGTCGCCAACAAGTGCGAGGGCGGGGCGGGCGAGACGGGTTTCTACGACGCCTACGCGCTGGGACTGGGGGAACCCGTCGCGATCTCGGCGGAACACGCCGAGGGCATGGCCGATCTATACGACCGGATCGACGAGGCCGCGGCGTCGGCCTCCGCGACGGAGCCGGGCGCGGAGGCCGTATCCCCGTCGGAGGCCGGACCGCTCAAGCTGGCCATCGTCGGCCGTCCGAACGTCGGCAAGTCGACGCTGGTCAACCGACTCACGGGGACCGATCGCCTGTTGACCGGGCCGGAGCCGGGGATCACGCGGGACGCCATCGCGGTCCGGCTGGAGGTGGACGGACGGGAGATCGAACTGGTGGACACCGCCGGTCTCCGCCGCCGGGCGCGGGTAACGGACCGGCTGGAGCGGTTGTCCGCGAACGATACCCTGAACGCGGTTCGCATGGCCGAGGTGGTCGCCGTCGTCGTGGACGGCGCCGTCGGGATGGAGAAGCAGGACCTCGGCATCGCGTCGATGGCCGTCGAGGAAGGCCGGGCCCTGCTGATCGTCGTCAACAAGTGGGATCTCGTGGGCGACGGCCGGAGGGCCATGGCGCGCCTGCGGGAACGACTCGGCGACTCGCTCCCGCGGGCCCAGGGCGTGGAGATCGTTCCCGTATCCGCGCTCACGGGCGCGCGCCTGGGAACCCTGCCGCCCATTGTGTTCTCCGTCCACGAGGTGTGGAACCGGCGGGTGATGACCGGACCGCTCAACCGATGGCTGAGCGAGACCGTGGACCGCCACCCGCCACCGACCGTCCGGAGACGCAGACCGCGCTTCCGTTACGTCACCCAGGTGAAGGCCCGCCCGCCCACCTTCATCCTGTTCGTGAACCGCCCGGAGGCGGTGGGCGATACGTATCTCCGCTATCTGGAGAACGATCTCAGGACCATGTTCGACCTGCCGGGCACGCCCCTGCGGTTGCGCCTGCGAAAGGGGCGGAACCCCTACGTGGGAAAGGGCGACGCGGAGGAAGGCCGGCGGCGCGGGGGACCCGGTTCCAGGATCCGGACCGGGAAGCGCGGATGACCCCTCCGTTCCGACGTCGGGCGGTCTATACCGGATTTCTCGAATCCGTGGGGCGTATCGGGATCCCATCGGTGAGACGATGTCGTGAACCGGGTGATCTCCGCGCTTCCATACTCGTCACCATCATTGTCACCATCCGTCCATGGTCAATTACCGACTCGGCCGAGTATTTGGTCCGAGATAATCCCGAGATCGCTTCTCCGAGTTTGCCTTCTTCTGTCGAGTGAGCGCAGTTCGTCGAGTTCGCACCGTGCGAGCATACCGACGACCGTGGGAAGGGCGTCCGCTCGGGATCGCAACTTGGTTGGTGATGTTGACCGAGAATCCAGGAAGCGCCTGACATCGTGAAATTCCGGCAGGAATTCCCTGCTCTCGTACGCTCGTACGAGCCCTTCGATGATCGATTCGGCCTCGGTGCTATCCGGCTTGGCATCCCGGATCATCCCCTCGATGCTCTTCTTGGTACGGCGTCGCACTGTTTTCGTTTTGACTCTCCCCCTAAAAGAGTCAATTTCATTCTGGATTGCAGCTGGGGTGGCATCTCCGATATCAATAGCGGAGAGAGCCTCTCTGACGCGTATTTTCCCGTACTGCGCGATCAGTAAGCGGAGGTTGAGATCGAGGAGAGTCTTATCCTGATTCATTTGATTATCCTCAAATACCGAGTCGTTTGAAAATCTCATTCTTGAGTTTCTCGAACTCCTCAATTACATCCCGCCGTGCGTAGTCTGTCAGTGAAATAGGAGCTCCTGCACGTGCCGCTCCGGGGTAGGATTTTGAGTGCCTCAGTTGGTTTCTGAAGATATGCCAACCGTTTTCCTCTGCCTCTCTCTCAACCTCCCTGATCGCCTGCTTTGTCTCGGGTCCAGATGAGTAATCAGCATGATGGAATATGATACCCGCAATCTCTATAGTGTGATCGTCGTTCTCTATCCGGAACTCTTGGAGGGATCGCGCAAGCAAGGGCAGGCCGATCGTGGCCATGAATTCCAGCTTCACGGGGACAATCACATACCGACTTGCGAAGTAGGCGGCATCCGTCAGGATCGACTCCGTTGGCGCGCAGTCGATCAGGATAAGGTCGTACCGATCGCCGATCCGCGACAGAGCCTTGGCGAGACACCGTTCCTTTCCGGTAGGATTCTTAAGTGTTCGACTTAGCTCCAATCGGGAGGGAATCAGATCGAGATCACTATTCGACCAATAACCAGCGTTCTTGACAATTATTCCATCTAGGTCGATTGGACGAGGAGAGTTATGGTTTGGTCCGGCAGGAATATAATCATCGAAAATTTGTACTATTGTGGGCCGATTTTTAGCCAAGTGATCCACATATGCCTCAACGCCCATTATGGACTGGCTCAAATTCGATTGCGGATCCAAATCCACTCCCAAGACCTTCAAATCCGCACGATCAGCGGCGTGAGCCATTTGCGACGCGATTGTCGTCTTGCCAACTCCTCCCTTCATATTGATGAGACTCACCGTAACAGCCATAATTATCACCCTCCATTGAATCCATCGCTATAGGAAATGCCTCACATTCGGGAGCTTTCCCACGGTAAACCCATCTTGCCGATAGGAACAATAACACACATCCTCGAGGTGGCGTAGCGGACGGTATCGAACTCGGGCTTCCATGTCGGGCGATCATCGCATTTCCTGACACCTTCTACGCCTGTTCCGTGAGCAGCGGCAACTGGGCGGGAGCGTCGCCGCCTTCCTGGTCCGTGAGGCCGGTCGGGTAGTCGCCGCTGAGACAGGCATCGCAGAATTGCGGGGCGTCGTCGTCGCGGTTCGCGCCCGCGGTAGCCCGGTAGAGGCCGTCGATCGACAGGTAGGCGAGGCTGTCCACGCCGATGTCGGCGGCAATCTCCTCGACGCCGAGCCGCGACGCCAAGAGCTCCGCCTTCTCCGGCGTATCGACCCCGTAGTAGCAGGGGTTGACGATCGGCGGGCTCGCGATCCGCATGTGCACCTCGGCGGCGCCGGCTTCCCGCATCATCTCGACGATCTTCGTCGACGTGGTGCCGCGGACGATGGAATCGTCCACCAGCACGATCCGCCGTCCCGCGATGCTCGCCCGGTTGGCGTTGTGCTTCAGTCGAACGCCGAGGTGGCGGATCCGGTCCGTGGGCTCGATGAAGGTCCGGCCGACATAGTGGTTCCGGACGATCCCGAGATCGAACGGGATACCGGCCGCGGAGGCGTACCCCATGGCGGCGGGCGTGCCGGAGTCCGGCACGGGCACGACGATATCCGCCTCCACCGGCGCCTCGCGGGCCAGCTCCGCACCGATGCGCTTCCTGACCTCGTAGACGCCGGCGCCTTCGACCACCGAGTCCGGACGGGCGAAGTAGATGTACTCGAACACACAAAAGCGGCGTCGCGCGGGTGGAAAGAGCGAAACGCTGTGCAGTCCCTCCGCGTCGACGATGACGAGCTCGCCCGGCCGTACGTCGCGGACGAACTTCGCGCCGATGATGTCGAGGGCGCAGGTCTCCGACGCGAGGACGGTGGCATCGTCGAGGGTGCCGACGACCAGGGGCCGGATGCCAAGCGGGTCGCGCACGCCGAACACCGTGTCGTTGGTCAGGGCGACCATCGAGTACGCGCCCTGGATCTGTCCGAGGGCGTCGATCATCCGGTCCTCCACGGCGTGATAGGAGCTTGTCGCCATCAGGTGGATCACGACCTCGGTATCGGTGGTCGATTGGAAGATGCTGCCGCGCTTCACCAGCTCGCGCCTCAGGCTGTAGCCGTTGGTGAAGTTGCCGTTGTGCGCGATAGCCAGTCCACCGAACGAAAATTCGGCGAAGAGCGGTTGCACGTTCCTGAGAATCGTGCCGCCGGTGGTGGAGTACCTGACGTGTCCGACGGCCGCGTTTCCCGTCAGCCGGTCCATGACGTCCGGAGACGAGAACGTGTCGCCCACCAGTCCCAGGCTCCGGTGGGTATGGAAGTGTCCGTTGTCGTGGCTGACGATTCCCGCCGATTCCTGTCCGCGGTGCTGGAGAGCGTGCAGACCCAAGGCCGTGTGCGCCGAGGCATCGACGTGTCCGAGCACGGCGAACACGCCGCAGCCGTCGCGGGGCCGGCTTTCGCTTCGCGGCCGCGCGGGACGGACGAGCCCGGCCATCAGCCCCCCGAAAACTCCCGGATCATTGTGGTCGCCACTGCACATTTCGAGCCGTCGCGCGGTTCCTTGTACCCGGATTCCGGCGAAGAGTCCCGAACGAATCCGGGTCCATCCTCCAAGCCCCGCCGGGGCGCGGTCGCGTCGTTGGCCACATGGCTCACTCCGCGTCGTCTTCTCCCGTGTCCACGCCGAAATCCCAGCCGGTATCGGGCGCCAGCTCGACGAGAAGATTCGCGCCGGTCTCGACCGCCGGACGGCTTCTCGCCCCCTGAATCCAGTCCGGACGGTCGGCGACGGGCACGAATTTCTCGAACACGAGCCACGCGACGCAGACGACGACGGCGCCTTGCAGTAGTCCGAACAGAAACCCGAGCGCGCGGTCGATCATGTTGAGCGAGCTCCCCCGCAACGGTTTTGTCATCACGTAGCCGACGATCGAAATGGCGACGAGCGCCACCAGAAAAATCACGACCACCGTCACGGCGTCCGCCACGAAATCCACCGGGATCAGACCGCGGACGAAAGGCTGGAGCACCGGGAAAAGGTAGAACACGGCGAGGATCGCGCCGATCCAGCCGGCGATCAGGAGCGTTTCTCTGATGAAACCAATGGCGAACGCCAGCAACGCCGGAACGAGTAATACGGCCAACACGCCGACGTCGGCGACGGTGAACGGAAGATCAGCCATGTCGGTGCCCGGAGGAATCCGGATCCACGATGCCGTTCGTCGGCGAGGGCCGCAGCATGTCCACCAGCTCCCTCAGCCGTTCGATGGGGGTTATTCGGATATCACGCGATTTCCGTCTCTTGCCGGGCGGGGTCACGGCGCGCGAGAAACCGAGCTTGGCGGCCTCTGCCAGCCGATTGTCGGCCTGACTCACCGGCCGCACGTCGCCGGACAGTCCGACCTCCCCGAAGAACACGGAGGCTTCCGGAACCGAGGTTCCCGTATGCGCCGACACCAAGGCGCCGGCGACGGCGAGGTCGGCTCCCGGCTCACCGATCCTGAGACCGCCCGCGACATTGAGATAGATGTCGTTGCCGAACAGCGACAGACCGCAACGCGCCTCGAGGACCGCGACGATCATCGCCAGCCGGGAGGTGTCCCAGCCCACGACGGCCCGGCGCGGCGTGGCGAGGACGGAAGGGGACACGAGTGCCTGAATCTCCACCAGCACGGGCCGGGTTCCTTCGATCCCGGCATGGACCGCGGCGCCGCTGATCGCCGAGGACCGTTCCGTCAGGAAGAGCGCCGAGGGATTGACGACTTCGGCCAAGCCCATGTCGGTCATCTCGAACACGCCGATCTCGTCCGTCGGACCGAACCGGTTCTTGACTGCCCGCAGGATACGGAACTGGTGGCCACGTTCCCCTTCCAGGTACAAGACCGTGTCGACCATGTGCTCGAGCACGCGCGGACCGGCGATCTGCCCCTCCTTGGTCACGTGGCCGACCAGCACGACGACCGCCCCGGTCGTCTTGGCGAAACGGATGAAGGACTGCGCCGCCGCGCGCACCTGGGCGACCGTGCCGGGCGCCGACTCGAGCGAGTCGACGAACATCGTCTGCACGGAATCCACCACCACGACCTGGACCGGGTCCTCGGACCCGAGGGTCGCGAGGATGTCGCGAACGTCCGTGGCCGCGGCGAGCCTGACCGGCGACTCCGACAGCGCCAGACGGCGCGCCCTCATGCGGATCTGATCGACCGCCTCTTCCCCCGACAGGTAGGCGCAGGGTGCGCCGAGCCTCGCGAGGGCCGCGGCCACCTGAAGCAGCAGGGTCGACTTGCCGATACCGGGGTCGCCGCCGACGAGCAGGACGGACCCCGGCACGAGACCGCCGCCGCAGACCCGGTCGAATTCGGGGATGCCGACGACCGACCGCGGGGTCGGCTTGGCGGGTCCGTCGAGGGTGTCGAACTCGAACCGCCGACCCGACGCCGAGGCGACGGCGCCGGGCGGCGCGATGGGCTCGCTTTCCTCGATAATGGAGTTCCAGGCACCGCAGGAATCGCAGCGGCCGCTCCATTTCGCGGCGAGCGCACCGCATTCCTGGCACACGTGACGGGAAGAACGGCGCGCCATCAGGGGCCGCCTCTCCCGCGGCGCGACGAGCGTTCGCGCGCCTCGGGGAACGCGATGGGACGGAGGACGACAGTCGCCGGGAAACGGATGACCGCGCCAGTCATTCGTCGATGTCTCCCGAAACGTATTCCCGGCGGTATCTGGCGCCCAGGGCGGTCAGCAATTCATAGGCGATGGTGCCTCCCGCCTCCGCCAGATCGTCGATCGGAACGGGTCCGCCGATGACGTCGACCTCGGCGCCGGGGAACACCAACTCGGGAGGCGCCGAGCTCACGTCGAGGGTGACGAGATCCATCGAGACCCGTCCCACGACCGGCACGCGGAAACCGCCCAGGTAGCAGAAACCCCGGCCGCTCAGTGATCGCAGATAACCGTCCGCGTATCCCAACGGCAACGTGGCGATGGTGGCGGGCGCCGCGAAACGGTGCGTGGCGCCGTATCCGACGGTCCGGTGGGCGTCGATGCGGCGCACCTGGACGATTCTCGCCCGAAGGCGAACCACCTCGCGCATGGGATTGGGACGTCCGGGTCGGGGATTGGCGCCGTACAGCGCCACCCCCGGACGCACGAGATCGAAATGGTACCTCGGACCCAGAAACACCCCCGACGAGTTGGCGAGACTGGCGGCGATATCGGGGAATCCCGCCCGGATCGCCGAAAAGGCCTCCAGTTGGCGGCCGTTGAGCGGACTGTCGGGATTCTCGGCCGAGACGAGGTGGCTCATGAGGTACGCGACGTTCAACCCTTCGATCATGGCAGGGCAGTCCATGAGGCGCCGGGTCTCGTCCTCGGGCAATCCGAGGCGCGACATGCCGGTATCGAAGTGAATGACCGCCGGCAGCGCGCGGCCCGCGGTCCGCGCCCGTTCGGTCCAGCGCCCGATCTGTCCCAGGTCGTTGAGAACGGGCGTCAGGCGGTGGGCCTCGAACGCATCGCCCGCCTCGACGGGCAGCCCGTCGAGGACGAATATCTCCGGCTCCGCCCCGATGATCCCTCGAAGGGCGATCGCCTCGTCGACGGTGGCGACGAAGAAGACGCGGCAGCCCGCGTCCCGCAAGGCGGGCGCCACCCGCTCGACCCCGACGCCGTAGGCGTTCGCCTTGACCAGGGCGGCGCACCGGGCCGTCGGCGACCTGTCCTTCAACAGCCGGTAGTTCGCTTCGATGGCGGCGAGATCGACGGTCAGCGTCGCGCCGGTCATGCTTGGCGTCCGGGTCCCGGGGGCGGGCGTCGCGCGGTCGTCATCCGGGGCAACGCGCCGCCTAGAACGGAACGTCGGACAGGAGGTGGTCGGGCGCCTCCAGGTTGCCGAAGCGCGTGAACTGGTTGCTGAAGTACACCGTCACCGTATCCGTCGGACCGTGGCGGTGCTTGCCGACGATGATCTCGGCCTCGCCGGCGTGGCCTTCGGACATGTAGTCGTGGTTCCATTGCTCCATGCGCGTGTTGAAGTCGCCCTCGATCTCGTCCCGGCGGCGTTTCGGCTTCGGGTGCGTGCGGCTCCAGTAATACTCCTCCCGGTAGATGAACATGACGACGTCCGCGTCCTGCTCGATCGTTCCGGACTCCCTGAGGTCCGCGAGCTGCGGCCGGTTGTCGTCCCGTTGCTCGACGGCGCGCGAAAGCTGGGAAAGGGCGAGGACGGGAACGTCGAGGTCCTTCGCCAGCGCCTTCAGTCCCCGCGTGATCTCGGAGATCTCCTGTACGCGGCTGTCGTAGCGCTGGCGCCCGGACGGCGAGACGAGCTGAAGGTAATCGACGACGACGAGCCCGATGCCGTGCTGCCGCTTGAGGCGTCGCGCGCGCGTCCTGAGCGCCGCAATGCCGAGCGCGGGCGTGTCGTCGATGAACAGGGGGATCTCCTCGATTTTCTGGTTGGCGATGACGAGCTTCTGGAACTCGTCGTCGCTGAGCTGGCCCCGGCGCATTTTGTACGAGGGGATCTCCGTCTGGTCGGAAAGGATACGCGCCGCGAGCTGCTCGGCGGACATCTCCAGGGAGAAGAATCCCACCGCCGCCCCGTCCTCGGTCCGCCATTCCCCGTTCTCGTCCCGTCCGCCGCGCCAGGACGTCGCCGCGTGTACCGCGATGTTGGCGGCCAATGCCGTCTTCCCCATCGCCGGCCGCGCGGCCAGGACGATCAGGTCCGATCGATGCAAACCGCCGAGAAGCTCGTCGAGGTCCTTGAGAGACGTGGCGACGCCGGTCAGCCTCGTCTCCCGTCTATGCGCCGCCTCCGCCGCCAGCACCGCGTCCCGCAGGGAGACCCGGAACGCTTGTGGGCCGCCGTCCTGTTCCCCGCTCTCCGCCAAGCGGAACAGATGCTGTTCGGCATCCTCGATCTGCCGCGTCGCGGCATCGTCGATATCCGGGTCGTAGGCTCGATTGACGATTTCCCCGCCGATGTCGATCAGTTGCCGGCGAATCGCGAGATCGTAGATCGTGCGTCCGTAGTCCTGGGAATTGATGATCGCGATCGCGGAGCCGGCGAGTCTGGCCAGATACTGCGCGCCGCCGACGTCGGCCAAGGCGTCGTCATTCTCGAAATAGCTTCTCAACGTGACCGGCGTCGCGATCTGCCCGCGCTCGACCAGCTTCCTGCAGGCATCGTATATCCGCCCGTGGACGGGCTCGAAGAAATGCCGCGGGTCCAGGAATCCGAGCACGCGGTGGGCCGCCTCGTTGTTGACGAGGATGGCGCCGAGCAACGCTTGTTCGGCTTCGACGTTGTGGGGAGGTTCTCGGTAGGCGTTGCCTTCCTCGCGTCCGGTCTCGACGGCGGAAAGGTGAGGACTGGAGACGGCCTGATCAACCATGGGACCGCCGTGTAGTACCGCAACCGCCGGGTCGGCGATAGGCGGGCGCTCTGTGGAACCCGGACACGAAATCTATTCCGGGGCTGTGCGACGCGGGGATCGATGGAGGGCATCGCCCCGTACCAGCGGCGCCGCGTCCTTTTCCGGGGCGGACGCCCGACCGGAGGGGTGTGGATTACCGTTCCGGGGCGGCGGCCCGACGGTCCTGGTTTCCGGTTCGTTCCCGTTCGTAGAGGTAGTTTCTGGTCAGCGGCACCGCCCCGTGCTCCCGGGCCATTTGAATCTGGAAGACGACATGGTCTCCGTATCGGAACACCGCCTCCGATCCCGCCAGATAGAAGTCCCACATGCGGTGGAACCGCTCGTCGTAGAGGGACGATATCTCGTTCCGGTTAGCCAGGAAGCGCCGACGCCATTCCTTGAGCGTTTCAGCGTAGTGGAGTCGCAGTATCTCGATGTCGGTCAGCTTCAGACCCGATTTCTCGATCACCGGGACGACTTCCGACAGCGCCGGGGAATAGCCCCCCGGGAAGATGTACTTGCGCATCCACGCCGCCGTCACCCCCGGCCCCGACGACCGGCCGATGGTATGGAGGAGGGCGACCCCGTCGCGGGCGAGGTGCTCCCGGCACTTGCGGAAGTAGTCGCCATAGCGCGGGACGCCCACGTGCTCGAACATGCCCACCGATACGATCCGATCGAACCTGCCGGAGACTTCCCGGTAGTCCTTCAGCAGGAAGCGGACGCGGTCGGCGAGCCCCGCCTTCCTGGCGCGTTCGTTCGAGACTCTGTGTTGTTCTTCCGACAGGGTCAGGCCGGTGACGTCGATGTCGGCCTGCCGGGCGAGCGAAATCCCGAGGCCGCCCCAGCCCGATCCGATATCGAGAACGCGCATTCCCGGCTCGAGCAGGAGCTTTCCCGCGATATGACGCTTCTTGTTCTCCTGGGCCTGCTCCAGCGTATCCCGAGGATCGAGGAAATACGCGCAGGAGTACTGGCGGTCGCGGTCGAGAAAGAGATCGTAGAGCTGGCCGGAGAGATCGTAATGGTGGGCGACGTTACGCCGTGCCCGGTGCCTCGTGTTGGCCTGGGTCACGATCCTGAGCGCCCTGCCAAGGGAGCCGGTCAGACGCTGACTCCAGTGCCTGTCCAGCGCGTACACATTGGCGATCGCGATTCCCAGAAAGTCGGCGATATCGCCTTCCTCGACGGTCAACGTCCCGTCCATGTAGGCCTCGCCGAACGCGAGGTCCGGGCCCGTGACGAGCCGACGATGAAGCCGGGTGTCGTGAAGGCGAATCGTGGACTTGAGGCCGGGCTCGCCCGTGAAGCGATGACGTTTGCCGCGGGCGTCGATGATTTCGAGGTCGCCCCAACGGAACGTATCGTTCAGGATTCTCGCGAACAGCATGACAGCCGCGGCGCCTTCACCCCATGCCCATCACCGCCGAGGTCCTCCCGCGCGAAGGCGCGCCATGACCCCCGTATGCCAGATTGCGATTGTAGCGGCGGGAGGCACCGCTCGCAAAATCGTCTTCGGCGGTCGACGTCCCCGTGAAGGGGGCGACGTGCCGCCTCGCACGGAGATTCCGGTCCCCTCTCCGGCCGGGTTAGGTAAGCGTGTCCGCCCCGGACATGCGGCTTCAGTAGGTTATCGCGTCACACCGCGCACGGAACAAACAATCTCCGGCGGCGACTTCCTGTTCCACCTACAGAGAAAAAACCACAAGAGATTGATTACACTCAATTCTTTTCCGGACAGACTCTCGGGCGCTTACCGCTACTCGCCGATCCCGCTCGTCGGAGGTATTTCTTGGAACCGTTGACAGTATTGCCACAAAATGGCATCCATATGTTGCTTACTCTTGCCGTACTCCTTGCTCAGGTAAGATACCAGCGTCTCGACGTTTGTTGAGCACGCGTCAGCACACCGCACGAGCCAAACGTCGTCCTTCGCGGTGTCCTCCAAGCCAATTATCATGGCCAAGTGTTTTTTTGTTTTTGGGCCGATCCCCGGCAAGTCCTCGAGCACGTCTTTGCCACCATCCTTGAGTCGTTTCTTGAAATCATAGAATCCCTCTCTGGCGATCGCCTTTGCGCCCTTCAAGAACCCCGTTATTTTCCAATGGTTTTTAATCGGGAAGACGTCCATGTCAATACTTTTCAATTCGGCAAGTGCGTCGATGTCGAAGTCCTTGAACTCCTTGGTGATAGCGGGGAAATGTTTCCGCACTGTGGAATAGCTGAAACCGCTTACAAAAACGACATGACAGTATTGGCCGAGAAAGGTCGTCGAATCCACGGTGACAAACTCAAGCGGTTTCCAAGGATCTCTCACCTTCGATGAGGCGCTTTCATACATCATTTTGGCCTTGATTTTGTTTATCGGTCTCTCCATTGGTTGAACGAAACGGCGGCCGCCGGTCCGTTCGTCGTCGATCGTCTCCGGGACGCGACGCTACGATTCCTCGGTTTCCGATTCACCGTCGGCACCGTCCGGCGGCCTGGACTCGTCCGTGGAGGGCTCCTCTCGCCCGGGTTCGTCGGCGAGGGCGGCGTCCTCGAAGAATCCTCCCGCCGCGGCAACATCGCCCTCCTCGGACGCTGCGTCGACGGCCGGCACCTCGTCCTCCGTCGGGGCGGCGGACGTTCCCGGGCGAAGCGCGGCTTCCTGCTGTTCGGCTTCCGCCTCGGAACGGGCGACGTTGACGTTGACGGACACGGTGACCTCGGGATGCAGGGCCACGCGCACCGGGTGAACCCCCAGGGTCTTGATGCCGCGGTCCAGCAGAACCTGCTTGCGGTCGATGTTGAATCCGGCCTCGGTCACGCCGTTCGCGATGTCGCGGGCGTTCGCCGAGCCGTACAACTGTCCCGTATCGCTGGATTGCCGGATCAGGACGATGCGCAGGCCGTCCATGCGTGTTCCCACCGATTCGGCTTCCGCTCGGCGCTCGAGGTTGCGCGCTTCCAGTTCGGTCCGCTGCTGATCGAATCTCTCGCGGTTCCCCTCCGTCGCCCGAAGCGCCTTGCGCTGGGGCAGCAGGTAATTGCGCGCGTAGCCGTCCTTGACGGTGACGACGTCGCCCATCTGGCCGAGATGTTCCACGCGTTCCATGAGAATGACGTCCATTACTCTTCCTCGCCTTTGTAAACCACGCCGCAACGGCGGCGGAGATTGAACCATTGCTCGATAAGCCCGATACCCGAAATCAACGCCAAGCCGAAGAGCCCGAACAGAACGAGCACCACATAGAAAACCACCAGCACGATGTGGGGAGAGGGCAACTTGCCGGCGAGGGCATGCACCACTCCCAGACCCAGCAGCAGGTACGGGACCATGATGTAAGCCGATATCGTGGTGCCCGCGTAACCGATCGGGCTCGGTGCCAGGGAGGCCAACAGCGCGGCTCCGAACGCGAGAACGAGAACGCGGGGCAGCTGCAGGACGGCGACTCTCGGGGATGGGCGCAGATTCCGACCGAAACGGACCAGAAGGCCCTGGGCCAGCACCCCGTTCAGGGATAGCATGACGATCCACGAAACGCCCACGAGCGCCGGGAACAACGGTTCCCAGACCTCCACGAGCACGCGCGCACCTTCCAGCTCTTCCCAGGGCCGGCCCGAGAATTTTTCCAGGATGGTCGCGAGAAACCGCTCGACATGCCCCCGCAGTCCGCGCTCCAGTCCGGCGAACGCTACGACGGCAGCCAGGAAGTAGCCGCTGGCCAACGCGGACAGCCAGATGATCAACCGTCCGGCCGGATACCACTCGACCGTTCCGGATCCCCGCCGGGACAACAGGGCGAGATGAACGATCCAGACGACGGGTCCCGCCGTGAGACCGGCGTACATCGCGGCGCTGAGGATCTCGTCTCCGACCCCGGTCACGACCGTCCCCGTCACGGCGGCGATCAACAGCGGTGCGGCGCCCAGGCTCAGCCCCGCCGCGAACAGGGGAAGCGACGACAGATAGGCGAGGATGAGCGCTCCCGGCGACCCGGCCAGGATGGAAAGGTAAAGAAAGGCGCTGACGAGTCCCGCGCCGGCCGCAAGGAATGTCGTTCTCGACATCGTGTCGCGGGTCTCGCCCGCCCCGCCGGACCTAGTGGAGCATGTACGGAAGCAACGCCAGAAACCTGGCGCGCTTTATTGCCCGGGCCAGTTCGCGCTGCTTCTTGTTGGAAACCGCGGTGATTCGGCTGGGCACGATCTTCCCGCGCTCCGAGACGAACCGTTGCAGAAGTTTCACGTCCTTGTAGTCGATCTTCGGCGCTCCGGGCGCGGAGAACGGACAGGACTTCCGGCGCCGAAAGAACGTGCGCCGCACCGGAGAAGATGATGTCGGTCGGGCCGCGTTCATTCCTTATCTCCCGAATCGGTCGCTTCCCGGGCCGCCGGCCGTGGGCCTTCCGAAGGTGTCTCGCCTCCGGAAGGCGTTTGGGCGGTCGTCGGCGTCTCGCTTCCCGAAGGCGTCTGAGCGGTCGTCGGTTTCCCGCCGGCCGAGGGTGTCTCCCTTGCCGGCGGCGCCTCGCTTCTCGATCGGCGTCCGCCGCGGTCTCCCCGTCGCCGGTCGTCGCGGCTTCCCTTCGACCGCACGACGATCGACGGCCCTTCCTCCAGCTCCTCGACCCTGATCGTCAGGTGGCGCAGGACGTCCTCGTGAATGCGCATATTGCGCTCCATCTCGTGGACCGCACCGGTCGGCGCGTCGAGATTCATCAGGACGTAATGGGCCTTGCGATTCTTCTTCAATCGGTAGGTGAGGGTCCTGAGTCCCCAGTGCTCGACCTTGGGAACGGAACCGCCGCCTTCCTCGACGATGGCGCTGAATTCCTTCGTCAACGATTCCACCTGGTTCGTGGAAACGTCCGGACGCACGAGAAACACGTTCTCGTAGAGTGGCATACCGGTACTCCCTCTGGCTGTGTCAGTCCGGCGAGATGTCGGACATAGCCGGACACTCCGGCAAGGAACGTCCGGCAAGGAGCGGCGTCGAAGGGAGGGACTATACCGATTGCATCACCGGGCGCAAGCGGGCGGGCCGTTCACGGCGCCTCCCGCTGGACATGGCGTCTGGCGGCGTTGCGGATTGCGCTGCCTCGCGCCGTTCGCGACAATACCGTGTCGAGACAACGCTGGACGGGACTCCATGACGCGCGCGTTCGTTTTTCCGGGACAGGGATCTCAGGAAGTCGGGATGGGCCGGGAACTCGCGGAGGCTTTCTCCGCCGCCCGGTACGTGTTCGAGGAAGTGGACGAGGCCCTGGGCATGAATCTCTCCCGTCTCGTGTTCGAGGGGCCGGAGGACGAGCTCACCCTGACGGAAAACGCCCAGCCGGCGTTGATGGCGATGAGCATCGCGGCGGTTCGTGTCCTCGAAACCGAGGGGGGCGTGGCCCTGCCGGACATCTGCCGGTTCGTCGCGGGCCACTCGCTCGGCGAATACTCGGCCCTGACGGCGGCCGGCGCCATCGCGCTCGACGAGGCCGCTCGCGTTCTGCGCGCGCGGGGGGCCGCGATGCAGCGGGCGGCGCCGGTGGGTGACGGCGCCATGGCGGCGGTGCTCGGACTCCCGATCGACGACGTCGTAGCCGTCGCCGAGGAGGCCCGGCGCAGCGGGGACGAGGCCTTGGGCGCCGACCACGGGGTGTGCGCGGCAGCGAACGACAACGCGCCCGGCCAAGTGGTCATCAGCGGGGACGCGGCGGCCGTCGAACGGGCCGTGACGCTCGCGAAGGCGCGAGGCGCGCGGCGAGCGATCGTGCTCGACGTCAGCGCGCCCTTTCACTGCTCCCTGATGCGGCCGGCGGCCGACGAGATGGCGGAGGTGTTGGCGGAGGTCCCGATCGCCCCGCCGCTCACGCCCGTCGTCAGCAACGTGAGCGCGCGAGGCGAGAGCGATCCCGAGACCCTTCGCGGGCTGTTGATCGAGCAAGTCACGAAAATGGTGCGGTGGCGGGAAAGCGTCGAGTTTCTGAGAGATCAAGGGACCGAAACGTTGATCGAGCTCGGCGCGGGAAGGGTGTTGACGGGACTGGTCCGGCGGATCGACCGGGACCTGAACGGGATCGCCGTCGGCTCCCCCCGGGACGTCGAGGACGTGTTGAAGACCTTCTGATGTTCGATCTCGGTGAGAAGCGCGCGCTGGTCACCGGCGCCTCCGGCGGGATCGGAGGGGCGATCGCCCGCGCATTGTGCGAGCGGGGAGCGATTGTCTCCGTTTCGGGAACCCGCCGGGAGGCGCTGGATGGGCTGGCGCGAGAGCTCGGCGACCAGGCCCACGCGATACCGTGCGACCTCTCCGACCCGGCAGCCGTCGAGACCCTCGTGGGAGCAGCGGAGGAACTCATGGGCGCGGTCGATGTCGTCGTCAACAACGCCGGCATCGCGCGGGACAATATCGCGGCGCGCCTGAAGGACGAGGACTGGCAACGAGTCATCGACGTCAATCTCACCGCCGCGTTCCGAATCTCCCGCGCCGCCCTGCGCGGCATGATGCGCCGCCGCTGGGGACGCATCGTCAACGTGGCGTCCGTCGTCGGCGTATCGGGGAACGCCGGCCAGGCCAACTACGTGGCATCGAAGGCCGGGCTCATCGGATTGACCAAATCCCTGGCCCAGGAAGTGGCCTCGAGGTCCATCACCGTCAACTGCATCGCTCCGGGGTTCATCGAGACCGCGATGACGGAGTCCCTGGGCGGCGACCGGCGGGACCGGCTGGCTGCCGGCATACCGGCCGGACGTTTCGGCGTCCCGTCCGACGTCGCGTCCGCGGCCGTGTTTCTGGCCAGCGAGGAGGCCTCCTACGTCACCGGTCATACGTTGCACGTCAACGGCGGCATGGTGATGGTTTGAAGACGGTCGGGGTCGCGCCCACCCCGCTGGTCAGGGTCGCCGAAGTGTGTTACCAACCCCCGGCTTTCGGCGGTGCCGGAAGCGGAGCTTGCGACCGTCCGGGTCCGGGAAACGGTTCTCGACAGTTGTATCACAATTGCATCCGGGGATTTGATCCATGAGCGACGTTACCGAACGCGTAAAGAAGATCGTCATCGAGCACCTCGGCGTCGAAGACGAAAAAGTCACGGAAAACGCCAGTTTTATCGATGACCTCGGGGCCGATAGCCTGGATACGGTCGAGCTGGTCATGGCATTCGAGGAGGAATTCGGTTGCGAGATTCCCGACGACGCGGCCGAGAAGATTCTGACCGTGAAGGACGCGATCACCTACCTGGAAGGGCAAGTATCCTGACGTCCCCGCGCACCGCCCCGACCGGGGGGTATGGTGCGCCCGAACCTGCCTCGCCGAAATGAGACGAGTCGTCGTCACCGGGATCGGTCTTGTCACGCCTCTCGCGTCGGGGGTGAAAGAAACCTGGAGCCGCCTGATCGCCGGCGAATCGGGCGCGGGCTCGATCGAGAATTTCGATGCGTCGGATCTGGCGTGCCGTATCGCCTGCGAGGTTCCCCGTGGGGAGGGCGCGGGCCTGTTCAACGCCGACGACCACATACCGCCCAAGGATCAGCGCAAAGTCGACCAGTTCATCATATTCGGCATGGCGGCCGCGCGGCAGGCGGTCGAGGACGCCGGCTGGACTCCGACGGACGAGGAATCGCTCAAGCGAACGGGCGTGCTTCTGGGATCGGGGATAGGCGGACTGGAGAGCATCGAGAATTCCGCGATCACCCTCCACGAACGGGGACCCCGTCGCGTCAGCCCGTTCTTCATCCCGTCGGCCCTGATCAACCTGCTGTCCGGCCACGTTTCGATCAAGTTCGGTTTCAAGGGTCCGAACCACGCGGTCGTCACCGCCTGCGCGACGGGGGCCCACGCCATCGGCGACGCGGCGCGGATCATCGAATTGGAGGACGCGGACGTGATGGTGGCGGGCGGCGCCGAGGCCGCGATCTGCCGCCTGGGAGTCGCCGGATTCGCCGCGTCGAAAGCCTTGTCGACCGCCTTCAACGACGAGCCGACCAAGGCCTCGCGGCCATGGGACCGGGCGCGAGACGGGTTCGTCATGGGAGAAGGGGCGGGCGTCGTGATCCTTGAGGAACTCGGCCACGCGATGGCCCGGGGGGCGAAGATCTATGGCGAGGTCAAGGGTTACGGCTTGTCCGGGGACGCGCATCACATCACCGCGCCGGCCGAAGATGGGGATGGTGGGTTCCGGGCCATGAAGATGGCGCTGGAACGAGCCGGAATGAATTGCGATGACATCGACTACATCAACGCGCACGGCACATCGACACCGCTCGGGGACGAGATCGAGCTAGGCGCCGTCAAGCGGCTGTTCGGCGCCGATGCCTACGAGCTTTCGATGTCCTCCACCAAGTCGTCGATCGGACATCTTCTGGGAGCCGCTGGCGCCGTGGAGGCCATCTTCGGTATCCTGGCGATGAACGAGGGCGTGGTGCCGCCGACGCTGAACCTGGACGATCCGTCGGAGGGGTGTGATCTGGATCTGGTTCCTCGCCAAGCCAAGGAACGTCCGGTGAACGCGGTGCTGTCGAACTCCTTCGGGTTCGGCGGCACCAACGCCACGCTCGTCTTTACCCGAGCGCCCTAGGGAACACCGGAGGCCGGCGTGGAGCGTTCGCGGGCACGCCGGGCGTACCACGTTCTGGCTCTGCTGTCGGCGTTGGCCGTCGCCTCGGTCGCCGGGGCGGTCGTCTGGGGGGTGTCCGTCTTTCGGAGTCCGGGGCCTCTCGTGGAGACGACGGACGTGGTGTTCCCTAGGGGGTCTGACCTTCGCGAGATCGCGCGGCTTCTTCACGAAAACGGAGTGATCGGTCGCCCCGACGTATTCCGGGCGGCCGTGCGCGCGCTCGGCAAGTCGCGTCGGCTCAAGGCGGGCGAATTCAGGTTTCCGCCGGGGGTCTCTCCGATGGGAGCGATGGACATTCTCGTCGGCGGCGAAACCGTCGTTCGCCGACTCACACTGCCGGAGGGTCTGACCCGGACTCGGATGCTCGAGATCCTGTCGAAGGCGGAAGGCCTCGTGGGTTCCGTCGATGCGCGGGACGTGGAGGAGGGCCAGCTGCTGCCCGATACGTATCACTTCGGCTTCGGTGACCGGCGCGCGGATCTGTTGGCGCGAATGCGGACCGCCATGACCGATACGCTGAACGCGCTCTGGGAAACCCGCGCCGAGGATCTGCCGCTCGACAGTCCCCGGGAAGCCTTGATCCTCGCGTCCATCGTCGAGAAGGAAACGGCGATGGCGGGCGAGCGTGCCCGGATTTCGGGCGTATTCGTCAACCGGCTCAGACTCGGTATGCACCTGCAATCGGACCCGACCGTCGCGTTCGCCTTGACTGGCGGCAAGGGACCCTTGGGACGCGAGCTGACCCGTCGGGACCTTCGTGTTCAGCATCCCTACAACACCTACGTCGTCGGCGGACTGCCGCCGGGGCCGATCTGCAATCCGGGACGGGAGGCTCTGGAGGCGGCCGTGCGCCCCGCGCGAACCGATGCGCTGTATTTCGTCGCCGATGGCAGTGGCGGTCACGCCTTCGCGCGGACGCTCGATGAGCATCTCGCGAACGTGTCACGTTGGCGGCGCCTGCGGGAAAACCGCCGGGGAAACGACGAGTGAGCGTCGGGATGGTCGGCCCGTGCGGGTGCCGCGCCCGGTCTGATATGCTCCGACGCCGGTCGAGGGGCACAGTCCCGGGTGCGTCCGCACCACGAGGTCGAAGGGTGGGGGCGAATGGTGGCCCGCGAAAGGAAAACGGCGGCGCGTCTGTCCAGCATGACCGGGTTCTCCCGGGCGAGCGGGCGGGACGCCCGGCATGAGTGGGTTTGGGAGATCAAGTGCGTCAATGGCCGGGGGCTGGATGTCCGATGCCGGCTTCCAGCCGGCCTGGACATGCTCGAAACGGCCGCGCGGGCGGCGGCGACGGCGCGATTCAGCCGCGGCAACCTGACCATGACGTTGCGGGCGACACCGGTCGATGTCGGCGCCTCGGTCAAGGTCGACCGGCAATTGCTGGAACGGCTTCTCGACGTCGCTCGGGAATACAGGGACGCGCCGGGGGTCCTGCCGCCCCGACTCGACGGTCTGTTGTCCATCCGGGGCGTCATCGAACCGGTGGAGAAGGCCGCGACCGGCGAGGAGCTGTCGGCCCGCGTCGAGGCGATGGTCGAGACCCTTGAGACCGCCCTCGACGAGCTGCGGGCGGCGCGGTTGGCGGAAGGCGACAGGCTGAAGGAGATCCTGCGTGGCCACGTCGCGGAGATCGAGGAACTTGCCACGAAGGTCGTCGGATACGTGGCGGCCTTGCCGGAGTCGCTTTCCGCCCGGCTCGACGAGCGGCTGTCCGGGATTCTGGACGCGCGGCCCGGCTTGCCGGAAGATCGTCTGGCGCAGGAGCTCGCCGCGCTGCTCGTGAAGTCCGACGTCAAGGAAGAGGTGGACCGCCTGGCAGCGCACGTGGAAGCGGTCGGCGAACTGCTCGCCGAAGGCGGAGCGGTGGGACGGCGTCTGGATTTCCTGGCTCAGGAGCTCAACCGGGAGGCCAGTACCTTGTGCGCCAAGGCGGTGGACGTGTCGCTGGCGCGCGTGGGGCTCGACCTCAAGGCGGTCATCGACCGTTTTCGCGAACAGGTTCAGAACCTCGAATAGGCACGCGCAATGGCCGATACCGCCGTCCAGCGCCGGGGGCTGATGTTCGTCCTGTCTTCACCATCGGGGGCGGGCAAAACGACACTGGCGCGTATGCTCGTGGAGACCGACGGCGCCATCGTCATGTCGGTATCGGCGACGACGCGGCACCCTCGGCCGGGAGAAACCGAGGGCGCGGACTACTTTTTCGTCGATAATGGACGGTTCGACCGGATGGTATCCGACGGAGACTTTCTCGAGCACGCCACCGTCTTCGGCCATCGCTACGGAACGCCGGCGGCGCCCGTGCGGGAGGCGTTGTCCCAGGGTCGGGACGTCCTCTTCGATATCGACTGGCAGGGGGCGCAGCAGCTGAAGGAAGCCGCCCGCGAGGACATCGCCAGTGTATTCATCCTTCCGCCATCCCTGAGAGAACTGGAGAGTCGATTGCTCGCGCGCGCCCAGGATCCGGAAGACGTGGTGCGTCGCCGGATGCAGAAAGCCTCCGACGAGATGAGCCATTGGCCCGAATACGACTACGTCCTCATCAACGAGGACGTCGATCGGTGTCTGCGGGACGTCTGCGCCGTTCTGGCCGCGGAACGCACGAGGCGCGCGCGGCAAACCGGCCTCGCGGAGTTCGTGAAGAGCTTCCAGGCCGGCGACCGGAGCGGCTCCGGCCGGACTTGAACCGCCAACCGCCACGGGGGCGGGGCGACGATCGTGTACTGGGATTCTGGAACATGGCGACGATTCCCGATTACCCGACCATCGCATCGGCCTTGCTCGATGCCGGGTTGACCCCACGCGGCGGTTTCCTCGTCGAGGCGGCCGACGACGTACCGACAATGGCCGACGGTACGCGCGCGGTGACACTGATTCTCGCGGGAAACGCCGGAGGCGGCTTGTGGCGGGCCTTTTCCAGCGATCACCCCGCCGAGAGCGCCAACAATGGACCCTACCCGACGCTGCTCGACGACTGGTCCCGGAAGGCTCTGGTCCGCGTCGCCGACACCCTGGGCGGGCCGGCGCTGTGCAGGCCCCTGTTTCCCTTCGAAGGGCCACCCTTTCTGCCCTTCGTCCGCTGGGCCCAACGGGCGGAACCGGTGTTCCCTTCGCCCGTCGGGCCGCTGATCCATCCAGAGTATGGTCTCTGGCACGCCTACCGTGGCGCGCTGGCCTTCCCGCGGGCGGTCGGGCTGCCGCCGCGCCCGGACCGGGGAAACCCGTGCGAGACCTGTGAAGGAAGACCGTGCCTCTCGGGCTGCCCGGTTGGCGCCCACGACGGAAACGCCTTCGACCTCGCGCGATGCGTCGACCACATCGATTCCGACGACGGTGCGGACTGCATGACCGAAGGCTGCCTCGCGCGCCGGGCTTGTCCCGTCGGGCGCGCCTGGCGGTACGCGCCCGGCCACGCCCGGTTTCACATGATCGCGTTCCGTCGGGCCAACCGAACAGGGCAGGACGCGGAGCCGGATCAGGACATGCCCATGCCGGTCTCGCCGCCGTCGACGTAGACGCAGGTCCCGGTCATGAACGAGGCCTCGTCGGACGCAAGGAAGAGGATGACATTGGCTACCTCCACGGGCTCTCCGGGGCGTCGTAGCATGGTGCCGCCGCCGAAGTTCCGCCGGTACTCCTCGTGGGTCTTGCCCATGCTTTCGGCGCGCGCTTGGTGAAAGTCGGTGAAGACGGGGCCGGGCCCGACCGCCATGACCCGTATGTTGTCGGCGGCGTGATCACGGGCCATGCTGCGGTTGAGGCCGAGGATGGCAGCCTTGGTCGTATCGTACTGCACGCATCTGGAGCCGGCGCGCAGCGAACGGACGGAGGCGACGTTGACCACCACGCCGCCGCCCGTCCTCTTCATGGCCGCGATCCCCGCCTTGGCACAGTAGATGTAGCTTCTCAGGTTCACCCCGAGCACGTTGTCCCAGCTTTCCGTCGAGGCCTCGGTGACGTCCTCATAGTTGCGGACGGCGGCGTTGTTCACCAAGACATCCAGCCGCCCGAACCGCGACACGGCACCGTCGATGAAACGCACGCAGTCGCTTTCCTTCGATACGTCGGCGACCGTGAAGGACGCGCTGTCGGCGCCGAGCTCCTTTTCCAGAACCGCTCCCTTTTCCGTATCAAGGTCGCAGAAGGCGACACGGCCTCCTTCCTCGACGAAGCGTCGCACCGTCGCGCCGCCGATACCCCCCGCCGCGCCGGTGATGGCGACCGTCCTTCCGTCCATGCATCCCATGGTGCCTTTCCTTTCTTCCGAGGTTCGGGCCGCCCGTCCGGGTGACCCGCTGCCAGGGGCGATCTTCCCGGTCAACCCTCGTTGCGCAGCACGAAGAATACGGATCGTGTCGGCGACATGAACTCTCGCCGGTGAATGTGTAGTCCGGCTCTGGCCAATTTCGCCTCGAGCGCTCCGAGGCTCCGGCCTCGGTATCCCACCTCCCACTTATGGCCGTAAGGGTCGGCCTCCACGTTGAACTTGAACTCCTTCAAGAATTTCAGCGACTTGACGCCGAACGTCCGGCGCGCCGCGTGGCGGTTGACGTAGGCGCGGAGGTCGGCCTGGAAGCCCTGGTAGGGAACCGAAACGACAAGCCACGGCACGCCGCCGTCCCTGAATTTCGCCAGGATGCCGTCGACGTCTTCCCAATGGAGATGCTCGAGCGTCTCGCAGCAGAGAATACAGTCGAAGCCAGACAGCGTCTCGGGCGCGACGTCCGCCAGTTCGACCCGCAAGTGCCGGATATCGGGATGGACATACTGAGGCGGTAGACGGTCGAGAGTCGTCACCGAGAAACCGGCATTGTGCAACATCGCGGAAACCAGGCCCAGATGGGGGCCCACCTCGAGTACGCGACGCACACCGGCGAGATCCTTCAGCAGATGGACCTGGAACCACTGGTGCGTGATTCGCTTTTCGGTGTAGTAGCGGAACCATTCGGCCCGACGGGCGGAGAGGTCGTTCGAGTAGTCCATGCGCCGATCTTCGTCCGCGACTCCGGCCGGATGGAATGCCGCGCGTGATTCATGATACGACGGCGCCGCCACGATACGCGACCGCCCGGCACGATCCATGGCCACCGAGATCCCCTACGTCCGCGACATGATCTTCGAGTACGGGAAAACCGACCGGGTCTCCCCCATGATCCGCCGCGTCGTCGCCGAGAACCCGAGCGCGTTCACGTTCCACGGCACGGGGACTTACATCGTCGGGCATGGCGATGTCGCCGTGATCGATCCGGGACCCTCGCTCGACTCGCACGTCGACGCTCTGGAGCGGACCCTGGGGCCAGAGCGCGTGACCCATATCGTGATCACTCACACCCATTGCGACCACTCCCCGGCGGCCCGACCGCTGAAGGAAGCGACTGGAGCACCGACATGCGGGTTCGGTCCCCATGGCTCCGGCCGCGCGGACGGGGTTGGAGAGGTCGAAGAAGGCGCCGACCGGGATTTCGTTCCCGACATTCGCGTGCGCGACGGCGACCGTATCGAAGGGAACGGCTGGACGCTGGAAGCCGTGCATACGCCCGGCCACACCTCGAACCACCTGTGCTACGCGCTCCTTGAAGAGAACGCCTTGTTCTCGGGCGACCATGTCATGGGCTGGTCCACGACCGTCGTCTCGCCTCCCGACGGGGACATGCGGGCCTACATGCGGAGCCTTGAACGCTTGTGGGCGCGCAGCGAAGAGATGTTCTGGCCGACACACGGCCCGCCCATTCCCGAACCGCTGGACTTCGTCGGGGCGCTGCTCGCGCACCGCCACGAGCGCGAGGACCAGATCCTGAGCTGCCTGGCCCGCGGCGCGTCGACCATCCCGAAGATGGTCGAGATCATGTACGCCGACATCGGCCGCCATTTGCACGCGGCGGCGGCGCGCTCCGTCCTCTCCCACCTGATCCACATGGTGGAAACCAGTCGTGTCCACTGCGACGGCTCGCCCGGTCCGGATACGGTTTATCGGCGTACGTGAACGAATGGTCGGGACGACTCTATTCCGTGGCGCCTACGGCCGGGAGCGCGTGGTCCCGATAGGCCTCCCGAAGCCCGGATTTCAACAGCTTTCCCGTCGCCGTATGAGGCAGTTCGGGAACGAAGACGACGTCGTCGGGCAGCCACCATTTCACCACCTTGTCACCGAGATACGCGAGCATCGAGTCGCGATCGAGGCCGCTACCCTCGGCTCCGACGATCAGCAAAAGCGGACGCTCTCCCCATTTGGGGTGAGGCACCGCGATGACACAGGCCTCGACGACCTCGGGGTGGCCCACCGCGATGTTCTCCAAGTCGATCGAGCTGATCCATTCGCCGCCAGACTTGATCACGTCCTTGGAGCGGTCGACGATCTGCATGAATCCGTCCGCGTCCAGCGTCGCAACGTCGCCGGTCCTGAACCAGCCATCGACGAAGCTGTCGCCGCCCTCGCCCTTGTAATAGCCGTCGCAGATCGTACCGCCCCGGACCATGAGGTCGCCGAACGCCTCGCCGTCACGGGGCAGCTCGTTACCATCGCCATCGACGATCTTCATCTCCGCGCCGAAGATACCGCGGCCCTGCTTGGCCTGGATGTCGTAGCGCCGCTCGGCCGGAAGCTCCGCCATGCCTGGCTTGAAGCTCCCGGTTGTTCCGATCGGACTCATCTCGGTCATCCCCCAGGCGTGGATGACGCGGGTGTCGTGGTCTTCCTCGTATTCCTGCGTTAGCGCGCGCGGCATCGCCGACCCGCCGGAGACGAGACGTTCCAGGGTCGTCGGTGTGTTCCGAGATTCACGAAGGTATCCGGCCAACTCCAGCCAGACCGTCGGCACGCCTGCCGTGAACGTCACCTTCTCCGATTCCATCAGCTCGTGGACGCTTTCCCCGTCGAGCCGGCGTCCCGGCAGGACGAGCTTGGAGCCCGCCGCCGGGGCACCGTAGACGAGTCCCCATGCGTTCGCGTGAAACATGGGCACGACCGGCATGACGACGTCGACCGAGCGCAGGCCCAGGGTGTCGCTCATGCAGACCATCATGGTGTGCAGGACGGTCGAACGATGGGTATAGAGAACGCCCTTCGGATTTCCCGTCGTCCCGGAGGTGTAGCAGAGCGACGAGGCCGTCCACTCGTCGAGCTCCGGCCATTCGTAGGCCGCGCTTTCGGCCCCGACCAGCGTTTCGTAGCACATCGCGTTGGGCAACGAGGTGTCCGGCATGTGCGCTTCGTCGGTGAGGATGACATATCCCTTAACGCTCGAGAGCGAATCGGCCAGACCCTCGACCAGCTCCACGAACGTGCGATCGAGGAGCAGATACGAATCCTCGGCATGGTTGACGATGTAGGAGATCTGCTCGGGGAACAGGCGCGGATTGATCGTGTGGCAGATGGCGCCGATACCTGAGATCCCGTAATAGGCCTCGAAATGCCGATGGGTGTTCCAGGCCAGCGTGCCGATCCGGTCCCCTTCCCGGACGCCGAGGCGGAGCAGCGCGTTGGCGAGCTTCCTGGCGTGGTCCCTGGCCTCGCGGTAGGTGTATCGATGGACGGGCCCTTCGACCGTGCGGGTCACGATCTCGCGCTCGCCGTGGTAGTCCGCCGCGAAATCCATGATGGTGGAGATCAGCAGCGGCCGGTCCATCATCAATCCGCGCAACGATAACCTCCCTTTCCGCCCCGCCCTGCCGGCTAGACGTGCTGCCCTCCGTTCACATGGATCTCCGCGCCGTTGACGTAGGCCGCAGGCTCGGAACAGAGAAAATAGATGAGGGACGCCACCTCCTCCGGCCGCCCCAGGCGGCCCATGGGAATCTCCTCGGCCAGGGCCCGATACTCGGGGCTGATCATGGCCGTCTCGATCTCCCCGGGGGAGATCGCGTTGACGCGCATGCCGTGGGGTCCGAAATCCGCTGCCATCTCGCGGGTGAGCGCGGCAAGCGCCGCCTTCGACGTGGCGTACGCGGACCCTGCGAAGGGATGAACGCGTCCGCCGGCGATCGATGTCACGTTGATAATGCAGCCGTGCCCCGCCCTGAGCTCCTCCACTAGGCCGCGAGCCAGCATGATCGGCGCGTAGAAGTTGACGTTGAAGACAGTCTGCCAGAGATCGATCCCGGTGTTCAGCGTGTCCATCCGCGTGTCGTCGCCGCTCTTCGGCGAGATGGCCGCGTTGTTCACCAGCGCGTTTAGCGGTGCGCCGCCGAGTCGTGACTTCATGTCCGCAATGGCGTCGTCCAGATTGCATATGTCGGCCAAATCGATGACCACGTGGTCCTCCGGCCCCGCCTGCCACGGACAGTCCTCCGGGAAGGCGTGACGCGAGCAGGTAATCACCCGCCACCCGGCGGCGCTGAACCGCTTGACCGTCGCGTGGCCGATACCCCGGCTGGCTCCGGTGAGGATCAGTGTCCGTCGGTCGTTCGCCATGTGAAGGAAGGTTCAGCCGTTCGGCCGGCGCCCGATGCCGCCGGGCGATATCAATGCGCCATGAGGACGGGTACGGCGCTACGGGTCAGGACGTCGCGCGTGACGCCACCGAACACCAAGCGTCGCAAACGGCTTCGCGTGTAAGCCCCCATGACCAACATATCGGCGTCCGCCCTGCCCGTGGCGGCGAGCAGGCTTTCACTGTCCGAACCCGTGCGCTCGAGTTCGCGGCCCTCGGCCTTGACGCCACACCAAGCGAGATAGTTGACCACCTCCTCCGTACCCGGTCCGCTGTGATTCTCGGCGTCGACCTCGAGCACGCCGACCTTTTCCGCCGTTTCCAGGAACGGCATGGCATAGTTGATCGCCTTGCCGGCCTCCGGGCTCCCGTTCCAGTAGATGACGATCGAGGAGCCGAACTCCACGGGATCGCTTGGCGGCAAGATCAGGACAGGACGGCCGGTGTCCAGCAGAGCCGCCTCGAGCGTCACGGAGAAAGTAACCTCCTCGCTACCGCCCTCGGGCCGCCGCGCGAAGATCAGGTCCGCCAGCCGGCCGCGCGACGCCACGACATCCTCCTCGCGCCCCGTGGCGACCGTGAAATGCGCGGTCCCGGGGCCCGAATCCGGTTGATCGCTGATGATCATGCCGTTTCTCCGGCAGGCGTCTTCGAACACCTTTCGCGCTTCCTGCCGACGTTCGTCAGACTCGCGTTCGGCGACGGCCATGACGTCTCCGATCATGGCGCTGGTCATTCCCTCGCCCACATAGGCCACGGAGTCGCGCGGATCCATCGCAACGTGGAGAGCCTCGAGGTGGGCGTCCCACTCGCGCGACAGTCTGATCACCGCATCCATCCACTGGCCGCGACCGGGCAGGCCGCTGAGCGGTACGAGTATGGTCTTGATGGCCAACCTACCCTCCCTCGATTCCTTTCCCGTGCGAATCTAACACGGCGCGGATATCCGGCCAATCGACAGTCCGACCATTGGAACGGGTTCAGGCAGGGTGCGACGGTATTCCTTCCACGCCTTCCGGATCCTCGTGAATGATCACTTCGGCCCTGGGGAAGGCCCTGCGGACCTGGGCTTCGATTTCGTCGGAGATGCGGTGTGCCTCCAGCAACGTCATGCCGCCGTCCAGTTCGAGGTGGAACTGGATGAAGGTGTCGCGTCCGGAGGACCGCGTCCGCAGGTCGTGCATACTCCGGACTTCCGGATGAGCGCGCGCGATATCCTCGATGCACCGCCGATCCTCCTCGGGAAGCTCGCGATCCATCAGCATGTCGAGGGACTTTTTGCAAATCCCCCATGCGCAGAAGGAGATGTACACGGCCACGGTTATGGCAACGAGCGGGTCGACAAGTTGCCAGTCCAGCAGAGTCGCGGCCAGCAACCCGGCGATGACACCGAGATTGATCAGCAGGTCAGCCTTGTAATGGACGGAATCGGCGGCGATCGCGATCGACCCGCTCACGCGCACGACATGGCCTTGATACATGACCAGCATCAGCGTCAGAACGATGGAGAGCGCCATGACGGAAACGCCGACCGTTCCACCTTCTATCGGTTGCGGATGGATCAGCCGGTCCGCCGCCTCGTACAGGAGAAACGCCCCCGAGCCACCGATGAGCACGGCCTGCCCCAGACCCGCCAACGGCTCGGCCTTTCCATGGCCGAACCGATGCTCCCTGTCCGCCGGCATCAACGCCTGTCGAACGGCGAGCAGGTTGACACCCGACGCCACGACATCGAGCAGGGAATCGACGAGCGAACTCAGCACGGCGACCGAGTCGGTCATCAGCCACGCGATCGTCTTGGCGGCGACGAGGACGGACGCTACCGCGACGGCCGCGCGACTGGCGCGACGCATGAGACGAACGGACATGCCGAACCTTTCGCCCTCCGGCGCGGGTTGCGATGCCGGCGTCCCCGGACCGACCCGGTACGCCGGCCGCGCCTCGGTCACGGGTAGAGCCTCGTCAACCGCCAACCCTCGTCCACCAAGTCGAACCGCAGACGGTCGTGCAGCCGAAACGGGCGTTGGCTCCAGAACTCGATAAGGACCGGCTTCAACCGGTACCCCGACCAAAAATCAGGCCTCGGGATGTCGCCGATGGCATATCTGGCGGCGTATTTCGCGATTTCGCGCTCGAGCTCGAAGCGGCGGCCCATCGGTCGTGACTGGCGCGACGCCCAAGCGCCGATCTTGCTCTCGCGGTCCCGCGTGGCGAAGTAGGCGTCGGCCTCGCCGTCGTCGAGCGCCTCGACCACGCCTTCCAGGCGAACCTGCCGCGTCAGGCTCTTCCAATGAAAGCACATTGCCGCCCGGGGATTGGCCGTCAGTTCCTCGCCCTTGCGGCTTTCAAGGTTGGTATAAAACACGAACCCGCCGACGTCGTATCCCTTGAGAAGCACCATGCGGAGCGAGGGCCGCCCATCGGACGTGGCGGTAGCCAACGACGCGGCGTTAGGAAGCGAAGGCTCGCTACCCTCGGCATCCTTCATCCACCGGGCGAACCTCTCCAGCGGATCCTGGGATGCAAGCTCTGGATCCTGCGGATACTGGAGATCAGACGACGTCACTCCGAGCCCTCGGTCGCGGCCGGTCACAGCCCGAAACATGGCCTCGGCGCACGGTCCCTGACGAAACGGTCACGGGCCAATTCTAACGAGCGCCACGGCGAATTGTCGATCAATTGTCCTGGTTCAGGGCATATGGGTGAGGTAGCCTTGGTTTGGTGGCCAAGCTGTCGGACAAACCGAGGCCACCTCAAAGACGAGCAGCTTGAAGCAAGGCCCTCATGCGGGTATTGAGCCTGCTTCGCCACCTTGGACGGGCGCGTCCATGACGGAAGTCGAACCCGGGATATTCGAGAGTCTGCCGGCGTTGATCGAACTGCGGGCCGGAGCGACGCCGGATCGCCTCTTCCTGATCGCGCCCGACGACGACGCCGATCTAACCTACGCGGAGCTGCGCCGGGCGACCCGCGACGTCGCCCTGCGCCTGCGCGACGAGTGGGGCGTCGATCCCGGCGACAACGTCGGCCTGCTGATGGTCAACGGCATTGACTTCGTCGCCGTCTATTTCGGCATCATGGCGCTGGGCGCCGTCGCCTGCCCGATCAACACGGCCCTGCAGGAAGACGAGGTTGACTACATCCTTGCCAACTCGGCGATCGACGTCGTCTGCGCCGACCCGGATTCCGCCCGCCTCGTGCGTCGCGCCAGATGCCCGGCCAAGCGCGTCTGCGACGACCCGAGGTCCCTGTGGCGCGCCCACCGGCCCGCCAGCCGGGACACCGCGCCGCCGCCGCGGGTGAGCGCCGACTCCATCGCCCAGATCGTCCACACGTCGGGCTCCACCGGCCGCCCCAAGGGAGTCATGCTGAGCCATCGGAACATCCTGGCGGACTGCTACTACATCGTCGACTGGATGGGCTTCGGCCCCGGGGACCGCTCGCTCTGCATCCTGCCGCTCTACCACACCAACGCCGAGATGCACTCCGTGATCGCGGCGCTCGTCGCGGGGGCCAGCGTCGTCGTGCCGCGGCGGTTTAGCGCGTCCGCCTTCTGGACCCTCGCCGCGGAGACCGGAGCGACCTATTGCAGCGCCGCACCCACCGTCCTCTACATCCTGCTCGAGGCGCATCGGGCGTCGGGCGCGGCGGCGCCTCCGGCCCACGGCCTGCGGTTGTTCATCTGCGGCTCCAGCCCGCTGCCGACGTCGTTGCTGGAGGCGTTCGAGCGCGCGTTCGGCGCCGTCGTCATCGAGGGGTACGGCCTGACCGAGACGGTCTGCCGCGTCGCGTTCAACCCCGTGCCGCCGCCGGAGGCGTTTCGGCCCGGCCGGGAGGACGGCTATCGCCGCTTCGGCTCGGTCGGCCGGGCGATCGGCGATTCGCGTATCGCCGTCGTGGACGACGACGGCCGGCCCGTCGCGCCCGGAGCCCGGGGCGAGATCGTCCTCAAGGGCGGCGCCGTTACGCGGGGATACTTCAACGCCCCGGAGGCGACGGAGGCCGCGTTCCGGGACGGATGGTTCCTGACCGGCGACATCGGCTACATGGACGCCGACGGATACCTGTACATCGTCGATCGAAAGAAGGACCTGATCATCCGTGGCGGTCAGAACATCTACCCGCGAGAGGTCGACGAGGTCCTGCTGCGGCACCCGCAAGTCGGAGAGGCGGCGGTCGTCGGCGTCGGCGACGCCAAGTACGGTGAGGAGGTCAAGGCGTTCGTGGTGCCGGTCGAAGGGGCGACGCCGACCGAGAGCGAGATCATCGATTTCTGCCGCCGCCGCCTGGCGGTGTACAAGTGCCCGAAGACGGTCCAGTTTATCGAGACGATGCCCAAGGGCCCGACGGGCAAACTGCTCCGCCGTCGCTTGGCGGAGACGTACCGGATGCCGGCGCCGTGAGCGCCGGCGCCGCGTCCCGCTCGCGAGGAGAACATGGACCATGATCACCAACATCGACCATCTCGGCCTCGCCATCCACGACCGACGGAAGGCCATCGAGTTCTTCGAGAACGTTCTCGGCGCGCCTGTCTACGGCGTCGCGACGGATCCGACCAGCGGCCTGAAGAACGGCCTCGTCCGCATGGGCCAGGGGGATTTCGTCATTCAGCAGCCGCCGAGGCCCGGCGTCGACCCCGAGGCGGAGCCCGACTACGTCCCTCCCCGCGACCCGTCGGGACTGCGCCAAGTGGGAACGGAAGGAAACCTGCACCTGGATACGGCGGTGTTCATCCGTTACCTGGAACGGTGGGGCGAGGGGGTCCACCACATCGGCGTGAAGGTGCCGGACCTCAAGACCGCCTGGCGGACGTTGAATGACCAGGGCGTGCCCCTGTTCGACGATCTGGCCGGCGGCGAGCGGCCCGGCATCCGGGGCAGCCAGCTCTTCTTTCCCGATCCCCGGCACACCTTCGGCGTACTCCTGCAATTCACCGAACGAAGCGAGGCCGACGGACTGGTGTGGAACGACGCGGAAGGTGGCTGGCGCGACACACTCGACGGCGGGGAGACGCCTATGTCGCCTTATTTCGACGGCATCGACCACGTGGGCATCCTCGTCGATGGCGTCGACACGGCCACCGACGTCTGCGAGAAGGTCATCGGCATGACCGTCCGCGAGCGCAGCGCGGAGAACGGATCCGACCTGCGCCGGTCGCGCGTCGAGATCGGCGACGCCGACCTCCAGTTCCGCGAGACCGCCCATGACTTCGGGGACGGCCATCCGCTGGCGCGGTTCCGTCCCACCCGAGGCAAGGGCGTCCACGACGTCGTCCTGCGCTGCAAGGACCTCCTCGAGACGCGCGAAGGATTGAGGGAGCGTGGCGCCGCCATCGTCGACAACCCGGCCCGCGAGGACGACCGGGACCCGGCCTTCTTCCTCGATCCGGCGACGTCTCACGCCATCGTCTTCGGGTTCGTGGCGGCTCGGGAGCGGGCGCGGGAGGCCGCGTAGGAAGGCTACGCCGGCCGCGCGGTGTCCCTGATCTGCGTACGGCGCATGACGCGGCGCCGGGCCGGGTCGAGGGGGCCGCGCCGGTGCATGACGCAGCGGTTGTCCCACATGAGATAATCGCCCACCCGCCACCGGTGGTGCCAAGCACGTCGTTCCTCGGCGACGAATCGCCAGAGCTCGTCGAGGAGCGCGTCCGACTCGGCGCGCGACATGCCCACGACGTATGTCGCGCGCTTGTCGCCGTTCCAGTGGCGCCCGAGATACAGAGCCCGGCGGCCGGTCTCCGGATGCGTGCGGACGAGAGGATGCACGGGTCCGGACGCCGACTCGATACGCTCGTGCTCGGCGGCGTCGAAACCGTGCCGAACCTCGCCCTGCAGGGCGTGGGCGGGATCGTGCCTCAGCCGCAGCGAGCCGATGCGGGACCTCAGGTCCACGGGCAGCGAGTCCAGCACCTCGTACATGTTGATGAAACCGGTGTCGCCACTCCCGTCTTCCGGCACCTCCAGGGCGTGGAGCGTGCTCGCCTTCGGCGGTGTCTCGACATAGGACATGTCGGTGTGCCACGGCAGCGGGCGGTCGTCGAGGAATCCGATCGGCTCCCCATTCTCCAGCACGTTGGAGACGACGAATATCTCCGGGCGGGAGTCGCGGTCCGCCGGGCGCGCCATGGGCGGACCGTGGTCGAGCTCTCCGAAACCCCGGCTGAACCGGATCAGGTCGGTGTCGCTCAGCCGCTGGTCCCGCAGGAGAACGACGCAGTGTTCGAGCCACGCGCGATGCACCGCGGCGCGGGCCGCCGGGGCGAGCTCGTTCCTCAGGTCGAGTCCGCGAATCTCGGCGCCGATAGCGTCCGTGATGGGGACCACCTCGACTCCCGCCTCCCCGTAGGTCTCCGCCGCGGGCGCCGGCCAGCGGTTTCGAGGGGCGTTGAGTTCAGTATCGCTCATGGTCCACCCACGGTTCGCCAAGTCGGGTCGGCGACATGGCCTCGACCATACTCTTGGAGTCGCGAGCGCCTCAAGCGATACTACCGGCGACGCCTTCCCCGTCGACGACGGCTGGCGACGACGACCGGGAGCCGCGCATGACCGACATCGCCTATCTCTCCGCGCTCGAGCTCGCGCGCCGCATACGGGCCCGGGATCTGGGCTGCCTCGAGCTCCTCGACCACTGCCTGGACCGGGTCGACCGCTACAACCCCGGCCTCAACGCCATCGTCGAGCTCGACGCGGAACGCGCCCGCGAACGCGCGCGCCGAGCCGACGACGCGCTGGCGAAGAGCGAGGCCTGGGGGCCGTTTCACGGCGTGCCGATGACGATCAAGGAGGCCTTCGGCGTCGCCGGCCTGCGCATGACGTGGGGCGACCCCGACCTCGCGTCGCACGTCCCGGAGAAGAACGCCGTCGTGGTCGACCGTCTCCTCGGTTCGGGCGCCGTCCTGTTCGGCACCACCAACGTGCCGCTCCGGTTGATGGACTGGCAGACCTACAACGTCATGTACGGCACGACGAACAACCCCTGGGACGTCTCGCGTGCGCCCGGAGGGTCGTCCGGCGGCTCGGCCGCCGCCCTCGCGGCCGGTCTTTCCGCCCTCGAGGCGGGGAGCGACATCGGCGCGTCGATCCGCAATCCGGCGCACTACTGCGGCGTCTACGGGCACAAGCCGACCTTCGGCATCCTGCCTACGACGGGCCACGACTTTCCGGGTTATCCCAAGCCGCTCGACATCCTCGTGGTCGGACCCATGGCGCGCAGCGCCGAAGATCTGGCGACCGCGCTCGACGTGATGACCGGCGCCGACGGCCTCGACGCCAAGGCCTGGAGACTCGAGCTGCCCGGCCCGCGCCACGCCGCGATGGCGGGCTACCGCGTCGCGGTCATGCGGGAGTCCCCGGTCTGCGCCGTCGATGGCGCCGTCGCCGACCGCATCCAGGCGGTCGCCGACGCCTGCGCCAAGGCGGGCGCCATGGTCTCGGACTCGGCCCGCCCGGAGGTCGACATGGCGGCCGCGCACGCCAACTACATTCAACTCCTGCGAGGGGCCACGGCGGGCATATTACCGCGATCCTTCATCGACGACGCGGCGGAGCAGGCCGCGACCCTGTCGACCGATGACGAGAGCTTCCGCGCCCGTGCGCTGCGCGCCGCGATCCAGTCCCACCGGGAATGGTCGATCGCCGATCAGCAACGCACGCGGGACCGGGCCGCGTGGGAAGCCTTCTTCCGGGACTGGGACGTGCTTCTGTGTCCCGTGGCGGCAACGGCCGCCATGCCGCATCAACAGGACGTGGAACGGTTCTTCCGCACCGTCACGGTCAACGGCAGGACGGAGAACTACAACGATCAGCTCTTCTGGGCGGGCATCAGCTGCAACGTCTACCTGCCCGGGACGTCGGCGCCCGCCGGCCTGACGCCGGACGGCCTGCCGGTCGGCGTGCAGATCGTCGGCCCCCACCTGGAAGACCGTACGACGATCGAGTTCGCGCGTCTTCTCGCCGACGAGATCGGAGGCTTCGTGCCGCCGCCGGGTTACGATTAGGGGAATCCGCCCGAACGAGGAGAGACGCTTGATGTTTTTCATCTCAATCCCCATATCCGGGGGAAATCCGCACGAACGAGGGGAAACGACATGAGAGCCGCCTACTATCGCCGCAGGGGTCCGGCCGCCGACGTACTGGAGGTCGGCGAACTGGACACGCCGACGCCGGGCCCCGGCGAGGTGCGGATCCGTATCGCGGCGTCGGGCGTCAACCCGTCCGACGTGAAGAAGCGCCAGGGGATGGACCTGGAATTTCCTACCATCGTTCCGCACAGCGACGGCGCCGGAGAGATCGACGCCGTGGGCGATGGGGTGCCCGAATCCCGCATCGGCGAGCGCGTCTGGACGATCAACGGTCAGTGGCGCCGGCCGCACGGCACGGCGGCCGAGTACATCGCCATCGGGTCGAAGTACGCCGTCCCCCTGCCCGACGGTACGGACGAGACCGTCGGCGCCTGTCTCGGCATTCCCGTGCTCACCGCCTGGCGGGCGCTGACCCTGGACGGCGACATTTCGGGGCAGACGCTTCTCGTGCCGGGCGGCGCGGGCGCCGTGGGGCACTACGTCGTACAGATCGCCAAGCTGCGGGGCGCGACCGTGATCGCCACTGTGAGCTCGGCGGAGAAGGCGGCCCATGCCCGGGCCGGCGGGGCCGACCACACGATCGATTACAAGACCGAAAACGTGGGCGATCGGGTTCGCGAGATCACCGGAGGGCGCGGCGTCGATCGCATCATCGAGGTCGATCTCGGCGGCAACGCGAGTCTCATTCCGGACGTCCTGCGGCCCGGCGGGACGGTCGTCGTCTACGGCGCGGGCGCGCCGACCGCCAACATCCCCGCCATGTGGTGCGTGCCCAACTACGTCACCTTCCGCTTCTTCATCATGTACGAGTTGACGGACGAGGTGCGCGACGCCGGCGCGGCGGCGATCCGCGAGATGCTGAAGGCGGGATCGCTCCAACACACGGTCGCCGGGACGTATCCGCTGGAGGATATCGTCAAGGCACACGAGGCCGTGGAGAGCGGCAAGGTGATGGGCAACGTCGTCGTCACCCTCTGACCGGCGCCCCCCGAAGACCCGTGACCGCACCGCCGACCCTCGTATCGGGGGCGCGCCGCGCGATCCCCCTTCGTCCGCTGAGCGAGGACGCCCTGCCGTCGTGGCTCGAATCGCGGCCCGCGGCGATCAGGTCCTGGGTGGAAGCGAACGGCTTCGAGGGCAAGTCCGGGCAACATCTGCCGGTCCCCGGCGAGGGCGGCGAGCCGTCGCTGGCCTTGTGCGGCATGCCGTCCTCGCCGACCTTCTGGGATTTCGCGGATCTCCCGTCGGCGCTGCCGCGCCGGACCTACCGGTTGGAAGGTTCCCTCGAGGCGGGTCTCGCGACCAAGGTGGCCCTCGGATGGGCGTTGGGCGGCTACGCCTTCACGCGGTACGGCAGGGGCAAGGATGAGAAGTACGCGCGCCTCGCGTGGCCTCCGGGCGTGGATCGCTCCGACATCTCGAGAACGTATGGCGCGCTCGCGCTCGCGCGCGACCTGATCAATACCCCCGCCGCCGATCTCGGCCCCGCGGAACTGGCCGACGAGGCCAGGCGCGTCGCGCGGACGGGCGGTGCGACGTGCCGGGTCGTCATCGGCGACGCGCTGCTCCGACGGAACTACCCCATGATCCACGCCGTGGGCCGGGCGAGTGCTCGGGCGCCCCGGCTGATCGACCTGCGCTGGGGATCGGTGAGACACCCGAAGGTCACGGTCGTGGGCAAGGGCGTCTGCTTCGATTCGGGCGGCCTCGATCTGAAGCCGGCGTCGGGCATGGCCTTGATGAAGAAGGACATGGGGGGCGCCGCCGCGGCTCTGGGGCTCGCGCGCATGATCATGGACGCCGGGCTCCGGGTCCGTCTGCGCGTCCTGATCCCCGCCGTCGAGAACAGCGTCTCGGGCGACAGCTTCCGTCCCGGTGATGTACTCATGAGCCGCAAGGGCCTGACCGTGGAGATCGGCAACACCGACGCCGAGGGACGCCTCGTCCTGGCGGACGCCCTCGCCGAGGCCGACCGCGAGAAACCCGAGCTGCTGTTCGATTTCGCGACGTTGACCGGCGCCGCGCGAGTCGCTCTCGGGCCCGATCTCGCCGCGCTCTACACGCACGACGACGAGCTCGCCGATGACCTCGTCCGCTTCGGCGCGGACATGTGCGATCCCGTGTGGCGCATGCCGCTCTGGCGGCCCTATGCGTGCATGATCCGGGGAAAGGTCGCCGACATCGCCAACGCTGGCGAGGACCGGATGGCGGGTTCGATCACCGCGGCGCTGTTCCTGGACCGCTTCGTCGAACGCGCGGGCGCCTGGGCGCACTTCGATATCTACGGCTGGAACCGCCGCTCCCGCCCCGGGCGCCCCGAGGGCGGCGAGGCGCACGCCATGCGCGCCGTGTACGCCTTACTCGCGAACCGCTACCCGGCGACGTGATCTCCGGCCCATCCCATGACGATCTCCTCCTCCCTCGTTCGAGTGGAGCAGCGCGTCGACCGGATACGCCGGGGAAACTTCGGCGATCACAAGGGACTCGGTTCCGGCGTCTCGGAACTTCGGATCGACTATGGTCCCGGATATCGGGTGTACTATGGGCGGGATGGACAGGAAGTCGTGATCCTGCTCGCGGGCGGAACGAAAAGGCGTCAAGACCGCGATATCGAGTGTGCCCGAACCTGCTGGAAAGATTATGTGCGGGAGAAACGAAATGCCGACCGTACCCCATAGGGCAAGCGACTACCTCAAGACGCCCGAGGCCATCGCCGCCTATCTGAATGTCGTGTTCGACGATCCCGAAAGCGATCACGAGGATCTGATGGTCGCGCTTCGCAACGTCGCGGATGCGACCGGCGGCGTGTCGGAACTCTCGCGCCGGACCGGTTTGAATCGGAGCGGACTGTCCCGCGTGCTCTTGGCGAAGACCACGCCAAAGATCGACACGGTTCACAAGATCGCCAGGGCTTGCGGGGTGCGGCTCCGATTCGCCGCCTGAAGGGACCGCCGGGCGGGCTATACGCCCACCGCGCCCGACTCGTCCGCCGCGAGGTCGAAGGCGGCGGCCATCAACGCCCTGGTGTAGGCGTCCTTCGGGTTGTCGAACACCCGGTCCGCCGGTCCCTGCTCCACGACCTTGCCGTCGCGCATCACGACGATCTCGTCGGCGAGCGCGCGGACCACCTTCAGATCGTGGCTGATGAACAGGTAGGCCAGACCGTGGCGCTCCTGCAGGTCGCGCAGCAGGTCCACGATCTGAGCCTGCACGGAACGATCGAGCGCCGACGTCGGTTCGTCCAGAACCACGAAACGCGGCTTCAGCACCATGGCGCGGGCGATGGCGATCCTCTGGCGCTGACCGCCCGAGAACTCGTGCGGATAGCGGTCCTGCATGTCCGGGTCGAGCCCGACCTCCCGCAGCGCGTCGCCGACGATCCGGCGACGCTCCTCGTAGGCGCCGCCGAGGCCGTGCGCCGAGAGGCCCTCCCCGACGATCTGCCCGGCGGACAGCCGCGGGCTGAGGCTGGCGAAGGGGTCCTGGAACACGATCTGCATGTCCTGGCGCAGCGGGCGCAGCTCCCTGAACCCCCGACCCTGGATCGGACGGCCGTCGAAACGGATGGCGCCGTCGCTCTCGATCAGGCGCAGCAGCGCGAGACCCAGGGTGGTCTTGCCGGAACCCGACTCGCCGACGACGCCCACCGTGTGCCGCTCCCGCACGGCGAGAGAGACGCCGTCGACCGCCCGGACGTGGTCGACCGTGCGCCGCAGGACGCCGGCCTTGACCGGGAACCGGACCTTGACGCCCTCCCCGGTCACGACCTCGGGCGCGCCGGGCGGCGGCGCGCGCTTGCGGCCGCTCGGCTCGGCCGAGATCAGCATCCGCGTGTACGGATGTCGCGGGTCCGCGAACACCGATTCCGTGTCGCCCGTCTCTACCAGCTCGCCGTCCGACATGACGCACACGCGGTCGGCCATGCGCTCCACGATGCCGAGGTCGTGGGTGATCAGCAGGATCGCCATGCCGAGGCGGTCCCGGAGACGGCGGAGCAGAGCCAGGACCTGCGCCTGCACGGTCACGTCGAGGGCCGTGGTCGGCTCGTCGGCGATCAGCAACTCCGGCTCGTTGGCCAGGGCCATGGCGATCATGACGCGCTGGCGCTGCCCCCCGGAGAGCTGGTGGGGATAGGCGTCGAGTCGCCGCTCCGCGTCGCGCAGGCCGACGAGGTGAAGCAATTCCAGTGTACGTTCGCGCGCCGCCCGGGCCTCCATGCCCCGGTGGACGAACAGGATCTCCTTGATCTGGCGCTCGATCGTCTGTAGCGGATTGAGCGACGTCATCGGTTCCTGAAAGATCATGGAGATACGGTTGCCGCGGATGCCCCGCAAGACAGGCTCCGCCGCGCCGACGACCTCCTCGCCGTCGACCCGGATGGAGCCCGTCGGGTGCCGCGCCTTCGGATAGGGCAGGAGCTGAAGCACCGAGAGCGCGGTGACCGACTTGCCGGAACCGGACTCGCCGACCAGCGCCACCGTCTCGCCCCGGTCGACGCGGAACGAGACGTCGCGCACCGCGGCGATCTCCCGGTCCTCCATGCGGAAGACGACGGACAGGTCCTCGACCTCGAGGAAGGGTGTTGCGCCCCCGATCGTCCCGCGGTCCGTCATCCCACGGTCTTCCTCGGATCGAAGGCGTCGCGGATCGCCTCGCCCACGAACACCAGCAGGGTCAGGGTGCAGGCGATGACGACGAAGCCGGAAACGCCGAGCCATGGGGCCTGAAGATTGGCCTTACCCTGGGCCAGAAGCTCGCCGAGAGACGGAGAACCCGGTGGCAGCCCGAACCCCAGGAAATCGAGCGACGTGAGCGTGGTGATCGAGCCGTTGAGGATGAACGGCAGGAACGTGACCGTGGCGACCATGGCGTTGGGCAGCAGGTGCTTGAACATGATGGTGACGTTACCGACGCCGAGCGCCCGCGCCGCCTGCACGTACTCGAAGTTGCGCGCGCGCAGGAACTCGGCGCGCACCACGCCGACAAGCGCCATCCAGCTGAACAACAGCATCAGGACGAGCAGAGTCCAGAACCCCGGCTCGATGATCGACGCCAGGATGATCAGGAGGAACAGCACCGGCATCCCGCCCCAGATCTCCATGAAACGCTGGAACAGGAGATCGAGCCAGCCGCCGAAATACCCCTGCGCGGCCCCCGCCACGACGCCGATGACGGAGCTGAAGACGGTCAGGGCCAGCCCGAACAGGACGGAGATGCGGAACCCGTAGATCGCGCGAGCGGCGACGTCGCGGCCCTGGTCGTCGGTGCCGAGCCAGTTCTCGGCCGACGGCGGCGCGGGCGCCGGAACGGGCAGGTCGTAGTTGATGGTGTCGAAGCTGTAGCGGATCGGCGGCCACGCGATCCACCCTTCCGCCTCGATGAGCTCCGTCACGAAGGGATCGCGGTAATCGGCCTCGGTCTCGAAGTCCCCGCCGAACCTCGTTTCCGGATAGGTCGTGAAGACCGGCATCAGGAGCTCGCCCCTGTAGGCGACGAGGATCGGCTTGTCGTTGGCGATGAACTCGGCGAAAAGGCTCAGGACGAAGAGCACGGCGAAGATCCAGAAAGACCAGTAGCCGCGCCTGTTGGCGCGGAAGTTCCGCAGGCGCCGCCGGGTCAGCGGCGCGACGCGAAGCCGCGGGAAACGGCCCCGACCCGGGATCCGCGGGCGCATCACGCCACGTCCCGCCGCTCGAAATCGATGCGCGGATCGATGACGACGTAGGCGAGATCCCCGAGCAGATTGAGGACGAGGCCGAGCAGGGTGAAGACGTAGAGCGTGCCGAACATCACCGGATAGTCGCGGTTGATGACCGCCTCGAAGCCCAACAGGCCCAGCCCGTCGAGCGAGAAGATGATCTCGATGAGCAGGTTTCCGGTGAACAGGATGCCGACGAAGGCACCCGGGAAACCCGCCACGACGATCAGCATGGCGTTGCGGAACACGTGGCCGTAGAGCACGCGCCGTTCGGTCAGGCCCTTGGCACGGGCCGTGAGCACGTACTGCTTGTTGATCTCCTCGATGAAGGAGTTCTTGGTCAGCATGGTGAGCGTGGCGAAGCCGCCGATCACCATCGACACGACCGGCAACGTGATGTGCCAGAAGTAGTCCGCGACACGCTCGGGCCAGCTCAGGTCCGACCAGTTCTCCGAGACCAGGCCGCGCAGGGGGAAAACGTCCCAGAAGCTGCCTCCCGCGAACAGCACCACGAGCAGGACCGCGAACAGGAAGTTCGGGATGGCGTAGCCCACGATGATGGTCGCGCTGGTCCAGACGTCGAAGCGGGCGCCGTCGCGCACCGCCTTGGCGACGCCGAGCGGGATGGAGATGAAGTAGACGAGCAACGTGGTCCAGATGCCGAGCGAGATGGACACCGGCATCTTGTCGACGACAAGGTCGACGACCGAGCGGTCGCGGAAGAACGAGTCGCCGAAGTCGAAGCGCAGATAATTACCGATCATCTGCAGAAACCGCGCGTGCGCCGGCTTGTCGAAGCCATAGAGCTTCTCGATCTCGGCGATGAACTCCGGGTCGAGGCCGCGGGCGCCCCGATACTTGCCGGCGATGGAGGCATCGCCCGCCTGTCCCGCCTGCGCCTGCCGGGTTTCCCCGAGGTCGGCGCCGCCGATGCGCGCCGTCGCTTCGACCGCCGTGCCACTGATCCGGGCGATCAGTTGTTCCACCGGTCCGCCGGGCGCGGCCTGCACGACGATGAAATTGACGATCATGATCCCGAACAGCGTCGGGATCATCAGCAAGACGCGCCGGACGATGTAGGCGGCCACCGTGCGTGTCCTACCCGCGCGCGGCGCGCCGGGCCTCAAGAGCGGCGGCCTTGTCGGGATCGATCCACCAGGTGTCGAGAAAACCGAACCCGCCGTCGTACTTGGGAGCGGTCCCGGGACGCGCGAACTTGTCCCAGTAGGCGATGTTGTGGTTGGCGTTGAACCACTGGGGAACGACGTGGCGGTTCCACAGCAGCACCCGATCGAGCGCCCGGGCGGCGGTTTCCAGGGACTCGCGATCCGGCGCGTCGGCGATCTTTTCGATCAACGCGTCGACGACCGCGTCGGCGATCCCCGCGTAGTTGATGCTTCCGGGGCTTCGGGCCGCCTCGGACCCCCAGAAGTTCCGCTCCCCCACGCCGGGCGTCGGAGCGGTACCGAACGCCGCCGTGGTGACGTCGAAGTCGAATTCCTGCATCCGGTTGGCGTATTGCGCGGAGTCGACGATGCGGATCGTGGCCTCGATGCCGAGACGCTCGAGGTTGCGGACGAGTGGCGCGTACACCCGTTCGAACGTGGGCGAGAAGGTCAGGAACTCCATCGACACGGGCTGTCCCGACGGGGCCCGCAGCTTCCCGTCCTTCACCGCGTATCCCGCCTCGCGAAGCAGCTTCCGCGCCGCGCGAAGATTGCGCCGGGCGTTGCCCGAACCGTCGGTCGCCGGGGGATCGAAGACCCGGGCGAAGACCTCGGCCGGCAGTCTGTCGCGATACGGCTCCAGCAGCGCGGCCTCTCCGGGGCTCGGAAGATCACGGGCGGCCATCGGCGTGTTCTGGTAAAGGCTCCTGGTCCGGGCGTAGAGCCCGTAGAAGATGTTCCTGTTCGTCCACTCGAAGTCGAAAGCCAGATCGAAGGCCGCGCGAACGCGACGGTCCTTGAAGATCTCCCGGCGCTGGTTGAGAACGAAGAACTGCCGGCTGGCGGGCGACTCGTCGGGGATCGCCTCCCGCTTCACCAGCCCCTCCTCGACCGCCGGGAAATCGTACGCCGTGGCCCACATCTTCGAGGTGAATTCCTCGCGGAAGTCGTACTCGCCGGCCTTGAAGGCCTCGAGCGCGATATTGCGGTCGCGGTAGAAGTCGAACCGGATCGCGCCGTAGTTGAAGCGGCCCCGGTTCACCGGCAGGTTCCTGGCCCAGTAATCGGCCACCCGCTCGTAGACGATGGTCCGGCCCTGGTCCGCGCGGACGATGCGGTAGGGTCCGCTGCCCAGCGGCGGATCGAGGGTGGTCCTGTCGAAGTCGCGCGTCTCGTAATAGGCCCTGGACAGAATCGGGAGGCCGGCGACCGTGAGCGGCAGGTCGCGGGTCACGGCGCCCTCGCGAAACGCGAAACGGACCCGATGCGGACCCTCGGCGGTCGCCGATTCCACGTCGCGCAGCACGATCCGGAAGCTCGGCTCTCCCCGGGTCTTCAGGATATCGAAGGAGAAGACGACATCCTCGGCCGTCAATGGCGATCCGTCGTTGAATCGCGCTTCGGGCCGCAGACGGAACGACACCCAGGAGCGGTCGGGCGCCACCTCGGCGCTCTCGGCGACGAGGCCGTACACGGCATCGGGCTCGTCGCCCGCCGGCGTCATCAGCGTGTCGAAGGGCAGGCCCGCGACCGCGACGGCGCCCACTCCCCGGAGCCGGATACCCTTGAGAATGAACGGGTTCAGGTTGTCGAAGGACCCCAGGTCGCGGAGCCGGACCTCGCCCCCTTTCGGAGCGTCGGGGTTCACGTAGTCGAAATGCGGAAAATCCGGCGGATACTTCAGGTCGCCGAACGACGACAGTCCGTGACGGGGCTCCGCGATGGCCACCCCGGCCGCCATGGCCAGATGGACGGCGGCGACGGCCCCGCAAACCTTCGATATAGACCCCGACCCGATCACCCGCGGATGATACCAGAGTCCCCGACGAGCCGGCGGCCGCGCCCGGCGACGAGCGCCGTCACCGGGGATCGGCGGCCGTCCGGCGTTTCAGGTCGGCGTCCTTTTCGGCGTCGATCCACCAGGTGAACAGGCCGAGGCCATACCGGGGCGTGATCTTCGGACGCGAGAACCGGTTCCAGTAGGCGACGCGGAACACCCGCGTATGCCATTGGGGAATCACGTAATGGTTCCACAACAGTACCCGGTCCATGGCGCGCGTCGCCGCGATCAGCGACTCGCGGTCGGGCGCCTCGATGATGTCGTCGATGAGGGCGTCGATCACCGGGTTCTCGATGCCGATGACGTTCCGGCTCCCCGGGATGTCCGCGGTCGCCGAGGACCACCAGTCCCGCTGCTCGTTGCCCGGCGACAGCGATTGGGGAAACGACTGCACCGACATGTCGAAGTCGAATCCGTCGATCCTGTTCTGGTATTGGGCCGTGTCGACCGTTCTCACGCGCGCCCCGATGCCGAGCCGTTCGAGGTTCCGCACGAACGGCAGCGCCACCCGCTCGAACGCCGGACTGACGAGCAGGATCTCGAATTCCATCGCCTCCCCTGTCGCGGCGTTCGTCAACCTGCCGTCCCGGACCGTCCAGCCCGCCTTCCGGAGGAGCCGCCGCGCCTTTCTCAGGTTCGCGCGCGCGTTGCCCGAGCCGTCGGTTCTCGGCGGTTCGTAAGCCGTCGTGAACACTTCCTCGGGAACCTGGCCGCGAAAAGGTTCGAGATAGCGTAGCTCGGCCTCGCTCGGCAGACCCGACGAGGCGAGTTCCGAGTTGGAGAAGAAGCTCCTGGTGCGCGTGTACTGCCCGTGGAAGAGGTTCCGGTTGGCCCACTCGAAATCGAAGGCACAGGACAACGCCTCCCGCACCCGCCGGTCCCGGAACGGCTCCTTCCGGATGTTGAAGACGAAGGCCTGCATCCCCGTCGGATTCTCGTGCGCGATCTCTTCCTTGACGATCGATCCCTCGCGCACCGGCGGGACGTCGTATCCGGTCGCCCAGACCTTGGCCGTGTTCTCCTGACGGAAGTCGTACTCGTGCGACTTGAACGCTTCGAGGGAAACGGTCTGGTCGCGGTAATAGTCGTAGCGGACGCGGTCGAAATTGTACTGTCCGCGATTCACCGCGAGGGCGGCGCCCCAATGGTCGGCGACGCGCTCGTAGGCGATCGATCGTCCCGGATCGACCTTCGCGACGCGATAGGGCCCGCTGCCCATGATGGGGACGAGAGTCGTCTCCTCGAAGTTCCGATCCTCGAACGCCGCCTTGGGCAGCACCGTGAGTTGACCCACGATCTGCGGCAGCTCCCGGTTGAGTCCGCCGGCGAAGGTGAACTTCACGGTCCGCGGCCCGGTCGCCTCGGCCGTCGCGACGTTCGCGTAGTAGGCCCGGTAGAACGGATGTCCCTCGGACTTCAGGATCTCGAACGAGAATATGACGTCGTCGACCGTGATCGGCGAGCCGTCGTGCCAGCGGGCCTCGGGCCGCAGAGTGTAGGCGACCCAACCCAGATCGTCGGGCACCTCGACGCTCTCCGCAATCAGGCCGTAGTCGGCATCCGCCTCGTCCAGGGATGACGTCATGAGGGACTCGAAGGTCAGCCCCAGACCGGCGGCGGCCTGGCCCTTGAGAATGAAGGGGTTCAGGCTGTCGAACGAGCCGATGGCGGCGAGCCGTATCCCGCCGCCCCTGGGCGCCTCCGGGTCGACGTAGTCGAAGTGCGCGAAGCCGGGCCGGTGCTTCGGCTCCCCGAGCAGCGACATGCCATGGACGATCCTGGTCTGGGCGTCCGCGCCCGAAGGGAGCAGCGCCACCGCGAGCAGAACCGCCGCCAACCGATTCATCGTCATCTTCGCCTCATCCGCCAAGCAGCGAGACCGCCGCCCGATGCAGCTCCGCGTCGCCGGCGGCGACGACGCGCGTATCCGTTCCGAGCATCACCGGGGCGCCCTCCCAGTTCGTCATCGCGCCGCCGGCACTCTCGACGACGGGCACCAGGGCGCAATAGTCGTAATCGTTCACGCCGCACTCGATGGCGATATCGGCATGGCCGGAGGCGACCAGCCCGAAGGCGTAGCAGTCCGCGCCATAGCGGGTAAGGCCGACGACGCCGCGCAGCCGGTCGAGCGCGTCCAGGTCGCCATCTCGGTATGCATCCGGAGATGTGGTGAAGAGCACGGCGTCCGCGAGGTCGACTCCGCCGCGGCAGGACGCGCGCCCGCCGTTCAACGTGCACGGATGGCCGCCGCCGCCGGCCCAGCGCTCTCCGCTCACCGCTTGGTCGATCACGCCGAACACGGGACGACCATCGCGGGCGAGCCCGATCAGGGTGCCGAAGACGGGAACGCCCGCGATGAACGCCTTGGTGCCGTCGATCGGGTCGAGGTGCCAGACATATTCGGCATCGCCGCGGACGGTGCCGAACTCCTCTCCGGCAATGCCGTGGTCGGGCGCCGCCTCCTCGATAATGGTCCGCATGGCCCACTCGGCGGCGCGGTCCGCCTCCGTGACCGGCGTCGAGTCCGGCTTGACGGAGACGGCGCAGGGACGGCGAAAGAACCCACGCACGATTTCGCCGGCGGCGTCCGCCAACCCGTGGGCCAACTCCACATACGCGTCGGGACAGCGGTCGGTCACCGCGACTCCGGATCGGCGCGCCCGAATCCGCGTATCCGGAGGCCCGGCGTATACGGTGCCATACGCATGGACCGTCGCCGGGAACGGCCTATTCGCCGGGCAGCGGCCGCGGCGAATCGCTCAGGGTGCGCAGGTAGGCGATCACGTTGGCGCGGTCCACGGCCTTCTTGAGCCCGGGGAACGTCATCTTGTTGCCCGGCATGAAGTTCTTCGGCCTGGTCAGGAACTCGTCGAGGCTCGTGAAGCCCCACGCGCCCTCGGCCCCCTTCATGGCGGACGAATACGCGAACCCTCCCACCGTCGCCATATCGCGGCCGACGACGTTCCAGAGATTCGGTCCGATCCTGTTTTTCCCGCCCTGCTCGAACGTGTGGCAGGTCACGCACTTCCTGGACACCTTCATGCCCCTCTCCACGTCCGCGGCGGCCAGCAACGCGGCTAGCGAGGGGACTTCCTCCACCACCGCGGCGGTCGCCTCCGTGGCGGCATCCTCCATTTCGGGAACCGGATAGGCGACCGTCTCGGGGGCGCGCGGACCAACCGCGATGTTGCCGAGACCGTTGATCACGTAGATCACCAGCATGGTGGCGAGAATGCCACCGGCGATCTTGTTCCACTCGAAGGTATCCATCGAAAACCCGTACCCGAACCGCGAAGCGGGCGAAGATTACAGACTTCCCACGGACAGGCGCAAGCCGTATAAGTCGGCGTCGCGGCTCCGTCGGCGCGGGACTCGCCCGGATTCCACCGCCGCTCCCCCGATCAACGGTCACCGGGCGGTCACCAATGGCGTTTCCGGCCAATCCGATCATCGTCATTCCGGCGCGTATGGCCTCGCGGCGGTTGCCGGGCAAGCCCCTTGCCGACATCCACGGCGAGCCGATGATCGTCCACGTCTGGCGGCGCGCCGTGGAGAGCGGCATCGGCCGCGTGACGGTCGCCTGCGCCGACGCGGAGATCGCGGCGGCGGTCGCCGCGGCCGGCGGCGAGGCGACGATGACGCGGCGCGAGCATCCGTCGGGTTCCGACCGCGTGTTCGAGGCCGTGCGGTCCGTCGACCCGGATGGCGCCCACGACGCGGTGATCGACCTGCAAGGCGACCTGCCGACGGTCGCCGCCCCGGTGGTGCGCGCGGCGGTCGCCCCACTCCGGGAACCCGGGGTCGACATCGGGACCGTGGCCTGCCCGATCGTGGAAGGCGCCGAACGCGGCGATCCCAACGTCGTCAAGGCCGTGGTCTCGCTCGGCCCATCGGTATCCATGGGGCGGGCGCTCTACTTCACGCGCGCGACGGCGCCGTCCGGAGACGGCCCGCTGCTCCGCCACATCGGCATCTACGCCTTCCGCCGCCCGGCCCTCGAACGGTTCGTCGGCTTGCCCCCGGGACCCTTGGAAACCCGCGAGGATCTGGAGCAGTTGCGGGCACTCGAAGCCGGCATGCGCATCGACGTGGCCGTCGTTGACACTCCGCCCCCCGGTGTCGATACTCCGCGCGATCTTGAGCGGGCCCGCGCGATTCTCACGCCCCGGCGGCGAGACGCCGGGCCCGGGAACGCTTCAGGGTGACATGCCTCAGCATCTCTACTCCGAGGGAAGCGTGGCCTTCCAGGGCGAGCGGGGCGCGTATTCCGACCTTGCCTGCCGCCTGAAATTCCCGGACGTGGAGTCCCATCCCTGTCCCTCTTTCGAGGACGTGTTCGCGGAGGTGGAGAACGGGCGGGCGACGCTGGCGATGATCCCGATCGAGAACTCGGTCGCGAGCCGCGTCGCCGACATCTACTACATGCTGCCGGACACGCACCTCCACATCGTCGACGAGACGTTCCTGCGCGTGAACCACTGCCTCCTGGCGCCGAAGGGCGCCAGCCTGTTCGACATCAAGACCGTCGGCAGCCACCCGCAGGCCCTGGCGCAATGCCGCCGCGCGATCGCCGATCTGGGACTGGAGCCGATCAGCACCGTCGATACGGCAGGCGCCGCGCGCCAGGTCGCGGAGCGGAACGACAAGCGCGCGGCCGCCATCGCCTCGTCGCTGGCGGGCGATATCCACGGCCTCGACTGCCTGCGTACGAACATCGAGGACGCCGAGCACAACATCACGCGGTTCATCGTGCTGTCGCGGGAGTCCGCCGTGCCGGAACAGGGCTCCGGGCGGGTGGTCACGTCGTTCATGTTCCGCGTCGGCAACGTGCCGGCGGCGCTTTACAAGGCGCTGGGCGGGTTCGCCACGCGCGGGATCAACCTCACCAAGCTCGAAAGCTACGTCATCGGCAGCCGCTTCGAGGTCGCGCGTTTCTACGCCGAGATCGAGGCGCACCGCCACGATCCCGTCGTCCGGGGCGCCTTCGACGAGCTCAGCCTGTTCTCCTCCGAAGTGAAGTTGCTCGGAATCTATCCCGCCCACGAGTACCGCGAGGAAGGAGGCCGGCCGATGTCCGACCTCGACCGGAACGGCGCCGGTTCCTGACGGAGGAATCCGCGGCTTCGAGGTAGCGTCACGCTGACAGGCTGCTGAAAAACCTCTGGCGATATCGAGTATGCGACCTGGGAGTCTGCACCGTAGTAAAGTGAGGTGGCCGCGCGGGATTTTTCGTCGCGCGGATGCGGCGCCGCGTCGAGACGATCGTCGGGGAAGCGCTCGGATAGCGGGAAAGATACGGTCCGGACGAGGTCAGGATCCCGCTATACCGTGAAGGCCTCGCCGTCGAAGGCGCCGCGGGTGGCGATCTCCTCGACCGGCTTGCGCCGCAACCTGGTGAGTTGCCTGACCGGCTTGCCCAGGGGCACCAGGGCACTCACCGCGTATTCCGGCGGGATGTTGAGCAGCTCCTTGACCTCCGGCTCGTTGGCCACCGGCACGGTGGTAATGGTACCGCCGAAACCCGCCTGTCGCGCGGCGAGGAGGGTGTTCCAGACGAACGGATAGATGGACGCGCCACTGATCACGCCGACGCGGGAAAGGTCCTTGTCCATGGACGCCACCACCCGGAGATCGACAACGAACACGAGCACGACGGAGGCGGCGCGGTAGGTCTCGACCAGAATGTCGAGAGGCGGCGTATCCTCGATCGTTCGCGCCGTGACCCTGGAGGGAACGATGGTGTTCCACGGGCTCTCGCCGGCGGCGCTCTGCGCCGCGTAGATCTTGGCGGGCCGTTCCGCGATCTTCGATATCCGGTCTCGGATCTTCCGGTCCCGGACGACGATCACGCGGTTCCCCTGGCGGTTGCCGCCGCTCGGCGCGAACCGCGCCACGTCGAGGATGTCGTAAACCACCTCGTCGGGTACCGGCTCGCCCGTGTACTCGCGCGCCGAAAACGTGGTCCGCATGACGTCGTCGAGTTCCATCGGTACCTCTCCCGCTCGACAGGACGATCCGGCGTCACTCTAGCAGGTTCGCGCCCGCCGTTGCCCGGCCCCTTCGGATATGGTTTCGATTGGGCATGACGGACCCGCCGGAGACCACGCCGTGAAGATCAGGAATCTCGTCGTCAAGTCGTTGAGCTGGGACCTCGACCCTCCGCTCTCGAACCCGGTCCTCACCTGGCGCAAGAAGGAGATCGTGCTCGCCTTCGTCGAGACCGACACCGGGTTGCGGGGCGTCGGCGAGGGCTGGGTATCCGGCGGAACGGCGCGCGCGCTCGTCGCGACCCTCGAGGACGACATCGCGCCGATGGTCGTCGGCAGGGACCCGCGACGCATCGCCGCGATCTGGGAAGACATGGACTCCGGCCGCGGCATCGCCGCCCGCCCGGGCCTGATCCGGGCGGCGATGTCGGCCGTCGACATGGCGCTCTGGGACGTGCTCGCCCGGCACGCCGGCCTGCCGCTCCACCAGTTGCTCGGCGGGCACTCCGACCGCGCCCACGTCTACGCGAGCGCGGGCCTCTACGGATCGGACAAGTCCATCGCGGATCTCGCTGAGGAGATGTCGGGCTACGTCGACCGGGGGTTCGCCGCCGTCAAGATGAAGGTCGGCGGCGCTCCTCTCGACGTCGACGTCGCGCGCGTCGAGGCGGTTCGGGAGGCGATCGGACCCGACCGTCGCCTGATGGTCGACGCCGTCTGCGGCATGACGACCCGCGACGCCCTGGCACTGGCGGAACGCATCAGGCCGTTCGACATCCATTTCTTCGAGCAACCCGTCGCCGCCCACGATTACGACGGCATGGCGACGATCAACGAGCGGAGCGGCATTCCCGTCGCCGGCAACGAGAACTTCGTCGACCAGCGGGAATTCCACGAGCTCCTGGCTCGCAAGTCCGTCACCTTCACGCAATTCGATCTGGCCATCTGCGGCGGCATCACGGAAGGCCTGCGCATCGCCGCGACCGCGCGCGCCCGGTACAGCCCTACGACCATTCACAGCGCGGGCTCCATCGTCTGCATGGCGGCGAGCCTTCACGTGGCGGCGGCTCTGCCTGACTGCGAGTCGGTGGAGTACCACATGCTTCACCGGTGGCTGTTCGACCGGGCGCCCGAGGGGTTCCTGGCGATCGAGGACTCACGCATCCGCCTGCTCGACCGTCCGGGCCTGGGCCTCGATCTCGACCCGGACGATCTGTGAGGACGCCTCAATCCCTAGGGTTGATCATGCCGGACTGGCCGCCCGTCACATCCACGATGGCCCCGGAAACGAAGGACGCGTCGTCCGACAGAAGCCACAGGATGGCGTCCGCCACCTCCTCCGGCTTGCCGTCGCGCATCTCGGGGTTCTGGGCGACGAACTTCTCGATACGGTCGGGCCAGTTGGCATTGATGTGGAAGTTCGTGATGACGAACCCGGGCCGCACGGCGTTGACGCGCACGCGCTCCGACGCCACTTCCTTGGAGAGCCCGATCGTGTAGGTGTCCGCGGCGCCGTTCGACGCAGCGTAATGGATCCAGTAGCCGGGCGCCCCGTGCTGGGAGGCCGGCGAAGTCACGTTGACGATCGCGCCTCCCCGTCCGCCGTACCTCGGCATCATGCGCTTGAGGGCCTCGCGACAGCAGAGGACGGTGCCCATCACCTTGGTGTCCATGGTCACCTGGACGTCCGCGGCCGTCACCCGGTCGGCCGTGGCGCGTCCGGGCACGAAGCCCGCGTTGTTGACCAAGGCGGTGACCGGGCCGAGCTCCCGGTCCACGGTCTCGAACATGCGGAGGACGTCCTCCTCCTTGCCGACGTCCGCCTTCACGGCGACCGCCTTGCGTCCGAGCTTCCCGATCTCCGCCACGACGGCCTCGGCCTCGGCCGACCGGCTTCGGTAGTTGACACAGACGTCGTACCCGCGCGCTGCGCCGCGCCGCGCGATCGCCGCCCCGATACCCGTGCTCGCTCCGGTAACGACGAGGACTCCGCTCATATCGACCTCCCGCGTTCAGATCCCGAAACCGGGAACGACTTCTACACGAACGGAGCGCGCAAGACGGGACGAACCTGGACCAGCTCCCCGGGCGCCGCCCGGATCAGCCCCAGGGTCGAAGGATCGACGGCGACCTCGCCGTCACCGTTCGCCTCGGAGACGCGCGCCCAGCCGCGGACGTTGGCGCCCTTCCCGGCCGTGATCTCGATCATCTCGCCGGCGGCTACGCCGAGACGGGCCGCCGACTCACCGGAGATCTCCAGCAGGCGCCGGGGACCGTCGAACGTCTCGCCGGCGGCCGTCCGGACGGCCAGCATGACCCGCTCGGCCAGGAGCTCCTCGCGTCTCCTCGCCGTGCGTCCGGCGTCGACGCGGCCCCGGCCGTCCGGGACCACGCCGAAACGCGACTCCGCCTGCTCTTCGGTCAGGAGCCCGTCCTTCACGTCCCGCCGGATCGCTGCGGGGTCGCGCGCCAGCGGATCCCCGTATCCCCCGCCGCCCGCCCCCTCCATGCGCACGACGTCGCCAGGCTCCAGGGGAAATCCCGTCACCTTCCCGGGTATCGGAGACGGTTCGACGACGGCCCCGTCGCGCACGACCGTGAAGCGGTTGCCCGCCGGGTTCCGCGCCCCGTTGACGCTGTAGGGCGGGATGACGTTCTTGTCGGACAGAACCGACAGGGTGGACCGGTCGTTGAACACACGGATGTCCCGGCGGATACCGAAGCCGCCACGCCACTGGCCGTCGCCGCAGCTCCCTTCCCGCAGCTCGCAACGCTCGACGCGCAGCGGGTTCTGGCTCTCGACGACCTCCGACGACTGGATGGCGTTGAAGTCGCCCTCGGTGTAGACGCGGATGCCATTGTGACCGTCGCGGCCGTGGACGGCCCCCGTCCCACCTGAGGGGTACTCGTAAAACAGGTAGATGCCGTCGGTCTCGGGACAGGGGCCCGAGATGTAAGTGTGATTGGCGGAGCAGCGCGCGTCCCCGGTCATCATGTCGGGAACGACCTGGCCGAACGCGGCGGCCACGGTCGAATCGAGCAGATACTTGACCTCCGCCATGCCGCCGCAGGGCACGGGGGAACGGGCGTTGAGAAAGCTTCCCTCCGGAACGACGACCTCGATCGGCGCGAAGGATCCGTGGTTGATCGGCGAGTCGGGATCGAGGAAGGACTTGGCGATGGTCACGACGGCGTTCCGCGCCATCGCGGGTCCGACGTTGGTGGGCCCCGCCGACTGTGGAGACGATCCCGAGAAATCGGCGATGAGCGAGTTGCCCGCGACCGTCAGCTTGAGCCTGGCGACGAGTGGTGCGGGACCGTGCCCATCGCTCTCGATGTAGCCTTCCGCGAAGCGGTCGCCGTCCGGCAGTTCACCGATCCGCCGGCGCTGATGGGACTCGCTCCGCCGTATCAGTTCCTCGACGCCGCCGAGAAACGCCTCCGGACCGAACCGGTCGAACAACCGCCGGAGATGCCGCGCGGCCTTGCGCACGGCCCCGTACATGGTGTTGAAGTCGCCGCGCCGCTCCACGGGCACGCGCATGTTGTCGAACAGCAGCGTCAGAAACGCCTCGTTCATCGCGCCGCGGTCGCATATCTTCGTCGGCGTCACCCTCATCCCTTCCTGGAAGATCTCCCTGACGCGCCCGGAAATGGAGCCCGCCGACATCCCGCCGACATCGCCCCAGTGGCAACGCACGGCGGCGAACATGACATGCCGTCCGCCGTGGAACACGGGGCGCAGCATCAGGATGTCGTTGAGATGGGTGCCGCCCGTGTAGGGATCGTTGTGCAGGAAGATGTCGCCGTCGTGGATGTCGTCGACGAACGTCTTCAGGACCTGCTGGGCCGAATAGGGCACCGCGAACAGGTGGATCGGATGGTCTTCGAGTGACTGCGCCGCCTGCCGCCCGTCCGCCGTGAGCAGCGCGCACGAGAAATCGTGGCCCTCGTAGATGATCGAGGAGTACGACGAATGGATGACGTTGGCGCGCATCTCCGCCGCGACCGCGACCAGCGACTCGCGTATCAGTTCCAGCTCGCCGAGTTCCCGCATATGGAGAGACTCCTTCGGGTCCGCGGTCATCATAGGACCAACGCCGGACGCGCCGCCACCGCACGCGGCCTCGCGGCCAACCGGACGAGTCTGGTATTCCATCGCCGGGTCGGGGCGCCGGGGCCCGGAGCGACCGGCCGGCCCGCGACGCCCGGCATCCCCGAGCGGAAACCGACGTGAAACGGCGATGAACTCCATATCGAACGCGGCGGACGTCTGATGCGCCGCCCCATCACGTCGGGATCGATTTCCCCCACCGGCGGCATCGCCTGCATCCTGCTCGGAGGCGTCTTCCTCACCGTCAACGACGCCACCATGAAGTGGCTGACGGGCAGCTATCCCGTGGGCGAGATCGTGGCGCTCCGCGCCCTCTTCGCATTCCTGCCCATCGCGTTCTTCGCCTGGCGCGCGGGTGGCTGGCGCTCGCTCAGGGTCCGGCATGTCCGCGCCCAGAACGCGCGGGCACTCCTTTTCGTGGCCTCGTCCTTCCTCTGGGTATCCGGCCTGACGTACCTGCCGCTCGCCGACTCCATGGCGGCGACCTTCACCGGCCCGATCATGATCACGGCGCTGGCGCCGTTGCTGTTGGGCGAGACCGTGGGGTGGCGGCGCTGGACCGCCGTCACGGTCGGATTCGGCGGAGTCCTGCTGATGATTCAGCCGACCGGCGAAGGCCCGCACCTCGCCATGCTTCTGCCGCTGGTATCGGTGATGGGCGGGGTCGGGCGCGACATCATCACGCGGCGGATCGCGGCGACGGAGTCGTCGGTCGGCACCCTCGCGTTCACGACCGCCGCGGCCTGCCTGATCGGCCTGCTCACCCTGCCGTTCGGCTGGGTCCTCCCCGGCGCGCGGGACTGGCTGCTTCTGGCGCTCAGCGGGATTCTCGTGGGCGCGGCGCACTTCCTCTATATCGAGGCCCTGCGGCTCGCGGAAGCCATTATCGTCATGCCCTTCAAGTACTTCAACATGATCTGGGCCATCGCCCTGGGGTTCGCCATCTGGGGCGACCTGCCCGACCGGTGGATGATCGGCGGAACCGTCCTCGTCGTCCTGAGCGGCCTCTACATCATGCACCGCGAGACATCGCGCCGGCGAGGCACTCGACATGTCCGGCGTCGTGGTAGACTGCCAGGATCCCGATTCTCGCTCGCGACCGTCATCCGCCGCAAAAGGGGGACGAACCCATGACCGTTACAGCCCTCAACCACGTCAACATCGTCACCGGCGACCTCGAGGCGACGAGAACGTTCTACGCCGATGTCGTCGGCCTGATCGACGGCGACCGTCCATCCTTCGAGTTCCCGGGCGCCTGGCTCTATTGCGGCGACGAGGCCGTCATCCATCTCGTCGGCGTCGACGACCGGCCCGACGAAGGCACCGGCGCCATCGATCACGTCGCCTTCGAGGCCAGGGGCATTGACGACACGATCGACCTGCTCAAGGGGCATGAAGTTCCCTTTCGCGTGCGCGACGTGCCCGGCCGCGACATCCGCCAAGTCTTCCTGCGCGACCCCAACGGCGTGAAGATCGAGCTCAACTTCCGCGGCGCCGAGGTCGTCGCGGCGCGGGAGGCGGACAGCGCGCTCGCGGCCGAGGCGCCGGGGTCGGGATAGACGACCGCGACTATTTCGGATTGAAGGGCGCGGGGATCAGGGTGCGGACGTCCTGGGCGACGATCAGCTCGCGGGCGCGGACCACATAGTCGGCGAACACGGGATCCTCGTAGAGTTCCGTCCGGCGCCGGTCTCGTTCGAGGGCGTTCTCGTAACCCCACATGTGGATGACCTCGTTCACGTTGCCGACCTCGGTGCGGTACATGCCGATGAAGTTTCCGAGGATGCGCCGCTGCGGCTCGAGTCCGTCCTTCTCGAACATTTCGTAGAACGCGGGAATGGTTCCCGGCTTGAAGGTATAGGCACGGTAGTCGACGATCATCCGATCCTCCAGAGTTGCGTGAGACCTCTCGAAAGGTGGCCGTTCCCGGGGGATGCGCGCAAGGGCCCCGCCGGGCAGGTCCCGTGCGGCATGGGACCCGTAGCGCCGATACGCCGCCGTCGCGTCGCTCCCGCGGGATCGACCCATCTCATGCGGGCGAGGAACTCCTCCCGGCGCTCCGTGGCCTCTCGACGGCCCTCATGCCCGACAAGCCGTCATGGCTCTGATGACGGAAGTGCCGGGATGCACCGATGCGCGGCGCCCGATCCCTTCGGGAAATCCGCGGTCCGCTCCGCTCGTCCTGCGCCCCCGCTTGCCGGGCCTGGGAGGCGCGGGCGCGGTCGATAGCGATCGGAGGAGGGGGGCTAGTCGTTGTTTTGAGCTTGTTGCTTTTGGTAGGCATGCAGATGGCGCAAAGCCTCATCTTGATCAATTTGATTTTGGTCATAAAGATCCAGCATTTCATTTACAATCTGATAATACTCTGGGCAGTTGTTTTCGTTCAGGTCCTGGCAGGATTCCTGGTTAAGGATACCGAGCCTTTTTTGCTCTAAAGGCTTGAGAGCCTCGGCCATATCCGCATAGAGCCGGCAACCCTCTGGAATGCTTTTGTAATGATTGATCTCGAAATGATTTTTACGGGGGAGGTGTTGGCATTCTCTTCCATGCTCGATCATTTTATCCAGGCTGTCCAAGGTGTAGGGGCTGTATTCCGGGTAGGTGTTTTTATTTCTGTCGCCCTCATAGCTCGGGGACTGCAAGAGCCGATCAAAATGTATGCCAGCAAAGCCATTTATAAATTTGTTAGAATATAACCAAACCAATTTATAACTGGACTTCAACTCCATCTGTTTTGCTATTTCATAAACCCTGTGGCCATTATTGGGGTAGCGGGGGTCCAGGTTGATCAGAAACAGGACTTTATAGTAAGCCTCGATGGCCTTGTTTATATTATCTACATCTATTTCGTGTTCAAACTCTCCTCCGGTTTCAGTATATCTGGCGATTTCATAAGCGGCGGAAACCTTTTCATGATGGTCTGCTAGATAATGCAGGCGCCTCAGGGCCTCGAAGTCGTTTTCCCCTTTTGCCAAGAGACACATGGCATAGCCCGACTGATAATTGATGATGTCCGGCTTCATTTTATAGACTTTTTCCATTTCCTCAAAATCCCCGCAAGCGAAATGCCCCCGTGTGTATTCGGTGGCAAAGCCTTGAGAGCCTGAAGCCAGAAGGGCGGAGACGAGAACGGCTTTCATGAACGTCCTGAACATCGGTTCCTCCTCGGGAGATGTCGCGGAGCCTCCCGCGCCGCGCCGCCGGGACGGTTCTCCCGTTCCACGAGGAAAAGGATACGCCGGGCCGCGTCCACGCGCAACGTCACAATGTTCTCGACACGTCATGGGGGGGCCTCCTTCGGGCTGTCCGTTCGACACCAACGGCGTCGGAGACCCCCGCCCTTCTTTCAAGGGCCGCGTCTCACATCTGTCCGAACGAGGTCACCGATGGCCGGCAGGGACCTCCGCGTCGCCCTCCCGATCCGCGGGCGCTCGACGTTCAGGCGTCCGCCGGCTCGCCGTAGCCTCCGCCGCCGGCGGTCGAGAGGACGATCTTCTCGCCCCTCTTCAGGCGGTAGTGCCCGCGGCCCTCGATCGCTTCCTCCGTCCCGTCCGCCGAGACGCGCCGCAACTCGTAGGGAGCGCCGCTCTCGCCCCCGAACAGGCCATAGGGCGGCACCTTGCAACGGTCGAGCATGGCCGCGAACCTGGTGTCCTCGCCCAGCATCTCGTACACCCGCACGATGCCGTCGCCGCCCCGGCGGCGGCCTCGCCCTCCCGATCCGCGGCGCAGCGCCTGCCTGGAGACGACGATGGGGTATTGCGCCTCGATCATCTCGGCCGGCGTGTTCATGACGTTGGCGAGGTTCACGCGCGTGGCCGACCAGCCATCGCGGTCGGCGCGTCCTCCCTCGCCGCCGCCGTGGGCCTCGTAGAAGGACCACCAGCGACCGTCCGGCCACCGGCCGCTGAAGATGAGCACCGCCGCCGACGCCGAACCGCCCGCCGTCACGGCGTCGGGAACGCAGCGCGCCATCGCCCGCGTGATCGCATCGACGCAGCGCTGCGACGTCTCGTGGTTGCCGAGGACGACGGGGTAGCTGTGCGGCGGATTCACGAGAGAACCCGGACGGGTGACCACCTTCACCGCGCGGAAGAACCCGTCGGCGTGGAAGATTTCGTGCCTGGAGATGGCCTTGACGAAGAACCCGGCGGCGGTCGCGGCGAGCGACGGCGTCGCGTTCACCGGCGCCTCGACCGCGTCGTCCGTGGCGCTGAAATCGAAGGTCGCGTCGTCGCCGTCGATGGTGACCTCGACCCGGACGGCGATGTGCCCGCCGTCGGGACCGATGTCGTCCATGTAGTCCTCGCCCTCGTAGACGCCGTCCGGCAGGGTACGGATCGTCGCGCGCGTCTGCTCCTCGGTCAGGTCGTCGAGCTTCTCGACGACGGCCCTGAAGGTCTCGGGGCCGTGGGTCTCGAACAGGGCTTGCAGGCGGGCGTCCGCCATCCGCGTGGCGGCGGCCTGGGCGAGCATGTCGCCCCGGATGACGTCACGGGTGCGAACGTTGGCGAGCAGGAGGCCGAGTGTCTCCTCGATGGGCTCGTCGTCGGCGAAGAACCGGGTCGGCGGAATACGGAAACCGTCCTGCCAGATGTCCGTCGCGTGCGCCGTGTAGCTGCCGGGCGTCGCGCCGCCGATGTCCTCCCAGTGGGCGAGCGAGACCGCGAAGGCGAGCAGCTCGCCCTCGTGGAAGACGGGTCGCACCGCCTTCACGTCGGGCAGATGGTTGCCGCCGACCTCGGGCAGGTTGAGATACCAGATGTCGCCAGGGGCCATCTTCTCCGGGCCCACCGCCTTGAGGAACTCTCGCGCCGCGAACCCCATGACGCCGAGATGGATGGGAATGTCCCGGCCTTGCGCGACGATCCCGCCGTCGGCGGCGGTCAGGGCGGAGGAATGGTCGCCCGCCTCGCGCAACAGCGGGGACCGCGCGGCCCGCATGACGACCAGCGACATCTCCTCGGCGATGGACGCCAGGGCCTGGCGGACCACTTCCACCGTGAAGACATCGGGCTGTTCCGTCATGGCGTTCCTCTCAAGGGGTTCGACGCCGGACCACCGGACCGTGCGTCATTGACCGCTCGGGCATCGGCGAATCCCGCTTCACGAAGACTCACGACACCTCGCCCACGTCGATCCGCAGGTGGCCGTGCGGCGTCATGTCGAGCCGGCAACCGGGAGGCACGACGGTCGTCGACGTCCGGTCCACGACGATGAGAGGGCCCTTCAGGATCCGCCCCGGACCGAGATCGTCCCGCGCGTAGACGGGCGTGATGGCCGGACCCTCCGAGAAACGACAGTTCGCCGTTTCGACGGGTTCGGGCGCCACGCCGGATGCCTCCGGGCGGTCGAACTCCGGTATCTCCGGATCGATCCTCGCGGTGACGCGCAACGACTGAAGCTCCCACGGCTCTTCCGTGCAATAGCCGTAGAGCTCCTCGTGGCGTCGCCGGAACGCCGCCTGGAGATCGTCGGCGCCGCTCTTCGGCACGCAGGGGACCTCGATCACATGGCTCTGGCCGAGATAACGCATGAACACGGCGTATTCGACGCCGACGGCCGCCTCCCCGCCACGCCCTCGCAACAGGCTTCCCCGCGCCTCGTCGGCGATCGCGGCGCAGACCCGCTCGAACGCGCCGGCATTCCAGTCGACGCCGGACAGACGCACCGTCCGCTGGCGCGTGTAGATCGGCGTCGCGGTCAGGCAACCGATCGCCGAGAGGAGACTCGACTCCCTCGGTACCAGGACCGTGCCGATGCCTGTGTCACGGGCGAGCTCGGCGGCATACATCGGCCCTGCCCCGCCGAACGCGATCAACGCGCAGTCGCGGGTGTCCACGCCCCGGTCCACCGTGATCCGTCTGAGCGCCCGCGCCATGTTGGCGTTGGCGATACGCACCACGCCACGCGCCACGCGCGGCGCGGGTGTGTCCAGTTGGCGGGTGAGGTCCTCGAAGGCCCGTTCCGCCAGGTTTCCATCGATCCGGACGCCGTCGGCGGCGTGCGCCGACGGTCGCAGATATCCCAGTACGACCGCCGCGTCGGTCAACGTCGGCCGGCCGCCTCCCCGTCCGTAGCACGCGGGGCCCGGGTCGGCGCCGGCGCTTTCCGGTCCCACCTGGATGCCCGCCGATCCGTGACGGACGAGCGACCCGCCGCCGGCACCGATGGAATGCACGGCCAGCATCTGCAGGTTCACCGTCCATGGACCGACCTGCACCTGGTCCCGGATCTCCGGCAGACCGTCGACGATCAGGCAGACGTCGGTCGTCGTGCCACCCATATCGATGCTGATGGCGAGCGGCGCCTCGACGTCCCTTGCCACCCGACGCGCCGCCTCCACACCCGCGGCGGGCCCCGAGAGCGCCAGCGACAGGGGCAGCGATACGGCGGCCTCCGGCGTCATCATGCCGCCCCCCGAATGGAACAACTCCAGACGCAGGCCGGCGGGAAGGAACGCGCCCAGCGTGGCGACGTAATCGGCCGCCATCGGCATGACGCTCGCGTTCAACACCGTGGCGAGTGTCCGCTCGTACTCCCTGAGTTGCGGCCATACCTCGTGGGACAGCGAGACGTGCGGAAATATCTCTCGGCACAGCTCGCCCACGACTCGTTCGTGCTCGCCGTTGGCGTAGGCATGGAGAAGCGAGACCGCGACCGAGTCGACCGTGCCGTCGAGACGTTTCAGGATGTCCCGAACCCGGTCCGGGTCCACGGGAGCCGTGGCGCCGCCGTCCGGCCGCATGCGGGCGTCGATCTCGAACCGCAGCCCGCGCGGCACCGGGGCGGGCTCGCGGGGAGGCGCCGCCAGATCGTAGAGCGCCCGCCGCGATTGTCGCGCGATGTCGAGGACGTCGCCGTGCCCGGCGGTGGTGAGCAGAGCCACGCGCCCCAGCTTCCCCTGAACGATGGCGTTGGTGACGATGGTCGTGCCGAAGGTCATCGTCCGTGGATCCGTCGCTTCCAGACCCAGGGTCTCGAGAGCGGACGAGACGGTCGCTCGTGGATCGTCCCTGACGCTCCAGACCTTGGCGGTCCGGTACGTCTTCGTGGACCCATCGTATGCCACGGCGTCCGTGAACGTACCGCCGATGTCGATTCCGAGATTCCAGCTCATGGGATGCGCGCCCGTCTCCCCTCGGGGACAGGCATACCGTCCGGCCCGCCGCCTGTCGAGACGACGCCGCGACGTACGACGATCCGGATGGAGATCACCACGGAACGAGGCCGACGACCAGCCCGGCGACCGCCGTCAGTCCGAGCGTGCCCAAGAGACCGAGACGCCGCCCGAACACGAGCCAGATCGCGAACACGGTCAGGCCCAGCGCCGGGACGTCCGTGCTGGCGAGCGAAGGCCACGGCACGGAAACGGGTCCGGATACGAACGCGCCGACGTCCCCGAACACCACGTGCATACCGAACCAGACGGCGAGGTTGAGCACCACGCCGACCACCGCCGCCGTGATGCAGGAAAGCGCGGCGCCGACGTCCCGGTTGTTCCGCAGCTTCTCGACGTAGGGCGCGCCGAGGAAGATCCACAGGAAGCAGGGAACGAAGGTCACCCAAGTGGCCAACGCCGCCCCGACGACGCCCGCGACCAGCGGATCGAGGCCGCCCGGATCGCGGAAGGCCGCCAGATAGCCCACGAACTGGACCACCATGATCAGGGGGCCCGGCGTGGTCTCGGCGAGCCCGAGGCCATCCAGCATCTCGCCCGGCGCCAGCCAGCCGTAAGCCTCGACAGCCTGCTGCGCCATATACGCCAGCACCGCATAGGCGCCGCCGAACGTCACCACGGCGAGCTTGCTGAAGAACCAGCCGATCTGGGTGAAGGTGTCGTCCCAACCCAGGACGAGCAGCGCGGCGACGGTAGGCGCGAACCACAGGATCAGGCAGACCGCGGCGACACGCGCCGCGCGCGCGAACGAAGGCCGCGTGTGCGCGAGGCGCCCCGAGTCGAGAGCCATGTCGGCAACCGCCCGCTCGTCCGGACCTTCGTGCCCACGCGCGACCGCGAGACGGCCCCGCCCGAACCGGGCGCCGATGAGGCCGATCGACGCGGCGACCACGACAATCGCGGGAAATGGAACGGCGAGGAAGAAAATCGCCACGAACGCCAGCACGGCGATGGCGTACATCGCCGGAGTCCCGAGCGCGCGGCGGCCGATGCGCAGCACGGCCTCGACGACGATGGCCAGCACCGCGGCCTTGACGCCGAGAAATAGCGCGTCGATGAACGCCAGGTGACTGTAAAGCGCGTAGACGATGCTGAGCGCCAGCATCACCAAGGCGCCCGGCAGGACGAACAGGATACCCGCGACCAGTCCGCCCGGGGCGCGATGAAAAAGCCAACCGACGTAGATGGCGAGCTGCTGCGCCTCGGGCCCCGGCAACAACATGCAGTAGTTGAGCGCGTGCAGATACCGAGATTCGCCGATCCAGCGTTTCTCGTCGACGAGGATGCGATGCATCATCGCGATCTGGCCCGCCGGACCGCCGAAGCTCAGCAGTCCGATCTTCAGCCACACCCGGAGGGCCTCTCGGAAGGGAATGTCCGCGATCCCGGTTTCCGGACCCGAACCCTCGCCGGAGCCCGGCGGACCGCCGCCTGGCGGCGCTTCGTCGATCGCCCTCACGCCTGCCCGATTCGCGGCGGAGGAGGCACCCGTTCGTGCCAGTCGGTCTCGCGCTGATAGGCGTGGCCCAAGGTGAAGAGGCGCGCTTCGGAGAACGGGCGGCCGACGAGCTGGAAGCCGAGCGGCAGGCCCGCCTCGTCGAAACCGCAGGGGACCGCCAGCGCCGGCAACCCCAGATACCCCACCGGGCGGGTCAGCCGGGCGATCCGGCGCATCAACCCCGCCGCCCGCTCCGCGTCATAGGGATCGATGTCGACCATCCTCGGCGCTGCGGTCTCGCCGACCGGCGCGTGCAGGACGTCGACCTTCCCGAAAACCCGCTCGACGAACTCCGCCATCTTGGATTCGCGCAGGCGCCGGGCTTCGAGATAGCGAACCGCCGGGATCAGCAACCCGCTCTCGAGCTCTCCCCGGACGCCGTCGGAGTAATCCCGGGGACGGGTGCGCAACCATTCCTCGTGAAGGGCCGACGCCTCCGCCTTGAGGCCGACCTGGGCCAGCTCGTAGATCGGTTCGAGATCCGGGATATCGACGTCCACGACCTCGGCGCCGAGCCCGCGATAGATGTCGAGACTCGCCATGACGGCGGCTTCCATCTCCGCGTCGACGGCGTCGAAGAAGTAGCTCGTCGGCACGCCGATCCGCATGCCTCGCGCGCCGTCCTCCAGCCGCGCCTCGTAGTCCGGCACCTCGACGTGCGCGGTATGACCGTCCATCGGGTCGCGGCCGGCGATGACCCGCGTCATGCGCGCGCAGTCCCGCACGGTCCGGCTCAACGGGCCCATGCAGTCCGTGGCGTAGGAGCGGGGCATGGCCCCGTAACGGCTGACGCGGCCGTGGCCGGGCTTGAGACCGACCAGCCCGCAGTACATGGCCGGCAGACGCACCGACCCTCCGGTATCGGAGCCCATGGCGCCGTAGACCAGGCGCGCGGCGACGGCGGACCCGGACCCGCTCGACGAGGCACCCGGCGAATGAGCGACATTCCAGGGGTTGAAGCAGTCGCCGAAATGCTCGTTGTGGCCGGTCGCCCCGGCGGCGAACTCCGCCATGTTGAGCGTGCCGACCTGAAGCGCCCCCGCCGCCTCCAGGCGCTGGATGACGGTCGCTGTGTAATCCGGACGCCAATCACGCCGAATCTCCGACCCACACGTGCAGATCCTGCCAGCGCGGTAGAACATGTCCTTGTGGGCGAGCGGCACGCCGTGCAGCGGGCCACAGGCGTCCGCGTCGCGGGCCAGCTTCTCGTCCGCGGCCTTCGCCGCGTCGAGCGCGTCGTCGGCTTCGATGGATATGAAGCAGTTGAGCGCCGGCTGATGTCGCTCGATCCGCGCGAGGCAGGCTTCCGTGACTTCCACCGAGGACACGCGCCTGTCCCGGATCGCGGACGCGACCTCGGTCAGGCTGAGATGCGCGATATCGGTTATGAGGAGTCCCTCAGGCGCGCGAGGCTCGCGGAAAAATCCGCTGGCCCGACGTCGAAGGACAGCTCCCCCGACATCGCGCGCGCGGCCTCGAGGACGCGGTCGGTTTCCACGACGACCCTTTTCAGGTGCGCGTCATCGAGCCCGATTCCGTATTCCTCGCGAATCCGGGCATCCGCGGCCTCCAGCCGCTCCGCCTCGTCGGCCATCGATCCTCCTCCATGAGGGGAAAATGCTAAGGCGTTTCCGCTTCGACCGGGATCGTCGATCGGTCCGACCTTTCCGTCTCGCCAAGCGTATAGACCGCCACGCGCTCGGTCTGACCGCGAATGTCGAACTCGCCCCTGGCTTCGAGGTCGAATCCCTCCACCCGCGCCGCGGTGGCCCCGGAAACCAGGATGCGCGTGCCGAGTTCCTTGTTGAGAGCCTCGAGTCGGGCCGCCAGATTGACCGCGTCGCCGTACACGGTATAGCTGAGTCGGCCCTTCGCGCCGACCGCGCCCGCGACCAGACGGCCGGTGTTGATCCCGATGCGAGCGCCGATCCGCCGCCCGGAGAATTCGTGGCGCCGCACCGCGGACCGTATTTCGTGCGCCGCGCGCAGGGCATTGGCGGCGTGGGCCGGATCCGGCGCCGGTACGTTGAACGTCGCGAGGATCGCATCGCCCTGGAACTGGGTGACGACTCCGTGGTGGCGTTCGAGTATCCCGACCATCGCTTCGAAGTACTCGTTGAGCAGTTCCACGATGCCGGCCGGGCCGAGAGTCTCGGTCAGGGCGGTGAAACCTTCGAGATCGCAGAACAGCACGGTCGCCTCGGACTGCACGGGCGCGAGCTCGCCGCCCTCGGTGAGGAGCGTCCTCGCGACGTCGGTGGGAACGAACCGGCCCAGGGTCTCGCGGATCAGCTCGCGCTCCCTGAGTCCCGCCGCCATCTGATTGAAGGAGCGGTTCGCGTCGTCGAACTCGGCGACCCGGCTCGACGGCAGCATCGGGACGCGGTCGAGGCGCTGGGACTCTATGGAATGCGCCGCCGCCGCGAGTGCCCTGATCGGCCGGCTCGCGCGCACGCCGAGCCAAGCGGCGAGCGCGACGGAGACGACGAACACGGCGAGCCCCGCGAACGCCGCGGCGATCAGCCGCTCGAACTCGTCACCGTCGCCCGTCCCGCCGTTCGCGTACTCCCCACGCAAGGCGGCCCGGACAATCTCCGACAGCCACCCGAAGACGTCGCTCGTCCCGGTGTTCACGTAGGCTCCGATCGTCCACGGGGCCTGACCATAGCGGTGAATGTCCCGGTACAGGAACACGTAGTAGTCGTCGCCCACCGTCGCCCCCGAAGCGCTCGCCTCCGTCATGCCGTCCAACAAGAACAGCTCCCGGTCGTCGGGAGTCCAAATGCGTTCGAGCACGGAGTCTCCGAGGGCGTCGAGAGCGACGAGCGGCTGTTCCCGATCGGTGGCGTCGGGCGTCCAGTCGATGAGGAACGGATGCGCGAGAATGTGATCATGGTCGTAGAGAATGAACGGAATGATCCCGGTCCGGGCGCCGACCGACGCAAGGTACCGCGACAGATCGGAAACGGTGACGGCATGAGTGAACATGCCGGCGAACTCGCCGTCGATTCGAATCGGCATGTCGTGACGCACGATCGTCGTTTCAAGCACGGGGGTCCAGACCGGCGCCCGCCACGAGGGGCGCTGCCACGATGCCGCGTCTTCGAGCCATTCGACGATTTCGGGGCGGCTCGACCAGTCCTCCAGAAGCGGCCGCATGGCGTCACGCTCCCATCCCAGGACCCGCGCCCGAGGATCGACGATGGCTATACCCGCGACCTGCGGCGAAGCGCTCAGCGCGCCCAGGATGAACGCATTCAGCGCCCGCGTATCGTCGAGCTTCAGGTTGCCGCTCCGGATCTGGTCCACCACCGACCGCGCCTGCCACGCTACCGGCCGAAGTCGCGATTCGATCCTGCGTTCGAGCGCGTCCACGAGCGTCTCGGAACGCGACACCATGAGTCGGCGGGTGTTCTCCGTCGCGCTCGACAGTCCGAGGAACAGGGAGACGCCGACCGCAACCGCGATCAGCGCACCCGAGCCGACTACCGCGATGGCGGTGATCGGGAACCGGTAGTGGGTCGCGCGTTCCGTCACCGATAGGTCTCCGTCGAACACGATTGCGACGGCATATTAAACTCCATCGTCGTTGACGGAAAACGGATCGGCCTGTACGGTTCGCGTTCACGCAAGCGCCCGCATTGATGAAACGTGGCGATACCCAGGGGAGAGCGATATCGACTATGTCCTCGGAGTTTGCCCGCGGCCGTGAGACCGTCATCGACCGCAAGACCCTGAAGCGATACACGGACCGCCGAAGCGACGCTGGCGGCCTCTTCTTCCTGGCGCGGCACTTCTTCGTCCTCTTCGCGACCGGCGCGCTGGTGGTCCTGAGTATCGGCACGTGGTGGCTCCTGCCCGCCATGGTTCTGCACAGCATCGTCATGGCGTTCTTGTTCGCGCCCGTGCACGAATGCTCCCACGCGACGGCGTTCAGGACGCGTTGGCTGAACGAAGGAGTCTATTGGCTGCTTTGCCTGATTTACATCGTGCCGCCGTGCATGTTCCGCCTTGTGCATCTGGGGCATCACCGCTATACCCAGATTCGCGGCAGCGATCCCGATATGGTCCTGCCCCGGAACTCGACGGTGCGGGATTACCTCTATTACGTATCGGCCATCCCGTTCTGGATCCGGGGCGCGCAATGGTTCCTGGCCTTGCCCTTCGGGAAGGTCGCCGACAAGCACCGGCGCTTCGTTCCCGAGAGCACGGTTCCCAAGATCAGGCGCGAGGGCTGGATCGTTTGGGGCGTCTATGGGTCGGTCGCCGCGGCCGCGGTCGTGGCGGGATCGTGGATGCCGCTGTGGCTGTGGATCCTGCCCCGCCTTCTCGGAGAGCCGTTCATGCGCTGGCTGCGCATCGCCGAGCACGCGGAATGCGAGGAGAGCGCCGATCTCACCGTCAACACGCGGACGACCCGGGCGCCCGGCTGGTTGCACGCCCTGTTCTGGAACATGTCGTACCACGCCGAGCACCACCTCTGCCCGGCGGTGCCGTTCCATGTTCTGCCGGAGCTTCACGAGAAGATCGCCCACGCGCTTTTCCCGGTCGGGTCCGGGTACATGGCCGTCCACGCCGAGGTCCTGCGCAATCTCCGCACGCGCTCGGGCGTCACCTGGGCGATGCCCCGAGCCGAGGCCGGCTGAGCCTTTTCGGAACATCGGCCCATCGTTTCCGCCCGCCTCCCGTCCTCGGAACAGGCGCGCGCCGGGCCTATCCGTGGAAGGGCCGGTCCCCCTTGATCGTAAGCCGTAGCATCTCGCGCCGCTCTCCCGGATAGTCGTTGGCCGCGTAATGCCACGTACACCGGTTGTCCCAGAGCGCCAGCGAGCCCGGCCGCCAATGGAACCGGCAGACGAACTCGGGACGCGACCCGTGCCGGTAGAGGAAGGCGAGCAGCGCCGCACTCTCTTCCCGTGACATGCCTTCGATATATTCCGTGTGCGCCGGGTTGACGTAGAGCGCCCGACGGTCCGTCTCCGGATGGGTACGGATGACCGGCTGCGCAGCAGTGCTGAAAACGGGATCGCCCTCCTCGCGGGCATCGTCTCGGGCGCTGAACTGCGTGCCGCCACCCCGTTCCGAATAGATGTAGGGACCTCCGTTGACCGCGGTGAGCCCGGCAAGCCGCTCCCGCATCGGTTCGGACAGCGCGTCATGGGCGGCGTGCATGTTGGCGAACAGGGTATCGCCGCCTTTCTCTGGCACTTCGACGGCATAAAGGGCCGAGGCCTTAGGCGGGATCTCCGCGTAGGGCGCATCCGAATGCCAGACGTGACCGACGGCGTAGTCGTCGCCGGGCTCCTTGGTGACCCGCATGATCTCCGGCAGACCATCCGGCCCGACCAGCGGTTGCAGGACGTTGAGCCGCCCGAAATGGCGGCCGAACGCCAGCAACCGTTCCGGATCGAGTTGTTGACCCCGGAAGAACAGCACGTGATGCTCAAGGAAGGCGCGGTCGACTTCCGCCCCGGTGGCGTCGTCGAAGGGCTCTCTCAGATCGACCCCGCCGACTTCGGCGCCGAGGGCGCCCGAGATGGGCGTTACGGTGATTCGTTCACGGTCCGTCATCGGGTCCGGGTATGCGCGGCCGCCCGTTTTCCGTCAAGTCCCGTCAAGGGTGAGGCATGTGCACTGTGGCGTTTTTCGAGCGCGGGGTGCTGCCTGGGTGCAGATGTAGTGGGTCTCGAAGCCGAACCCCCGGTCGATACGGCTGTTGATCCGCTCCATCGCCGACCCGCCCGCTTCGCCGACCCCAGACCCGCAGAAATCCGCGGCCCCACCGGAGCAAGAAAAATCCCGGATCGGTTGGAGCCCTTGCTCACCAAGGAATCCCCGACAGCGCACATGCCTCAATACAGGCCTCCCGTGCCGGTCCGCAACGTGGTCTCGTCCAGGACGAGGCCGCCGGAACCGTCCAGAACGGCCCCCTGGCCGACGGGCTCGGAACCAGGCCTGAACGCTTCCAGAATGACGTTCCGTTCGCCCGGACGGGCGGGAAGACCGCTTTGCGCGTTGACGCGCACCAGACGGATCCCCGGCGACACGCGGAAGGGAACGACGGGTTCGTCGGCGAGCGCCTCGGACATGAATCGCTTGAAGATGGGCGCGGCGACGCTCGCCCCCTGCTCATGCGGGCCGAGCGACCTGGGTCTGTCGAACCCCACGTAGACCCCGACGGCCAGGTCGGGGGAAAAGCCGATGAACCACGTGTCGAATGTGTCGTCGGTAGTGCCCGTCTTACCCGCCAGCGGCCGGCCCACATCCCGGATCCGGCGCCCGGTGCCGCGCTGCACGACACCCTGAAGCATCGAAACCACCTGATATGCCGTGGACGCCTCGATCACCTGGGGTCGCGTGTCCGGGATCTCCGGCTCCGCACGAGAAGGCCAGTCAACGTCGCGACAGTCCGGGCAGGGCCGGGCGTCATGCCGAAAAACGGTCTTGCCGTATCGGTCCTGGATCCGGTCGAGGACCGTCGGAACGATTCGCCTGCCGCCATTCACGAACATGGCGTATGCCGTCGTAAGCTGGAGAAGCGTGGTCTCGCCGGCGCCCAGCGCCATCGACAATAACCGCGGCATCTCGTCGGCGACCCCGAACCGTTTGGCGTAGTCGGCGACGCTGTCCATGCCGATGAACTGCGCCAAGCGGACCGTCATCAGGTTCCTGGACTTCTCCATGCCCAGACGCAGGGTGCTGGGTCCGTAGAACTTCCCGGTGTAGTTGGCCGGCTTCCACTTGGCCCGACCATGCCCCTGATCGATGACGAACGGCGCGTCGAGCACCAGACTCGACGGTGTGAAACCGTTCTCCAGTGCCGCCGCGTAAACGAACGGCTTGAACGCGGAACCCGGTTGGCGCATCGCCTGGGTCGCGCGATTGAATTCGCTCTCCCGGAAGCTGTAGCCGCCGACCAGGGCGAGAATCCGGCCGGTGTGCGGATCGAGGGCGACGATGGCGCCGTCCACGTCGGGCGCCTGCGACAGGGAATAGATACCGGGAGACCCGTCGCCGACCGGCGCCACGGGAACGACGTCGCCGACCTGGACGACCTGACCGGGCCCGGTCGGCTTCCCGCCGACGCGCTGCCCCTCCCTCCAGGGACGCGCCCATGCCATTTCGTCCATCGGGATATACCCGCGCGCGCCGGAGGAAAGGCCGACCTCCGCGCCCTGCTCGTCGTAAGCCAGAACCAGTGCCAGATCGCGGCCTCCGGGATGGAGAGATCGTTCGAGCGCGGCGAGCCGCGCGGCCCAATCGGGACGCGGCTCAAGGCGGCCGACCGGTCCCCGCCATCCATGTCGACGATCGTAGTCCTCAATGCCTTCGCGGAGCACCCGTCGCGCGATGTCCTGAAGTCCGGGATCCAGGGTCGTGCGAACGGAGAGGCCTCCCTCGTACAGTCCGGCTTCCCCGTAACGCGCGATGAGCACCCGCCGCACTTCCTCGGTGAAATACTCGGCGTTCACGAAGCGCGTTTCGCTGCGCGCGCGGACGGCCAGCGGCCGGGACGCGGCGAATTCGGCGTCGGTCGCGCTTATGAACCCGTCGGCCGCCATGCGCCCAAGGACCCAGTTCCGCCGGTCGACGGCGGCCCCGTGGTTGCGGACCGGATGGTAGTTGTTGGGCCCCTTGGGCAGCGCGGCCAGGAACGCCGCTTCCGCCAGCGTCAGTTCGTCGAGCGGCTTGTCGAAATAGTTCAGCGCGGCGGCCGCCACGCCATAAGAGCCGAGACCCAGGTATATCTCGTTGAGGTAGAGCTCCAGGATCTGATCCTTGGTGAAGGCCCGCTCGATCCGGAAAGCGAGGATCGCTTCCTTGATCTTGCGCTCGACGGAGGCTTCGTTCGACAGCAGGAAATTCTTCGTCACCTGCTGCGTGATCGTCGACGCGCCGACAAGGCGTCGGTTCGTGGCGTAATTCACGAGGTTCGTGATGGCGGCCCGCAGAATCCCGGGCAGGTCCACGCCCGGATGCCGGTAGAACGTCTTGTCTTCCGCCGCCAGAAACGCGTGAATGACCCGTTTCGGAATGGCTGCGACCGGCACGAACACCCGTTTCTCGCGGGCGTACTCGGCGAGCAAAGAGCCGTCGCCAGCGTGAACCCTGGTGACGGTCGGCGGTTCGTAGTGCGTCAACTGCTGATAGTCGGGGAGGCCCCGGCCGAAATGATAGAAGAGCAGCAAGGCCCCGCCCGCGCCGGCGACAGCCAGCAATACCAACCCCATGAACACGGCGGCGAACGCCCTTGCCACGACTCCAGGCCCCTTGCGTCAGACCGTTCGATCGCCTTCGGCGCGGCGGCGACCGGAAGGCGTCACGCCGAATGTAGCCGGCAATTGTGGCGCGTCCGTGGCCGCGTCAACCGCCGACTCCGGCGATGTCGATCTCGGCGAAATACCGATCGATCGCCTTGGCCAGCGCCTCCAGGACGGGACGCCGGCCTTTCGCGGTCGACAGCATGCGTTCGTCCCGCCGATTGGACAGATAGCCCATCTCCACCAGCACCGAGGGCACCTCCGGTGCCTTGAGGACCGCGAAGCCCGCAAACCGGTGACCGTTGCGCAACGTCCGCACGCGCTTGCCCAACTCCGGCAGCGCGATGTTCGCGAAGCCGGCCGACCGGTTCATGGTATCCCTCTGAGCGACATCGATCAGAATGGCCTCCACAACCTCGTCCCCGACCTCCTCCAGCGGCACACCGCCCAGGAGGTCGGCCTTGTTTTCCTTCGCGGCCAACGCGGCCGCCTCGGCGTCCGAGGCCTTCTCCGACAGCGTATAGATGCTCGCGCCGCGGACGCCTCGCCTCCTGATCGAGTCCGCGTGCACCGACACGAAGAGATGGGCACCGGCCTCGCGGGCCTTGGCCACGCGGTCGCGAAGACGCAGAAACCGATCACTGTTCCGAGTCAGGATAACATCGTATCTTCCTGTTCTTTCGAGAATTTTTTTCAGTTCCCGAGCGGCCGAAAGCGTCACGGTCTTTTCCTGAACTCCGGACACGCCGATGGCTCCAGGATCGACTCCGCCATGACCCGGATCGAGAACGACGACGCGCTTGACGGCCGATTTCCGCGGCGGTTCCGGCGGAGATGATTTGGCCGCTCGCTCGACCCACTTTTTCGGCGCGCCCATCGAATTGGCGAACGACGCCTCGTCGACAGGCGCGATGTCGATAACGAAGCGATAGGCCAACTTCCCCCGCGGCGGAAGCAGAAACGCCTTCCTGACCTTCACCGGCTCGCGAACATCGATCACCACGCGGGACGTGCGCCGGTCGAATTGCGCGAACCGGAGCCCCGAGATCACCCCCTTGCGATCGCCCTTGCCGGGCGCGACCCGCCAATCGACCTGCGACAGATCGACGACCACCCGGTAGGGATCAGCCAACGTGAACGTGTGGAAATCGACCTTTTCCGTCACGTCGAGAACCAACCGGGTGAGGCCGACATGCTCTCCCGTCCTTACGTCCGTCACCACGGGCCGGGCCGCCGCGGCGGCGCACCCTCCGAGCAAGACACCGGCCAGGATCAATGCGAAGGCTTTCCTGCCCGACATTTAGTTGCACCCCGATAGATGATGACTACATCTATACACTGACACGGTATGGCCGCATCAATGAAGAGTAAAACTGTCGAGCGGACGAAACAGGGACGAATTTTCCTTCCGTCGCCACGAGCCTGTGCTTATTATGGCCGTGCGCGACACACCGTGGTCGAGGTCCCGTCCAACCGGGGCGTGGACGGCGCGGTTGGTCGGGCCCGGAGTCGGCGATGTCCGATCCGGTTCCGGCGGACCGCGCCCATGACGAAGCGGTGGCGAGTGAAAATCGCGTCATCGGCCCCGGCCAGCCGTGATTGGCGGCCGCGGATTTCCCTTGCCGAACTACGAGGCGAGCAGAAAGAGACGGACCGGTGGCGCCCGAAACAGTGGCGGGCAGACACCTGTCGTTCGCGCCGACGGCGCCCCGCCCCGGAGTTGATCCATGACCACGCGCATGCTTATCGACGCGGCGCATCCCGAAGAGACACGGGTTGTCGTCGTGAAAGGGTCCCGACTCGAGGAATTCGACATGGAGTCGGCGACTCGCAAACAACTCAGAGGCAACATCTACCTGGCCAAGGTGACGCGGGTCGAACCCTCGTTGCAGGCCGCGTTCGTCGACTACGGCGGAAACCGCCAAGGCTTCTTGGCGTTCAGCGACATCCATCCCGACTACTACCAGATCCCGGTCGCCGACCGCGAGGAGCTCCTTGAACAGCAAGCTGCCATCCAGGCCGCGCAGGACCGTGTCGACGAAGCGGCGGCCGACGACGGCGACGGGTCGGAGGACGACGTATCCGAAGCGCATCAGGACGCCGACGGCGACACGGAGCCAGACGCCGACATCGAGGACGACGATCCCGACACGGAACCCGCCGCCGGGGACGACAGGGACGACGCCGAACCCGCGGGAGAGGAAGCGGTCCATGCGGCCTCCGCGGATGAGGACGACGATGATGACGATGACGACGTCTCCGGGCAGACGAGTTACGAAGGCATCGCGGACCTCGACGAGTGGCGGCGGCAGCTGACGCGACGCTACAAGATCCAGGAAGTCATCAAGCGTCGGCAGATCCTGTTGGTACAGGTCGTGAAGGAAGAGCGCGGCACCAAGGGCGCCGCCCTCACCACCTATCTCTCGCTGGCCGGGCGCTATTGCGTGCTGATGCCCAATTCGACCCGCGGCGGGGGAATCAGCCGCAAGATCACGAACGCGGTGGACCGAAAGAAGCTGCGTGGCATCATCGAGGAACTGGACGTACCCGAGGGCATACGGCTGATCGTGCGCACGGCCGGTCAGAGCAGGAACAAGGCGGAAATCAGGCGCGACTTCCAATACCTGCTGCGCCTCTGGGACAGTATCCGGGACCTTACCCTCAATAGTACGGCCCCCAGCCTCATTTACGAGGACGCCAACATCATCAAGCGGTCGATCCGCGACCTCTACACGAAGGACATCTCGGAGATCCTGGTCGACGGCGAGGAAGGCCACAAGTCGGCGAAGACCTTCATGCGAATGCTGATACCGAGTCACGCCAGACGTGTTCAACCGTATCAGGACCGCATCCCGCTATTCCAGCGCTACCGGATCGAGGAACAGTTCTCGTCGTTGCATGGCCCGGAAGTGCGGCTCAAGTCGGGGGGCTACATCGTCATCGATACGACCGAGGCCCTGGTCGCCATAGACGTGAACTCCGGCCGTTCGACACGCGAGCGCAACATTGAGGAAACGGCCTTCAAAACCAACCTGGAGGCCGCCGAGGAGGTCGCGCGGCAGCTCCGCCTCCGGGACCTCGCCGGTCTGATCGTCATCGATTTCATCGACATGGACGAGAACCGCAACGCGCGCAAGGTGGAACGCTGCCTCAAGGAGTGCCTCAAATCCGACCGGGCGCGCATCCAGGTGGGACGGATCAGCTCGTTCGGGCTCCTGGAGATGTCGCGGCAACGCCTGCGGCCCAGTATCGTCGAGGCGAGCACGGAAACCTGTCCTCACTGCCGGGGCGCGGGCGTCGTCCGGTCGACGGAGTCGTCGGCACTGCACATCCTGCACGCCATCGAGGAGGAAGGCGTGCAGGCTCGTTCCTCGGAGGTGACCGTATACGTCGCCACGGCCGTGGCGCTTTACATCCTCAATCGGAAACGCTCATCGCTTATCGCGTTGGAGGAACGCTTCGATCTCCGGGTCAACATGGAGGGCGACGAGGCACTGAGCCCGCCGGAGTATCGCCTCGAACGAGTCGCGACCCGGTCGGCCCCCAAGGTCGAAGAGGCGGAGGAAGACAAGGTCGAGAGTGGATCGTCGGCCGCGGCGGGCGAAGAAGCCGCCGAGGACGCTCCCAGGAAGCGCCGTCGCCGCGGAAAGCGTGGCGGCCGGCGGCGGCGGACCAAAGCGGAGACCGGCGCCGAAGCGGCGGCGGCGAGCCCCGATACCGCCGAGGAACGACCTCAGGAGGACGCCGCCGGGCGCACGCCGGAAACGACCCGGGGCGAGGAAGCCGCTGTGGCGGAGGCGGAGCCTTCCACTCCCGAGGAGTCCGATGTCGGAGGCGAGACGGTGGACGAATATCGCGAGGACGAAGGGAACGTCGGCGCCGAACCGCGGATCGACCCGTCCGGCGACGAGGAGATCACCGTCGATTCACTCGACATGGCGGGCGACACGGTCGCCGGCCAACCTGTCGCCGAACCCTCGGACGAGGTTCCTCCTCCGGCGACGATCTCTCGGGACGAAGACGAAGCCGGTGACAGGCCGCGGCCCAAACCCAGGCGGCGTGGTTGGTGGCAACGCGCGGCGTCGTGATCCGGTGGCCCGCCCTCACCCTCAGTCTAGCCACGTCCTGATACGGCGGGCGGCCTCCGCCACGTCGCCGTAATCGCCGGCGAAGGAAAAACGAACGAACGCGTGGCCGCGGCTCGGGTCGAAGTCGACCCCGGGAGTCGTCGCCACGCCGGTCTCCTCCAGCATCCGGCGGCAAAACTCCCCGCTATCGTCGGTCAGTTCGCTCACGTCCGCGAAGACGTAGAAAGCGCCGTCGGGTGCCGCCAATTCGCCGAATCCGGCGCGCGGCAACTCCTCGAGCAAGAGCGCGCGATTGCGGGCGTAACCCGCGACCCTGGCGTCGAGTTCGGCGCTGGCGTCGAACGCCGCCAACGCCGCGTATTGCGACAGGGCGGGCGCCGAAATGGCGACGCTCTGGCCCAGCATCTCGACCGAACGCGTCAGTTCCTCCGGTACGACCATCCAGCCCACGCGCCAGCCCGTCATGGCGTAGTACTTGGAAAAGCTGTTGATGACGATCGCGGCCTCGCCGAGCTCCAGCGCGCTCACCGCTGGCCTGCCATAGGTGATACGGTGGTAGACCTCGTCGGAGATCAGGCGGATGCCGTTCTCGGCACAATAATCGACAAGTTCCGACAAGGCCTCTCGATCGAGCATCGTACCGGTCGGATTGGCGGGACTCGCCACGAGCAACCCCTCGGGCGGGGGGCCGGCGGCGGAGATCAGTCGAGGGGTCGGCTGAAACCGGGTCTCCGGTCCCGTTTCCAGGATCCGCGGCACGATGCCGACCGATTTCAGGATGTTCGGATAGGCGGGATACCCCGGCGTCGTCAGCAGCACCCGGTCTCCGGGATCGAACGCCGCCAGGAACGCCAGCACGAACGCGCCCGACGACCCCGTGGTTATGGCGATCCGCGAGGGGTCCACGACGGTATCGTGAACCTCCGCGTAGTATCGGGCGATGCGCTGGCGCAGAGGGGAGATCCCGAGCGCTTCCGTGTACCCGATCCGCGAGGACCGCAGGGCTCTCTCCGCCGCCTCGAGCACCGGGCGCGGGGAACCGCCGCCCGGCTCCCCGACCTCCATGTGCAACACGTCGCCGCCGGCCGCCTCGCGGTCATTGGCTGCCTTCAGCACCTCCATGGCGTGGAAGGGCGCCACCTCCGTGCCCCGGTTCGCGATCTTCATGCCCTGGCTCCGAAACTCCTCCAAAACTCGCCAAGCAGCGCCAATCCGGAGCCGCGCCGGTTATTATCCGCGCCGCATGTCGTCCCGAGGGCGTTCGCGAGCATCGTATCGCGAGCGCTCTCGAGCCGGCACGCCAGAGCCCGGGACACCGGGAGACCGCACCGCGCCAACGTCTCGGCGGGCTCGACCAACCCACCCCACGGAAGACGGCCGCGGCGGCCGCGCGACGCCGCCAACCCCCACGCCGATTGACGACACGCGGACCTCCACCTACCTTTCGATTCGACGAAGGGAACCACCGATTTGCCCAACTTCATCACCCGGGCGTGTCTGAGGGCCTTGTACGGGACGGTCGCTTGTGCGCTTGCGTCCGGCGCCGCCGATACCGCTGGCGCCGGAGGGCAATCGCTCATCCGCGACGCGGAAATCGAACATATCATTCACCGAATCGCGGCGCCACTCTTCGAGGCGGCCGGGCTCGACGCGAACGCGGTGCGGGTGCACATCATCGACGACTCCACCCTCAACGCCTTCGTCGCGGGAGGGCAGAAGATATTCATCAACACCGGCCTGCTCCTCGAAGTCGAGGACATCGGGGAAATAGTGGGAGTCATCGCGCACGAGACGGGGCACATATCCGGCGGACACCTCGCCAGAACCCACGACGCGATGCGCAACGCGTCGGCGACCAGCATCCTGGCCATGGCGCTCGGAGCGGTGACAGTCCTCGGGGGGCAGGGCGAGGCGGGGACCGCCATCATCCTGGGCGGCCAGCAGGCCGCGGCGGGCTCGTTTCTCAGCTACAGCCGCGCCCAGGAAGCGTCGGCGGATCAGGCCGCGGTCGAGATTCTGTCCGCGGTCGGAAAGACCGCGGAGGGCCTCTATACGTTCCTCGACCGCATCGGGCACCGGGAAGCCCTCGCCGGGTCGCCGCGGGACCCCTACCTGCGGAGCCATCCGCTGACGCGGGACCGCCTTCGCTTTCTGCAAGACAGGATCGCCCGTTCCGACGTCCCGTCCCCTTCCCCCGACCCCGTGCCCGCACCGACGCTCCGACGCATGCAGGCGAAGATCCACGGATTTCTCGGATCGCCGAACAGAACGCTCAGACGATATCCCGAGTCCGACCGGTCCGTCCCGGCGCATTACGCGCGCTCCGCCGCTTACCACCGGCTCGGCCGACTGGAACAAGCACTCTCGGAGGCGGACGCCCTGATCGCCCGGGATCCGAACGACCCGTTCTTCAATGAACTGAAGGGGCAGATCCTGTTCGAGAACGGCAAGGTACGCGAGGCGGTCGCCCTCTATCGGACCGCCGTGGACCTGTTGCCGGAATCGCCACTTCTCAGGATCGGCCTCGCCCAGGCCCAGATCGAGACGAACGACAAGAGTCTCCTGCCGGCGGCCATCGAACACCTGGAGGAGGCCACGCGGCGCGACCGACGCGCCCCTCTGGCGTGGCGGCAGCTCGCCATCGCATTGGGGCGAAACGGCGATATCGGGCTCTCCTCTCTCGCCAGCGCCGAGTACAACCTGTTGATCGGGCGTCCCCGGGACGCCGCACGATTCGCTGCCAAGGCGGAACGACTGCTTTTCGAGGGATCACCCGGCCATCTGAGGTCCCGGGACCTCATGGAGGCCGCGAAAGCGGCTACCAGGGGCGGGAGATAGCCGGCGACCGCGAGCGGAGGCGTTTTCGATCCTCGATGAAGGTCCTACCCGCGCGCCCGCGCTTGTGCTCTTATGCGTCCGGGATGAACGTGATCGGCCTTCGTGACGCTAGGCGTGGAAGGCGCGCCCGCGACCGGGACGCGGCGGGGCTTGCCGGCCGATGAAACCGCACACCGTTCTCCGGCGCTCCGCGATCCTTTCGATGATCGTCGGCCTGGGCCATTGGGCCGCTCCCGCCCCCACCCTCGCCCAGGCTTCGTTCACGGACGCGGAACAGCGCGCCATCGATCGGATGATCCGCGATTACATCATGGACAATCCGGAAGTCATCCTGGAGAGCGTCCAGCGCATGAGGACGCGCGAGCAGGCGGCGGACGAGGAAAAGCGGCGCGAAATTCTGGCCGGCCTCCGCCCGGACCTCGAGCGCGACCCCGACTCTCACGTCGGCGGCAACCCGGACGGCGACGTCGCCGTGGTGGAGTTCTTCGACTACCGATGCGCGTACTGCAAGCGGTTCCTCCCTCACCTCGTCGAGCTCCTGCGCGAGGACCCGAACGTCCGCGTCGTGTTCAAGGAATACCCCATCCTCGGTCCCGAATCCGTCACCGCGTCGCGCGCGGCGCTCGCCGCGCGGATGCAGGACGGGGACCTCTACATGCCGTTCCACACCGCACTGATGGAGGCGCGAGGGGCTTTCTCTGAACGCCGGATCCTCGACATCGCGAGGGAGATCGGACTCGACCCGAACCGGCTCGCGCGCGACATGGCCGCCCCGGAGATCGAGGCCGCCATCTCCCGCAACCGCGCGCAGGCCGAGGCCCTCGGCATCCAGGGCACCCCCGCGTTCGTGATCGGCGACGAGATCGTTCCCGGATATATCGAAGGCGCGCGGCTGGCGGCGCTCGTCGAGGAAGCGCGCGAGAACTGCCGGACCTGTTAGTGCCGCGGCCTTCCCGGCGGCAAGGCCAGCGGCTCGGGCCGCGGCGCCTCCTCTACCAGCCCATGCGGAGCTTGAGGCCGATGCTGTGTTCGGGCGCGCCCGTCTCGCTTTCGCTACGGCTCACTTCCGCTTCGATGAAAAGGTTGCGCGGCGTGTCCGGCGCGAAGCGGCCACCCAGGCCGTAGCTGCTGCCGCCTCCCTGGTTGTCCCGTCTGAAGGTCAGGCTCATCGCGCGCGACTCGTCGAGGCGGTAGCCCGCTTCCAGGCCCAGCCGGCCTCCGGGCGAATCCGCGTCGCCATCGTCCGGCAACGTGCTCTCCCACAGAGACCGCGCCCCGCTGTCCGCCGCGCCCCATTGCGGCGACACCCCGACCCACGGTCCCAGACCGTCGCCCCCCGGATCGAAGAGGATCGCGAGGCTCGCGCCCCATTCCTCGAACCCCGACGAGCTGTGCGCCAGCAGATACCGCCCCCGCGCCTCGGTCTCCAGCCCGAGCCGCGTGTCCGCATAGGTCACACCGCCGCCCAGCTCCTGGCCGAAACCCTTGTCCAGGCGACCGCCGTCCCATCGGCCCCCGATCTCCAACCGCGGCTGCAAACGCGCGTGCTCCGTCAGACCCCAATCGGCGGAACCCTCCACCAGAAGGCGCAAACGCTGTGTTCCCGAATCGGTCGCCGACAACTCTTGCGTGGCGTCCGACTTCATCCGCACGGCGACGCCGTCTCCCTTCAGCGCCCAGTCCACATCGCCGGTGGCACCCAGCTCCTTACGTCCACCCAACGCCGCCATCCGCATCTCGATATCCGCGCGCGCCGTCCCCGCCTCGTCCACCACCTTCGCGGCGCCCTGTCCGGTCCCCATCATCGCCCACAGGTTCACCCCGGGGACCGGTGCCCAGTGGCCATAGGGGAACACGCTCGTCAGCGTCGCGTCCACGTCGCCCCGCTCCTCCGCCAGGGTGTAGTTCATGTCGCCCTGGCTGTGCGCGACCGCGACCCCGAGCAGGAGACCGGGGCGCGGCCGGGCGTCGGCGCCCACGAAGCCGGTGAACACCTCGCCCTCCGTCTTCAGGTCGTTGTCGGGCCGGCCGGAGAACCGGGACGCCCCCGCGCGACCCCACAGCGCCGGTCCTCCACCCGCGTCGGCCGCGGCGTCGTCCCGTCCCAGGGACAGTGCGAACGAGCTCTGGGCCGCCAGTTCGCGCATCGACATGCCGCTCCCGGCACCCTCGGCGTTGTCGTCCGAACGCCAGGGCGCGGCGTCGGCATCGTCCGCCGGCGTCCCCGCAGCCGGAGCCGCGCCCAGCGGCACCGCGTGCCCGCCCAGCGTCACCCGGTTCCCGGATGTCGCCTCCGTGAACCGCTCCCCGAGCACGTCCACCGCCTCCGACGCCACCGCACGGCCGAACGCCGCGAGAAGCGCCTCGAACGCCCGTGTCCGCCCTTGGTGGTCGTTGTCCAGGATCGTTCCCGTCGCCGCCGCGTGGGTGCCCCCCGGACGCACCGATATGGCGTTCATCGTGAACGCCTCGCGGGGCTCGTCCATCTCGTCGTCGATCGTCCGCACCGGGATCCTCACCGAGGTCTGGCCGGCGGCGACCCTGAAGTCGTGCCCGGTCGCGTGCGCGGTGACGTCGTTCCCGCTCGCGGACGCCGGGGACAGCAGGTCCTGCCCGCGCGCCGCCGGCGCCGTCGTGTAGTCCTCGTCGGCCGTCGCCGTGCCCGGCTCCGCGACGAACCGCACCGCCATGTCCCACGGCGGCGCCGGTGACAACTTCAGAAGGAACACGACCTCGTCGCCCTCCTCCGCTTCCGCGTCCTCCAGCGAGAAGGTAATCCGTGGCCAGACTTCGATGACGAATGTCAGCGACGCCTCGTCGCCGTCCTCGTCGGTGGCCGTCCAGGTATAGGTCGTCCGCTCCAGCACCGCCGTCGGCGCGCCGGCAACCTCGCGCGTCGCCTCGTCCCGGCGTACGCCGACGGGAAGGGCCGGACTCAACGTATAGGTCAGCGCGCCGTTGCCGCCCGTGGCCGCGGGCAGCGTGAACGTCTCGATTCGAAGGCCCGCCACCCAATGCTTGTTCGTTATCGTCTCGTCGCCGAAGCTCGGAACCGTGTCCTCGATCACGGTGACGTTGAAGGTGAGCGTCGCCTCGTCGCCGTCCTCGTCGGTGGCGGTCCAGGTATAGGCGGTCTCGTCCATCGCAACGGTCGGTGCGCCGGAGACCGTCCGCGTCGCTCCGTCGCGCCCCACGCCGTCCGGCGGCGCCGGCGACAGCGTATAGGTCAGCGAGCCGTCGCCGCCCGTGGCCGTCGGCAGGGTAAAAGCCGTGATCTCCCGGTTCTGCGTCCATGTCCTGTCGGCGATCTCGGCGTCGCCGAAGGTCGGAACCCGATCCGGTTCGTCCTCCCCGCCCGCGCGGTTCAGCACCGTCACAGCCACCGTGTCGCTGGCGCTCTCGCTCCCCGCCGTCACCGTCAGCCGGAACGTCAGGACCGTCTCCTCCGATACCTGCGGCGCCGTGAACGTCGGGCTGTCGGTGTTCGCGCCCGTCAGCGTCACCGTCGGCGCGCCTCCGGTCTGGGTCCAGGCGTAGCTCAGACTCAGACCGGCGGGGCCGGAACTGTCGCTGCCGTCCAGAGTCACCTCGTCCCCCTCGACCACGGTCTGAACCTCTCCCGCGTTGGCTATCGGCACGAACGACGGCGATACGCTTCCGTCGTCGTCCTCGATGGTCAGCGTCACGGCGTTCGGGCTCGCCACCCCGTTCCCGCCCGAGGCCACTGCCGACACCGTCACCTGCTTGTCCAGTGACGTCGCCGCGTTGTCGTTCGCCGCGACGGTCACCGCGCCGGTGCTCGCCGTCTCTCCGGCCGCGACGGTCAGCGTCGTCGCGCTCGACAGCATGAAATCGTCCGCGACCGCGTTCGTCCCCGCCGAAGCCGACACCGTCAGCGTCACCGCCGTGCTTGATGGATGGCTCAACATCGCCGTCACTGTCGAAACCCCGCCGTTCTCCGAGATCGTCGCCGGGTTCAGCTTCAGCGTCGCCGCCGGCGCGTCGTCGTCGTCCGTAATGGTCAGTGTCACCGCGAGCGGATCGGTCACGCCCTGCGCGTTGACAGCCGAACCCGAAACCCTCACCGACTTGTCCGGCCCGTCCGTCGTGTCGGCCACCGCCGTCACCGTCACCGCGCCCGCGCTCGTCGTCGAACCCGCCGCTATCGTCAGCGTCGTCCCCGTCTGCGTGAAGTCCGACGCCGCCGCGTTCGCGCCCGCCGACGCCGTTACCGTCACCGTCGTCGCCGCGCTCGACGCCCGGTTCAGCGTCGCCGTCACCGTCGCCGCGCCGCCGTTCTCCGCGACCGACGCGCTCGACAGCGACAGCGCCACCGTGGGCTTCCCATCGTCGTCGCGGATCGTCAGCGTGACGCCGGCGGGGTTCCCCGCGATCCCCTGGCTGTTGGCGGCCGTCCCCGACACCGCCACCGACTTGTCCGGCTCGTCCTTCGCATTGTCGTTCGCCGTCACCGTCACCGCGCCCGCGCTCGTCGTCGAACCCACCGCTATCGTCAGCGTCGTCCCCGTCTGCGTGAAGTCCGACGCCGCCGCGTTCGCGCCCGCCGACGCCGTTACCGTCACCGTCGTCGCCGCGCTCGACGCATGGCTCAACGTCGCCGTCACCGTCGCCTGCGTCGTCGTTCCACTCTCGTCGACCGTCGAAGGCGACAACGTCAGCGTCACCCCCGGCGCCGCGTCGTCGTCCGTAACGGTCAGCGTCACGCTCGCCGGCGCCGCCACCCCGCTGTCGCCGCTCACCGTCGCCGACACCGACACCGACTTGTCCGGCCCGTCCGTCGTGTCGTCCACCGCCGCGACCGTCACCGTGCCCATACTCGCCGTCGAACCCGCCGCGACGGTCAGCGTCGTCGCGCTCGACAGCGTGAAGCCGCTCCCCGAAGCCGATACCGTCAGCGTCACCGCCGAGCTCGACTTGCCGCTCAGCGACGCCGTCACCGTCGCCACGCCGCCGCTCTCCGAGATCGACGAAGACGACAGCGCCAGCGTCGCCGCCGGCGTCGCCTCGTCGTCCTCCAGCGTCAGCGCCGCCCCGGTCACCGTCACGGTCTGCGAATCGGCCGCCGCCTGGGCGTTGGACGCCGTGCCCGTCACCGTGACGCTCCGGTCGCCGATGTTGTCCACGTCGTCGTCCGCCGCCGCGATCGTCGCCGTGTCCGTGGCGTTCGCCGTGTTCCCCGCCGCGATGACGATGGTCGCGTCCGACCCCACCGTGTAGAAGCCCGACACCCCCACCCCCGTCACCGTCACCGTCGTCGCCGCGCTCGATGGGTGGGTCAGCGTCGCGCTCACCGTCGTCGTCCCGCCGCTCTCCGAGATCGACGAAGACGACAGCGACAGCGTCACCCCCGGTGCCGCCTCGTCGTCCTCGATCGTCAGCGTCACGCTCGCCGGCGCCGCCACCCCGCTGTCGCCGCTCACCGTCGCTGAAACCGTCACCGGCTTGTCCGGCCCGTCCGTCGTGTCATTGACCGCCGTCACCGTCACCGCGCCCGTACTCGCCGTCGAACCCGCCGCGACGGTCAGCGTCCTCGCGCTCGACAGCGTGAAGCCGCTCCCCGAAGCCGCGACCGTCAGCGTCACCGCCGCGCTCGACTTGCCGGAGAGCGTCGCCGTCACCGTCGCCGCGCCGCCGCTCTCCGAGACCGAGGAGTCCGACAACGCCAACGTCGCCGTCGGCGTCGCCTCGTCGTCGGTCAAGGTGAGGCTCGCCCCGGTCACCGCCACGGTCTGCGAATCGGCCGTCGCTTGGCCGTTCGCCGCCGTGCCCGTCACCGTCACCGAGCGGTCGCCCACGTTGTCGATGTCGTCGTCCGCCGCCGCCACCGTCGCCGTGTCCGTGGCGTTCGACGTCTGCCCCGCCGCGATCACGATCGTCGCGTCCGAACCCACCGTGTAGGCGCCGTCCACTCCTGTCACCGTCACCGTCGTCGCCGCGCTCGACGCATGGGAGAGCGTCGCCGTCACCGTCGTCGTCCCGCCGTCCTCGGCGATGGCGCTGTCCGCCACCGCCAGCTTCACCCCCGGCGCCGCGTCGTCGTCGACGACCGTCAGCGTCACGCTCGCCGGCGCCGCAACGCCGCCGCCCAACGCCGTGGCCGAGACCGTCACCGGCTTGTCCGGCGCGTCCGTCGTGTCATCCGCCGCCGTCACCGTCACCGCGCCCGCGCTCGCCGTCGAACCCGCCGCGACGGTCAGCGTCGTCGCGCTCGACAGCGTGAAGCCGCTCCCCGAAGCCGATACCGTCAGCGTCACCGCCGAGCTCGACTTGCCGCTCAGCGTCGCCGTCACCGTCGCCACGCCGCCGTTCTCCGAGATCGACGAAGACGACAGCGCCAGCGTCGCCGCCGGCGTCGCCTCGTCGTCCGTCAGCGTCAGCGACGCGCCCGCCACGGACCCCACGCCCTGGCTGTTGGCCGCCGTGCCCGTCACCGTCACCGTGCGATCGCCCACGTTGTCCACATCGTCGTCCGCCGCCGTAACCGCCGCCGTGTCCGTGGCGTTCGCCGTCTCGCCCGCCGCGATGACGATGGTCGCGTCCGGTCCCGCCGTGTAGAAGCCCAACACCCCCGTCACCGTCACCGTCGTCGCCGCGCTCGACGGATGCGACAGCGTCGCCGTCACCGTCGTCGTGCCGCCATCCTCCGGGATCGACGACGACGCCACCGACAGCGTCACCCCCGGCGCCGCCTCGTCGTCGGCGATCGTCAGCGTCGCGGCGGTCGGGGCCGCAACGCCGCTGTCGCCGCTCACCGTCGCCGACACCGCCACCGACTTGTCCGGCGCGTCCGTCGTGTCATTGACCGCCGTCACCGTCACCGCGCCCGCGCTCGCCGTCGAGCCCGCCGCGACGGTCAGCGTCGTCGCGCTCGACAGCGTGAAGCCACTCCCCGAAGCCGATACCGTCAGCGTCACCGCCGCGCTCGACTTGCCGTTCAGCGCCGCCGTCACCGTCGCCGCGCCGCCGCTCTCCGAGATCGACGAAGACGACAGCTTCAACGTCGCTGTCGGTGTCCCCTCGTCGTCGGTCAGCGTCAGCGCGACTCCCGTCACGCCCCCTACGCCCTGGCCATTCTCCGCCGTGCCCGTCACCGTGACGCTCCGGTCGCTCACGTTGTCCACGTCGTCGTCCGCCGCCGTGATCGTCGCCGTGTCCGAAGCGTTCTCCGTCTCGCCCGCCGCGATCGTGATCGTCGCGTCCGACCCCACCGTGTAAAAGTCCGACACCCCCGTCACCGTCACCGTCGTCGCCGCGCTCGACGGGTGCGTGAGTTTCGCGCTCACCGTCGTCGAACCGCCGTTCTCCGGGATCGACGACGACGCCACCGACAGCGTCACGCCCGGCGCCGCGTCGTCGTCCTCGATCGTCAGCGTCACGGCGGTCGGGGCCGCCACGCCGCTGTCGCCGCTCACCGTGGCCGAAACCGTCACCGACTTGTCCGGCGCATCCGTCGTGTCAGCGACCGCCGCGACCGTCACCGCGCCCGTACTCGCCGTCGAACCCGCTGCGACGGTCAGCGTCTTCGCGCTCGAAAGCGTGAAGCCGCTCCCCGAAGCCGCCACCGTCAGCGTCACCGCCGCGCTCGACTTGCCGTTCAGCGTCGCCGTCACCGTCGCCACGCCGCCGTTCTCCGAGATCGAGGAGTCCGACAACGCCAGCGTCGCTGTCGGCGTCGCCTCGTCGTCGGTCAGCGTCAGCGCGACTCCCGTCACGCCCCCTACGCCCTGGCCATTCTCCGCCGTGCCCGTCACCGTGACGCTCCGGTCGCTCACGTTGTCGATGGCGTCGTCCACCGCGGCGATCGTCGCCGTGTCCGTCGCGTTCGCCGTGCTCCCCGCCGCGATCACGATGGTCGCGTCCGAACCCACCGTGTAGGCGCTGTCCACCGCCGTCACCGTCACCGTCGTCGCCGCGCTCGACGCATGGGTGAGCGTCGCGCTCACCGTCGCCACCCCGCCGTTCTCCGAGATCGACGCCGGCGACAGCGCCAGCTTCACGCCCGGCGCCGCGTCGTCGTCCTCCAGCGTCAGCGTCACGGCGGCCGGGGCCGCCACGCCGCTGTCGCCGCTCACCGTGGCCGAAACCGTCACCGACTTGTCCGGCGCATCCGTCGTGTCAGCGACCGCCGCGACCGTCACCGTGCCCGCGCTCGCCGTCGAACCCGCCGCGATGGTCAACGTCGTCGCGCTCGAAAGCGTGAAGCCGCTCCCCGAAGCCGATACCGTCAGCGTCACCGCCGCGCTCGACTTGCCGGAGAGCGTCGCCGTCACCGTGGTCTTGCCGCCGCTCTCCGAGATCGACGAAGACGACAGCTTCAACGTCGCCACCGGCGTCGCCTCGTCGTCCGTCAGCGTCAGCGACGCCCCGGTCACCGCCACGGTCTCCGAATCGGCCGCCGCCTGGGCGTTGGCCGCCGTTCCCGACACCGTGACGCGCCGGTCGCCCACGTTGTCGATGGCGTCGTCCGCCGCCGTGACCATCGCCGTGTCCGTGGCGTTCGCCGTGCTCCCCGCCGCGATGACGATGATCGCGTCCGAACCCACCGTGTAGGCGCCGTCCACTCCTGTCACCGTCACCGTCGTCGCCGCGCTCGACGGGTGCGTCAGCGTCGCCGTCACCGTCGTCGTGCCGCCGTCCTCCGCGATGGCGCTGTCCGCCACCGCCAGCGTCACCCCCGGCGCCGCATCGTCGTCGGCGATCGTCAGCGTCGCGGCGGTCGGGGCCGCAACGCCGCTGTCGCCGCTCACCGTCGCCGAAACCGACACCGGCTTGTCCGGCCCGTCCGTCGTGTCGTCCACTGCCGTCACCGTCACCGCGCCCGCGCTCGCCGTCGAACCCGCCGCGACGGTCAGAGTCTTCGTGCTCGAAAGCGTGAAGCCGACGCCGCCAGCCGATACCGTCAGCGTCACCGCCGCGCTCGACGCGCGGTTCAGCGTCGCCGTCACCGTGGCCACGCCGCCGCTCTCCGAAATCGACGAAGACGACAGCTTCAACGTCGCCACCGGCGTCGCCTCGTCGTCGGTCAAGGTGAGGCTCGCGCCGGTCACCGCCACGGTCTGCGAATCGGCCGTGGCCTGGGCGTTGGACGCCGTGCCCGTCACCGTGACGCTCCGGTCGCCGATGTTGTCCACGTCGTCGTCCGCCGCCACGACCGTCGCCGTGTCCGTGGTGTTCGCCGTCGCGCCCGCCGCGATCGTGATCGTCGCGTCCGTCGGATCCACCGTGTACGCGCCTTCGAGCGCCGTCACCGTCACCGTCGTCGCCGCGCTCGACGGATGCGACAGCGTCGCCGCCACCGTCGTCGTGCCGCCATCCTCCGCGATGGCGCTGTCCGCCACCGCCAGATTCACGCCCGGCGCCGCATCGTCGTCGGCGATCGTCAGCGTCGCGGCGGTCGGGGCCGCAACGCCGCTGTCGCCGCTCACCGTCGCCGAAACCGACACCGACTTGTCCGGCCCGTCCGTCGTGTCGTCCACCGCCGTCACCGTCACCGCGCCCGCGCTCGCCGTCGAACCCGCCGCGACGGTCAGCGTCGCCGTACTCGACAGGCTGAAGTCGCCCGCCGCCGCGTTCGCCCCCGCCGTCGCCGCCACCGTCAGCGTCACCGCCGCGCTCGACTTGCCGTTCAGCGTCGCCGTCACCGTCGATACGCCACCGCTCTCCGAGATCGTCGCCGGGCTCAGCGCCAGCGTCGCCGCCGGCGTCGCCTCGTCGTCGGTCAAGGTGAGGCTCGCGCCGGTCACGGTCACGGTCTGCGAATCGGCCGCCGCCTGGGCGTTGGAGGCCGCGCCCGTCACCGTCACCGTGCGGTCGCCCACGTTGTCCACGTCGTCGTCCGCCGCCACGACCGTCGCCGTGTCCGTGGCGTTCGCCGTCTCGCCCGCCGCGATCGTGATCGTCGCGTCCGTCGAATCCACCGTGTAGAAGCCCGACACCGCCGTCACCGTCACCGTCGTCGCCGCGCTCGACGCGTGGGTGAGCGTCGCCGTCACCGTCGTCGTCCCGCCGCTCTCCGAAATCGACGAAGACGACAGCGACAGCGTCGCCGTCGGCGCCGCCTCGTCGTCCTCCAGCGACAGCGTCGCCCCGGTCACGCTCCCCGCGCCCTGGGCGTTGGCAGCCGTCGCCGTCACCGTCACCCGCCGGTCCGGCCCGTCCGTCGTGTCGTCCACCGCGGTGATCGTCGCCGTGTCCGAAGCGTTCGCCGTCTCACCCGCCGCAATCGTGATCGTCGCGTCCGACCCCACCGTGTAGAAGCCCGACACCCCCACCCCCGTCACCGTCACCGTCGTCGGCGCGCTCGACGCATGGGTGAGCGTCGCGCTCACCGTCGCCACCCCGCCGTTCTCCGAAATCGACGAAGACGACAGCGCCAGCTTCACGCCCGGCGCGTCGTCGTCGTCCGTCAGCGTCAGCGTCACGTTCGACGGCGCCGCAACACCGCTGTCGCCCGACGCCGTCCCCGAGACCGTCACCGACTTGTCCGGCGCGTCGACCGCGTTGTTTACTGCCGTCACCGTCACCGCGCCCGCGCTCGTCGTCGAGCCCGCCGCGATCGTCAGAGTCTTGTCGCTCGACAGCGTGAAGTTTGCCGCGACCGCCCCCGCGCCAGCCGCCGCCCCCACCGTCACCGTCACCGCCTCGCTCGACGCCCTCGACAGCGTCGCCGTCACCGTCGATACCCCGCCGCTCTCCGAGATCGACGCCGGCGACAGAACCAGGGTCGCCGTTGGTGTCGTCTCGTCATCGGTCAGCGTCAGCGCCGCTCCCGTCACCGTACCCACGCCCTGGCTGTTCTGCGCCGCGCCCGTCACCGTCACCGAGCGATCGCCCACGTTGTCCACGTCGTCGTCCACCGCCGCGATCGTCGCCGTGTCCGTGGCGTTCGCCGTCTCGCCCGCCGCGATGACGATGGTCGCGTCCGAACCCACCGTGTAGGTGCTGTCCACCGCCGTCACCGTCACCGTCGTCGCCGCGCTCGATGCATGGGTAAGCGTCGCGCTCACCGTCGATACACCGCCGTTCTCGGAGATCGACGCCGGCGACAGCGCCAGCTTCACGCCCGGCGCCACGTCGTCGTCCGTAATCGTTCCCGTCGCCACCGCGTCGCTGGTCAGGTACTGCGCGTTCACCGGCATGCTCATCTTTACCGCCACCGTCTCGTCCGGCTCGTCGATCCCGTCGCCCGTCACCGTCACCGAGATGGTCGCGCTCGTCACGCCGGGCGCCACGGTCAGCGTGCCGGGGGCCAGCGCCGTATAGTCGGTCCCCGCCGTCGCCGTGCCGGTGCCCGCGTCCGCGTAAGACACCGCCACCATGCGCACGCTCGCCACGCTCAACGTCAACGTGTAGGTCAGTGTCGCCGTCGAACCTGCCGCGCCCTCCGACACGCGCGACGACGAGAGCGACAGCCACGGCTCGTCCGGGTCCACCGTATCTTCCTCCGGGTCGTCCCCCTTCGGCGGGGTGCCCGGGAGAACCACCGCGATGGAGAACGTGAGCGACGCCTCGTCGCCGTCCTCGTCCGCGACCGTCCATGTGTATTCCACCCAGTCCGACGGCTCGGCCGGCGTCGTGCCCGTCACGAAGAAGCCGCTCCGCGACAACCACGACGGCACGGCCGGCGACAGCGTGTAGGTCAGCGTCCCGTCACCCCCCGTCGCCTCCGGCAGATCGAGGCGCGGGACCACGGTGGAGGTCCGCCAGCGCCGGTTGATGATCTTGTGGTCGCCGAAGCTCGGCTTCAGGTTCACGTCGTCGTCCACGATCGCCAGCGTCAACGGCGACGGGCTCCCCGCGACCCCCTGCCCGTTGGCGGCCGTCGCCGACACCCTCACCGACTTGTCGTGCGCCGCGTCCTCGTCGTTGTCCACCGCCGCGATGGTCACCGTCCCCGAACTCGCCGTCGAGCCTGCCGCCACCGTCAGCGCCGTCCCCGTCTGCTTGAAGTCCGCCGCCCCCGTGTGCGCGCCCGCCGACGCCGCTACCGTCACCGTCGTCGCCGCGCTCGACGCATGGGAGAGCGTCGCCGTCACCGTCGCCGAACCGCCGTCCTCCGAAATCGACGAAGACGACAGCGCCAGCGTCGCCGACGGCGCCGCGTCGTCGTCCGCGATCGTGCCCGTGCCCTCCGCCGTGCCCAGCGTCGCGTTGGTCGGACCGCTCAGCGCCACCTTCACCGTCTCGTCCGGCTCGTCCGCGCCGTCGCCCGTCACCGTCACCGAGACCGTCCCACTCGTCGCGCCCGCCGCGAAAGTCAGCGTCCCCGACGACAGCGCCGTGTAGTCCGTGCCCGCCGTGGCCGTACCGCCCGTCCCCTCCGCGTAGGCGACCGTGACCTCCTTGCCGCTCGCCGCGCTCAGCGTCACCGCGAAGGTCAGCGTCGCCGTCGCACCCGACGCCCCCTCGGTCACGCTCGGCGACGAGATCGACACCGTCGGCGCTGCGTCGTCGTCGGCGATGGTCAACGTCACGGCGGACGGGTTCGACACGCCGCCGCCCGCCGCCGTCGCCGAGACCGTCACCGACTTGTCCGGCGCGTTCGTCGTGTCGTCCACCGCCGTCACCGTCACCGCGCCCGCGCTCGCCGTCGAACCCGCCGCGACGGTCAGCGTCCTCGCGCTCGACAGGCTGAAGTCGCCCGCCGCCGCGTTCGCCCCCGCCGTCGCCGCCACCGTCAGCGTCACCGCCGCGCTCGACGCCCGGTCCAGCGTCGCCGTCACCGTCGATACGCCACCGCTCTCCGAGATCGACGCCGGCGACAGAACCAGCGTCGCCGTTGGCGTCGTCTCGTCATCGGTCAGCGTCAGCGCCGCTCCCGTCACCGTGCCCACGCCCTGGCTGTTCTGCGCCGCGCCCGTCACCGTCACCGAGCGATCGCCCACGTTGTCCACGTCGTCGTCCACCGCCGCGATCGTCACCGTGTCCACGGCGTTCGCCGTCTCTCCCGCCGCGATCGTGATCGTCGCGTCCGTCGAATCCACCGTGTAGAAGCCCGACACCCCCGTCACCGTCACCGTCGTCGCCGCGCTCGACGCATGGGTGAGCGTCGCCGTCACCGTCGTCGTCCCGCCGTCCTCCGAGATCGCGCTGTCCGCCACCGCCAGCCTCACCCCCGGCGCCGCCTCGTCGTCCTCCAGCGTCAGCGTCGCCCCGGTCACGCTCCCCGCGCCCTGGGCGTTGGCAGCCGTCGCCGTCACCGTCACCCGCCGGTCCGGCCCGTCCGTCGTGTCGTCCACCGCGGTGATCGTCGCCGTGTCCGAAGCGTTCGCCGTCGCGCCCGCCGCGATCACGATCGTCGCGTCCGTCGGATCCACCGTGTACGCGCCTTCGAGCGCCGTCACCGTCACCGTCGTCGGCGCGCTCGACGCATGGGTGAGCGTCGCGCTCACCGTCGTCGTCCCCCCGTTCTCCGAGATCGAGGCCGGCGACAGCGCCAGCTCCACGCCCGGCGCGTCGTCGTCGTCCGTAATGGTCAGCGTCACCGCGAGCGGATCGGTCACGCCCTGCGTGTTGATCGCCGAACCCGAAACCCTCACCGACTTGTCCGGCCCGTCCGTCGTGTCGGCCACCGCCGTCACCGTCACCACGCCCGTACTCGCCGTCGAACCCGCCGCTATCGTCAGCGTCGTCCCCGTCTGCGTGAAGTCCGACGCCACCGCGTTCGCGCCCGCCGACGCCGTTACCGTCACCGTCGTCGCCGCGCTCGACGCACGGTTCAGCGTCGCCGTCACCGTCGCCGCGCCGCCGTTCTCCGCGACCGACGCTCTCGACAGCGACAGCGCCACCGTGGGCTTCCCATCGTCGTCGCGGATCGTCAGCGTGACGCCGGCGGGGTTCCCCGCGATCCCCTGGCTGTTGGCGGCCGTCCCCGACACCGCCACCGACTTGTCCGGCTCGTCCTTCGCGTTGTCGTTCGCCGTCACCGTCACCGCGCCCGCGCTCGTCGTCGAACCCGCCGCTATCGTCAGCGTCGTCCCCGTCTGCGTGAAGTCCGACGCCGCCGCGTTCGCGCCCGCCGACGCCGTTACCGTCACCGTCGTCGCCGCGCTCGACGCATGGCTCAACGTCGCCGTCACCGTCGCCTGCGTCGTCGTTCCACTCTCGTCGACCGTCGAAGGCGACAACGTCAGCGTCACCGTCGGCGCCGCGTCGTCGTCCGTAACGGTCAGCGTCACGGCGGTCGGGTCCGCCACCCCGCTGTCGCCGCTCACCGTCGCCGACACCGACACCGGCTTGTCCGGCCCGTCCGTCGCGTCGTCGTTCGCCGTGACCGTCACCGCGCCCGCGCTCGCCGTCTCCCCGGCCGCGACGGTCAGCGTCCTCGCGCTCGACAGCGTGAAGCCGCTCCCCGAAGCCGATACCGTCAGCGTCACCGCCGAGCTCGACTTGCCGTTCAGCGACGCCGTCACCGTCGCCGCGCCGCCGCTCTCCGAGATCGACGAAGACGACAGCGCCAGCGTCGCCGCCGGCGTCGCCTCGTCGTCGGTCAAGGTGAGGCTCGCCCCGGTCACCGCCACGGTCTGCGAATTGGCCGCCGCCTGGGCGTTGGACGCCGTGCCCGTCACCGTGACGCTCCGGTCGCCGATGTTGTCCACGTCGTCATCCACCGCCGTGACCATCGCCGTGTCCGTGGCGTTCGCCGTGCTCCCCGCCGCGATGACGATGGTCGCGTCCGTCGGATCCACCGTGTAGAAGCCCGACACCGCCGTCACCGTCACCGTCGTCGCCGCGCTCGATGGGTGGGAGAGCGTCGCCGTCACCGTCGTCGTCCCGCCGCTCTCCGAAATCGACGAAGACGACAGCGACAGCGTCACCCCCGGCGCCGCGTCGTCGTCCGTAACGGTCAGCGTCACGCTCGCCGGCGCCGCCACCCCGCTGTCGCCGCTCACCGTGGCTGAAACCGTCACCGACTTGTCCGGCCCGTCCGTCGTGTCGTCCACCGCCGCGACCGTCACCGTGCCCATACTCGCCGTCGAACCCGCCGCGACGGTCAGCGTCGTCGCGCTCGACAGCGTGAAGCCGCTCCCCGAAGCCGATACCGTCAGCGTCACCGCCGAGCTCGACTTGCCGCTCAGCGACGCCGTCACCGTCGCCACGCCGCCGCTCTCCGAGATCGACGAAGACGACAGCGCCAGCGTCGCCGCCGGCGTCGCCTCGTCGTCCTCCAGCGTCAGCGCCGCCCCGGTCACCGTCACGGTCTGCGAATCGGCCGCCGCCTGGGCGTTGGACGCCGTGCCCGTCACCGTGACGCTCCGGTCGCCGATGTTGTCCACGTCGTCGTCCGCCGCCGCGATCGTCGCCGTGTCCGTGGCGTTCGCCGTGTTCCCCGCCGCGATGACGATGGTCGCGTCCGACCCCACCGTGTAGAAGCCCGACACCCCCACCCCCGTCACCGTCACCGTCGTCGCCGCGCTCGATGGGTGGGTCAGCGTCGCGCTCACCGTCGTCGTCCCGCCGCTCTCCGAGATCGACGAAGACGACAGCGACAGCGTCACCCCCGGTGCCGCCTCGTCGTCCTCGATCGTCAGCGTCACGCTCGCCGGCGCCGCCACCCCGCTGTCGCCGCTCACCGTCGCTGAAACCGTCACCGGCTTGTCCGGCCCGTCCGTCGTGTCATTGACCGCCGTCACCGTCACCGCGCCCGTACTCGCCGTCGAACCCGCCGCGACGGTCAGCGTCCTCGCGCTCGACAGCGTGAAGCCGCTCCCCGAAGCCGCGACCGTCAGCGTCACCGCCGCGCTCGACTTGCCGGAGAGCGTCGCCGTCACCGTCGCCGCGCCGCCGCTCTCCGAGACCGAGGAGTCCGACAACGCCAACGTCGCCGTCGGCGTCGCCTCGTCGTCGGTCAAGGTGAGGCTCGCCCCGGTCACCGCCACGGTCTGCGAATCGGCCGTCGCTTGGCCGTTCGCCGCCGTGCCCGTCACCGTCACCGAGCGGTCGCCCACGTTGTCGATGTCGTCGTCCGCCGCCGCCACCGTCGCCGTGTCCGTGGCGTTCGACGTCTGCCCCGCCGCGATCACGATCGTCGCGTCCGAACCCACCGTGTAGGCGCCGTCCACTCCTGTCACCGTCACCGTCGTCGCCGCGCTCGACGCATGGGAGAGCGTCGCCGTCACCGTCGTCGTCCCGCCGTCCTCGGCGATGGCGCTGTCCGCCACCGCCAGCTTCACCCCCGGCGCCGCGTCGTCGTCGACGACCGTCAGCGTCACGCTCGCCGGCGCCGCAACGCCGCCGCCCAACGCCGTGGCCGAGACCGTCACCGGCTTGTCCGGCGCGTCCGTCGTGTCATCCGCCGCCGTCACCGTCACCGCGCCCGCGCTCGCCGTCGAACCCGCCGCGACGGTCAGCGTCGTCGCGCTCGACAGCGTGAAGCCGCTCCCCGAAGCCGATACCGTCAGCGTCACCGCCGAGCTCGACTTGCCGCTCAGCGTCGCCGTCACCGTCGCCACGCCGCCGTTCTCCGAGATCGACGAAGACGACAGCGCCAGCGTCGCCGCCGGCGTCGCCTCGTCGTCCGTCAGCGTCAGCGACGCGCCCGCCACGGACCCCACGCCCTGGCTGTTGGACGCCGTGCCCGTCACCGTCACCGAGCGGTCGCCTACGTTGTCGATGGCGTCGTCCGCCGCCGTGACCATCGCCGTGTCCGTAGCGTTCGCCGTCGCGCCCGCCGCGATGACGATGGTCACGTCCGACCCCACCGTGTAGAGGCCCGACACCCTCGTCACCGTCACCGTCGTCGCCGCGCTCGACGCATGGCTCAGCGTCGCGCTCACCGTCGCCACCCCGCCGTTCTCCGAGATCGAGGCCGGCGACAGCGCCAGCTCCACGCCCGGCGCGTCGTCGTCGTCCGTCAGCGTCAGCGTCACGGCGGCCGGGTCCGATACACCGCTGTCGCCGCTCACCGTCGCCGTCACCGTCACCGGCTTGTCCGGCGCATCCGTCGTGTCGTCCACCGCCGCGACCGTCACCGTGCCCGCACTCGCCGTCGAACCCGCCGCGATGGTCAACGTCGTCGCGCTCGAAAGCGTGAAGCCGCTCCCCGAAGCCGATACCGTCAGCGTCACCGCCGCGCTCGACTTGCCGTTCAGCGCCGCCGTCACCGTCGCCACCCCGCCACTCTCCGAAATCGACGAAGACGACAGCGCCAGCGTCGCCGCCGGCGTCGCCTCGTCGTCCGTCAGCGTCAGCGCCGCTCCCGCCACGGACCCCACGCCCTGGCTGTTGGACGCCGTGCCCGTCACCGTCACCGAGCGGTCGCCCACGTTGTCGATGGCGTCGTCCGCCGCCGTGACCATCGCCGTGTCCGTGGCGTTCGCCGTCGCGCCCGCCGCGATCGTGATCGTCGCGTCAGTCGGATCCACCGTGTAGAAGCCCGACACCCCCGTCACCGTCACCGTCGTCGCCGCGCTCGACGCATGGGTGAGCGTCGCCGTCACCGTCGTCGTCCCGCCGTCCTCGGCGATGGCGGCGTCCGCCACCGCCAACGTCACCCCCGGCGCCGCTTCGTCGTCGGCGATGGTCAGGGTCACGGCGGTCGGGTCCGCCACCCCGCTGTCGCCGCTCACCGTCGCCGAAACCGTCACCGGCTTGTCCGGTCCGTCCGTCGTGTCGTCCACCGCCGCGACCGTCACCGCGCCCGCGCTCGCCGTCGAACCCGCCGCGACGGTCAACGTCGTCGCGCTCGACAGCGTGAAGCCGGCGCCGCCAGCCGATACCGTCAGCGTCACCGCCGCGCTCGACGCGCGGTTCAGCCCCGCCGTCACCGTCGCCACCCCGCCGTTCTCCGAAATCGACGCCGGCGACAGCTTCAACGTCGCCGTCGGCGTCGTCTCGTCGTCAGTCAAGGTGAGGCTCGCGCCGGTCACCGCCACGGTCTGAGAATCGGCCGTGGCCTGTACGTTCTCCGCCGTACCCGTCACCGTGACGCTCCGTTCGCTCACGTTGTCGATGGCGTCGTCCACCGCGGCGATCGTCGCCGTGTCCGTCGCGTTCGCCGTCGCGCCCGCCGCGATCACGATGGTCGCGTCCGAACCCACCGTGTAGGCGCCGTCCACTCCTGTCACCGTCACCGTCGTCGCCGCGCTCGACGGATGCGACAGCGTCGCCGTCACCGTCGTCGTGCCGCCGTCCTCCGCGATGGCGCTGTCCGCCACCGCCAGCTTCACGCCCGGTGCCGCATCGTCGTCGGCGATCGTCAGCGTCACGGCGGTCGGGGCCGCAACGCCGCTGTCGCCGCTCACCGTCGCCGAAACCGTCACCGACTTGTCCGGCGCGTCCGTCGTGTCGTCCACCGCCGCGACCGTCACCGCGCCCGCGCTCGCCGTCGAACCCGCCGCGACGGTCAACGTCCTCGCGCTCGACAGCGTGAAGCCGACGCCGCCAGCCGATACCGTCAGCGTCACCGCCGCGCTCGACGCGCGGTTCAGCGTCGCCGTCACCGTGGCCACGCCGCCGCTCTCCGAAATCGACGAAGACGACAGCTTCAACGTCGCCACCGGCGTCGCCTCGTCGTCGGTCAAGGTGAGGCTCGCGCCGGTCACCGCCACGGTCTGCGAATCGGCCGTGGCCTGTACGTTGGCCGCCGTGCCCGTCACCGTGACGCTCCGGTCGCCGATGTTGTCCACGTCGTCGTCCGCCGCCACGACCGTCGCCGTGTCCGTGGTGTTCGCCGTCGCGCCCGCCGCGATCGTGATCGTCGCGTCCGTCGGATCCACCGTGTACGCGCCTTCGAGCGCCGTCACCGTCACCGTCGTCGCCGCGCTCGACGGATGCGACAGCGTCGCCGTCACCGTCGTCGTCCCGCCGCTCTCCGAAATCGACGAAGACGACAGCGCCAGCGTCACCCCCGGCGCGGCGTCGTCGTCCGTGATGGTCAGCGTCACGCTCGCCGGGTCCGACACGCCACCGCCCGACGCCGTGGCCGACACCGCCACCGACTTGTCCGGCGCGTCCGTCGTGTCGTCCACCGCCGCGACCGTCACCGCGCCCGCGCTCGCCGTCGAACCCGCCGCGACGGTCAGCGTCCTCGCGCTCGACAGCGTGAAGCCGCTCCCCGAAGCCGATACCGTCAGCGTCACCGCCGCGCTCGACTTGCCGTTCAGCGTCGCCGTCACCGTCGCCGCGCCGCCGCTCTCCGAGATCGTCGCCGGGCTCAGCGCCAGCGTCGCCGCCGGCGTCGCCTCGTCGTCCGTCAGAGTCAGTGCCGCGCCCGCCACGGACCCCACGCCCTGGCTGTTGGACGCCGTGCCCGTCACCGTCACCGAGCGGTCGCCCACGTTGTCGATGGCGTCGTCCGCCGCCGTGACCATCGCCATGTCCGTGGCGTTCGCCGTGCTCCCCGCCGCGATGACGATGGTCGCGTCCGAACCCACCGTGTAGAAGCCCGTGACCGCCGTCACCGTCACCGTCGTCGCCGCGCTCGACGGATGCGACAGCGTCGCCGTCACCGTCGTCGTGCCGCCGTCCTCCACGATGGCGCTGTCCGCCACCGCCAGCTTCACGCCCGGCGCCGCATCGTCGTCGGCGATCGTCAGCGTCGCGGCGGTCGGGGCCGCAACGCCGCTGTCGCCGCTCACCGTCGCCGAAACCGACACCGACTTGTCCGGCCCGTCCGTCGTGTCGTCCACCGCCGTCACCGTCACCGCGCCCGCGCTCGCCGTCGAACCCGCCGCGACGGTCAGCGTCGCCGTACTCGACAGGCTGAAGTCGCCCGCCGCCGCGTTCGCCCCCGCCGTCGCCGCCACCGTCAGCGTCACCGCCGCGCTCGACGCCCGGTCCAGCGTCGCCGTCACCGTCGCCACCCCGCCACTCTCCGAAATCGACGAAGACGACAGCTTCAACGTCGCCGCCGGCGTCGCCTCGTCGTCGGTCAAGGTGAGGCTCGCCCCGGTCACGGTCACGGTCTGCGAATCGGCCGCCGCCTGGGCGTTGGAGGCCGCGCCCGTCACCGTCACCGTGCGGTCGCCCACGTTGTCCACGTCGTCGTCCGCCGCCACGACCGTCGCCGTGTCCGTGGCGTTCGCCGTCTCGCCCGCCGCGATCGTGATCGTCGCGTCCGTCGAATCCACCGTGTAGAAGCCCGACACCGCCGTCACCGTCACCGTCGTCGCCGCGCTCGACGCGTGGGTGAGCGTCGCCGTCACCGTCGTCGTCCCGCCGCTCTCCGAAATCGACGAAGACGACAGCGACAGCGTCGCCGTCGGCGCCGCGTCGTCGTCCGTGATGGTCAACGTCACCGCGGCCGGGTCCGTCACCCCGCTGTCGCCGCTCACCGTCGCCGAAACCGTCACCGACTTGTCCGGCGCATCGACCGTGTTGTCGTTCGCCGTCACCGTCACCGCGCCCGCGCTCGCCGTCGAACCCGCCGCGACGGTCAGCCTCGCCGTACTCGACAGGCTGAAGTCGCCCGCCGCCGCGTTCGCCCCCGCCGTCGCCGCCACCGTCAGCGTCACCGCCGCGCTCGACGCACGGTCCAGCGTCGCCGTCACTGTCGCCGCCCCGCCGTTCTCCGAAATCGACGAAGACGACAGCGCCAGCGTCGCCGTCGGCGTCGCCTCGTCGTCGGTCAGCGTCAGCGCTGCCCCGGTCACGGTCACGGTCTCCGAATCGGCCGCCGCCTGGGCGTTGGTGGCCGTTCCCGTCACCGTCACCGTGCGGTCGCCCACGTTGTCCACGTCGTCGTCCACCGCCGCGACCGTCGCCGTGTCCGTGGCGTTCGCCGTGCTCCCCGCCGCGATGACGATGGTCGCGTCCGATCCCGCCGTGTAGGCGCCGTCCACTCCTGTCACCGTCACCGTCGTCGCCGCGCTCGACGCATGGCTCAGCGTCGCGCTCACCGTCGTCGCGCCGCCGTTCTCCGAGATCGAGGACTCCGCCACCTTCAGCGTCGCCGTCGGCGCCACCTCGTCGTCGGCGATCGTCAGCGTCACGCTCGCCGGGTCCGCAACGCCGCTGTCGCCGCTCACCGTCGCCGACACCGCCACCGACTTGTCCGGCCCGTCCGTCGTGTCATTGACCGCCGTCACCGTCACCGCGCCCGTGCTCGCGGTCTGCCCCGCCGCGATGGTGAGCGTCTTCGCGTCCGACAGCGTGAAGTCCCCCGCGCCCGCGTTCGTTCCCGCCGAAGCCGCCACCGTCAGCGTCACCGCCGCGCTCGACGCCCGGTCCAGCATCGCCGTCACCGTCGCCGCGCCGCCGTTCTCCGAAATCGACGAAGACGACAGCGCCAGCGTCGCCACCGGCGTCGCCTCGTCGTCGGTCAACGTCAGCGGCGCGCCGGTCACCGCCACGGTCTGCGAATCGGCCGCCGCCTGTGCATTGGCCGCCGCGCCCGTCACCGTGACGCTCCGGTCGCCGATGTTGTCCACGTCGTCGTCCGCCGCCGCGACCGTCGCCGTGTCCGTCGCGTTCGCCGTCGCGCCCGCCGCGATCACGATGGTCGCGTCGGCACCCACCGTGTAGAAGCCCGTGACCGCCGTCACCGTCACCGTCGTCGCCGCGCTCGACGGATGCGACAGCGTCGCCGACACCGTCGTCGTCCCGCCGCTCTCCGAAATCGACGAAGCCGAAAGCGCCAGCGTCGCCGTCGGCGCGTCGTCGTCGTCCGCGATCGTGCCCGTCCCGCTCGCCGCCTCGGCCGCGAGCGTCGCGTTCGACGGGGCGCTCAGCGTCACGATCACCGTCTCGTCCGGCTCGTCCGCGTCGTCGCCCGTCACCGTCGCCGAGACCGTCCCGCTCGTCGCGCCCGCCGCGATGGTCAGCGTCCCGCCCGCCAGCGCCGTGTAGTCCGTCCCCGCCGTCGCCGTGCCGCCCGTGCCCTCGGCCCAGGCGACCGTGACTTCCTTGCCGCTTTCCGCGCTCAGCGTCACCGTCCAGTCCAGCGCCGCGGTCGCGCCGGCCGCACCCTCGGTCACGCTCGGCGCATCGATCGACAGCGCCGGCGCCGCGTCGTCGTCGGCAATGGTGAGCGTCAGGTCGGCGGGGTCGGTCACCAGGACGTCGTTGGCCGCGCTCCCGGACACGGTGACGCTCTTGTCGTCCTCGTCCTTCGCGTTGTTCACCGCGGCGACCGTCACCGTCCCGGTGCTGGTCGTCTCCCCCGCCGCGATGGTCAGCGTCGCGTCGGCGCTCAGCGCGAAGTCGCCCGCCGCCGCGTTGGTCCCCGCCGTCGCGGTCACCGTCACCGTCGTGCCGGCGCTCGAGGCCTTGTCCAGCGTCGCGGTCACCGTCGCCGAGCCGGGGTCGGTCCCGTCGTGCTCGTCGATGGTCGCGGCCGACAGCGCCAGCGTCACCGCCGGTGGCTCGACCACGGTCGCGGAGAAGCTCAGCGCCGCCTCGTCGCCGTCCTCGTCGGTGGCCGTCCAGGTGTATTCGGCCTGCGCCCTGGTCGCGGTCGGCGTGCCGGAGACCAGGCGCGTCGTCGCGGCGTGGCTCACCCCGGCCGGCAGCGCCGTGTGCGGCGCGGCCGCCGACAGCGCGTAGGTCACCCGGCCGTCGCCGCCCGTCACCTCCGGCAGGGTGAAGGACTCGATCTCCTTGCCCTTCAGCCACGTCGCGTCGGCGATGGTCTCGTCGCCGAAGGTGGGGATGCCGTCCACCGCGGCGGTGAAGGTCAGCTCCGCCCGGTCGCCGTCGGCGTCCGTCGCCGTCCAGGTATAAGCGATCGCCGCCATCGCCGCAGTGGGCGTGCCCGAGACCTCGCGCGTGGCCGCGTCGCGGCTCAAGCCGGCGGGCAGGGCCGGGGCGAACGAGTAGGTCAGGTCGCCGTTGCCGCCGGTGGCCTCCGGCAGGGTGAAGGCTGTGATCGCCTGGCGCTGGACCCATGCCCGGTCGGCGATCGTCGCGTCGCCGAAGCTCGGCAGCGTATCCGGCCGCACTTCCAGGTCGAAGGCGATCTCCGCCGTGTCGCCGTCCCGATCGGTGGCCCGCCACGCGTATTCGAGCGTCTCCAGGGCCACGCTCGGCGTGCCCTTCAGCACGCGCCCGTCGAGCGAGGTTCCGGCGGGCAGCGCCCGCGATCCGGTTTCGGAAGGGATGCCGAGCCCGTAGGTCAGCGGGCCGTTGCCGCCGGTGGCCTCCGGCAGGGTGACCTCGGCGATGGACAAGTTCTGTCGCCAGGACAGGTCGCCGATAGTCAGGTCGCCGAAGCTCGGCGCGGTGTCGTCGGCCACGGTGGCGTGGAAGGTGAGCGAGGCCTCGTCGCCGTCGGCGTCCGTCACCGTCCAGGTGTATTGCGTCCGCGCCGCGACCGCGCCCGGCGTGCCGCCCACGCGGCGGTCCGCCCGCGATATCCCGCCCGGCAGCGCCGGCGAGAGCGTGTAGGTGAACGGCTCGTTGCGGCCGGTCACCGCCGGCTTGTTCAAGGCCTCCGGCAGGTCGAAGGCGTCGATCGCGTTGTTCTTGATCCACTCCTTGTCGTCGATGGTCGCGTCGCCGAAGCTCGGCGCATAGTCGGGCTGGACCTCGAGGGTGAAGTCCAGCGTGGCCGTGTCGCCGTCGGCGTCCGTCGCCGTCAGCCGGTATGTGCCCCCTCCGTTCAGCGTCGGCGTGCCGGCGATCCTGCCGCCGCTGAAGGTACCGGCCGACGAGGCGGAGAAGCTCAGCCCCGTCGGCAGGCTCAGCGTGGACGCCGACGTGCCCGGCCCGGTCAGCGAATAGGTCAGCGTCCCGTCGCCGTCGGTCGCCGGCGGCAGCGTCAATTCCCACGGCGATCCCACCACCCACATCCGCGCCGGCACCACCGCCGTGCCGAAGGTCGGCGTCGGCTGCGCTGCGCCGCCGACCTTGAAACTGGCGTCGTTCGTGATGCTGTTGGTGAAGCGGAGCCGCGCCGCCTTGCCGCCCGGCCCGACGATGCTGCCGCCCTCCAGGCTCAGCGCGTCGGCGGCGATGCTGACGCCGTCCGGATCCCGGTCACCGTGCCGCACCGTGTACCGGAACTCAAAACGTTTGTTGTTGACATCCCGGACGGACAGCGGCACGCGGCGCGTGACGCTGCCGACCTGCATCGCGACCGTCGGCGTACCCGTGAGCGTCACCGGCCTGGTGTAATCGACGGTGATAATGAAGCTCCCGTTCGTGAGGAAGATATTGTGGGGTGCCGTGCCGGCGAGTCTCACGGCGGGTTCCGCCACCGGGTTGAGGCTGCCGTCCACCTTGCGCGTCCCGTCGTTGACGACCGCGGTCAGGCCGAGCGCCGCGTTCGCCCCGACCGCGCTGCGCAGGGTTCCGTTACCGGGAAGCGTCAAGGCGTCGGCGGCGATGGAGATGCCGTCCGTGTCCCGGTCGGATGCCCCCACCGTGTGCTGGAACACGATCCAGGACGAGGGCGAGCCGGCGGCGTCGCCCCACGAATGGGCGTTCAGCCGGTGCGTGGTGCCGCCGATGTCGAGCGCCAATTGTGGCCGTGCGGTTGCTGCGACCGGGACGTTGAAATCGAGATACACTTGGATAACGTCCCCGAGTTCGAAGGTGCCGCCGGCGCGCGGGGCGGGGATCCGGACTCTGGTCACGCGGGGCGTCACGGCGGCGCCGGTCACCTTGTGCGACGCCTGGTTGCCCAGCGCGTGGCTACCCAAGGCGAGAATCATCGGGTTGCCGTCCTTCCGGCGCAAGGAGCCGGTCAGCGCGTTCGCCGCGATGGAGATGCCGTCCGTGTCCCGATCCGTCATCTGGACCGTGTATCGGTATGACAGGCTCCTGTAGTTCCACCGGCTGGTGTTGTACTGCACCTTGAGCGGGGCGTAGCGCGTGTTGTCGCCGATGGTCAGCGCCAGTTTGGAGGCGGTCTGCACCAGCCTGGGGCCTTGCGTGCTGGCGACGTTGTCGCTGAAAGATACTTCCAGATCGATGGTCTCGCCCGCGCCGTAGCCGGCGCTGTTCTCCGGGGACGACGTGATGGAGACGCCCGTCACGCGGCCGACGCGGCCGTCCACCTTGTGCGACATCTGCGCGCCCAGCGCGTGGCTGCCGAGGCCGAGCGCCGCGGCGACGCCGCCGCGGGAGATCGCCCCGCCGTTGAGCGTCAGCGCGCCGGCGGCGATGGAGAGGCCGTCGGTGTCGTGGTCGGGGTCCGCCACCGTGTAGCGGAAGTCCACGCTGGCGCCGGCGGCGGCGCGGTACGCCGCCTGCCGGGTCGTGCCGCCGATGGCGAGCGCCAGTCGCGGGCTGCCCGTCACCGTCACCACCTTGTTGAAGGTGACCCGCACGTCGATGGTCTCGCCGTGGTCGTACCAGCCGTCGCTCTGGAAGGACCGGATGGAGACTCCCGTCACCATCGCCGCCGCGTTGCTCGCGCCGTTGACCTTGTGCGACGCCTGGTTGCCGAGCGCGTGGCCGCCGAGACCGAGCCCCGCGTCCTCGCCCCGGACGTTACGGATCGTCCCGCCGTTCAGGGTCAGCGCGCCGGCGGCGATGGAGAGGCCGTCGGTGTCGCGGTCCGCCGCCGCCACCACGTGGCGGAAGACCTGCGCCGTCGGGCTCGCCCCGGCGCGGTTCCAGGCCGCCTGCGCCGTGGCCGAGCCCAGGGTGAGCGCCAGGTTGGGCGTCCTCGAGACGCCCACCGCCTGGTCGAAGCGCAGCTCCACCTCGATAATCTCGCCCCGCGTGTAGGTGTCGCCGCTCGCCGGCGCCGAGATCACCGAGACCCCGGTCACGGCCGGGGCGCGTCCGGTGCCGCCGTCCACCTTGTGCGACGCCTGGGCGCCCAGCGCATGGCTCCCCAGACTCGGGATCGCGTTGTTCCCTGCCGCGTCGCGGATCAGCCCGCCGTTCAGGTCCAGCGCGTCCGCGGCGACGGCGATGCCGTCGGTATCCCGGTCCTCCGCCTGCGCGGTGTAGCGGAAGCGCAGCGTCCCGCCGGAGACGGAGAGGAACGACGCCAGGCGCGTCGCGCCGCCGACATCGAGCGCCAGCCGGGGGCGGCCGCGCACCGTCATCGCGCCCGTGCCCGCGCGCGCGAAGGTCACGTCCACCCGGATCTCCTCGCTGGCCCCGTAGGTGTCCCCCGACAGCGGCGTGGAGGCGACGGTGACCCCGCTCACCACCGGGCGGGCGCCCGTAACCTTGATATGGAAGGTCAGCGTCGCGGCGTCGCCGTTGGCATCGGTCGCGGTCAGCGTGTAGGCGGTGCGCGGGCTCTCCATCCCCGGCGTGCCGGACAGCACGCCGGTGGAGGCGTTCACGCTCAACCCGGCGGGCAGCGCCGGCGAGACGGCGTAGCGCAGCGGCGTATCGCCGCCGGTCGCGGTGGGCAGCGTGTGGGTCGCCGCCGTCCCCACGGTCAGGGCGAGGTCGGGGCCGGCCGCCGAGCCGAAGTCCGGCCAGAGGCCGGTCCTGCCGCCGTTCACCTTGGCGTTGGCGAAGGCGGTGCGCGCGTGGCTCCCCAGGGCGAGCACCGCGTCCTGGCCGTCGGCGTCGCGGATGGTCCCGCCGCCGAGGGTCAGCGCCCCGGCGGCGACGCCGAGCCCGTCGGCGTCCGCATCCGCCGCCGCCACCGTGTAGGAGAAGCGGATCCAGGCGTTGCCCGTGCCGGCGGCGGCGGTGGCCTGGCGGGTCCGGCCACCGATCGTCAGCGCCAGTTTCGGCGCGCCGGTCACCGTCACCGTCTGGTCGAAATCGACCTGGACGGTGATCGTCGCGCCCCCGGTGTAGGTGTTCGCCTGCTGAGGCGTGGAGTGGAAGCTGACGCCGGTGACCCGCGGCGGGCTGCCCGCCTGGTGGCCGGCGGCGTCGGAGATGGCGTGGGCGCCCAGCCCCAGCGCCGCCCGAACCGAGGCGTCGGCCGCGTCGACGATATCGCCGCTGCCGCTGGCGGGGAGCGCGAGCGCGCCCGAGGCGATGCTCACACCGTCGGTGTCGTAGTCCGCCTGCAGGACGGTGTGGGAGAACACCAGATAGCCGTTGCGCGTGGCGCTGTAGCCCGCCTTGCGCGCCGCGCCGCCGATGTCGAGGGCAAGGGTCGGGACGCCGGTCACGGTCACCGCCTTGTCGAACTTGACCCCGACCTCGATGGCGCTGCCCGGCGCGTACATCCGGTGCGCCGCCGGGGTGGAGAGGAACTTGACCTCCGAAACCTTCGGCGCGTCGGCCGCGGCCACGGTGAGGGTGAAGGCCAGCGCCGTCGAATCGCCGTCGCCGTCGGTCGCCGTCCAGCTATGGGTCGCCGCCGCCGCGGCCGCCGGGGGCGCGCCCGACAGCACGCGGGTCGCGCCGTCGAAGGCCAGCCAGGACGGCCGCTGCGCCGGCGTGAGCGCGTGGGAGACGGCGCCGTCCCCGGTCGCCGCCGGCAGGGTGAGCGAGGACGCGGTCCCGGCGACCCAGTGCTGCGGCTGGATCGTGGCGGCGCCGAAGGTGGGCGCGGTGTCCGCCACCCGGAAGGTCGCGTCGTTGGCGACGGCGTGGGCGCCGAGGCCGAGCACGGCGTCCTCGCCCTCGGCGTCGCTGATCGTGCCGCCGTTCAGCGCCAGCGCATTGGCGACGACGGAGATGCCGTCGCCGTCGAAGTCCGACGCCTGCAGGCTGTAGTAGAACGGCGCCACGGCAGGGTTGCTGCTGAGACCGGCGGCGTACGTCGCTTGGCGGGTTTGCGCGCCGATGGCGAGCGCAAGCTGCGGCGCACCCGAGATCGTCACCGGCTGGTCGAAGAAGACATTGACGAGCGCGATGCTCGGCGGGAAGCGGTTGGTCGCGGTCTGCCGCGGGTCCCTGTCCGCCGAATTCAGCGCCACGAAGGGATTCTCGCCGTCACTCCCGGCCCGCTGGTCGGGTTTCCTGACGATCACGTCCACCACCCGCGGCGGCGCCGACACCTTGTGGCCGGCGGCGCCGACGACGGCGTGGGCGCCGAGGCCCGGCCGCGCGTCCTCGCCCTTGGCGTTGCGGATGGTGGCGCCGTTCAGGGTCAGGGCGGCGGCGGCGATGGAGACGCCGTCGCTGTCCCGGTCGCTCGTCGCCACCGTGTAGCGGAACGTGATCTTGCTCTGTCCCGAAACGTGGCTCCCCGTCGCCTGCCGGGCCGTGCTGCCGACGGTGAGCGCGAGGTTCGGCGCGCCCGTCACCGTGACCGTCTGGTCGAAGGTCACGTCCACCGCGATCGTCTCGCCGGCGGCGTAGGCGTCGCCCGACGCCGGGCTGGACGCGATGCTGAGGCCGCTCACCACCGGGTCGGTCACCACCGAGAGGTCGAAGGTCAGCGTCGCCGCGTCGCCGTCGGCGTCGGTGGCGGTCAGCGTGTAGGAGACCGCCGCCGTCGCGCTCATCGGCGTGCCCGAGATCGTGCGCGTGGCGGCGTCCCAGGAGAGGCCGGCGGGCAACGCCGGCGAGAAGCTGTAGGTCAGCGCGCCGTCGCCGCCGGTCGCCGCCGGGAGCTGGTCGCTCACCCGCAGGTTCGGCAGGTAGCGCCGGGCCTCCAACGTCGCCGCGAAGGTGGGCGCGGTGTCCGCCACCCGGAAGGTCGCATCGTTGGCGACGGCGTGGGCGCCGAGGCCGAGCACGGCGTCCTCGCCCTCGGCGTCGCGCATCGTGCCGCCGTTCAGCGCCAGCGCGTTGGCGGCGATGGAGATGCCGTCGCCGTCGAAGTCCGACGCCTGCAGGCTGTAGTAGAATGGCGCCACGGCGCGGTTTTCGTTGAAACCGGCGGAGTACGTCGCCTGGCGGGTATGAGCGCCGATGGCGAGCGCAAGCTGCGGCGCACCCGAGATCGTCACCGGCTGGTCGAAGACGACGTTGACGAGCGCAATGCTCGGCGGGAAACGGCTGGTCGCGGTCTGCCGCGGGTCCTTGTCCGCCGAACTCAACACCACGAAGGGATTCTCGCCGTCACTCCCAACCCGCAGGTCGGGTTTCATGACGATCACGTCCACCACCCGCGGCGGCGTCGAGACCTTGTGGCCGGTCTGCGCGGCGAGGGCGTGGGAACCGAGGCCCAGCCGCGCGTTCTCGCCCCTGGCGTTGCGGATGGTGGCGCCGTTCAGCGTCAGGGCGGCGGCGGCGATGGCGACGCCGTCGGCGTCCCTGTCGGCCGTCGTCACCGTGTAGCTGAACGCGATCTTGCTCTCGCCGGCGGCGTGGCTCCCCGCCGCCTGCCGCGTGGCGGAGCCGACGGCGATAGCCAGCTGCGGCGCGCCGGTGACGGTCAGCGCCCGGTCGAAGGTCACGTCGGCCGTGATCGCCTCGCCGGCGGCGTAGGCGTCGCCCGACGCCGGGGTGGAGGTGATGGCGACGCCGGTGACCACCGGGTCCGACACCACCGAGAGGTCGAAGGACGCGGTCGCCGCGTCGCCGTCGGTGTCGGTGGCGGTCAGCGTGTAGGACGCCGCCGCCGCCGCGCTCGTCGGCGTGCCCGAGATCGTGCGCGTGTCGGCGTCCCAGGAAAGGCCGGCGGGGAGCGAGAGCGTCGTCGCCGTTCCCGGCCCGGTGAGGGTGTAGGTCACCGGCGCGTCGCCGCCGGCCGCCGGCAGCGCGTCGCTGACCGCCACGTCCAGCAGATAGGGCCGGGCCGCCACGGTCAGAGCCGGCTTCGAGTCTCGCACCGTGTGGCCGGAGTCGTCGGCGATGGCGTGGGTCCCGAGCGAGAGGACCGCGTCCACGCCGCCGTTGCCCGTCATGCGGAATCCGCCCGGAAGGGTCAGCGCGTCCGCGCCGACGCTGATGCCGTCGCCGTCCCAGTCGCTGGCCGTCACCGTGTAGCTGTAGCGGTACCAGTGCCCGAGGGCAACGGCCGCGGCGTCCCGCTCCGCCTGACGCGTGTTCGACCCGATGGTCAACGCGACCCGGGGCGTCCCGCCGCTGATGACGACCCGCTGCGACCAGGACAGCTCCACCGTGACGGTCTCGCCCGCGTCGTAGGTGCCGTTCGCGCCGGGGTCGGAGATGATCGACGCGCCCGTGATCCGCGCCGGCGTATAGACCTTGTGCGCCGAGGCGTCGGCGATGGCGTGGGTCCCGAGGCCGAGCGCCGCCGCGGCCGAGCGGTCGCCGGCCTCGACGATACTGCCGCCGTTCAGCGTCAGCGCGCCGGCCGCGATGCCGATCCCGTTCGAGTCCCGGTCGTTCGCGGTAACGGTCCAGGCGAACACGAGAGCGTAATCGCTCGTCCCCCGCTCGAACGCCGCCTGCCGCGTGTTCGGCCCGATGGTCAGCGCCAGTCTCGGCGCCCCGGTGACACTGACCCGCTTGGAGAAGGCGATCTCGACCTTGATCGACTCGCCCACGTCGTAGCCGTCGCTGCTGGCCGGGGAGCTGACGATGCTCACCGACTTCACGACCAGGGGCGTGTTCACCGAGCCGTCCACCTTGTGCGCCGCCGCGTTGGCGACGGCGTGGGTCCCGATGACCGTCACCGCGGCGACCCCGGTCTCCAGGTCGGTCAGCGTCCCCGTGCCGAGGGTAAGCGCGTCGGAGCCGATGCCGATGCCGTCGGCGTCGCGGTCCGCCGCGCTGACCACGCGCTCGAACAACAGGTTGTTGCCGCTGTATCCGCCGGAATACTGAAAGCGGCGGATCGTCCCGCCCATGTCGACCTCAAGCTCCGCCTGGCCCCCCAGCCAGGACCTCCTTACCTGCTTGTCGAAGTCGACCAGTATCTGGATGACCTCGCCCAGCCCGTAGGTGGCGTTGGCGTAGGGCGTGGAGACGATGGTCACGGCGGACACGACCGGCGCACCGTCCACTACCGTGACGGTGAAGGGGCCGAGCGTCGCCCGGTCGCCGTCGACATCGGTCACAGTCAGCGTATGCGTGGTCGCGCCCGCCGCCGTCGGCGTCCCGGCGATGGTCGGACGCGCGCTCGCCAGCGTCAGGCCGGCAGGCAGAGCCGGCGAGACGCTGTAGGTCAGCGCGCCGTCGCCCGTGGCCAGGGGCAGCGTCGTGGAGGTCTGCACGTCCTTCGCCAGCGACCGGTCGGCGGCGCTCGCGGCCTGCGAGAAGACGGGTTGGGTGTCGCGCACCGTGCGACCGGACGGGCCGCCGATGGCAAGGCCGGCAAGACCGAGAGACGCCGCAACCGAGGCGTCGCCGGCATCGACGATGCCGCCGCCGTTCAACGTCAGCGCGTCCGAGCCGATGTCCAGACCGTCGCCGTCGAAGTCCGACGATGTCACCGTGTAGTGGAACGAAAGCTCGTCCGCGTCGCTGCTGCCGCTCGCATAAGCCGCCTGGCGGACGGCGCCGCCTATGTCGAGAGCCAGCTGCGGCGCGCCGGTCACGGCGACGTTCCTGTCGAACGAGACGACCGCCTGGATAACCTCGCCCGCGGCGTAGTCGCCGTCGAATCCCGTGGGCGCGGACAGCGCCAGACTCGTCGGCCTGGGCGCGTTCGCCGCCGCCACCGTGATGTCGAACGACAGCTGCGCGGTGTCGCCGTCGGCGTCGGTCGCCGTCCAGCTCCAGGAGGTCGCCGCCGCGGCCGCGGCGGGCGCGCCCGAGATCGTGCGCGTCGCGGCGGTCCAGGAAAGGCCCTGCGGCAGGGTGAGCGTCGTCGCGTCGCCCGGCCCGGTCAGCGCGTGGCTCACCGTGCCGTTGCCGCCGCTCGCCGCCGGCAGTTGCAGGCTCGCGGCCGTGCCGGCGATCCAGTGCCGGTTCGCCACCGTCGCCCCGAAGGCGGGCCGGGGATCGTTCACCGTGTGGTCGGCGGCGGTCGCTATCGCATGGCTGCCGAGACCGAGGGCAACGGCGACGTTCGATGTCTCGATGCCGCCGCCGTTCAGCGTCAGGGCTCCCGCGGCGATGTCGACGCCGTCGCGGTCGACGTCCGATGCTGTCACCCGGTAGCGGAATCGCTGCCGGGCGCCATCGCTACTGCCGGGGACGCGCTCCGCCTGCCGCGTGGCGGCGCCGATGCCGAGCGCCAGCCGCGGCGACCCGGTTACCGTCACCGGGTAGTTGAAGGTCACGTCCACCTCGATCCACTCGCCGGTGGCGTAGCTGATGCCGTCCGCCGGGGAGGAGGCGATGGAAACCCCGCTCACCGCCGGAACCGTCCCGGCGACCGTGACGGTGAACGTGAGCGAATCCGTGAGCACATTGCTGTGGGCGGCAATGAGTGTGTAGGCGGTCGTCGCCATCCCCGCCTCCGGCGCGCCGGAGAGGGTGCGGGTCGCCGCATCGAAAGTCAGGCCATCGGGCAAGGCGGGCGTCGCCGCCAACCGGTAGGTGGTGTCACTCGTCGACAAAATCGCCGCGGGAAGCGTGGAACTTCCCTGCGAACCCCGCGTGAAATTCAACGCCGGCGACGCCACGCCGTTGAAGGTCGGACCGCCGCCATCGACCAGGTGGCCGGACTGGTTGCCCAGCGCGTGGCTGCCGAGGCCGAGGGCGGCGTCAACGCCGCCCGCCTCGATGCCGCCGCCGTTCAGCGTCAGCGCGTCCGCGGCGATGGAGACGCCGTCGCTGTCCCGGTCGCCCCCGACGGTCGTATAGCGGAAGTTGACCGTAGACCCCGACACCGACCGGAACGCCGCCTGGCGCGTGCGCGAACCCACCGTCAGCGCCAGCCGCGGCGACCCGCTCACCGTCACCGCCCGGCTGAAGGCGACCGCCACGTCGATGTTCTCGCCCGCCGCGTAGCTGGAGCCGCTCGCCGGGGACGAAGCGATGGAAACCCCGCTCACCCTGGCCACGACCACCACCGTGACGGTGAAGGGGCCAAGCGTCGCCCGGTCACCGTCGGCGTCGGTCGCGGTCAGCGTGTGCGTGGTCGCGCCCGCCACCGTCGGCGTCCCGGCGATGGTCGGACGCGCGCTCGCCAGCGTCAGGCCGGCAGGCAGAGCCGGCGAGACGCTGTAGGTCACCGCGCCGTCGCCGCCCGTGGCCCGGGGCAGCGTCGTGGAGGTCGCCGCGTCCTTCGCCAGCGACCGGTCGGCGGCGCTCGCGGCCTGCGAGAAGACGGGCCGGGTGTCGCGCACCGTGCGACCGGACGGGCCGCCGATGGCAAGGCCGCCAAGGCCGAGAGACGCCGCAACCGAGGCGTCGCCGGCATCGACGATGCCGCCGCCGTTCAACGTCAGCGCGTCCGAGCCGATGTCCAGTCCGTCGCCGTCGAAATCCGACGCCGTCACCGTGTAGTGGAACGAGAGGTCGTCCGCGTCGCTGCTGCCGCTCGCGTAGGCCGCCTGGCGGACGACGCCGCCGATGTCGAGCGCCAGCCGCGGCGCGCCGGTCACGGTGACGTTCTTGTCGAACGAGACGATCGCCCGGACGACCTCGCCCGCGGCGTAGTCGCCGTCGAACCCCGCGGGAGCGGACAGCGCCAGACCCGTCGGCCTGGGCGCGTCGGCCGCCGCCACCGTGATGTCGAACGACAGCTGCGCGGTGTCGCCGTCGCCGTCGGTGGCGGTCAGCGTGTAGGAGGCCGCCGCCGCGGCCGCGCCGGGCGTGCCCGAGATCGTGCGCGTGGCGGCGTTCCAGGAGAGGCCCTGGGGCAGGGAGAGCGTCGTCGCCGCGCCCGGCCCGGTCAGCGCGTGGCTCACCGTGGCGTCGCCGCCGCTCGCCGCCGGCAGTTGCAGGCTCACAGCCGTGCCGGCGATCCAGTGCCGGTTCGCCACCGTCGCCCCGAAGGAGGGCTGGAGATCGTTCACCGTGTGGTCGGCGGCGGTCGCGATCGCATGGCTGCCGAGACCGAGGGCGACGTCCAGATTCGCGGCCGTGATGCGGTCCGGAAGGGCAGCCGTCAAGGCCCCCGCGGCGATGCCGATGCCGTCGCCGTCGAAGTCCGACGCCGTCACCCGGTAGCGGAATCGCTGCCGGCTGCGATCACCGCGGCCGCTCAGAATGTGTTCCGCCTGCCGCGTGGCGGCGCCGATGCCGAGCGCCAGCCGCGGCGCGCCCGTCACCGCCACCGGGTAGTTGAACGTCACGTGCACCTCGATGTACTCGCCGGTGGCGTAGCTGGAGCCGTCCGCCGGGCTGGAGGCGATCTCCACCCCGCTCACCGCCGGCACCGCCCCGGACACCGCGACGGTGAAGGCGAGCGTGTCGGCGAGCTCTTCATAGAACACGCCCTCTTCGCCCGGGTACGGGACCAGGCGATAGGCGTTGAGCGTGTAGGTCGTCTTCGCCATCCCCACCTCCGGCGTGCCCGACAGGGTGCGCGTCCCGAAGTTGAAGGTCAGGCCGCCCGCCAGCGCCGGCGTCGCCGCCAGCGCGTAGGTGGTGTACCGCGTCGCCGAACCCGCCGCCGGCAGCGTGAAGCTGCCGCGCGCGCCGCGCGTGAAGCTCAACGCCGGCGACGCCACGCCGTTGAAGGTCGGCCCGCCGCCGTCCACCCGGTGGGCGGACTGGTCGCCCAGCGCGTGGCTGCCGAGGCCGAGGGCGGCGTCCACGCTCCCCGCCCCGATGCCGCCGCCGTTGAGCGTCAGCGCGTCCGCGGCGACGGAGACGCCGTCGCTGTCCCGGTCGCCCCCGATGGTCGTGTACCGGAAGTTGACGGTGGACCCCGACGCCGACCGGAAGGCCGCCTGGCGCGTGCGCGAGCCGACGGTCAGCGCCAGCCGCGGCGACCCGGTGACCGTGACCGCCCGGCTGAAGGCGACCGCCACATCGATGTTCTCGCCCGTCGCGTAGCTGGAGCCGCCGGCCGGGGAGGAGGAGATGGAAACCCCGGTCACCGCAGGCGCGCCGGTCTGCGCCGCGGCGGCGAGGGGGGCGAGCAGCAGCGCGGCGACGACGAGCGCGGCGACCGAGTTCACATTTGCGTGACCGACCGCCCGCGGGGCACGCACGGAACCCTCTTTCCCCGCTTCGCGGTGGCGATTGATGACGTTTTCAGACAATTTATCGGCGCTTGGGGAGTAATAAGGTTCCTTTCGTATCGAAATAGTAGTGCATGTCTCTGGTCATATCTACAGGCCCGGACTTATACTGATCATAGATACAGTGCATGTCTCTGGTCATATCTACAGAGCCGGGCTTATACTGATCATAGATGTTGACGGAACACGGATTTGTGACCGACGGAGGAAGCGATGTCCGACGGAGAAGACACCGGTCGCGCGCGCGACCGCCTGAAACAGTTGCGGGCGTTCTGTCATGCCGCACGGCTGGAGAGCATGTCGAAGGCGGCCGATCATCTTTCCCTCACCCAGCCGGCCGTTTCGCAGCAAGTCCGGGCGCTGGAGAAAGAGTTTTCGGCAACGTTCTTCGAACGGCGCGGGCCGCGCATCGTGCTCACTCCGGCCGGCGAGAGCCTGTACCACATCGCCATGCCCCTGGTGCGGGGCATGGACCGCCTGCCTGACACCTTCACCGAGGTCTTCGGCGACGAGACGTCGGGCGAGGTGCGGGTCGTCGCGGGGATGACCGCCTCCACGTTCCTGCTGCCCCAGTATCTGAGGGACTTCCGGACCTCCTATCCCGGCGTCCGGATAAGCCTGCGGACCACCGGCCTCGCCGAGGGACTGCGCCTGTTGTACGACCGCGAGGTGGATTTCTCGCTGGGCGCCGTGGAGAGCCTGCCGGAGGGACTCGAGTTCCACCCCTTTCGCGAAAGCCGGTACGTGCTCATCACGCATCCCGACCACCCGCTGACGCGGGTGGGCGAGGCGTCTCCGCGCGACATCGCCGCCTGGCCGCTCATCCTGCCGCGCCGCGGCACGTCGGCCCGCGCGGCGGCGGAACTCGTCGCCCGGCATTTCGGCACCCACCTGAAGGTCGCGGTGGAGACCGGGGGATGGACCGTGATCAAGTCCTTCGTCGAGCGGGACGTCGGAATCGCGTTCGTTCCCGACATCTGCGTCGGCGAACAGGATCCGGTGCGCATCGTGCCGACGGAAGAGCGCATCGCCGACCAGATCCGGCCCATGAGCTACGGCGCGGTCGTGTACCGCCCCGAGTTCCTGCCCCTGGCCGCCCGGCGCCTCATCCAGACGATGGTTCCCGACTTCCCCAACGCCCCGCTATAGGCCCGTCCCCCGGCGTTCGAGGACGGTTTCGAGGGCGGCGCCCCGACGTTCCAGGGCGGCGGCGGCGCGGCGTTTCCCGTTCAGTCCTCCAGGACGCGATAGCCCATGATCTGGCGTTCGGTGATCAGCGCCCGGCCCGACGCCGCGCGGTACCGGTTGAGCGTATGGACCATGACCGACGGCCCCACGGCGTGATCCGGGTCGAAGACCGCTCCCGCGAGAACGCAGTCCGCCGCGAGGGTTTCCCCGGGGCGGACGAGGGAATGGATCTCCACGGAATTTCCGCCGTTGAAGATGCCTCCGGGAGGCAGCCCCAGCCGCGCCGGGTCGAGACGGCCGATATCCGTGACGCCCTCCCGGCCCAGCGTCGCCGGGTCGGGATCGAACGGCCTGGCGTCGGGCCACGACTCCAGGCCGTGCAACGGATAGAGCGGCATCGCCACCACGCCCCCGAAGGGCCCCCGCGCCGCCTTCTCCGGGTGGTAGTGCCAGGGGTTCACGCCCATCACCGCGTCGGCCATCAGCCGCAGGCGGCTCAGGTCCACCGGGATGACCGACTCGACCGCGTCCATCCGCTGTCCGACCATGTCGCGGATACGGTCGGGAACGCCCTCGCCGGCCTCGCGGACCGCGGTGTCGACGCGCCACTCGTCCGGCAGGTCCCGGTCGTCGACCTCGACGACGTGGTCCCCGCGCGCGTCGAGCAGGACGATGGCCTTCCCTTCGGTCGTATCCACGCCGCGGTCGTGGTTGCGGATGCGGAAGCCGACCCGCGCGGCCACGTGGCGCCCCGCCTCGACGGTCTCCTCGATCGTCCCCCGGACGACGAGACGCTCCTCGGCGAAGTCCATGCCGCGGAAGTCCGTGTCGACGCGCCACACCCAGCCCCGGTGATCGAAGGCCGCGCCCAGGAACTGGACGACGGACTGCGCCTTGATGGCGCCGTTGACGTACACGTCCTCGAGCTTGCCGTATCCCCGCGCGTAGTCCTGGTTGTAGTGGACCTTGTCCCAGTTCTGCTGGGCGGCGCACCAGCGGGCGAGATGCTTGTAGCCGATCGGACCCTTGTCCAGCGGCGGCAGCTCGGTGCCAGGCGCGGCGATCGGCACTATCCCCACACCCGTTCGAGGGCAGGCTTGACGCGCGCGGTCGGAGAGCTCTCGCGCGTCAAGCCTGCATATTCCTGTAGGTCAGAAGTCCGGCCAGAAAGGTATCGGCCTGATCGGTCTCCTTGACATGGTCCCAGTCCGAGAAGGCGCGTTCCGCCGTGCGCACCAATGAAAGAGTCTCCGCGCGCTTGAACCGGCGCGCGGTATCGTAATCGGCATCGTGCCGGGCTTCCTGGAGCGCGATGAAGCTCCCGGCGATCTGAACGATTTTCGGTTGGAGAGGCTGGCCGTTCAACCCCGGGCTCAGCCTGGGCGAAACCGAGTTTCCGGCGAACTGCCCGGCGACCTCCTTCATGACCGAGTGAGCGAACGCGCGCGCCACGCGGTGGCGCAGCGGTGCCCGGGATTTCCCGTGGAACATGCGCGCCGTCGCTTGGGAAACCAGCAGGTGATAGAGCGCGTAATACGACGCCGAAACGGCCCTGCGCAGGCTCGCCTGCCGGGGCCGCCTCGGCTCCAGGCGAGCGAGGTGCTTGGCCTGATTCAACAAGTCGCGGTGCAGGCTCACGACGCTTTCGCGGCCTCCGAGGCTTCCCCGAAACGGACGTACAGGAACGAGTCGTCGTCGATCAGGCCCTTGACCCGGCCGTGTACGACATCCTTCAGTTCGAGCAGCGCCGATGCGTCGTCGTACTCGAAGTCGTCGCGTTCGAGCACGATCCAGACCCACACCGCGGGATCGTCCGACCAGTCGGGGCCGGCCTCGACCCGCCACTCGACGACCGGAAACGGAAGACGGTCCGACGGCAGCTCGTCGAGTGCCGCTTCGATATCCGTCAGGTTCGTCATCGTGCCGTCCCGTCCTCGGAAGGGATTATGCGTCGGAGAGCGAAAAGAGTACCCCCCGTGTCGAGACCACAACCACGAAAAAGAGCGCTCCCACGCCACGAACCGCGACGATCACGAGCCTACCGGAGACCTTCGAGACGGTAAAGGCGATGCGGGCCGACCGCCAGGGCCGCGCCCGCCGCCGCGTCACCCGGCGGGGTTGGCGAGATGGAACGACCTGATGTCGTCGCGCTCGGAGAGCTCCTTCATCAGGGTCGCCAGGGGCGTCGAGCCCATGGCGTACCCGGTGTCGATGGGCCCCGCGGCCTTCAGGGCGCCGTACTCCCTGTCGGCGTAATAGGCCGCCAGCAGCAGGTCGTCGTCGCTGGCGAAGGGTCCCCGTTCCGCCCGGATCCCCGGCAGCGCCGGCGGCGCCAGCGCGCCGGGACGCTCCGTCACGGGTTCCTCGCCGCGCGCGATCTTGTCGTAGAGGTTCGGCTCGATCGGTCCCGCGATCTCGCCGTAGTAGCCGAGGACGTACTTCCTGATCTCGTCGGGCACGGTGTCGTAACGGTCCTTGCCCCGCAGCTCCCCCATCACGTTGAGCACCGCCTGCGTCATGACGTACTGCGCGAAGGGGCTGACGATGATGGGATAGCCGAGCTCGCGGCGCACGTGTCCGGCCTCCTCCATCACCGCGTCCAGCTTGTCGACGATGCCGAGCGGCTCGAGCTGCGACTTCAGGTTCGAGATCATCCCGCCCGGGACCTGATGGTGGTAGTGGAACTCGTCGTACTCCACGGGCCCGCCGACGGGCTTGTCCTCCCGCGACGCGATGTAGCGCAGCCTGTCGGCCGCCCGCTCGACCGGTTCGAGATCGATATCCACGGCATGGCCGCGGCGGCGGATGTTGCGCGTGAACCGTTCCGTCGGCGGATGGGAGGCGGCGTTGGCCAGCGTCGACGTGGCCGTATGCACCGCGTCGACGCCGTAATCGACGGCGAGGACCGCAACGTAGGGCGACAGCCCCGAGAGGCAATGGCTGTGGAGCTGAAGGGGGACGTCGCCGCAGACCGCCTTGAGGGCGGGCACCAGCGTGGGAACGCGCTCCGGCCGCAGGAGGCCGCTCGGGTCCTTGATGAAGACCCCGTCCACGTCGAGCTTCAGGAGCTCCCGCGCCTTGGCGACGTAGTAGTCGTCCGTGTGCACAGGCGTCTCGGTGTAGACCAGCCCGCCGACCGTGTGCAGCCCGAGGCGCTTGGCGGCGCGGATGCACACCTCCAGGTTGCGGATGTCGTTCAGGGCGTCGTAGGTGGTGTGGTAGCGCATGCCGTTCGCGACCGTGCGCTCGGCCGTGAGCTCCACGACGTCGTCGGCGAACAGCTCGAAGGTGAACAGGCTCTGGCCGCGATGGTGCAGGACGAGGGGCGTCTCCGTCACCCAGCCCGACAGGATGCGCATGCGTTCCCAGGGGTCCTCGAGCAGGTAGCGCACGCAGACGTCGAACACCGCGCCGCCGACGAGATCGATGGCCTCGAACCCGGCCCGGTCCAGCAGCGGCGCCGTCTCCCGCATCATCGCGGTCGTCATGCGCGTGGCCCACAGGCATTGATGGGCGTCGCGCAGCGTCACGTCGATCAGACTCACGGTTCGCCCGCCCTCCCGCGGCGGCGCGCCCGCGACCGTCATCCTGTCACCTCTCGATCCTCCCGACTCTTCAGACACCCGCGGCTCCTGTGCTACAAGACGACCGTCGCGGGATTATATCCCCGCGGCCGCCGCGCGCCATTCGCGGCGCGGTCCCGTTTCACGCCGGCTTCCGCATGACCCTGACCTACGCCGAAATCGCCGAGATCATCAAGCTCATCGACGCCAGCTCGTGCGAGGAGATCACGCTCGACGTGGGCGAGATCAAGCTCTCCATGCGCCGCCGCGGCGGCGGGTCGGCGGCCGCTCCGGCGGCCGTCGGGGGAGAAGGAGCCGACGAGGCCAGCGCGGCGCCCGGGACGGAGCCGCCCGCCGCGGACGGAGACGGAGACCCGCCGACGATCGGTTCTCCCCGGACCGAGGCTCCGACCGAAGCCTCCGCGCCGGCGGACGGCCTCTCGGAAATCCGCTCCCCCATGGTGGGGACGTTCTACCGGGCGCCCTCGCCCACGTCGCCGCCGTTCGTCGAAGTCGGCGACGAGGTCCGGGAAGACGATCCGTTGTGCCTGATCGAGGTGATGAAGCTCTACACCACGATCTCCGCGACCGGTCCCGGCCGCGTCGCGGAAATCCGCGCCGAGAACGGCGCCATGGTGGGGGCCGACGAGATCCTCTTCCTCATCGCGCCCCCGTAGGCCGCGCGGGTGGCGCGGTCCGGTCCCGCGGCCCGGAGGGACGCCGGCATGAGCCGCGCGGTGGCCTGCATCGGCATCGGCGCCATGGGGTTCCCGATGGCCGGACATCTCGCCGACAACGGCTTCGAGGTCTCCGTGTTCGACACCGACGGGACGCGGGTCGAGGCGTGGACGGGACGATACGGGGGGCGCGGCGGCGCGTCGGCGGCCGACGCCGCGGCCGGCGCCGGGCTCGTCCTCTCGTCGGTCTCCACGGAAGAACAGGTGCTGGCCGCCACGACGGGAGAGGACGGGGCCTTCCGCTCCATGACGCCCGGCGGCGTCTACGTGGACCACACGACAACATCCGCCGCGCTGGCGCGCGACCGGGCGGACACGGCGCGGGCGCTCGGCCTGTCCTACCTGGACGCCCCGGTGGCGGGCTCGCCGGCGGAGGCGGCCCGCGACGGCGCCCTGACGATCATGGCGGGCGGCGACCGGGAGGCCTTCGAACGCGCGCTGCCGGCCCTCGCGTGCTACGGCGGGGAGATCGAGCACCTGGGGCCGTCCGGCGCCGGTCAACTCGCCAAGATGGTCGCCCAGATCGCTATCGCCGGCATCGTCGAGAGCCTCGCGGAGGCGCTCCACTTCGCCCGCCGCGCCGGCCTCGACGGGAAACGGGTCGCCGACCTCCTGTCGCGGGGCTCGGCCGCCTCGTGGTGGATGGCCAACCGGGCGGAGCCGATGCTGGAGGACCGTCACGACATGGGCGGACCGGTCCGCAACATGCTGAAGGACTACGCCATGTGCCTCGACGAGGCGGCGCGGAACGGCGCCCGCCTGCCGGTCGTCGAACTGGTCCACGGTTTCTGCGAGGAGATCGCCGCGTGCGGCGACGGCGAACGGGACTTCACGGAGTTGATCAAACGCCTGAACGACGCCGCGGCCGACGGTTGAAACCGCTCGATGCCGCGACGGAGGATCGGCGTCGAGCGGTCGATCACAAAAAATTTACCGTTTCAGGAATTTTTTCCTTGCACACATTGCACGATCCGGATAAGGTTTCGGGATAGCGTGGGCGACGTACGCACCGCTCAGGACGTCCGGGCGCTTCGACGCGCCCCCGCTTGCACCACTCGTATTACTTCCGTATATCGTTTCTCAATGCGTAATAAAACGGATTGGTCGCTTGAACATCGCCTTTCGGACCCGCAAACTCGAGAAAGCCTTCAACGACGAAACCATCCTCAAGAGACAGTATGGATCACGGAGGGCGAAGGCGATCGCGATGCGTATGGCGGTTCTGAAATCGGCCCGTAACTTGGCGGGGGTGCCGACCACGCCACCGGACAGGCGACACCAACTCGTCGGGGATCGAGACGAACGGTTCGCGGTCGATCTCGTTCACCCGTACCGACTCGTCTTCGCGCCTGACCATGCCCCGATCCCGCGCGACGACGACGGAGGGATCGACATCGAACGGGTGACCTCGATCACGGTCGAGGATGTGGTCGACTATCATTGACGGAGGAGAGAGATGGCGACGACAGGGCAATACAGGCCGAACTACGCGGTTCCGCCGGGATGGATCCTGGAGGAGCGTCTGGAGGCCGATGGGATTTCCCAGGCTGAATTCGCGCGGCGATGCGGACGCTCTCCGAAGCTCATCAGCGAAATCATCGCCGGAAAGGCGCCGGTCGAACCGGCAACCGCGCACCAGTTCGAGAAGGTGCTGGGCGTCGCCGCCGGAATCTGGCTCGGGATCGAGTCCGACTACCGGCTCCACATGGCCCGGCAGGCGGAGTATGCGGCGGCGCCGGCGGAGTGGGCCAAGGCGTTTCCGGTCCGCGAGCTGGTGAAGCGGGGATGCCTCGAGCGCCCGGAGTCCGAAGCCGACGCGGTATCGAAATTGCTCGCGTTCTTCCGGGTCGGCTCGGTCGATGCGTGGACCGCGCGCCACGGCCGCGCGAACGTGGCCTACAGGCACTCGCCGAGCTTCAAGAGCAACGAGGCCGCGTTGGCGACGTGGCGGCGTCTCGGCGAGATCGAAGCCGAAAGGCAGGAGTGCGCGGACTACAACGCAAGCCGGTTCAGGCGGGCGGTCCGGCAAATCCGCGGACTGACGCGCGAACCGGTCGAGGAAGCCCTGTCCGAGGCCGCGGTGCTGTGCAATGGGGCGGGGGTCGCGCTCGCGCTGGTCCGCCCCCTCCCCGGAACGGCGCTCAGCGGCGCGGCGTGGTGGCTCTCCCCCCGGAAGGCCGTGATCGAGTTGAGCGCGCGGCACAGATCCGACGACCACCTCTGGTTCAGCTTCTTTCACGAAGCGGCGCACGTCCTGCATCACAGCAAGAAGGCGGTCTTCGTCGACGGGGCGAACGGGGGCGCCGCCAGTCTGGAGACGGAGGCCGACGAGTGGGCGTCCGACACCCTGATCCCCCGGCGCGCGTGGGAACGGTTCGTCGCCACCACGCCGCGCCGCGCGGACACGGTGAGAGCTTTCGCCGACGAACAGGGAATAGCTCCCGGCATCGTCGTCGGAATGCTCCAGCACCGGGGGCTTCTCCCGTGGACGCATCTCAACGGTCTGAAGATCGGGCTGGCCCGGAAAAGCGAGGCATAGCCGCCCGGCGGGGCGACGTGCGCGTCGTTCAGGACGTCCGGGCGTCCCGTTCCAGCGTCCGGTAGCGCTCGCGCATGAAGGCGCGGCGTTCGTCGCCGAAGAACCTCGCGCCTTCCATCACCGTTTCGAACACCCGCTGTCCGGTCTCGCGCAGCAGGGCGAGGTCGGCGTCGCCCTCGGCGGGCGGGATCTCCAGCACCGCGTCCTGGGTGAAGGTGTTGACGTGGGGGCCGCCGGTCCCCCGCTGCGAGCGGGCGACCGCTTCCGGGGCCTCGCCGCGCGCCGCCGCGCGGAGCAGCCGGCGCAGCATCGTCACGCCCCGGTCGTGCGCGCCGAGGTGTTCGAGCGCGTGCACGGCGATGGGCCGCTGGCCGGTCAGCACGTCCCAGTCCCCGGGTTCGCGCTGCCGTCGCTCGTAGCCGCGGTTGCCGTCCTGGCCGAACAGGTCGATCGAGTTCGGCCCGCACAGGTCCTCCCGCCCCTCGCCGCGGGGATCGACGAGGTCGCCGAAGTGGCGCCAGCCGATCAGGTTGCATTGGCTGTCGTCGATGGGCACGCACCACCGCGTGTTGCCGACCCGGGCGAAATAGGTCGATACGTGGGTGCGCGGAAAGATCGGGGCGATCTGGAGGAAGTTGGGCAGCAGGGCATGGTTGGTCCGCACCCAGATACGCTCGCGGACGCGGCGGGAGGTCACGAACAACATGCCGCTACCGCCCTCGGTCACGTGAAATTCGAGCTCGGGAAGGCCCCCGAAGTCCTCGGAAAGCTGAAGGTTGGTCATATTGACATGGAGGAAGCAGGCATGGATCGGGTCCATGATGTTCTCCTGCACCTGCAACCAGTTGCAGTCGTGCCAGACGGAGTACGGCGCCATGCGGCCGTCGGGATCCTCGCAGGTGTCGAACAGGGGGAACTCCGGCTCTTCCCCGGGCGGCCCCATATAGGCGAACACGAGGCCGCGATGCTCCCGCGCGGGGTAGGCGCCGTGCCGGAACGAGTCCTTCAGGCGCGAGCCGGGAGGCTCGCCCGGCGTCTCCAGGATCTCGCCGTCCGGCGCGAACAGCCAGCCGTGATAGCAGCAACGCAGTCCGCGCTCGGCGACGATCCCGTATTCGAGCGAGGCGCCGCGATGGCTGCAATGGCGGCGCAAGACCCCGACGTCGCCCGACCTGGCGCGGAAGGCGACGAGGTCCTCGCCGAGGACGCGGACGGCCTTGGGCAGATCGGACAGTTCCTGGCTCAGGCAGACCGGCTGCCAGAACCGGCGCATGAGCTCGCCCATCGGCGACCCCGGGCCCGTGTGGGTGAGCTCCGCGTCTTCCCGCGGCACGTCCCGGAGCAGGTACCCCGAATAGGGCTCGTTCACCGCCCCGGGGCCGGCGCCGATCGGGTCGGGTTCCCGAATGGCCATGCGCGTCTCCTTTCCGTCGCGACGATCCCGCCCCACGATGCCGGACCGGCGGCTCCTGTCAACCGGAACTATTCGAGGCTCAGGTACTCCGCCTCCCGCGCCCGCCACCATTCCGTGTTCACCGCCGCCTCGCGGTCCATCCACGAGGCCATCCGGTCCTCGCAGCGCTCGGTATCGCCGTCCTCCTTGAGGACCCGGAGCACTTCCTTCGCCGCGAAGATGGCGGCCCGGTGGGTCTGGTTCGGATAGATGCCGATCCGGTATCCCATCGCGGCGAACTCCGCCCTGGGGAGGACGGGCGTCTTGCCGCCCTTGAAGACGTTGACGAGCGCGGGCCCGTCGATCCTGGAGGGAATCGATTCGAGCTGCTCGCGGTTCCGGGGCGCTTCCACGAAGCCCACGTCGGCGCCCGACTCGATATAGAGGTTCATGCGGTCGATGGCGGCGTCGAACCCTTCCACGGCGATGGCGTCGGTGCGCGCGATGACGACGAAGTCGTCGTCCCGCCGCGCGTCGACGGCGGCCTTGATCTTCCCGGCCATCTCCCGCGGCGGCACGATCTCCTTACCCTCGTAGTGTCCGCACTTCTTGGGCGCGACCTGGTCCTCCAGGTGGATGCCGGCGACGCCGGTCTTCTCGAACTCCCGCACCGCGCGCACCACGTTGACGGCGTTGCCGTAGCCGGAGTCCGCGTCGGCGATGACGGGAATGTTCACGGCGTCGCATACGAGACCGACCCAGTGGGTGACCTCGAGCATCGTCATCAACCCCATGTCGGGGTAGCCGTTGGCCCGCGAGAACCCGCCGCCCGTCAGGTAGAGCGCCTCGAACCCGGCGATCTCGACGAGGCGGGCGGTCAGGGCGTCGAAGGCGCCGGGAACGACGAGGTACTTGTCCTCGGAGATGTGCCTGCGGAGCTGTTCGCGCGGTTCCATGTCGAGACATCCTTCCCGTGGGTCGAGGCGAACGAATTGTCGGGGCGGGTATCCGCCTGTCAACCGGCCGCCGACCGCGGCGTTCGCGCTGCCTTCGGCGCCCCGTTCATACTCCTCCCCCCTACCGGAGGGAAGGCCGGAAGGGGGCGGGTCGCCGCGTCGGGAAGGCGGACGGCGGGCGGAAGGTCTATAATTCCCCCGCGTCCCGCCGGGGGAACCGCGGCGAACCGGCCCGGAGGACTCTTGCTCGACACGGCCCTGAAGAGATCGCTGCTGCTCCTGTGCGTCGGGACGAGCGCCATGTGCGTCGTCATGGGCGTCTGGTACTGGACGACGCCGGGCCTGGGCGCGGCCGAGCCGGCGACGCCGGCCGCGGACCTGACCATCTCGCTCACCATCGACCTGGCGGAGTTCTGGCGGTCAGAGTTCGCCTACACCCTGGCGGTAACGGCCGTGGGCGGGATGCTTCAGGGCTTCACGGGCTTCGGCGCCACCCTCGTCATGGTGCCTCTGCTCACGTTCGTCTACGGGCCCGCGGAGTCGGTCGCCGTCGGCATCGGCCTCTCGGCGCTCGGGTCCATCCTGCTGCTGCCGGAGGCGTCCCGCGACGCGGACTGGCCCGACGTCATCCCCGCGTGCCTCATGGCGTTCGCCACGGTTCCCGTCGGCGTCGCCCTGCTGCTCGCCGTCGACCCGGGCGTCACGCGGCGGCTGATGGGTGGCATCGTCATCCTGGTCGCCCTGATCATGATCCGGGGCTGGAACTACGGCGGCCCGCGCAACGTCCTGACCAGCGCGGCGGCGGGCTCGTTCAGCGGCTTCACCGGCGGCTTCTTTGGCATGGGCGCCCCCGGGGCGACCATCTACTACCTTTCGGGGACGATCCGGGCCGCCATGCAGCGCGCCAACATCCTCATCGTCCTCGGGGTGGTGTCGGCGCTCACCATGACCGGAGTCGCCATCGGCGGCGGGGCGGATCTGGGCTCCCTCGTGCTCGGCGTCGTCCTGATCCTGCCCTTCTCGCTGCCCATGTGGGTGGGCGCCCGCTACTTCCGGCGCGCGTCCAACGAGGCCTACCGGCGGGTCTGCCTGTGGCTGCTGATCGTCATGGGCGCCGCGGTCATCGCGCTGTAGGTCCCCGGTCCGTCCTGACGCACCCGCACGCACCACGAACCGGACGCGACCGTATCGGTCGGCTACCCGGCCGGGGGCGTCCGCGCGAACTCCGGCCGGTCCTTGATGCGGGCGAGCTCGGCCTCGATCCAGGCCGTCCGCTCCCCACGCGGCATCCCGTCCGCCGAACGGAGAACCTCGACGACGGCGGCGGACACGCGCCGCCGCAGCTCCTCGTCGTCCTCGCCCGGCGCCGCCGGCAACGGGATGATCGTGTCGCTGCACCAGGACGGCACCTCCTCCCCGTTCCCGGGCGGACGGGCGGGCGGCTCCCCGTTCCGCACCCGCTCGATGCCGGCGCGGAGGTTCCGGCGCAGGATGGCGACGCCCCGGTCGGTGTGGCCGAGGTTCTCCGTGCCGTGCACGGCGACGACGCCCTGGCCGACCTGCGCCTCGTAATCGCTCGGAACGCGCTGGCGCTCCTCGTAGGGGCGATCGGCGGTCTGGCCCAGGAAGTCGACGGTGTCCTTGCCCACGAGCTCGCGCCGCCCCTGGCCGTCCGGGTCGATGGCCTTGCCGAAGTGCCGCCACGCCGTGATCCTGGTGGTCGCGTCGTCGACCGGCACCGTCCATTTGGTGATCGCGGCGCGCTGGAAATACTTCTCGTCCTCGGCGGTCTCGAAGAACGACCCGACCTGGCTGAAGCTCGGGAAGAACGTCTCGTAGACCCGCACCCAGACGTTGTCCTTCCAGCGGAAGGCGCAGATGTTGCAGGTGTGGCGGCCGTTCTCGTGCTCGTGCCAGTCGATGACGGGCATCTCGGCCCAACTCTCCTCGAAGTGATCGGTGGAGTGGTTGGCGTGCAGGAACACCGTGTGGTACGGGTCGGTGGTGTTCTCGGCGATCTGGAGCCAGTTCGCCGGATACGAGATCGAGTAGGGCGCCAGCTCGTCGTCGGCGAGGTTGAAGGTGTCGTAGACCGGGAACTCGGGCATCCGGTCCCGCGGCCCCATGTACACGAACAGCAGTCCCTTGAACTCGACCACGGGGTAGGCGCCGTGGAACACCCTCTCCTTGATCCTGCTGCCGGCGGGCTCGCCGGGCGTGTCGAGGATGGTCCCGTCGATGGCGTATTCCCAGCCGTGGTAGCAGCAGCGGATACCGCGTTCGGTCACGCGGCCGAATTCGAGGGACGTGTTGCGATGGCTACAGTTGAGATGAAGGCAGCCGTAATCGCCCCGGCGGGTCCGGAACAGCACGAGGTCCTCGCCCAGAAGCCTGGTCCTGAAGGGGAGATCGCCGGGGACCTCCTCCGTCATCCCGACCGGCCACCAGAAAGCCCGCAGGTACTCCCCGCACGGGGTGCCCGGGCCGGTCTCGGTGAGCAGCGGGTCGGGCGGCGGCCGGCTGGCCTTTCGCGCCCCGCGGAAGTTTCCCTCGGGCATTTCGGGCCGGACGTATTCCGCAACGCTCATGTGGGTCTCCCGTCTCTCCGTGTCCCCGACGCGCCGGCGGTCGCCGCGCCGCGCGCGGAACTTTCCCGACGGCAACTATGCCCCAGGCGAGCGCCCCCCTTCAACCGGAGGCTCGAAAGAAGACCCCGCGGCGGAAGCCCCGCCGACCGGGCGGACCGGTGGGATCCCGAAACGATCTCTCCTCGCCCTTTCAGAGGGGAGGTCGGAAGGGGGTATGCGACGGACAGGATGGAAACCGCGAGGGTTTCAGGTCGGGCTTTCCGCCCGTAGCAAGCGCCACTCCAGCAATGCCCGCATATTGCGCCGCCCATCGGCGATCACCATCACGTAGACGGTGTTCCCGATCATCCGGTAAATGATCCGGTAGGGCTCGGAGAAGACTTCGCGGTATTCCCGAATTCCGACGTCCAGCAATTCTTTCGGGTGACTTCCGCGCCGGGGATATTCGGAAAGGCCGCCGAACGCCTTTTCGATCCGCGCCAGCACGTGATCGGCGCGATCCGGCGAATCATGCCGATCGATGTAATCGTATATCTCTTCCAAGTCGCGCGCCGCGTCACCGGTCAACTGGACGAGGAAGGACATCAGCAGGGTCGCCGGCGCTCCCGAAGCCGCGCGATGACGTTGGCGGCGGGTTCCACCTGACCGGCTTCGATCTGGTGGTTGCCCAACGCGAGAATCTTGAGCAGAGCGACCGTCTCCTGCATCCGCTCGTAGCTGTCGATATCCTGCATGACCACCTTGGCTTCGCCGTTCTGGGTGATGATCAGGGGTTCCCGCCGGTCTCCGAGCGTGCGAACGATCTCCGCCGCGTGAGCCTTGAGGTAACTGATGGGTTTGATCTGGTCGGACAGTTTCATGAGGCTCCCCCGCTCGGACCAAATATAGCCCATGAACGAGTCCGATGGCCAGAGCGCTTTCCGCCGATCGATACCGACGAGGGGGCGACGGCCGGCGCCAACCCGCCGCGCGGGATCCGTCCGCCGGTCGGCGGCGGCATCCGCCCCGCCGGACGTGGCGTTCGCGTGGCCTTCCCTCCCCTACTTCGGGCCGAGGCGCCCCAGGCCGGGCAGCTTGAGGGCGGGAGGCTGGAAACCGATCCCGACGACGAGGCCGAGGACGTTCAGCTCGATCCCCTCCCTCGCGGCGGCCATGGCGCCGAGGAGACCCCACAGCGAGACCTGATACCCCGTCCCGCTCGGCGACCGCGCGACGATGGCGCCGTCCGCGAGATAGTCCTTGCCGACCGCCGTCGGCGGCATGTCGAGCCCGAGCTCCGGCACCCGGCGGCCGACGAAGGCGGTGAAGGTGTTGCTGTTGGGACCCGGCCACGTCCGGTAGGTCCGGGAATAGGGGTAGGCCTCGACCGCCGCCTCGACCTTGTCGACGATCGCCTCCACGCCGTCGCCCCGCAGGTCGACCAGCAGCTCGGGACGGTTGGAGAACCACATCGCGTCGGGGCGCCCCGGCCTCCGCACCAGCGCCGAACCGCCCCGGTACGCGTACCAGCCGATGACCTCGTAACGCATGTAGCGGTCGGCGCCGGCGCGCTTGCTCGCGATCCACGTGTGCACGGCGACCGAGCCCCGGAGGCCCCACGTCCGCGCCGCGTAGACCTGGATCACCGGCTCCGGCGTCGCCGCCGGGTCGGGCGCCTGCCCGGTCGAGACATGGCTCGCGGCGCTCCAGTGCGGGCGGTCCGCCAGAGCCAGCCGCGCCGCCGATACCAGAACGGGCACGACCGTCAACCCGAGGACGACCCAGAACCAGACGGTCACGCGCCGCCGGCCGAACCGGCGCGCCCGGGGCGTCGGCGCGCCATCATCGGTCATGCCGGTCCGCGAGGGGCGATTCGTGGAGGGAGAGGATCAGATCAGCCCGCCGAGCGGGGACGACGGGTCCGCGTACATCTTCCTGGGCATCCGGCCGGCGAGGTAGGCGAGACGCCCCGATTCCACCGCGAGCTTCATGGCCCGCGCCATGACGACCGGATCGTCGGCATGGGCGATCGCCGAGTTCATCAGCACCCCGTCGCAGCCCAGCTCCATGGCGAACGTCGCGTCGGACGCCGTTCCCACGCCCGCGTCGACGAGCACGGGAACCGTCGACCGCTCCACGATCAGCCGGATGGCGACCGGATTCCGGATGCCGAGACCGGACCCGATGGGCGCCCCCAGGGGCATGATCGCGGCCGCCCCGGCGTCCTCGAGGCGGCCGGCGAACAGGGGGTCGTCGGTGCAGTAGACCATGACGTCGAAGCCCTCGCGGACGAGGACTTCCGTCGCCTCGAGGGTCTCGATCATGTCCGGATACAGGGTCTTCTCGTCGCCGAGCACCTCGAGCTTCACGAGCTTCCAGCCGCCCGCCTCGCGCGCCAGACGCAAGGTCCGGAGCGCCTCCTCGGCCGTGTGGCATCCGGCGGTGTTGGGCAGGTAGACGTACTTCCCGGGGTCGACGAAATCGACCAGCATCGGCCGATCGGGATCGGTGACGTTCACCCGCCGCACCGCGACCGTCACGATCTCGGCGCCGGACGCCTCGAGCGCCAACCGGGTCTCCTCGAAGTCCCTGTACTTGCCGGTGCCCACGATCAGGCGCGACCGGAACTCGCGGCCGGCGACGGTGAACGTGTCCTCGCCGGCGGACGGCGGCGCCTCCTCGGCCGCTCCGCCGCCGATGAAGTGGACGACCTCCAGCCGGTCGCCGTCGCCGAGCTCGGTGCCCTCGTAGGCGGCGCGCGGAACGATCTCGAGGTTGCGCTCGAGCGCGACCTTCCGGGGATCGATCCCGAGCTCGGCGAGGAGCTGCGAGACGGTCAGGGAGCGGTCGAACTCCCGCTCCTCGCCGTTCACGGTCAAACGCATCGCACCCCCATTTCCCCGCGCCCGTGGAACTTCGCGGAACCGGAACGGAGTATGGGTCCGCCCGATGCCGCTTTCAACCCGCGGGCGGACGGCCATCGCATCGCGCCGGCGGAACGAGACCGAAGTCCGTCCGGTCGAACCAACCGGTCGGAACCGCGTCATGCGCGGCGCGAGCGACGGAGGCCGAGGCCCACCCCCGTTCGCGACCCGGAGACGGCGTGACGGATATCCGCGTGTCCGTTGCGCGGGCGGTCGCCCGTGCTATAAACCGCGCGGCTCCACGCCGTCCCGCCGCCGTCCGAATCGAGTGCCATGGGATCGAAGATATTCGTCCTGAACGGACCGAACCTCAACCTGCTGGGGATCCGCGAGCCGCGCGTCTACGGGAGCGACACCCTCGACGACGTGCGGCGCCTCGCCGAAGAACGGGCCGCCCAACTCGGCCTGGAGATCGATTTCCGGCAGAGCAACTCGGAGGGCGAGCTGATCGACTGGATCCAGGAAGCGCGAGGGTCGGCGGCCGGGATCGTCATCAACGCCGGAGCCTACACGCACACCTCCGTGGCCCTCCTCGACGCCCTCGCGGCCGTGGAACTGCCGGTGGTGGAAGTCCACCTGTCCAACCTCTTCAGGCGCGAGACGTTCCGCCACCACTCCTACATCGCGCCGGTCGCCGCGGGCCTGATCGCCGGGTTCGGCGCGCGGGGCTACGCGCTGGCGGTCGAGGCCATGGCCTCCATCGTCGGACGCGCCGCGTCCGGCGGCTCCGCCTAGCGGGCGGTCCCGATGGCGGACGGCGCCGAACTCGACAAGGACCTGATCCGGGACCTCGCCGCGCTGCTGGACGAAACGGGGCTGACCGAGGTCGAATGGACCCGAGGCGACCGGACCGTGCGCGTCGCCCGCCAGCCCACCGCCGCGGCCGCGGCGCTCGCGCCGGCGGAGCCCGCGCGCGAGGAGGCCGCGCCGACGGACTCCGCGAGCCACGCGGGGGCGATCCTGTCGCCCATGGTGGGCACGGCCTACGTGGCGCCCGAGCCCGGTGCCGCGCCCTTCGTCGAGGTGGGCGCCCGGATATCCGAGGGCCAGACGGTCCTGATCGTCGAGGCCATGAAGACGATGAACCCGATCCCCGCGCCCAGGAGCGGGACCGTGCGCCGGATCCTCGTTTCCGACGGCGCGCCCGTCGAGTACGGCGAGGTCCTGATGATCGTCGAGTAGCGGCCCGAGCCGGCGGAGGGAGATGTTCGACAAGGTCCTGATCGCGAACCGCGGGGAGATCGCGCTCCGCATCCACCGGGCCTGTCGGGAGATGGGCATCGCCACGGTCGCCGTGCATTCGACCGCGGACTCGGAGGCCATGCACGTCCGTCTCGCCGACGAGACCGTCTGCATCGGCCCGCCCGAAGCGGGCCGGAGCTACCTGAACGTCCCGGCGATCATATCGGCGGCCGAGGTCGCGGGCGCCGACGCCATCCACCCGGGGTACGGGTTCCTCTCCGAGAACGCGCGCTTCGCGTCGATCGTCGAGGAACACGGGATCGCGTTCATCGGCCCGCGGCCCGAGCACATCCGCGCCATGGGCGACAAGGTCGCGGCCAAGGCGACGATGCGGGACCTGGGCGTGCCGGTGGTCCCGGGCTCGGACGGCGCCGTGGACACGGTCGAGGAGGCCCGCGCCGTCGCCGGGGACATCGGATTCCCCGTGCTGATCAAGGCCTCGGCCGGCGGTGGCGGGCGCGGCATGAAGGTCGTCGAGGAGCCGGCGGACATGGACCGGGCGTTCCGCGTCGCGCGCGGCGAGGCCCGGGCCGCCTTCGGGGACGAGTCCGTCTATATCGAGAAGTTCGTGGCCGCGCCCCGGCACGTCGAGGTGCAGGTCATGGCCGACACCCACGGCAACGTCGCGCATCTCGGCGAACGCGACTGCTCGTTGCAGCGGCGGCACCAGAAGGTGCTCGAGGAGGCCCCCTCGCCGCACCTGTCGGCGGCGGAACGGGACGAGATCGGCCGGCGCGTGACGGACGCGATCCGGAGGCTGGGATACCGGGGCGCCGGCACCGTCGAGTTCCTCCACGCGGACGGCGCCTTCCACTTCATCGAGATGAACACGCGCCTCCAGGTCGAGCACCCAGTCACGGAGATGATCACCGGCATCGACATCGTCGAGGAGCAGATCCGCGTCGCAGCGGGGCAGCCCCTGGGATTTCGCCAGGACGACATCGGCTTCGCCGGGCACGCCATGGAATGCCGCATCAACGCCGAGGACCCGTGGACCTTCGCGCCGGCGCCGGGAACGATCACGGACTACCACCCGCCCGGCGGTCCCGGCGTCCGCGTGGACTCGGGCGCCTACGCCGGATACCGCGTGCCGCCCCACTACGACAGCCTCGTCGCCAAGCTCGTCGTGCGCGGCGCGACCCGCGAGGGGTGCCTGGCGAGGCTGAGGCGCGCGCTCGAGGAATACGTCATCGGGGGCATCCGGACGACGATCCCGCTTCACCGGGCGCTGACGGACGACGACGGCTTCGTCTCCGGCGACTACGACATCCACTGGCTGGAGGGCTTCATCGAACGACGCGCGGAATGCCGCGCCTGACGCCCGAGATCGTGTTGAGCGCCTACGCGAGCGGCATCTTTCCGATGGCCGAGAGCCGGCGCGACCCGACGCTCCACTGGATCGATCCCGAGACGCGCGGGATCGTCCCGCTCGATTCGTTCCACGCGCCCAGACGGCTGGCGCGAACCGTCCGCAACCGGCCCGGCCCCGTGCGCGTCGACCGGGACTTCCGGGCCGTCATCGAGGCCTGCGCGGAGCCGGGCCGCGGCCGCCGGGATACGTGGATCAACGACGAGATCGTCGCGCTCTATACGGAACTGCACGCGATGGGCTTCGCGCACAGCGTCGAATGCTGGAACGGAGACCGGTTGACCGGGGGCCTCTACGGCATCTCCATCCGCGGCGCCTTCTTCGGCGAAAGCATGTTCAGCCGGGAACGCGACGCCAGCAAGGTGGCCCTCGTCCACCTCGTCGCGCGTCTGAAACGCGGCGGTTACCGGCTTCTGGACGTGCAGTTCGTGACCGCGCACCTCGAACGCTTCGGCGCCGTCGAGATACCGCGCGCCGACTACCACGAGCTTCTCGCGGACGCCCTGGGCGTGGACGGCGACTTCTATTCGCTGCCCGATCCGCCGGACCCGGCGGCGGTCGTGCAGTCGATCACCCAGACGTCGTAGACCGCGTGCTCCATCGCCGAGAGCGCGGGACTCGACGCGAACATCCAGCCGCTGAAGACGGAGCGCGGCGGCTCGCCGGGCTTGTCGTCGAAGATCTCGAGAAACGCCGTGGTCTCGGGGGCCTCCTCGGGCGGGCGGGCGCGGCAGGTCCGCACGACGATGACCAGGGTCCCGAACGTCACCGCCTCGCCGACCGGCGCCCGGATCGTGGAGACGCGGGCCGTGACCTTGTCGAGCCCCTGGAGCACCGCCACCTTGGCGGACTGCGAGTCCACCGTGGACTGGGCGCCGGCGCGGGGCGCCCACGACGCGACGCAGGCCGCCGCGCAGAGAAGTGCGAGGACCGCCGGCGCACGCCGAAGGGTCATCGATCCGCGCCCGCCTCAGGCGAGGCGCGCCGCGAAGCGCAGCCGCACGTAATCGACCGTCCAGCCGCCGTCCGGCCGCTGGAGGGAATCGCGGACGGCGTCGCGCACGTCGGAGATCACGGCGTCCCGCCGGGTCTCGGGCGCGACCGCGAGGAAGCTGCCCGCCAGCGTCTCGATCCAGTCGCCCAGATCGCCCGGGATGGGCGTGGGACGCGGGACGAGGCCGATCGATTCGACCGCGAACCCGCCCGCCCGGAGCATGGCCCGGTAGCGCGCGGCGGACGGAAAGAACCACGGGTCGGCCGCCGCGCCGTCGTGGCCGCGGGCGTTCAGCGCCGAGATCAGCGCCCGGCGGACCGTTTCGACGTTGCCTTCGCCGCCGAACTCCCCGACGAATCGTCCGCCGGGCCCGAGCGCCCGGGCGACCCCCTCGACGACGGCCTCGGGGGGACTGATCCAGTGCAGGGCCGCGTTGGAGAACACCGCGTCGAACTCGTTCTCGAACTCGAGCCGGCGCGCGTCCCCGACGCGGGCGTCGAGTCCGCGAGCCGCCGCCGCCGAGACCTGGGACTCGCTCGCGTCGACGGCCACGACGTCGGCGCCCCGAGCGGCGAGACGTTCGGTCAAGGCACCGTCGCCGCAGCCGAGATCGAGGATCCGGAGGCCGGAGACCGGCCCCAGGAGTTCCATCACGGGGATGCCGAGATCCGACACGAAACGGGCGTCGCGCGCGTAACGCCCGGCGTCCCAGTTCTGCCGGGCACTCGCCTCCGCGCGGGCCGAGTCCGTCTGCGACGCGCGGCCGTTCACCGAAGGCGGCGCCCCGAGGCGCCGCGCCTCAATCCGGCCGCCACGGTTCGTAGTCCCCGGTCGTCGGATCCCGCCGTCCGCCCCTCGCCACGGCCCCCGGCGGGCGGTACGCCGACGGGGTGCCGGTGAGGTTGGCGACATGGGGCCTCTCCCAGTCGCGGCGGGGCGCCGGGTCGGACGGCGGCTCGTCGGAGGTGTGATGCAGCCACGCGTGCCACTCCGCCGGCACCTTCGAGCCCTCGACCTCGCCACGGTAGAGGACCCAGCGGCGGCGGCGCGGCCCGGCGGGGTTCTTCTCCTGGAAATACCTGTTCCCGTAGGCGTCGGCGCCGACGAGCTCGCCCTTCCGCCAGGTGAACAGCGCCGTTCCCAGGGTCTCCCGTTTCCACCACGTGAGGAAATCCAGAACCCCCATGCCTCCGCCCGCCCGCTCCTGGATGACCGGCGCCCCACATCCGCGAAAGCCCACGAAACGGGGGGCGGCGCCGGATCGGCGGACTATCGCACCGACCGGGTCCGGCGTCCAGCCCTCGCGGCGGACGCGGCATATACCGGCGGCATACGCAAGGCGGGATACACAAAATGTGGTCCTGTCCTCCCGCATACACAAAATATGGTTGACAGGCCTCGCCAAGCGGTGACACATTTTGTGTCCCGCATAACGGAAAATCACAATATCTTGAAATCGGGCGGGACGGTTCGGGAGAGGCGGACGGGACGCGGAGGGCACGAGACCCTCGAACCGTCCAGAGTTGGGATGGGAGCGAGATGCGCATACGCCGGCGGTTCACGGAAGAGGGGAAGTCGCCCTACGCGAGCATCGCGTTCCGCGACGCGACCAGCGAGATCCGCAACCCGGACGGCACCGTCGTCTTCCATCTCGAAGGCTTCGAGGTCCCCGAGGACTGGTCGCAGGTCGCCTGCGACGTCATCGCCCAGAAGTACTTCCGCAAGGCCGGCGTCCCGGCGCGTCTGAAGCCGGTCGAAGAGAACGGCGTCCCTTCGTTCCTGTGGCGCAAGGTCGCCGACGAAGCGGCGCTCGCCGCGTTGCCCGAGGACGAGCGGGAAATCGGCGAAACCAGCGCCAGGAGCGTCTTCGACCGCCTGGCCGGCACGTGGGCCTACTGGGGCTGGAAAGGCGGGTACTTCGATTCCGACGCCGACGCCCGGGCCCTGTTCGACGAGATGCGCTACATGCTGGCCCGCCAGATGGGCGCCCCCAACTCTCCGCAATGGTTCAACACGGGCCTGCACTGGGCCTACGGCATCGACGGTCCGTCCCAGGGCCACCATTACGTCGATCATCGGACGGGCGAATGTCGCGTGTCGGAGACCGCCTACGAGCATCCCCAGCCGCACGCCTGCTTCATCCAGGGCATCGCCGACGACCTGGTGAACGAGGGCGGCATCATGGACCTGTGGGTTCGCGAGGCGCGCCTGTTCAAGTACGGCTCGGGCACGGGGTCCAACTTCTCCGCCGTGCGGGCGGCGAACGAGAACCTCTCCGGCGGCGGCAAGTCCTCGGGGTTGATGAGCTTCCTCAAGGTGGGGGACCGCGCGGCGGGCGCCATCAAGTCGGGCGGCACGACGCGGCGCGCGGCCAAGATGGTCGTCGTCGACGTCGACCACCCGGACATCGAGGAATTCATCGACTGGAAGGTCCTGGAGGAGCGGAAGGTCGCCGCGCTGGTCACCGGGTCGAGAGTCAACGCCAGACGCCTCAAGGCGGTGATGAAGGCCTGCCACGCGGTCGAGGGTGAAAACCGGTTCAGCCCGTCGGACAACCCGGAACTGAAGCGGGCCATCAGGGAGGCCCGCCGGGCGCTGGTGCCCGAGAGCTACGTCAGGCGCGTGATCCAGTTCGCCCGGCAGGGTTTCACCGGGATCGAGTTCGAGACCTACGACGCCGACTGGGACGGCGACGCCTACGGCACCGTGTCCGGGCAGAACGCCAACAACACCGTCCGGGTCACGGACGCGTTCCTCCGGGCGGTGGAGGAGGACGCGGAGTGGAACCTGATCCGGCGGACCGACGGCGAGGTCTCCAGGACCCTGCCGGCGCGTGACCTGTGGGACCGGATCGCGCACGCCGCCTGGGCCTCGGCGGACCCGGGGGTGCAGTACCACACGACGATCAACGACTGGCACACGTGCCCGGAAGGCGGGCCCATCCGGGCGTCGAACCCGTGCTCGGAGTACATGTTCCTCGACGACACGGCCTGCAACCTCGCGTCGCTCAACCTGCTGGCCTTCGCCCGCGAGGACCGCACGTTCGACACCGACGCCTTCGCGCACGCGACGAGGCTGTGGACGGTCGTCCTGGAGATCTCGGTGACGATGGCCCAGTTCCCGTCGCGCCGGATCGCCGAGCTCTCGTACCGGTATCGGACCCTGGGCCTGGGATACGCGAATCTCGGCGGCCTGTTGATGGCGAGCGGCGTCGCCTACGACAGCGACGAGGGCCGCTCGCTCTGCTCCGGGATCACGGCGCTGATGACGGGAGTCGCCTATGCCGCGTCCGCCGACATGGCGGCGGAGCTGGGCGCGTTTCCGGAGCACGGGCCGAACCGGGAGGCGATGCGGCGGGTCATGCACAACCACGCCCGCGCCGCCGGGGCGCTCTCCGGCCCGTTCGAGGGCGTCTCGACCCCACCCGTCGTCTTCGATCCCGGGTCCTGCCCCGACCGGGGGCTCGCGGACGCCGCGGTCCGTTCGTGGCGCGAGGCCGTCGAGAAGGGAGAGGCGCACGGCTACCGCAACGCCCAGGCCACCGTCATCGCGCCAACGGGCACCATCGGGCTGGTCATGGACTGCGACACCACGGGCATCGAGCCGGATTTCGCCCTGGTCAAGTTCAAGAAACTGGCGGGCGGCGGATACTTCCGCATCATCAACCGCTGCGTCCCGCGCGCCCTCGCCAGCCTGGGCTACTCCGAGCCGGAGATCGACGACATCGTCGTCCATGCCGTCGGCCGCGGGACGCTGAAGGGCGCGCCGGCGATCAATCACGAGACCCTCGCGGCGGCGGGCTTCGGAAACGATGCGCTGGCGGCGCTGGAGGCGGCGCTGGCCAACGCCTTCGACATCGGGTTCGCGTTCAACAAATGGACGCTGGGCGAAGCCTTCTGTTCCGGGACGCTGGGTTTCACGTCCGACCAGCTCGAGGACCCGTCCTTCGACATGCTCGCGGCCCTGGGCTTCACGCCCGACCAGATCGACGCCGCCAACACCTACTGCCGCGGCGCGATGACGCTCGAGGGCGCGCCGCACCTCGGGGACGCCCATCTCCCGGTGTTCGACTGCGCCAACCCCTGCGGGCCGAAGGGCGCGCGGTTCCTGCCGACGGAAAGCCACATCCGGATGATGGCGGCGGCGCAGCCGTTCATCTCGGGCGCCATCTCCAAGACCATCAACATGCCGGGTACGGCGACGGTCCGGGACTGCGAGGACGCCTACCTGTTGTCGTGGAGGCTCGGACTGAAGGCCAACGCGCTCTACCGCGACGGCTCCAAGCTGTCGCAGCCGCTGGCGTCCTCGCTCGGCGCCGACGACGACATCGACGAAGACGCGGAACCGGCGGCCGCGGAGAAGCCGGCGGAGGTCGTCGCGGAGCGCATCGTCCGCCACATCATGAAGGTGCAACGGAGACGGCTTCCGGGCCGGAGAAAGGGATACACGCAGAAGGCCGCGGTCGGCGGCCACAAGGTCTACCTCCGCACGGGCGAGTACGACGACGGGTCGCTCGGCGAGATCTTCATCGACATGCACAAGGAGGGCGCGGCGTTCCGCAGCCTGATGAACAACTTCGCCATCGCCATCTCCATCGGCCTGCAATACGGCGTGCCGCTCGACGAGTTCGTCGAGGCGTTCACGTTCACGCGGTTCGAGCCCCAAGGCATCGTCGAGGGCAACGACGCCATAAAGATGGCGACGTCGATCCTCGACTACGTCTTCCGCGAGATCGCGGTGTCCTATCAGGGCCGCGACGACCTCGCCCACGTCGGGCCCGACGACATGCGGCCCGACAGCGTCGGCGAGGCCTACGTCCCGTCGGGCGGCGGCGACGGCGCGAACGGCGCCGTGAGCCTGGCCAGCAACGGCTACGTGCGCGGCAACCTGCATGTCGTCGCGGGCGGCGACGCGGCGGAGGAAACGGGCGCCGAGGCCCGGGCGATGGGCCCGGGCATCGCCCCCGCGCACGCCCGTGCCCTGGCCGAGGAACCCGGGACCGGCGCCGCGGCCGGACCGTCGGCGAACGCGGCCGCGAGCGTCGGCGTCCGGCTCGACCGGATCCGCGAGGCGCGGATCAAGGGATACGAAGGAGACGCCTGCGGCGAGTGCGGAAACTTCACTCTGGTGCGCAACGGGACATGCCTGAAATGCGTGACCTGCGGCGCCACCAGCGGGTGTTCCTGAGGCGCTACGCCTCGGGACCGCCCGCCGGGCACCGTCCCATCGCGGAGCTCGGCGGGTTCGCGCGTGGTGAGTGGTACACGACCAACACTAGTCCTCCCTGTTGACTTGGCGCGCCGCTCCCGTCCACGCGGCGCGCCCCTTTTTCCCGGAAGACTGCGGAGAAACGGCCTTACCCCGGCCCCTTCTCGCCGCCGCCCCGCGCCGGCTCCGGCGGGACGGTCCTTATGTGCAGTTCGCGGAGATGCCGCGCGGCGGCCTCTGCCGGCGCGCCCATCAGCAGGTCTTCCGCCTGCTGGTTCATCGGGAACGCCACGACCTCGCGGATGTTGGGCTCGTCGGCGATGAGCATGACGATGCGGTCGATGCCCGGCGCCAGTCCGCCGTGGGGCGGCGCGCCGAACTCGAGCGCCCGCAACATGCCGCCGAACCCGGCCTCCAGCTCGTCGCGGCCGTAGCCCGCGATCTCGAAGGCCCTGTACATGATCTCCGGGTCGTGGTTGCGGATGGCGCCCGACGACAGTTCGACGCCGTTGCAGACGATGTCGTACTGATAGGCCAGGACGTCCAGGGGGTCTCGGGAATCGAGGGCCTCCAGCCCCCCCTGGGGCATGGAGAAGGGATTGTGGCTGAACCCGATCCTGCGTTCGGTCTCGTCCCATTCGTACATCGGATAGTCCACGATCCAGCAGAACCGGTACGCGTTCCGTTCCGAAAGCCCGAGCTCCTCCGCCAACCGGGTCCGCGCGAGACCGGCGAGCGCGGCGGCGCGGTCGGGACGGTCGCAGGCGAAGAACACGGCGTCGCCGTCGGCCGCGCCCATGATCGACCGGATCCGCTCCACGCGATCCGGTTCGAGATTGTTGGCGATGGGCCCTCTGCCGCCGCCGTCCCCGAACACGATGTACCCGAGTCCCGGCCAGCCCTCGTCGCGCGCCCAGCCGTTGAGCTTGTCGAAGAAGCTGCGCGGCCGGTCGCCGACGCCGGGCGCGGGAATCGCGCGGACGACGGCGCCCTTGTCGATCGCCCGGGCGAAGAGCCCGAAGCCGCCGCCCCGGAACGCCTCGGCGCAATCGCCGATTTCCAGGGGGTTGCGCAGGTCGGGCTTGTCCGTGCCGTACTTCAGCATCGCCTCGGCGAACGGGATGCGAGGGAACGGCGGGGGGGCGATCTCCCAGTCCGTGAACTCCTCGAACACGCCGTGCACGACCGGCTCGATGACGGCGAAGACGTCCTCCTGCTCGACGAAGGACATCTCCATGTCGAGCTGGTAGAACTCGCCCGGCGAGCGGTCGGCGCGCGCATCCTCGTCGCGGAAGCAGGGCGCGATCTGAAAGTACCGGTCGAAGCCGGCCACCATGTAGAGCTGCTTGAACTGCTGGGGCGCCTGGGGAAGCGCGTAGAACTTCCCGGGATGCAACCGGCTGGGGACCAGGAAATCGCGGGCGCCCTCGGGCGAACTGGCCGTGAGTATGGGGGTCTGGTGCTCCGAGAAGCCCTGCCCGATCATGCGGCGGCGAATGCTGGCGATCACGTCCGACCGCAACGCGATGTTGCGGTGGAGGCGCTCGCGACGCAGATCCAGGAAGCGATGGCGGAGCCGGGTCTCCTCGGGATATTCCTGATCGCCGAAGACCCGCAGGGGCGGTTCCTCGGCCGCCGACAGAACCTCCAGGGACTCGATGCGCACCTCGACGCGTCCCGTCGGCAGCCTAGGGTTGACGGTGTCGGCATCGCGGGCGACGACGGGGCCGGTGACCGTCAGGACGCTCTCGTGCCGGACCGCTTCCGCGGCGGAGAACGGCGCCGCGCCGGTTTCCACCACGCACTGCGTGAGCCCGTAGTGGTCCCGCAGGTCGATGAACAGCAAGTTCCCGTGATCCCGTTTCCGGTGAACCCAGCCGGACACCCGCGCCGTCGCGCCGACGTCGGACTCGCGAAGTTCCCCGCAGGTATGGGTCCGGTACCTGTGCATCCGCGTCCTCCGGGCCGCCAGACGAAGCGGCGCAAAAGCGCACGGAACGCGCGGGCCTGTCAAGTTGCCGCTCCCCCCTCCCGACAGGCGGGAGGCCGGGAAGGGGTCCGCGTGGACACGCGGTCGCGGGCGCGGACGGCGGCCGGTGGGAAACGGGGTGTTTACAGCGCCGGCGGGATGTCGTATGAAGGTTCCCTTTATGTTCCGAAAAAGCCGGAGACGCCATGTCGAGCGCGACGGCGATAGAATGGACGAACGCCACCTGGAACCCGGTCACCGGGTGCGCCAAGGTCGGCGCCGGCTGCGACAACTGCTACGCGGAACGGCTCGCGGAGCGGTTCCGCGGCGTGGCCGGCCACCCGTTCGAGCGTGGCTTCGATCTCCAGCTCCGGCCGGAGCGGCTGGACCAGCCGCTGTCCTGGCGGCGGCCGCGGATGATCTTCGTCAACTCGATGGGCGACCTGTTTCACAAGGGCGTGCCCCGCGCGTTCGTGGACGACGTGTTCGACGTCATGGAGCGCGCCGACCGCCACGTCTTTCAACTCCTCACCAAGCGCTCCTCCCGCATGAGGGATTACGTCAACGCCCGCTATCGCCGCCGTCCGGCGCCAGCCCACGTCTGGACAGGCGTCTCGATCGAGGACGACACGAAGCTCGCCAGGGCGCGGCACCTCCGGGATACGGCGGCGCGCGTGCGCTTCCTGTCGCTGGAGCCCTTGATCGGACCCATCCGCGAACTCGACCTCGACGGCATCCATTGGGCCATCGTCGGCGGGGAGAGCGGCCCCGGCGCGAGGCCCATGCACCCCGATTGGGCGCGCGCGTTGCGCGACCTCTGTCTGGCCGCCGACGTGCCGTTCTTCTTCAAGCAGTGGGGCGGACGCACGCCCAAGGCCGGCGGGCGGCTTCTCGACGGCCGCGAGTGGAGCCAGTGGCCCGAGACGTCCGGCGCGACCCGACCGATGGCGTAGCGGAAAATATCTCGGAGGAACGGAGCGTTTCGGATGGCGGCGCCAAGAACGACGACTTGGGACATCGAGCCGCACACGCGGGCGAAGCACGAGATATTGAAACGCTATCTCCAGGCCTGGACGGCGATACTCGCGTCGGGTGGGTTTCGCGAAGTCTTGTACATCGACGGTTTCGCGGGACCGGGCCGGTATTCGGGAGGCGAAGACGGCTCCCCCGTGATCGCGCTTCGCGCCGCGCTCGGTCAACATGCTCGGGCCGGGACCGAGACACGGTTCCGGTTTCTCTTCATCGAGAAGAACCAAGAACGGGCGCAGGTGCTCGAGGAAATCATCGAAGATTTGAATGTCCCTGAGAATTTCGACGTGGATGTGCTCGGCGGCGAAACCTTCGAGGTTGCGTTTCGCGAACTTTTCGACTTGTACAAGACCGGAGGAAGTAGACATCCCACCTTCCTGTTCATCGACCCGTTTGGATGGATCGGCGCACCGTTCTCCATCGTCCGAGAAGTAATGGGATATCGGAGTTGCGAAGTCCTCGTCACCTTCATGTACGAGGAGATAAACCGCTTCATCGGACATCCCGATCAGGAGAAAAACTTCGATACCCTCTTCGGAACCGGGGAGTGGCGAGAAGGCATCGACCTTTCCGACGCAGGGAATCGCCGTCAATTCTTCCATGATTTATATCTGCGGAAACTTTGCGACGAGGCTGGCGCCGAATACGTTCGTTCGTTCGAGATGCGAAACAAGAAAGGTATGGTGGACTATTAAGAAAGGTATGGTGGACTATTACCTCTTCTACGCGACGAACCACGTGACCGGGCTCAAGAAGATGAAGGAGGCTATGTGGAAGGTGGACGAAACCGGCGAGTTCCGGTTCTCGGATGCCACCAATCCGAACCAGACCGTGTTGTTCGAGTATTCACCGGACTTCGACATGCTTCGGAAACAGATACTTGAGCGCTTCGGCGGACGCGAAGCGACAGTCAGAGAGATCGAGGAGTTCGTGCTGGCGGAAACGGCATTTCGGGAAACCCACTACAAGCGCCAAGTGCTGAAACCGCTCGAGAGTTCCGGGACGATCGAGGCGATCGACCCACCGCTGGGGAGAAGGGCGGGAACCTACGGCGACAAGTCGTTGAGGCTTCGATTCCGATGAGATTGGCGGGAGGCGGGGTCACTCTCGGGTGAGGACTCGGCTACCCATATGGGATTCTTCGTTTCGCGACGGGAGGCGCGGCCGGGGACGGTTCGACAGGCCGGCTAGCGTCATCCACGAATCGGGCGCGCCTCGGCGGCCGCCGGCGGCGGTTCCGCGCCGAGCTCGACAACGACATCGTGATGTTCCCCTGCTTCGCCAACCGTCGAACCGCCGATCGGGCCGTCGGATAGAACGAATCCTTCGTCCGGCAGAAATTCCCGGCCTTCAAGCGAACCATCCTGCCGCACGAGCCTCAAAGGCTCCTGAAAATCGTCGGAAACGTCCGCGAAATACCATGCGTCCCTGCCCGCCTCCAGCAACATGCTCCTGAGATCGAGATCGCCGGATCGAAACCGGTGGAATTGTTCGGGGGCGACGCCCGTCACCAGATAACGATCCGGGCCGCCACTGCCATCGACCATCACGCCGACATAGCGGCCGCCAGCCGAGTCCCGACCCTCGAAGACCTGGGCTCCGTCGTAATGGACCAAGGTGGCCGTATGTCGAACCGGTCTCATTCCTGCACCAACGAACAGTTCGCGAGGATATCGAAGCCGGCGAGAGGCCACCACGTATGATGCGAAGCGCGGCCGGTTTTCTGGATGCTCCCGGCGCCGGCATCAAGATCGACGCGGCAGACGTGTTTTCCCTTTTGCCAAGGGAGCCTCACTATCATTTCGGAGTCGTGGATATCGCCATGCACGGATAATCCGCGCACATGACATTCGGCGACGCGGCGAAACCGGTGATTCGACCTCTCGGCGCGCTGCGACCTGAAATCGTCGTCTGTCGGCGGGTCGTTCCGGACCAGACGGAAGACGACTCGCGGTTCGGAGACATCCTCGGCTTCCTCGGGCGGGCATCCGTCGGGAAGGGACTCGCGATACGTCACGAAGCGGGAGCATACCCTGATCGAGTTTTTCTGTCACCTCCTGTCGTATATCGGTCTCGTGCCCGCCGCCTCGCCTTTGACGGCGCGTCCCCACCGTTCACGACTACCCGCCCTATCGATGGGCGCGGCATCTCTCTTGTCGAAGCCACGGAGAACGCGGCCAATCCTGTCGACCTCGCGAACGGGCCGGATACGCTTGAGGGATCGGTGGGCGGCTGCTGGGCGGCCGCGAGTGGAGCCAGTGGCCCGAGACGTCCGGCGCGGCCCCGTCGTCCGAACGGTCGGCCGGGACGACGGCGCGGGAGAATATCCGGCGGGAGGCGAAACCGTATCTTGTAGGCGGAGGATCGGAACCTACATGATACACCTGTCGTGATGCGCTTGTTTCGCGCCCGGGAGTGTGACCGGACATGTTGATCGTCAAACCCTACGGCCGAAGCGAGACGGTCTTCGACGGCGACGACGCCTTGCGCCGGAAGATTCGCCGGAACGTCGATGGCCTTCCGGCCGACGACCTCGCCGAACTCGCGCCCTTCGCGGCCGGCCATCCCGAGCTCGTCCTGGCGCAGTGGATTTCCGCCATCGACAAGATCGCGGCCAAGCCGAAACCCGGAGAAAGGCCGACGGCCGAACAGCGCCGCCTGCGCGAGACGCTCGGCCGGGCCGCCTTCGAGTTCCTGACCGGGGAGGGGTTTTTCGATCTTTCCGAGAAGGGGGCCGAACACAAACGCCTGTGGCGGTCGAAAATCCACCCCTACGGGAAGGAAGACGACAACAAGGCGCATGGGCGGGAGAAGGGGCGCTGGTACGCGCGTTTCGCCGACGGCCGCGAGCCTCGCGATATCGACGACCGGGCCGCCAAGGCGATCGTCGGGAAGGTCCACGAGCATCTGCACCGCGCGGAATACCGGATCGACGGCGGCCGTCCGAACAAGCGGCAAGGCCGGATCGCCGCCAGGGCCGAAAGCATCGCCGCCGGCGTGGCGTCGTTTCCGGGCGAGGAACGCTCCTGGTCCGAACGGGACGAGAAGAAGTACCGGGAGGCCGGCGATGTCGCGGGCCGCATCCGCCGGAAGGCCGAGGAGAAAGAGAAAGAGCGTGGGAACCGCCGGGTTTCGATGCGGGACGCCGCGCCGGTCCTGTACGAGCAGTACGGCCGGCTGTTCCGGGACCGGGACGGAGGCAAGGTCTTTTCCATCGCCGAGGCCCGCGAAACGTTCCCTGGCTTGTTCGCGCTTCATTGCGCCGTCAAGGACGCCTACGCCCGCGTCCTCAAGGAGCACCGGAAGAAATCCATCGCGCGGGTCCTTCCGGCGGATATGGATGCCCTGTTCCGGCTGATCGGGAGGAAATCGGACAACCGCGAGCTCGCCGCCCTGGTGCGCCTGGGGAAGACGATCCACTACGAGGCCACCCCGCCGCTCGGCGCTGACGCGCCGGCCGACGTCGTGAACAACTGGCCCGCCGACGTCGCCGTCGCGCACAGCCGCTACCGGACCAGCGACGGACAGTCGGAGATCAAGCGCAACGAAGCCTTCGTGCGCGTGTGGCGGAACACGGTCGCTCTCGCCGCGCGGACGGCGAAGGACTGGGCGGATCCGTGCGACCGGATCGACCGGGACATATTGGGGAGGCGTCAGATCGAACGGGCGGTCGGCGATGACTTCGACGCGGGCACCTGCCGCGAGAAATTGCCGACCCTGTTCGGAGACCGCGCCAACCTGTTCGAGGGCGACGACGCTTTCCGACGGTCGGTTCTCCGCCTCGCCCTGAAAGGATGGGCCGGGCTGCGCCATTCGTCGTTCCACTTCAAGGGGCGCGGCGGCTTCGCCCGGGGATTGCGGCGCGGCGCGGAGGGCGCGTCCGGCCCCGCCCTTTCCGCCGCGCGGCGCCTGCTGAAGCGCGACGCCGAGGAACGCGACGACCGGCTCGTCGAGACTCTCCGGGGTGCGCACGTCGAGCACTATTTCGACCAGGGGAGGCTGAACGCGCTCGTCGACGCCGTCCTTGCCGGAGCGCCGCCGCTGTCCCCGCTGCCGCGCTTCCGCCGCGTCCTCGACCGGGCGAAACATGCATGGCGCCGCAAGCCTTACGTCCTGCGTTTGCCACCGCCCGACAACCGGGCGGAACTGGAGAAGCCCGGCCGCCTGTGTCGTTACACCGTCGTCAAGACGCTGTACGAGCGCGTCTTCCCCGCTTGGCTGGAAGAACGGAGCCACGAGGCCCTGAACGCCTGGATCGAACGCGCTGCGAAGCACGCGACCGAGGAGGCGCGGAACATCAACAAGGACGAATTCGCTGTCGCCAGGTCCGCCGGTCTGGTTCGCTTGAAGACGGGAGAAGGGATCGCCAAATTCGTCGACTGCCTCGCCACCGAGACCGCGATCGAGCTTCGCGTCCAGCGGGGCTACGGCAGCGACGCCGACAAGGCCCGCAAGCAAGCGAAGTATATCGACGACCTCCGGTGCGACGTGGTGGGGCAGGCGTTCGAGGCGTGGCTGACGGAGGCCGGGTTGGTCTGGACGCTGGACGAGTTGGGCGACGGGCCGTTGCCGGAGACCACGCGTGGCGACCTGGAGTCCGCGCCGCCGGTTTCGGCCGCACCCGAGAAGGAGCCGGACGATTGGGAAACCGTGCTGTACTTCCTCCTCCATCTCGTGCCGGTCGATGCGGTCAACCGTTTGCAACACCAGCTTCGCAAGTGGTCCGTCCTCGAAGGGAAGCCGTCCACGGAGGCGGAGACGGAGGCGGAGGCCGAGGCCGAGGCCGTCGGGCGGCTGCTCGATCTCTACATCGCCATGCACGACGCCAAGTTCGAGGGCGGCGAAGGCATGGCCGGGGCGCGGGCGCTCGTGAGGCTGTTCGACGACAAAGAGACCTTTTCCCGCGCTTGCCCCGAGCAGCGGGGGGAAGACGGCGGGCGGTACGTTCCCTTGCGGGGCTTGCGGGAGGTTCTGCGTTTCGGCGGCCTCCAACCGCTGATGCCGGTCTTCGAGAAGCATCCCATCGCGGCCTGCGACCTGAACGAGTTGGCCGCCTTCGAGAAGGAAGAGAACGGCGGCTCGCCCATCGCGCGGCGGCAAAAAGAGCGCGAAGACCTTCACGAGAAATGGACCAGAAAGAAGAAGGCGTTTTCCGACGAGGACAAGAACGTCTACCGCGCGGCGTTGGCCGAGGTCGCCCGGCATCGGCGCCTCGCCGCCCATGTCCGCCTCCACAATCACGCCCGCCTGCATCGCCTTTTGATGGAGGTTCTCGGGCGTCTGGTCGACTATGCCGGGTTGTGGGAGCGCGATCTCTATTTCGCGACCTTGGCGCTTACGCGGCTTCGGGACGGAAGGCCGGAGGAGATATTCAACGCCAAGGGGCTCGAACGTCTGAAGGACGGCCGGATCGTCGAGGCGCTCCGGCAGCTCGAGAAAGCGGAGAACGAGGACGCACAGGCGATTTACGGCCGGTTGAAGAGGCTATTCGGCGACTGTTTCCTGGATGGCAAGTGCGGCGGCGCCTCTATCCGCAACGGCTTCATGCATTTCAACATGCTGCGAGGCGGGGCGGAGAACCTCGACCTGACGAGGCTCGTCGACGACGCGCGCCGACTCATGGCCTACGACCGCAAGCTGAAGAACGCGGTGTCGAAGTCGGTGATCGAACTGATGGCGCGGGAGGGTCTCGAACTGGCCTGGAAGATGGAGGATCATCGGCTGACCGGAGCGACGGTCAAGGCCAGGCAGGCCGTTCATCTGGACGACAAACGGATCAGAGAGGACCTGCACGGGAAGCAGTTCGTCGCGATGGCGGCGGACCTGTTCGCCGGGGAGGCGCAGCCTTCCGAGGGCGATGTCCTTTCCACCCACCACGCCGGGGCGGCGAAAACCGGGACGGAAAAACGCGGGAATCGAGGCCGGAAACGGCGGCGGCGATCGGATTCCCGACGGCGGAACGGATGATTCGTCGCGTTCCGACAGGACGTTATGCGACAGTCGAAGAAGACCATCCCCGAATAAAGGGGAACTACACCCGACCCGAAGATCGTGAACGTCGTGAGTCCGAAGAAGACCATCCCCGAATAAAGGGGAACTACACCCGACCAGTGCCGTCCCCAGGACCAGATTGAGAAGAAGACCATCCCCGAATAAAGGGGAACTACACCCGAATCGCAGCTGCCACGCTTTCACGGCCGGAAGAAGACCATCCCCGAATAAAGGGGAATTGCGTTTCCACTTTCGGGTTATGTCCAATAACCGGGGGAGATCCCCCACGGAGAGGGATCACGGACGTCCTGGAGGCTTACGAACGGTCGTATAAGTAAGGAAGGCGCAATGCGTGAGGGATCGACGGCCCCGACGGCCGTTTACGACGGCAAGGCCCTCTCGACCGCCCCGACGTCCCGGTCGTCGAGGCCGTAGAGCCCGTAGACGATCTCGTCGATCTCACGCTCCAGGGGCGCGGTGTCGGCGTCCGGGTCGGCTTCCTTCGCGGCCTGGGCGCGGTTCGCGAGGGCGGCGAGGCGCCGCTTCGTCTTCGCGGGCGGCGACGCGATGGGCGCGCGCTCCATGGCGACGCCGCGGAACTCCATGTCGCCGCCGTCGAACGGGTCGTCGAGGCAGGGCATGGCGAGGCGGAGCCAGAAGTCCAACAGCCTGGAGTTGAGCAGGGCGAGAAGGCAGGCGTCGTCGCCGGGAAGGATGAAGCACTTGTCGTTCGTCAAGCGGCCCTCGCGGTCAAGCGCGGCGCGCATCTCCCGTCCGATCACGGGATAGACGATCTTCGGGCGGTCGAGCGCCTCGTGGTAGGCGATATTGTCCTGAATCTCGAACCATTCGTAGCTGCCCGGCTTTCGACCGAGTTTGGCCCCGTGTCGGGGTTTCGGCTCCAGGTCGGGACGCCAGCGCGACAGATGCCGTTCGATGGCGGGGTAGTCCTCGATGACCGTGCCCCGGCGGGTGAAGATCACATGCAGGCCACGCCAATCCGCGCGCCAGCGCCGCACGTCGCGGCCGCGCAGCCACGGCCGGATCAGCTCTTCGCTCGCCGGGTCCTCGTCGATCAGACGCTCGCGCACATCCCCGTCGATGACGAAGGCGGCGTTCAGGCCCGTGACGATGCCGCGATAGAGGCCGTCCTTCAGATAGTCCCGCAGCGGCGTTCCAACAGCCTCCATCCTGGCCCGCAACTCCAGCAATTCCGGGGCCGCGAGCGTCCAGCCCGAATCCGGCAAGGCGGCGACCTTCATGGGAAACCCGTTCCCGTCCATGAACGCACCGGGATCGGCCGCGCCGTCCGCGCCCCGCACGGTGGCGGCGCGAAACTCCCCGTGTCCGCCGGCCTTTCGCGCCAGCAGCACCAAAGGTCGCACGGTCGCGTCGAACGCGCCGGTGCGCCCGAAATCGAGGATGGCGAGCGGCGGCGCTTCCCGCTTCAGGAACTCGCGCAACGGCTTGCCGTAATCGGCCCGCATGAACTTGTTGGAAGCGATGAAGCAGAGGGTCCCGCCGTCGGCCAAGAGGTCCGCGCCCTTGCGGAAGAAATAGGTGTAGATGTCCGCCGCTCCCCGGTGGAACGCTCCGAACGCCGCCGCGATCCGCGCCTTGCCGGCGATCTTCTCGCCCCGGATGTAAGGCGGGTTGCCGATCACGACGTCGAAGCCGTCGGTCACGCCGAACATCCATTCCGGGTCGAACCAGCCGGCACGGGCGTTCTGGTCGTAGGGGTCCCAGAGGGCGACGGCTCGGGCGTCGTCGTGGCCGAAGCCCAGGCTCTCCAGCTCGCGGGCGAGCTCGGCCCGAAGCTTCTCGTCCTCCTCGCGCAGCCGGCGCTTGGTTTCCCGCGCGCGGGCGTTGAAGTAACGCTCGCGCACGTCCCGCAGGCGGTCTTCCGTGGCTTTCACGGCGTCGTTGCCGAGCATCCCCTGCGCCTTCTCGACGCCCAGGCCGATCAGCGCGTCGGCGGCGACGAAGCGGGTCTCCAGGTTGGGCAGCGGGCGGATGCCGTGATTGTCCGCCGGGTCGTCGTTCGCCTCCTGCTCCACCGCCAGCGAGACGAAGAAGCGCAGCTTGGAGATCTGGCAGGCGACGGGCTGGACGTCGACGCCGTAGATGCCGTTCTGGATCAGGTACAGCTTGCGCCCGAAGTCGGAGTCCCGGTAGGTCTCGAATATCCGGCTGATCTCCACCAGCTCCGCGCTCCGCGCCGCCTCGTCGCGGGTGTCGAACGCCCGGCCCGCCCGTTCCGCCGCCAGTTCCTTCTGCAACGCTTCCCAGCGTTCGTTCCGCGGGTCCAGCCGCCGCAGCGCCAGCGTCAGCCGGTGCAGGACGCCCATCGGGAAGGCGCCGGACCCCGCCGCCGGGTCCAGCACCCGAAGGCCGGCGATGGCGCGCACCAGCGAGCCGATCTCGTCCGCATCGAAAAATTCCGCCGCGTCGTCGCGGGCGTCTTCCCAGTCCAGCAGGTAGCCGAGCCGGGCACGCCACCAGTCCGCGTCGCCGTCCGCCGGCCGCGCCTTCCCGGCCAGGGCCTCGGCCAGCGCCTCCCCGACCATGTAGTCCACGATGTGCCGCGGCGTGTAGTAGGACCCGGTCGCCTTACGCGCCGTCTCCCGCGTCTCCGGGTTGTAGGCGGCGAGCAGGTTCTCGAACGCACGGCCCAGCAACTCCGGGTCGAGAGCCACCTCCCGGTCGAGCGGCGTGTTCTCCTCCACCGTGAACTTGTAGCGCCGGAACAGCGGGAACAGGCCGCGTTCCGGGTCGAGGAAGAGCCGCGCCGGGACCGACAGGCCCTTGCCCTGGGCCTCGACGTCGGTGAAGGCGTCGATGCGCCGCCCGCCCGCACGCGCGCCGGCGAAGTCGTCCAGGCAGTCGAACAGGCCGCCGTTGACGAAGGGAACCTTCTTCAGGTCTTCGACGAAGCCGTCCGGGTCGGCCAGAAGATCGCGGTAGCGGTACCTGGCGAAGTCGCGATGCGTGGCCTTGCCCTTCTCGCTGAAGGCGCGCTTGTCGATCTCGGTGTTGAGGGTGGCGAAGAACAGGTTCTGGAGCACCGCCCGGTAGTAGTCCGTCCGCTCCGGCGCGTGGTCCTCGAGCGCCCGGCGGGCGAAGCCGTCCTCGAACAACGCTTCCGGGATCAGCCCCTTCTCCTTCATGAACCAGACGAAGAGAAGGCGCGTGATCAGCCGGATGACGTGGCGTTCGGTCGAGCCCTCGCCGGCGCCGTCGTCGGGGAAGCGGCACCCCGCCACCGCCCGCTCGAACCACTCGAACAGATCGCGATAGAAGCGGCGGTTGAGGAGTTCGATGTCGAGCGTCCGTTCCCACGCCGCGTGCAGGCCGTCGAAATCGCGGACGCCGTGCGCCTCGATCAGACGGGGGAGCGCGAGGTCGGCGAGGATGTCGAGATGCGCCCGGTGCGGGTCCGCGGCGCGGATGTCCTTGATCAGCGTCACACGCTCCAGCACGTCGCGGTCCGGGTTCCGCTTGTGGGCGCGGCGGTGGACGACGGCCAGGGTCAGGGCCGCGCCGTGACGGAACAGGAGGATCGCCGGCATCGCGAACAAGCGGTTGACGGCGCGGGTCGCCTCGGCGAGTTCGGTCCGGCCGTGGGGCCGGTCGTCGAGCTCGACGGCCAGGAACAGGAAGGACTCGATCCGGCCTCCGTCGAACCCCGGTCGCCGGAACAGGCCATCCTGCCGGGCGCGGACTTCGCCGATCTCCTCGTCGGTGACCTGGAACACGATCTCGACCGCGCGCCAGGAGTCGAACAGCCCGCGTTGCCGCTCCTTCGACGCGGCCCCGGCGTCGAAACGGTCGAGGAACTCCGGGACGCTTCCCATGTCCTCCGTCCGCTCGCTGCGGTAGCCGAGCGCATCCAGCAACGCCGCGGCGCCTTCGCGCGGCGGTCGTCCCGACGCCAGGCCGGCAAGGGCTTTCTTCACGGAGTCGCGCATCGGATCGGGGGCGGATTGTATCGGTCGGCGGCGGTCGCGGTCCATCCGGCGGCCGCCCCGCCTCGGGCGACGGGATACGGGGCCGTCCGGTTCCGGAACCGCGACGCGCCGGAGACCGTCGCGGGCGCGGACGGGCGAATCCCTCTATGCTGGCGCCGCGCCGCGAGACATCGACCCGTGGGAACAGCGATCCGATCATGGCCACGAACCTGGTGACCCGCACCCCGGAACTGGTATCCGCCTGCCGGCGGCTCCGCGCCGCCGACTACATCGCGGTCGATACCGAATTCATCCGGGACAACACCTACTGGCCCCGGCTCTGCCTCGTACAGGTCGCCGGCGAGGACGAGGCGGTCGCGATCGACCCGCTCGGCGAAGACCTCGACCTGAAACCCTTTCTCGAGCTCCTGACGGACGAGAGCGTGCTCAAGGTGTTCCACGCCGCGCGCCAGGACATCGAGATCTTCCACCTGTTGGGAGCCATGCCGGCGCCGCTGTTCGATACGCAACTCGCCGCGATGGTCTGCGGTTTCGGCGACGCCGCGGGATACGAGACCCTCGTCAAGCGCCTGCTCGGCCATGGCGTCGACAAGTCTTCCCGGCTTTCCGACTGGTCCCGCCGCCCTCTGAGCGAACGGCAGATCCGGTACGCCCTCGGCGACGTGGTCCACCTCCGCGGCGTCTACGCCGAGCTCGCCCGGCGGCTGCGGGAATCGGGACGCGAACGATGGCTCGCCGAGGAACTCGCCATACTCACCGACCCGGAAACCTATGCGAACCCGCCGGAGGAGGCCTGGCGGCGGATCAGGAGCCGGAGCGCCAAGCCGCGCCACATGGCCATCCTGCGGGAACTCGCGGCCTGGCGCGAGCGCGCGGCGCGCTCGCGGGACCGTCCGCGAAACCGCGTACTCCGCGACGAGGCCCTCGCGGAAATCGCCGCGCATCCGCCGAGGAACGCGGCGGACCTGACGCACATGCGCGGCTCCCCGAAAGGCCTGGCGACGCGGGCGGACGGCGAAGCGATCGTGCGTATCGTGTCGGAAGTCATGTCGATGCCGGACGGAGATCTCCCCAGGCCGGAAGTCCGGGCGCGCCCGAACAAGGGCAAGGGACCGCTCGTCGAGCTCCTCAAGGTGCTCCTCAAGGCGAAATGCGAGGAACACGGCGTGGCCCAGAAGCTGGTGGCGACGGTCGACGATCTCGAACGCATCGCGGCGGGCGACAGGCGCGGGATCCCGCCCCTGACGGGGTGGCGCCGCGAGCTCTTCGGCGAGGACGCGCTGCGGTTGACGCGGGGCGAGGTCGCGCTGACGGCCGATTCGAGCGGCATCCGGCTGATCGGCGCGGCCCCGCCGGACGGCGACCCGGCATGAAGGAGGTTCCGGTCCGCCGTCGGCTCACATGCCGGTCCCGACCCGGCGCCGCGGCGCCAGATTCAGACACCGCGCGACGGACGCGAGCCTCCTCTCGACGAGTTCGCTGTGGAGACGCGAGTCCTCCGGGCCCATGTGGAGCGTCATCTCGCCGGCGCCCTTCTCCAGCCGGGTCCGCGCCAGAACGCCGGGAGCGCCGCCGGAGAGCGTGAGCCCGAGACGGAGCGAGACTCCGACGAGCTTCGCCCGTTCGGCCGCCGACCGGTCGACGAGGGTCCGCGCGGGCTCCGTGACCGGCGCGTCTTCGGCGCCGTGGTATCGCGCGTGAACGGCCAGCGCGACGAACGCGCGCCCGGCATGGCCTATCCCGACGACGGGCGCCTGGAACACCTCCTCGAAGGCCCGCGCCGCGCGGTACCCGGGGTGCGCGCGCCAGGCGACATCGGACAGCAAGCAAGCCGCCAGCCGCAACCGGCGGTCTTCCGGGCTTTCCCCGTCGAACAGGGGCGCCATCCACGCCGCCAACTCGTCGCCCGTATCCCCGAACCGGGAGGCGCGCGCCGCGAACGCCCGGCATCGGTCGATCAACGGGTCCGCGGCCCGAACCTCTTCCGGCAGGCGCTCGTGCAGCAGACCCTCGCGGAGCCCGCCGGCCAGGAATACGACCCGTCCGGGCCGCAGGCGGCGCAGGACCCGGGCGAAGACGGCGGCGGAGGCGGGGAGCGACTCCAGCCGGCGCCGGTTCACGCCCTCGATTCTCGCCAGGGAGTCGGCGCCGAGGCCGGAGATCAGGTCCGCCAGGGCGATCGCCTCCCTCCACGCGATCTCGTACTGGTGCACGATGCGCAGCGGATAGTCGCGCCGCGCCATGTGGATGCGCGCCAGCGAGCGCCAAGCGCCGCCGACCGCGTAGAAATCCCTCTTCCTCGACTTCCCGAGCCAGGCTACCTCGTCGAGGGCGCGGTCGGTCGCGGCGATACGTTCCCCGGGCGCGAGACCCATCAGGCGCAGCGCGCCCAGAGGCAGCGTCACGCCGTCCCCTATGTCGCCCGAATCGATCCCGACCAGTTCGAGGCTGCCGCCCCCCAGATCGCCCATGACCCCGTCGGCGCCGGAGATCGCCGACGTGGCGCCCAGGGCCGACAGGCGCGCTTCCTCGGTCCCGGACAGGACGCGCACCTCCAGGCCGCAGGCGTCGCGCGCGCGGGCGACGAACTCCCGCCCGTCGGACGCCTCCCGCACGGCCGCGGTCGCGACCGCCTCGGGGACGCCGGCGCCGATCTCCCGCGATATGGCGACGAACCGCCCGATCGTGGAAAGGGCGAGGTCGACGCCACCCGCGTGCAGCGCGCCGGTCGCGGCGAGGTCCCGGCCGATGCCGCACAGGACGCGTTCGTTGAAGACGGGAAGGGGCGCGCGCACCAGACCTTCGAAGACGACCAGCCGGACGGAGTTCGATCCGATGTCGATGACGGCCCGCCGCCGCCGCGCGTCGGCTCCGGACCGCGGGTTCCGGACGCGGGCCTCGGGTGTCCGGTCAATCGCCGTCGAGAACAAGGTGCGGGTCGGGGGCGGACGTCTCCAGCGCCTTGCCGCGCCCGGAAAGACTGGGGTTGGTCATGAAGTAGGTATGCGCCGAAAACGCCTCGTCGTCCAGTTCCGATCTCGCATAGGTCCCGTCGGGCCGGAGCGTCCAGCTCTGGGCCTTGTCCTTGAAGTTCGCCACCATGATCTGATCGAGAACCTGCTCGTGAACCGTCGGGTTCTCCAGCGGCGTCAACAGCTCGACCCGCCAGTCGAAGTTCCTCGGCATCCAGTCGGCGGACGAGATGAAGACCCGGGCATCGGGCGACGGCAGGCCGTGCCCCGCGCCGAAGCAGACGATGCGGGAGTGCTCCAGGAAGCGGCCGATCACGCTCTTCACGCGGATGTTGTCCGAAAGGCCGGGGACGCCGGGACGCAGGCAGCAGATCCCCCGCACGACGAGGTCGATCTGCACGCCGGCCCGACTCGCCCGGTAGAGAGCGTCGATGATCTTCCCGTCCACCAGGGAGTTCATCTTCGCCCAGATCTCGGCCGGACGTCCCGCCCGGGCGTGCGCGATCTCCTGGTCCACCATGTCGATCAGCGTACCGCGCATGTTCTGGGGCGAGTTCACGAGCCGCTCCAGATGACGGGGCGGCGCCGTTCCCGTCATGTAGTTGAAGATGTCCGCCGCGTCGCGGCCGAGGGCCGGGTCGGAGGTGAAGAACGAGAGGTCCGTGTACACCCTGGCGGTGACCGGGTGGTAGTTCCCGGTGCCCAGATGCACGTAGGTCTCGAGTCCGTCCTTCTCCCGCCGGACGACGAGCGAGACCTTGGCGTGCGTCTTCAGGGAGACGAAACCGTACACGACCTGAACGCCGGCGCGCTCGAGGTTGCGCGCCCAGCGCAGGTTCGCTTCCTCGTCGAACCGCGCCTTGAGCTCCACCAGGGCGGTCACGGACTTTCCGGATTCGGCCGCGTCGATCAGCGCCGCGACGATCGGCGAATCGTCGCTGGTGCGATAGAGGGTCTGCTTGACGGCGATGACGTCGGGGTCCGCCGCCGCCTGCTCGACGAACTGCACGACGACGTCGAAGCTCTCGTAAGGGTGATGGACCACGAAGTCCTTCTCGCGGATCGCGGCGAACAGATTCCCCCCGGCCTCCCTGACGCGCTCCGGGTAGCGCGGACTGTAGGGCGTGAACAACAGCTCGGTGCGCTGGCCCAGGATGAGCTCGCCGGTGTCTCCCAGGCCGAGAATCCCGTCCACCACCGTCACCGCGTCGTCCGGCGCCCCGATCTCCGCCGCGACGAACCGGCGCAGGTCCTCCGGCATTCCCGAATCGACGAACAGCAGCGTCACGCTGCCCCGGCGGCGGCGCTTGATCGCGGACTCGTAGAACCGGACCAGATCCTCCGATTCGTCCTCGATCTGTATGTCCGAGTCGCGAAGAACCCGCACCAGCCCCTCGCCCACGACATCGTAGCCGGGAAGGAGCTGGTCGACGAACATCCGCACGATGTTCTCGAGCGAGAGGAAACGGGCGGCGTCCCCGGGCAGCCGGAAGAACCTCTCGACCTGATGCGACAGCGGGATCAGGGCTTGCAGCGTGTGGCCGTCGCTCCGGCGGGACAGCTGAAGCACCATCGCGAAGCCGCGGTTCTGAAGGAACGGAAAGGGATGGGCCGGATCGACCGCGATCGGCGTGAGCACGGGAAACACGCGCTCGAGAAAGAGACGGCCGATGAACTCCCTGTCCCCGTCCGTCAGATCGGCGGAATCGAGAACGACGATGCCCGTCTCGCGGAGCCGATGCCGGAGCGCCGACCACACGCGCGCCTGGTCGGCCATCAGCCTGTTGGCCCGGGTGTTGATCTCGGCCAGCTGCTCTTCCGGAGAGAGCCCGTCCTGACTGAGCTCGCGAACGCCGGCCGCGATCTGGCCGCGTATGCCGGCCACGCGGACGGTGTAGAACTCGTCCAGGTTGACCGCCGAGATCGACAGGAACCGGAGCCGCTCCAGCAGCGGGTGGGACGGGTTCTCGGCCTCCTCGAGGACCCGCTCGTTGAACGACAGCCAGGACAGCTCCCGGTTGATGTACCGCTCGCTCGACCGGACCAGCGTCTCGTCGGGACCGTCCCCGCCGGCCGCGGCTTCCCGGTCCTTCGTCTCGCGAGGTCGTGTCTCGGCGATCGTCACGTGGCCTCTCCCGGTCTTCCGCCGGCGATCCGGCGGGCGAGCCGCGCCGGTGGGGCGCGCGTCCCATGTTATCAGATCGTCACGAGACCATGAATCGGAAGCGTGGCTCCCGCCCGGAGTCCGAGGCCCCGCGACGGGTTCCCGCCTGTCCGCGGGACGGAGTTTGACCCCGAGCGACCGGCCGCATATACGTCGGGCGTGCGCCGTATCCCGGCTATCCGACGGGTTCGCGGCATACGATCCGACCGCTGCCGAAACCGACCCGGCCAAGGCCCATGCCCCCTCCCCGTCACGCCGAAATCGCCGGCGCCGGATTCGCGGGTCTGACCGCGGCCGCGGCGCTGGCCCAGCGCGGGTGGTCGGTGCGCGTGCACGAGAAGGGCCCCGAAGTCCGCGCGTTCGGCGCCGGAATCTGGATCTGGACCAACGGGTGGCGCGTCCTCGAGGCGATAGGAGCCCATGAACGCGCGCGCGAGGACGGCTACGAAAGCCCCTCGATCGAGAGGTGCGACCAGAACGGTAAACTCCTCATGCCGCCGATCCGGTTCAGCGATCACGGCGCCCGAATGATCGCCGTCGTCCGGCAGACACTGATCGAGGCCCTGCTCGAGACATGCCTCGAGGCGGGCGTCGACGTCGTCACGAACTCGGAAGTATCGGGCGCCTCCGGAGAAGGCGAACTGGAAACCGCCGCGGGCGGGACGTTTCCGGCGGATCTCGTGATCGGAGCCGATGGCGTCAACTCCGCCGTTCGCGATTCGCTGAAACTGACCCGACGCCGAAACGGCTTGGCCTACGGCGGCACCCGGCTGCTCATCCCGCGAACCAGGGAGGAAATGGAGGACAGGACGGACCGGGTCCTGTCATACCTGAACGGGGAAAGAAGGCTGCTGTACACGCCTTGCGGGCGAACACAGACCTACCTCTGCTTCACCGTCCGTCCCGACGACGCGGAGGGCCGCGCCATTCCGGTCGGAAAGAAGGCATGGATCGATTCGTTCCCCATGCTGGAACACGTCATAGAGCGCGTGGGGGACGACGGCCGCTGGGACCGCTACGAAGTGATAAGGCTCAAACGCTGGGCACGGGGCCGGGTCGCCATCGTGGGCGACGCGGCCCATGCCATGGCCCCTTCGCTCGGGCAGGGCGGCGGGTGCGCGATGATGAATGCCCTGTCCCTGGCCGCCGCCGTCGAGAACGCGTCCGACATTCCCGGAGCTCTCGCGGCATGGGAGGAGCGGGAACGACCGCTGACCGAACGAGCGCAACACATCTCGTCGATGTTTTCGGGCCAGCGGACGGACTGGCGCCGCCGCGGCATATTCGAAACGGCCCGTCACCGGCCGACGGGCGCCGAGGGCATCGACTGAGAGAAGCCCGCGGCCCGGACCGGGAGGCCCTCCCCGGGCTCACTCGGCGGCTTGGGCGAGACCTCGCCCGGCGCCGCGTTTCGCCTTCCCGGCCTTCTCCTTCCTGACCATCCATTCCGGCTTGCGCGTGGCCTCGGCGCGGACGAACTCCTGCGTCGCCGTACGGGGATCGGACCAGATCCTCTGCGGCTTTTCCCAGCGGTAGATGCGGGGTTGCGGCAGCGGGGTCGCGGTGTCCACGACCTCGCCGTCCTTCATGACGACATCGAGACGTTCCTTGTCCTGAAGGACCGCGATATCGGCCAGCGGGTCGCCGTCGACCACCAGGACGTCGGCGTACTTCCCCTCCTCCAGGGTGCCGATCCTGTCTTCCATGCCGAGCGCGAACGCGGCGTTTCTGGTGCCGGTCTGAATGGCCTCCATGGCGCTCATTCCGAGCACGTCCTGCATGATCTCCAGCTCGCGGGCGTGCCACTCGCCGTAGGGCACGCTGCTCTGGCCTGAGTCGGACCCGGCCATCATCGTCACGCCGGCCTCGTGAGCGCGGGACAGGTTCTCGTGAGCCGCGTCGAGCTCCCGCTTGAGTCCCTCCAGGATCGGCGTGGGACACCCGAGATCGGGACCCCACTCCACGATATTCATGAGCAGGACCAGCGTCGGGTTGATGGGGGTTCCGGTCTCCAGGAAAGCGTCGATATCTTCCTTCTCGATGTACGAGGCGTGAATAATCCAGTCGAACCCCGCCTCGACGGCGTCGCGAGCCGCCCGCCGGCCACGCGCGTGGATGGTGCAGCGCTTGCCGAGAAGATGGGTGATCTCGGACACGGCCTTCAGATCGTCGAGCGTCAGACTACCGCCCATGCCGCCCTCGCTGCGCAGCACGTCTCCATCGCCGGAGACTTTGATGACATCGACACTGTCCCGAACCTGCCTGCGAACCTCCTTCACCAGTTCGTCGCGCGTGTTGCACATCACGGAGAACGCGGAAACGGGATGCTCGACCCACGTCGGGAACACGCTGCCGATGCCGTTGTAGGTCGTGAGGTACTGGGACGCGACCTTCATGCGGGGGCCCTCGATCATGCCCGCGTTCACCGCGTCACGCAGAGCCGTGGCCACCCGCCAGGTGCCGCCGGGGTCGACCAGGCTGGTGACTCCGGCCCGCAACACCTTGCGGATGTTGAGCGCGCCCCGAAGAGCCCTGTACTCGCCCGAGGCATAGAGGTTGAGCTCCTCGGCCGACGTGATGTCGCCATACGACGTGTGGACGTGCACGTCGATCATGCCCGGCATGACGGTTTTTCCCGTCGCGTCGATCGTCCGATAATCGGTTCCGCACACCTTCGCGGCGTGCGCCTTCACGGCCTCCTCCTTGCCGATCCTGGCGATGCGGCCGTCCTCGATGAACAGGGCCGTCTTCTTCCTCGGTTTGGAACCGGTCGCATCGAGGACAGATCCACCGGCGATGAGATAGCGCGTCATGTCACAAGTCCCTCCGTCAATTCCGGTTCCAGCCCGCCCGCTCCGGCAGCGCACGACCTCGACGTCGCGAGGTGTTGAACGGACCGGAAGGCGAATAGTATACAATCCAGAACTTCGCCGCGGACACGGGCCGGAATCCCCGCGCCGCATTTTTCGGGATGAAACGGGAGGGCGCGATGTCAGGCCACGGGAAGGTGACGGTCGAATTGATGGAAGAGATCAACGCGGCGTTCAACAGCCGCGATGCGGACCGCATTGCGTCCTATTTCGCGGAAGACGGGGTATTCGCCACCGCCCGCGGGCCCGACCCCTGGGGTTACCGCGTACAGGGACGCGACAACATCCGCGAATTCGTGGCCAAGCGGTTCGAAGTGGTGCCCGACATGAAATGGGAGCACGACTACAAGTACGTGACCGAGAATCGGGCGGTCACCGTATGGACCGTCACCGGCGAGGGCGCCGGGGGAGAAACGTTCAACTACCGGGGCTGCGACCTGTACGACTTCAAGGACGGCAAGATCAGCTACAAGGACACGTTCTGGAAGATCGTCGACCCCGATGATCTGGGCGGGCTGCCGGCGTCGGATTAGCGGATTCCGGGAGCCAGTCCCGGCCCCGCGGATCATGCCATCGTCGGCGGGGCGATCCGCCGGTCCTTCGCGCCCCGAACGATACGCCTCGACATTCCCCGGTCGATCACGCCGGAAAGACGACTCGTGCCCGTAAAGGTCCGCGCGGAACGCTTGTCGAAGGTGTTCGGCGATTCGCCCGGCGCCGCGCTGGAAATGCTGGACGGCGGCGCGTCGAAGGACGAAATACTGCGGGAGACGGGCAACGTCGTCGCGGTCTCCGAGGTCCGCTTCGATATCGAAGAGGGCGAGATCTTCATGGTCATGGGTTTGTCGGGGTCCGGCAAATCGACGCTCGTCCGCTGCCTCAACCGCCTCATCGAACCCACCTGCGGCGACGTGCTCATCGATGGCGAAAACATCCTCGCCGTGGACGAGGGGCGCGTGCGGGAACTGAGGCGGACGAAAATGTCCATGGTGTTTCAGCACTTCGCCCTGTTCCCCCACAAATCCGTCAGGGAAAACGTGGAGTTCGGGCTCAAGATCCGGGGTGCCGCGCCCGCCGAGCGGGGAGCCGCCGCGCTGGACACCTTGCGCCTCGTCGGCCTGGAGGACTGGGCGGAGCACTACCCCGCCAGCCTGAGCGGCGGTATGCAGCAACGCGTCGGCCTCGCGCGGGCGCTCGCCACGGACCCCGGCATCCTGCTGATGGACGAGGCGTTCAGCGCGCTCGACCCCCTCATTCGACGGGACATGCAAGACGAACTGCTCGACCTTCAGCGGAAGGTCCGCAAGACCATCGTCTTCATCACGCACGATTTCCACGAGGCGCTGAAACTGGGCGACCGTATCGCCATGATGCGGGACGGAAAGATCGTCCAGGTCGGACCGCCCGAAGAAATCGTCTCCCGGCCCGCCGACGACTACGTCGTCGATTTCACCCGCGATATCGACCGTGGCCGCGTCTTCTCCTGCGCCTCGATCATGCGGAAGATTCCGCCGTTGCAACTCGGCAAGGACACGCTCGACACCGCCACGAGACGGATGCGGCAGGAATCCCGCGACGCGCTCCACGTGGTCGACGGCGAGGGCAGGCCCCGGGGGATCGTCCACGCCGGCGCGATCGCCAGGTCCGTCCAGGCCGGTGAACCGGATCTCGCCGACGCGCTGCTGGACGGGTTTCCAACGACGCCCGAGACCGCGAGAATCGCCGACCTCTACACGATGTGCGGCGATGGCCTCCCGATCGCGGTTCTGGATTCCCGCGGCGCTTACGCCGGCGTGCTCATGCCGCTCGACATCTTGACCAAGCTCACGCCGGACGTACCGGATCCCGGCACCCGGCGGGCCATGCCATGAGCGACCCCTCCGACCTCTTCCTGCTGCCGCTGGAGGATTGGATACAGACGGCGGTGGAATGGGTCGTCGCGAACTGGCGCCCGGTTTTCCAGGCGATCCGCTGGCCCATCTCCTACACGCTCGACGGGCTGGAGGCCGCGCTCCAGGGGATTCCCTACCTCGTGGTCGTGATCGCCATGTTCGCCATCGCGTGGCGCACCGCCGGCTGGCGCACGGGCGTGTTCAGCATCGCCGCCATGCTGTTCATCGGGTTCCTGGGCCTCTGGGACAAGGCGATGACGACGCTCGCCATCGTCTTCACGGCGGTCGTGTTCTGCGTGATCGTCGGCTTGCCGCTCGGGATCATGGCGGGAAGAAGCGACCGGTTCTGGTCATGGCTGAGACCGGTCCTGGACGTGATGCAGACCACGCCGTCCTTCGTCTACCTCGTTCCCGTGGTGATGCTGTTCGGTATCGGCACCGTTCCGGGCGTCATCGCCACGATCATATTTTCCCTGCCGCCGCTCATCCGCCTGACGAATCTGGGACTCCGACAGGTGCGGACCGAAGTCGTGGAGGCCGGTCTGGCGTTCGGGTCGACCCGTTGGCAGCTGCTGAAGGAAGTACAGTTCCCCCTGGCCCTCCCCACCATCATGGCGGGACTCAACCAGACGCTTCTCCTGGCGATGGTCATGAGCGTCATTGCCGCCATGATCGGCGCGGAGGGTCTGGGACTCACCGTGTTGCGGGGAATCGGCAGGCTCGACGTCGGCCTGGCGGCGATCGGCGGAATCAGCATCGCGCTGCTGGCCATCATCCTCGACCGGGTGACCCAGGCGCTGGGCCAGGCGCGGCGAGACGGCCCGCCGGTCGAACGCCGGAGCTGGCTGGCCATGACGCTCGGCTCGCGTCCACGACCGGGCGGAACCCCCGCGACAGGCGAGAACGACTCCTCCCGGGGGCCTTCCGAGCGGTTCTCCAAGGGCGGGGGGTGAGCGTCTTGACTCGCGAAAGGCGGCTCACGGACAATGCTTTTTTCACGATCACGCACACATGACGACACGTGCGAATGGGGAGGCGGGAATGAATATCAGCCTACGCAACGTCGGCATCGTCGCCAGTCTCGTATTGTTCGCCCTGGCGGCGCCCGTGACGGAATCCGGCGCCGCCGAGAAGTCGGCCAAGCCGGCCCGGGCCACCTGGGACACGTTCTGGTTCGGCGAAAGGATTCTGAAGATCGGTCTGGAGCGCCTCGGCTATACCGTCGCGGAGCCGAAGACGCTCAACAATCCGGCGCGTTATCCCGCCGTCGCGCAAGGCGACGTCGATTACGATACGGACGCCGTGATACCGAACGCCAGCGCCTTCATCGAGAAAGTCAAGGCCGACGTCGAACTGGTCGGGCCGCTCATGAATCCGGGTTCCATCCAGGGTTATCTGATCGACAGGAAAACGGCGGAGGCCCACGGCATAACGAGCCTCGACGACCTCAAGAAGGACGACATCAGGAAGCTCTTCGACGGCGACGGCGACGGCAAGGCGGACCTGATCGGCTGCAATCCCGGCTGGAACTGCGAGAAGTTCATCAACCACCATATCGGCGCATACGGGCTGGACGACCACGTGAAGCACGTTCAGGGCGAGTACAACGTGCTGGTCGGGGATACGGTCGGCCGATTGAAGCGCGGGGACTCCGTGCTCCTCTACGCCTGGTATCCGAACACGGCCACCATCCAGATGACGCCGGGCGAGGACCTGGTCTGGATCACGGTGCCCTACACCGACCTTCCGGACGGCGCCAAGGCCAACACGACGCAGGAAGGACTGAAGTCCTGCGCCGCCGGCGCCGGGGCGTCGTGCAACCTCGGTTGGGCCGCGACCCAGTACTACGTCGCCGCGAACAGGAAGTGGCTGGCCAAGAACCCGCGGGCCAGGAAACTGTTCGAGCTCGTCAAGGTCAGCCTCGAGGATCGAGTGACCCAGAACCTGGCCATGAAGAACGGCGAGGACTCCGAGGAAGACCTGACACGCCACGCGGAGCAGTGGATCGCCAACAACAAGGCCGAGTTCGACGGCTGGGTGGAAGAGGCCCGCAAGGCCGGCGACTAGCGGGCCGCTCCACGCCCGTCAGGCCGACCGCCGCGATACGCCCCCGAAACGATCCGGCGTGGATGGCGGCAACCGCCGCCTCCGCGCCACCGCTCCCCGCGTCGGGACGCCGCAAGCCGAAGGACGTTCGCTTCATGCCGCTTGAGGAACGGGATATCGAATTCGAAGGGACGACCGTTCACGTCTGGGAGGGCGGAAGCGGCTTCCCGATCATGATGCTGCACGGGTCGGGGGCCGGTGCCTCGGTCATCGCCAACTTCGAACGCGTTCTCGGGCCTCTCGGCGAACGCTACCGGATATTGGCCGCGGACCTCGTCGGCTTCGGTCAATCGGGACTGAAACCGGAGATGCCGTACTTCGATATCGAGATGTGGCTTCGTCAGGGTCTGCACCTGGCGGACCGGCTTCCCGACGGGCCGATCGGCGTCATCGGGCACTCGCTCTCCGGCGCGTTCGCGCTCAAGCTCGCCGCCCGAACCGGCCGGATCACGAAGGTCATGGCCACCGGCACCATGGGGGCCAGTTTCGAGGTCCCCGACGCGCGAAACCGCGCATGGACCTATCCGGAAACGGACGAAGCCATCCGTGGCGTCGCGGAGCACATGGTCGTCGACAAGTCGATCATCACGGACCATCACGTCGCCCACCGCAAGACGATCCTGACCAGGCCCGGGTATCGCGAGTACTTCAAGGCGATGTTCGAGAAGGACCGGCAACATTTCGTCGACGCCTCGGCCGTGACCCGGGACGAACTCTCCCGGATCGACTGTGACGTTCTGTTCGTGCACGGCCGACAGGACGCATCTTTCCCCCCGGACAAAACGACGCTGGTCCTCGCCCGGGAGATCCCGACTTCCGATGTCGTCCTGTTGTCCCGGTGCGGGCACAATGTCGCCTACGAACGACCCGAGAAATTCCTGCGCGCCTGCGAGATGCTCTTTGGATAGGTCGTTTTCCGAAGCGCCGGACGCGAGCGCGTGACCCGACACGCGGAGATAGCCGGTGCGGGCTTCTCCGGCCTCACGATGGCCGCGGCGCTGGCCCAGCGCGGGTGGTCCGTGCGCGTCCACGAGCGGTCTCCCGAGGTACGGGCGTTCGGTGCGGGAATCTGGACGTGGGAGAACGGCGTCCGTGCGCTCGCGAATATCCGGGCCGCCGACGATGCCTTCGCCGATTGCAACCCGCCGCCCCGATACCTCGAGCGGGACGCGGAGCAACGCATCATCCGTTCGCTGCCCTTCCCGCCTCCACACAGCGACAGCGGCGTCCGAATGTTCTGCGTCACGCGGCAGCGACTCCTCATGGCCATTCATGGCGCAGCGACCCGGGCGGGGGTGGACGTCGCCACCGGTTCCGAGGTCGTTTCCGCGCGGCCCGAAGGCGAACTCGAAACCGCCGACGGAAAGACTTTTCGAGCGGATCTCGTCGTCGGCGCGGACGGGGTCAACTCCAAGGTCCGGGACTCCCTCGGCCTCCTGCGAAGCCGCCGGACGCACGCGGATGGGGCGATCCGCGTGCTGGTGCCGCACGAGGGAGGCTACGGGGACACCGAAGAAGGGAAACTGCTGCGCTCCTGGTGGAACGGCAGGCGGCGGTTGCTGTACACGCCGTGCACGAGCGACGTCTTCTACCTGTGCTTCACGGGACGGGTGAGGGACGGCCAGGCATCCCGGGTTCCCCTTCACAAGGAGTCCTGGATTCGCCACTTCCCGTTCATGGAATCGATGATCGACCGCGTCGGAGATGAGCAACGCTACGACGTCTTCGAAACCGTCGAGTCCAGGCACTGGCGCGTCGGCCGCGCGGCGGTCATTGGTGATGCCGGTCACGCTATGGTCCCGGGACTCGGTCAGGGGTGCGGCATGGCCATCTGCAACGCCCTGTCGCTCGCCAGCCATCTGGTCGATCATCGGGACGTCGAGCGCGCGCTCACCGAATGGGAAACGCGCTGGCGTCCGGTTACGGAGCACGCTCAACTCTGGTCCCGGATCAGCTGGCCGTTGACGCAAATCCCGGTCGGCGCCGCCCGCTGGGCCTTCAAGACTCCCGTATTCCACGACTGGGTGGCGATCCAGCGTCGCAAGCCTTCGCACGTCGTGCCCCACGGCAGCGAGAACGACGCGCGCTGGTTCCCGCGAAACGCGGCCGGAGACCCGTCCGCGCCTCCCCGCGCCGACTGAAACGCCGAGCAGGAAGCCATGAAGAAAACGCCGTTGTTCGACATCCACGCGGCGTCGGCGAGACGCATGGTCAACCTCAAGGGCTTCGCCCGGCCCGTCGAGTACGTGGGCCACGCCGAGGAGCATCGGGCCATACGGGAACGGGTCAGCCTCTGCGACGTGTCCCACATGGGAGAGCTCGAATTCAGCGGCAGGGACGCGTTGACGCTGGTGGACAGGCTGATCACGAACGACGCCGCCCGCCTCGACGTCGACCAGGCCCTCTACACCGTCATGTGCGGCGAAGACGGCCACGTCATCGACGATCTGGTCTGCCTCCGCCTGGCGGAAGACCGATTCCTCTGGGTCGTCAACGTCACCAAGACCGACGAGGACTATCGCTGGGCCCTGAAGCACGCCCAGGGCCTCGACGCGCACGTCCGCGACCGCTCGGCGGAGCTCGCCCTCCTCGCCCTCCAGGGGCCCTATTCGAGCGAGGTCCTGCAGAAGATCACCGAGGCCGATCTTTCGAAGATGGCCTACTACCGGCTCGCGGAAACCACCGTCATGACCGACGAGACGGAGGTCCGCTGCATCGTCAGCCGCACCGGATACACCGGCGAGCGGGGATACGAGATCTGCGTTTCCCGGGACTTCGCCCCGTGCGTGTGGCGGGCGCTGATGCGCGCCGGGCGTCCGCTGGGTATCGCGCCGCACGGGGTCGCCGCCCGCGAGAGCGCACGCACCGAAGCCGGCTACCTGCTCAACGGCAACGACATGGACGACCGGACCTACCCCCACGAGGTCGGTCTCGGATGGGTGGTGAAACCGTACAAGGACTTCATCGGGCGGGAGGCGCTGGCCGCCGTCGCCGAACGGGGAACGCCGCGAAAACTGGTGGGACTGGAGGTGGAGGGACGGCCCACGATCCGCCACGGGTGCCCCATCTTCAAGGACGGCGAACGGATCGGACAGGTCACGAGCGGCCCGTTGTCTCCCGACCTGCTGGACGGCGCCTCGAGCCTGGGGTTGGGATTCGTTGCGAGCGCCCATGCCCGGGACGACGGCGTCCTCCAGATCGGCGTGCGCGACGCGCGCCACGACGCGCGAATCGTCCCCTGCCCCTTCCGGGAACGGCGGGTGCGCGACGACGCCAGGGTGGACACCCTGTCTCCCTACGGGCTGCGCTACGGCGAGGATCACCTGTGGGTCGGGACCGGGTCCGACGGCCGGGCCACGATCGGGCTCACCGACTTCGGACAGCGGCATCTCGGGGAAGCGCTGTTCGTCGAACTGCCGGCGCCGGGCGACCGTATCGTCCGGGGGTCGCCGTTCGGCTGGCTCGACGCCTACCGCGAACCCTTCGACCTGATCGCTCCGGTATCGGGGACGGTCGTGGCGATGAACACGTCCGCGGTCGAACGACCGGGCGACATCAATCGCTACCCTTACGCGCGCGACGGCCTGATCCGGATCGAACCCGGCGACGTCGGGGAGATCGCGACGCTCGCCGGGCCCGCCGCCTACACCGAGACCACGCGCCGGCTCGAGCGATACGACTCCTGGTCCCGGGACCTCAGGCTGACCTGAAGCGCCTCCGTCAGAACAGCGCGGGATTCAGCCCGCCGTCCAGCAAAATGCTCTGGGCGGTGATATAGCCCGCCTTGTCGCCGCACAGGAACGCGCAGGCCTCCCCGAATTCCTCGGGCGTGCCGAACCGGCCGACCGGAATCCGCGCGATTCGGCGCTCCGCGGCTTCTTCGGGACTCACCCCCTCGCGTCTGGCGACGGCCTCGGTCGTGGCGCGAAGACGATCGGTCAGTATCTCTCCGGGAAGCAGGTTGTTGATCGTCACGTTGTGTCCGGCGACCTCGCGGGCGATGGTGCCGGCCGCGCCGGTGAGGCCCGTTCTCGCGCCGTTCGACAGCACCAGAATGTCGACAGGCGCCTTCACGGAGCCGGACGTGATGTTGACGATGCGGCCCCATCGGCGCTCGATCATGCCGTCGATCGTCGCCTTGATCAGGGCGATGGCCGTCAGCATGTTGGCGTCCAGAGCCCCGATCCAGTCCTCCCGCGTGAAATCCCGAAAGTTGCCGGGCGGCGGACCTCCGGCGTTGTTGACCAGGATATCCGGCTCGGGACACGCATTCAGCGCCGCCTCGCGGCCCTCTTCGGTCGTGATGTCGCCGACGACGGCCGCGACCTTCGCCGCCGTCGCGGCCCGGATCTCCCCGGCGGCCGCCTCGACGGTTTCCGGCGTACGGCCGGTGACGGTCACGTCGACGCCTTCCCGCGCGAGCGAGAACGCGCAGGCCTTGCCGAGGCCGCGACTCGAGGCGCATACGAGCGCCCTCTTCCCCGCGATACCGAGATCCATGCCTAACCTCCTTCCAGGTCTCGACGACGAGCCAATATCCGGCGCACGAGCGGAACCGTTATTTCCCGCCGGTCGGCGAGCGAACGTTCGTCGAGCGCCTCGACGATATCACGAGCCGCGCGGAACGAACGCTCCATGTTGCGCGTCAGATACATCACGACCGCGTTTCCGACCCGGAGTTGCCGGTCCGCGAGCAGCTTGACCAGAACCGCCGCGAGCAGCGCGTCGTCCGGCAGCCCGACGGCGACCGATCCCAGCGCGTTGACGCGGGAACGAAGATCGGGCAGGTCGGCGTCCCAGAACCGGGGCGGACGCCTGCTCGTCATCAACAGGCTCCCGCCGCGCTCGACCGCGGCGTTGTAGGTATGGAGAAGGGCCCGCGCGTCGACGCCCGAATCGACGTCCTCGACGACCAGATCGGCGGACCGCGCGTAGGCGCCCGATGCCGCCACCTCGGACGCCCGCGCGATGCGGGCGCCGGAACGCGCCCGGAAGACGTGCGCGAGATGCGTCTTCCCGCACCCGGCGGGACCGTGCACGACGAGCCCGCGACCCGGCCAACGGGGCCAGCGGTCGAGCCAGGCCACCGCGTCCGAGTTGCACGGGGCGACGAGGAAATCGTCCCGACACAGGGCCTGCCGCCGGCCGAGGTCCAGGGCGAGCTGCGCCCGGTCCCGACTCAAGAGTCGCCCCGCCCCTCTTCCAGGAAATAACCGCTCCGGCGGTAGCGCTCGACCCAGAAGCGGACGAGGACCCCGATCACCGCAGCCGTGGGCACGGCCACGAGGATCCCGACGATTCCGAACAGGGTGCCGCCCGCCATGAGCGCGAATATGACCCAAACCGGATGGAGCCCGATCCGTCCGCCGACGAGAGTGGGCGTCAGGTAGAACGCGTCCAGGGTCTGTCCGATCACGAACACCAGGGCGACGAGACCCAGGGGCAGCGGATCGAGCCCGAACTGCACCAACGCCACGACGAACGCGGTTCCGAAACCGATGACGGCGCCGACATAGGGTATGAACGCGAGCAATCCGGCGCCGAGGCCGATGAGCAGGCCGAACTCCAGCCCGACCAGCGACCATCCGACGGCGAAGATCACGCCCAGAACGAGGGCGACCGTGCCCTGGCCGCGAATGAAGCCGGAAAGCGCCTGGTCGACGAGGCGCATCTGCTGCCGGATCGTTTCCACGCCCCGCCTGGGCAGGAGAGCGTCGACCCTGGCGACGACGCGATCCCAATCGCGGATCAGATAGAAAGCCACGACCGGCGTGACGAAGAGCAGCGAGAAGAAGTTGAAGAGGAAGATCCCTCCGCGCCAGATACCCGTCAGCGCCGCGAGCCAGGCGGCCGACCCCTCCGCCAGCCCCACCGCGATACCCCGCACCTTTTCGAGGGCCGCGGCATCGAATCCCGGAATCCGGCCCTCCAGAACGAGAGGGGCCAGCCCGCGAATCCGCTCCGCGTACTCGGGGACTCGCGCCAGAAAACCCGTGGTCTGGGCTTCCAGCGGCGGGAAAAGAGCGAGAATCGACAGGATGGCGAGCGCGAAAAACCCGGCGACGATCGTCGTGGTCGCAAGCGTTCGGGAAAGGCCGGCCGCCTCCAGGCGGTCCGCCGCCGGGTCGAGCAGATAGGCGACCGCGAACCCGACGACGAACGGCAACAGAATGGTCCGCAGGAGATACAGGAGAAGCACGGCCACGGCGATTCCCGCGGCCCAGACGAGAAGCCGGTCGCACCGGATCATCGAGGTTGCTCCATGCCGCTGTTCCGTATCCAGTTGGCCAGGTATCGGGCGCCCGACAGGGCGGTGCTCGCCGCGACCGCGTATATCAGCACCGTGGCGAGCCCCGCCAGTCCCACCTGGAACGCGATGTCCCCCAGCACCGTCGCCGCCAGGGAAATCTGCAGAACCGTGTTGATCTTGCTGATGAACAGCGGCGTCGGCCGCATGGGTTGGGACATGGTGTAGGCGAGCAATGCCCCGCCGACGATCAGGAGATCGCGGGACACCACGAGAATGACCAGCCAGACGGGAAGGATCTCCTGGTGCCCGAGCGTGATGTATATCGATACGAGGAGCGTCTTGTCGGCGATGGGGTCGAGAAACCTGCCGATTTCGGTATCCATCCCGAACTGTTTGGCGATGTAGCCGTCGACGGCGTCGGACACCCCGGCGAGCACGAAAACCAGAAACGCGCCGACGTATGCTTCCTGCAGGAGAAGCCAGACGATGACGGGAACGGCGAGGAGGCGTCCCAGGGACAGGGCGTTCGGGAGATTCACTTGTCCGCGGCCCGACTCTCGCCGGTCGTCACGTCCCGCTTCCCGCGCGAACGCACGAACCAGTACCCTTCTTCCTCCACCAGATCGAGGTCGCGCTGCGCGAGGGCCACGGCCAACTGCCGCGTCGATCCGAAATGGCGCAGCACGACCCGCGCCGCCTCCCGGTTCATCTCGAGTATCTCCACCCCGCCGATCTCGGGCGCCAGGGACAGCCGGGATCGAACCTCCGTCCAGTCGGCGAGGCCCGAGAGCGGCACGCTCACGCCGAGCACTCCCTCGTCCTCGAAGCGCAGGAGCATCAGGCGCTTCCAGTCGTCTTCTATCCGCGACGCGGCCTCGTCGGCGGCCCTCTTCAGGAGCGCGTCGACCGTCGTTCGGGACGCGCCGCCGAAGCTCCCCGCCGACACCGAACCGCTCTCCGATCCGTGTCGGTGCAAGGTGACGGAAAGGCGCGGAACTCCGGCGGCGAGATCGTGGCGCAGGACGGCGTGGGCGACCAGCACGTCTGCAACCCCGTATCTCCGCGCGACCGCCGCCAGCGCCGTTTCGTCGCCGACGAGAGCCTGCCGCGCGCCGATGGTCGCGACATCGGCCAGGTCGCCGACCGGCACGACGAATGGCACCGCCGAATCCCGTTCCGCCCGCGCCCGCCAGGCCGCCCGCCAGGGATTCGGATCGTCCCACAGGTTACGGGCGCCGGCCGCCTCGTATACCGGCAACACGAGCAGCGGTTTGCTCGGCGTCTCGCCGAACGGAATCCCGCTCTCCCGAAGCAGGTCCCTGACCCGGTCCCTCTTGAAGCTCACCGTCAGGTCGGCCAGGTAACGATTCGGGGAGGTCTTTTCCCCCTCGATCTCGATTCCCCGGACCAGCGTGGCGACCGCGGCGTCCTCGAGCCTGGGTATCCGCGGATGGTACGCGCGCGAGGCAAGGCGGCGAATCAAGCGATTCAGAGCTTCCCGCTGTCCCGACGCGAGCGCGATCTCACGCGCCGCGGTAGCCGTCTCCGCGACCGCGTCGACAGCGATATTCGCAACGGAATAGAAGTCGGAAGACCGTGCCCGGACCGGCGGATCTCCGGCGAAGACGGCCGCGTGCGGAACCATGCAGAGGACCATGCAGACAGAGGCGATTCGAATCGCCCCCTCGCCCACGGCGGGGATCATTGCAAACGGGCCCGGATTCGCTATGTTCGACGGACGTCGCGGCAGCATACTTGGGATCGGAATCGCCATCAACAAGGACTCCCGGAACCCGACCCCCTCCACAAGCGCCTATCGAGCCGCCGGCGTCGATATCGATGCCGGCGACCGGTTCGTCCGCAGGATCGCGCCTCTCGCCGCGGCCACGCGAAGACCCGGCGGCGACGCCGAGATCGGCGGATTCGGAGCCTTCTTCGACCTCGGGAACGCCGGCTACGAAGACCCGATCCTCGTCGCCGCGACGGACGGTGTCGGCACGAAACTGCTGGTCGCGCGCGACGTCGGCCGACATCGCACGGTGGGCGCGGATCTGGTCGCCATGTGCGTGAACGACCTCGTCGTCCACGGCGCCGAGCCGCTCTTCTTCCTGGACTATCTGGCGACGGGAAAGCTCGACGCGGTCGCCGGGGAGGCCATCGTCGAAGGTATCGCGGACGCCTGCGTCGAGGCCGGTTGCGCCCTTGTCGGGGGCGAAACGGCCGAACTGCCCGGCCTCTACCCGAAGTCCGGGTACGATCTGGCGGGGTTCGCCGTCGGCGCGGTGGAGCGCGGCGCGCAAGTCACCGGCGAACGCGTGCGGCCCGGCGACGTCGTTCTCGGTCTCGCCTCGAACGGGCTCCATTCGAACGGGTTTTCCCTCGTCAGGTCGATCGTTTCCCGACTGTCCCTGAGCTACGCGGATCCCGCGCCCTTCGAACCCGGACGACCTCTCGGACACGCGCTCCTCGAACCCACGCGGATATACGTCGGCGCCTGCCTTGCCGCGGTCCGGTCGCGTCTCGTCCATGCCCTGGCGCACGTCACGGGAGGCGGACTGGCGGGCAATCTCGCCCGCGTACTGCCCGACGGCGTTCGCGCCGAGATCGACGCCGCGTCGTGGCCCGTGCCCCCGGTATTCCGGTGGCTCGTGAACGAGGGCGGCGTTCCGCCGGCCGATGCCCTCCGGACCTTCAACATGGGCGTTGGCATGGCCGTCGTCGCCGCCGCCGGACGAGCGGAAGAAGCCATCCGGTTCTTCAGCGACCGGGGTGAAACGGTCTTTCGCATCGGCGCGATCGTGGACGGGACGGGAGAAGGCCCGAGCGTCGGGATCGGGGGAGACCTCGAGTTGTGACCCTGCGAATCGGGGTCCTGATCTCGGGGCGCGGCACCAACCTCCAGGCGCTGATCGACGCCTGCGCGGAGCCGGCGTATCCCGCCGAGATCGCGCTCGTGATCTCGAACGAGCCCGGGGCCGGGGGCCTGAAACGCGCGCGCGACGCGGGGCTCCCGACGGAGATCGTCGGGCATCGCGCGTTCGGGAACCGGTCCACGTTCGAGGAAGCGCTCACCGGTTCCCTCCGGCGCGCCGGCGTCGAACTGGTGTGCGCCGCCGGTTTCATGCGCGTCCTGACCGGGACTTTCCTCGATATCTGGCGCGATCGCGTCGTCAACGTTCACCCGTCCCTGTTGCCCGCGTTCAGAGGTTTGAGAACCCACGAGCGGGCCATCCGGTCGGGGGTGAGATTCAGCGGATGCACGGTCCATTTCGTCCGCGCCGGCCTGGATGAGGGACCCGTTATCGTTCAGTCCGCCGTGCCGGTGCTTCCGGCCGATACGCCCGAGGATCTTGCCGCGCGCGTACTGGAGAGCGAGCACGAGTGCCTGCCCCTGGCCGTTCGCTGGATCGCGGAGGGACGGGTGCGCGTCGTCGACGAGATCGTCCGGATCGACGGAGCCGACGGCCCCGCGGACGCGTCGATCAATCCCCCGGTCGCGCGCTAACCGACGATTTCCTCTTCCCCGAAGAAGAAGGCGATCTCGTCCGCCGCCGTGTCGGACGAGTCCGAACCGTGTACGCTGTTGGCTTCGATGGATTCGGCGAACTCCGCGCGGATCGTGCCGGGCGCGGCTTCCTCGGGGCTCGTCGCGCCCATGATGTCCCGGTTGCGCCGGATCGCGTCGTCGCCTTCCAGGACCTGAACCACGACCGGTCCCGACGTCATGAACGCACACAGCGCGTCGAAGAAAGGACGATCCCGATGGACGGCGTAGAATCCCTCGGCGCGCTCCCGCGTGAGCCGGATCCGTTTCTGGGCGACAATGCGCAGCCCGGCCCCTTCGAACTCGGCGTTGATACGGCCCGTCAGATTCCGCCGGGTCGCGTCGGGCTTGATGATGGACAGGGTTCGCTCGAGCGCCATGAACGGTCGTCCTATCGAAGAGGCGAATGGCGCGCCTTATAGCCGGGGCCCGGGGGCGCCGCAACCGACGTCGCCGGCCGCGCCGCCCGGGCCGAACTGGCGTTCTCCCCGATACAGGTCCGAAAACCCTCTTCGCGATTCCGTGAACCGGCCGCGCTCCCCCGGCTCAGTTGACGCGGATGACAAAAGTGTGCTCGCCGACCGTGGTCGAGACTTCCACATCCCCTTCGACGGCGCGCCAATCGTCCGACACCGCGCCGTCGGCCACGACGGTGCAGCGATCCGGATCGACATTGGCGATGCGGAAGGTCGTCGGCTCTCCCGCCGCGTTGGGCGCGCCGGCGTCCGTCGCGACCGCCAGCAGACGGCGCTCGACGTCATAGAACGCCTGCGACAGGCAGACCTTCGGAAAATCGACGTCATGGACCGTCGGCTCCAGGAATTTGCGCAGATTGGGCCGGCCGATCAGATCGGCCCAGGCACCCGGCGCGGCTGCCTCGGCCAGGGCTGCGGTGGCGTTCATCTGACCCCTCGGGTGCGGTTCGTCGAGCCCGAACCGCCACGTGAATTCGCCGGTCCCGGTGTCCCAGCTCGGCTCGTCGTTGGCCTCCGAATGGGCTTTCAGCCTGGCGTCGACCGCCTCGTCCCCGAATTCACGCGCCAGGAACCGGGCCATGAGCTGGACGAATGACGCCATCGGATCCTCGGCATTTTCCGGGCTTATGGACGCCCCTTCGCGCCAATTCAGGCGGCCGATGGCGTCGTCGTACAGCACACGGGCGTCGCCGGGGTACAACGGCAACACAGCGTGCGCCGTGCCGAACTGAAAGTTGTAGCTGTCGCCGACAGGGTGGTGACAGGGAACCAGCGGGTCGTAGTACATCGTCAGCGAACCCGTGACCTTGCCGTCCCGGATCGGGTTGTAGTTTCGTTTCGCATAGTCCCAGAAAGCATCGAAGGCGAGACGGAAATCGCTGCCGTAGAGCATATCGTGGAGGCCCAGACCGAGCCCCGCGCGGCTTATTCACATGGGCCAGATCTTGGTGTTCTCGCAGTGGACCCCCTCCGGCCGTTTCGTCATCTGGGAGAACAGGCGCTCGGCGATCCGCGTGTGGGTCCAGGAGAACGTGTCGGCGCCGTCGCGCACCATGTCGAAGGGCCGGTTCCACTTTTCGTCGCCGGTGACATAGAGATGGAGACCCAGCACGAACAGGAAGTCTCCCTTGAAGAACAGGTTGCCGTCGGCGGCGACCGGGTCCATTTGCAGGCCCCACGGCTCGACGCCGTTGGCGGTCCAACCCGGCACGTCGTATTTCCCGCGAAGGAACGGCGGGATCAGCGTCCGGTACCATTCCTCCGGATATTGCCCGCGGCTCGGGTCGTCGCCGATCTGTTCGAGCCAGTCCCTGGCCGTCCAGTAGCCGGTGAAGCGGATGACCAACTCATCCAGGATACGGCCGTAGACTTCGCGCCACGCCGGGGTGCGGTCGGCCATCAGCGGTATCGCGAAACTGCTTCTCACCAGATCCATGCGGTGCCACGACGCCATGGGCTCGTTGGTGACGTCGTCCCAGTGCGCGTGCGGCCGGCCGTCCTTGTCCCAGTTGTCCGGCGTCGTCGCCTTGCGATAGAGGTAGCGGAGCCAGCCTCTCGACCGATCCGACGTCGCCGGGTAGCCGCGCACCATCGCCACCATGATCTCCCTTCTCGTATCCACTGCCGCATACGGGATGCCCGTCGTCACGGCCCGCGCGGGTCACCCTTTCCGTTCCCAGCCGCCCCGCTCCGTCTGCTGCCAGTACGTCAGCTCGTGACCGGCATCCTTGAGGTCGCGCCAGCGGGCCCGCGCCGCTTCCACGGCCCCGGCATCATGGCCGTCGAACATGTCGAGAACCCTGTCGAACGCGCCCAGGTTCGCCGACGCGGCGCCGTCCACGAGCACCAGCACGTCCGAGCCGTTGGGATTCTCGTCGTCGGCGGTAAGGTAGACGGGCTGGCGATCGGCATACCCGTCCGCGGCCGAGCCGTGCGGCAGGAACGACCGCTGCTCGTATGTCCAGAGCGCCGTGCCGAGCGCCTCGACCTGCTCCTCCGAGCCGACGGTCACCACGGCCCGGTGTCCGCTCTCCAGGACCTTCTCGAGGAGCTTCGGCAGCGCCCGGTCCAGGGACGTGCGCTGGAGATGGTAGAAGCTGACCACGGTCATGCGGACGGCTTGGTATCGCCCGTCACGGGGACCTCGTAGTTGTCCGCGACCAACCGGTCGAGCAGGCGAACGCCGAACCCGGTCGCGCCCTTGGGCACGGTCGGCTTCGCCTTGCCGGACCACGCCATCCCGGCGATGTCGAGGTGGGCCCACGGCACGTCGTTGGCGAACCGTTTGAGGAACTGCGCCGCCGTAATGCTGCCGGCGGCCCGTCCGGAGCCGACGTTCTTCACGTCGGCGATGTCCGAGTCGATGTCCTTGTCGTACTGGTCGTCGAGGGGAAGGCGCCACACCGTCTCGCCTTCGGCCTTGCCGGCGGCGATCAGCGCGTTCGCCAGATCGTCGTTGTCGGAGAACAGTCCGGCGTGCACGTGCCCCAACGAGACGACAATGGCCCCGGTGAGAGTGGCGAGATCGACCATCGCCCGCGGCTTGAACCTCTTCTGGGTATACCAGAGCGCATCCGCCAGAACCAGGCGCCCCTCGGCGTCGGTGTTGATCACCTCGATGGTTCGGCCCGACATCGATTTCACGACGTCGCCCGGCCGCTGGGCCGTACCCGACGGCATGTTCTCGACCAGACCGCAAACGCCGACGACGTTCGCCCGCGCCTTTCTCGCGGCGAGGGCGCGCATCGCGCCGATCACCGCGCCGGCACCCGCCATGTCCCACTTCATGTCCTCCATGCCGCCGGACGGCTTGATGGAGATACCCCCGGTGTCGAAAGTCACGCCCTTGCCGACGAAAGCGACGGGGTGTCGCCCGGCCTGCCGCGGCGCGCCGTTCCACTGCATGACCAGCAGCTTCGCTTCGCGTTCGCTGCCCTGATTGACGCCCAGGAGCGCCCCCATGCCCATCTGCCGCATACGGCGCTCGCCGAGCACCTCCACCTTGACCCCGAGACTCTGCAATTCACGCGCGTCCTCGGCGATGGTCTCCGCGTACTTGACGTTCGCCGGCTCGCTCACCAGATCGCGGGTCATGCGAACGCCCGAGGCAACGCTGTCCAGGGACGCGTAGGCCTTCCTCGCGCCGGCGGCGTCGCGGGACATGACCACGACGGATCCGAGACTCGGCTTCTTGTCGTCCTCGATCCTGGTGCGGTACCGGTCGAACCGGTAACCGCCCAGGCGCGCGCCGTAGGCCAGACGCGCGGCGGCCTCGGCCACGCTCATCTTCGAGCCCTTTATCGCATCGACGGCCACGGCGGCATCGGTTTCTCCGCTGGTCGCGAGACGCCCCACCACGGCGCCGCCCGCCGCCTCCATGGCGAGCGCGGCGACATCCGCCGCCTCGCCGATCCCGACGACGAGCACCCGATTGCATTTCAATCCGGCGGGCGCGGGAAACTCCAGGACCTGCCCCTTCTTGCCGGAGAACCTGCCCGATCCCATCGCCCTCCCGATCGCCCCGCCCATCGATTTGTCGACGGCGAGTCCCGTGCGCGACAACTCGCGGTCGGCGGTCGCGGTCACGACGAGGGCGCCCCGGCGCGAAGTCGAAATGTTTGCAAAGGAGATGCGCATGGGAGTCGTCTCGCTTCAGGATCGGATCTCACGAACCGGCGCCCGCGCTTCCGCTCTCCCACGATTCCGGTCGGAGCGATGCGTCGTCAAGGCGGCCGACGCGGGCATATTAACCGGCCGACGCCGGAAGTGAACCCCTCCCCCTTCCGGAGGGAGGTCGGAAGGGGGTGCGCGGCGGACGGGGCGGAACCCGCGGGGGTTCCGGGCCGGGCTCTCATGGCAATCGGGAAAGCGGTCGTCCCGTCCGGGCCGCGCGAAGTAGATGGGTGACGCCCGTCCTCATCGGGTACGATGCATCCATGAGCCGCCTGTCACGCTATATCCTGCGCCAGCTCGCCCCGCCCACCCTGTTCATCGCGGCGGCGTTGCTGGGTGTCGTCTGGCTGACCCAGAGCCTGCGGTTCGTCGACATGATCGTGAATCGCGGGCTCTCCGCGAGTCAGTTCCTTTACTTCACCGTCCTGTTGTTGCCGGGCGTTCTCGCCGTCATATTGCCCGTCGCGTTGCTTTGCGGGATCCTGTTCACCTATCACCGGTTGAGCTTCGACAGCGAACTCGTCGTCATGAAGGGAGCGGGACTGAGCCAGCGGGCGTTGGCCGTCCCCGCCGTCGTCATGGCGTTGGCGGTCACCGCCGCGACCTACGGGTTGACTCTCTATGCGCAGCCCTTGGGATTCAGGGCTTTCAAGGACCAGCAGTTCGTGTTCCGCCACAACTACGCGACCGTGCTCATGCGCGAGGGCGTGTTCAACGAGGTCGTCGACGACGTCACCGTGTACGTCCGGGAACGACGCGACGGCGAATTGCGCGGAATCCTGGTCCACGACGACCGGGAGCCGGACCGGCCGGTCACGGTGATGGCGGAAAGGGGAGTCCTGACGCGGACGCCTGCCGGCCCGCGGTTCGTCATGGAAAACGGAAACAGGCAGGAACGGCGCCGAGACAGCGCCCGGTTGTCGCTGCTCTATTTCGACCGATACGAGCTCGATCTGGCGTTGATCGCCAAACAGCCCGAGACGCGGTGGCGCGAACCCGGTGAGCGATATATCGACGAGCTGCTGTTCCCGAAGGACACGGACACCGGGAACCGCCATCGCGACGAGTTTCGGGCGGAAGCGCACAAACGGCTCGTGACGCCGTTATACTGTATCGCGTTCGTGCTGATCGCCCTCGCGGGCATCCTCTCGGGTGAATTCGACCGTCGCTACGAATGGCGTCGACTCCTGTACGCCGCGGTGAGCGCGGCGACGGTCCAGATCGTCGGAGTCGGCCTCGTCTCCGTCATCTCGACGATACCCGGGTTGACGCCCCTGCTGTACCTGAACGTCATCCTGGCGAGCGCCGGAGCGACCTGGATCCTGTCGGGGATCCGACCGCGGCGCTGGTGGGGAGCGAACCGGCCGATGGCAACGGAAGGCGCGGGATGAGACCGCCCCCGACCCTCTCGGCGTATCTCGGGCGCCATTTTATCGTCGGCATCGCGACCATGACGGGTGTCCTGCTCGGTCTGGTATTCGTGATCGATCTCGCCGAGTTGTTCCGAAGGTCCTGGGGACGGGAGAACGTCTCGTTCCTGATCGTCGTCCAGATGGCCGTTTTACGGATTCCCTTCATGGCCCAGAAGGTTCTGCCGTTCGCCGCGCTGTTCGGCGCCATGTTGGCATTCGCCCGCCTCACGCGAACGAACCAGCTCGTCGTCGCACGCGCGGCGGGTCTGTCGGCCTGGCAGTTTCTGTTTCCGGCGCTCGCCATCGCCCTGTTGACGGGAGCGTTGGTCGTGACCGTGTTCAACCCGCTGGCCTCGGCCACGACATCGCTTTACGAATCCCTGGAATCCAGATACCTGCGCGGACAGACCAGTCTGCTCGCGATCTCGCGGTCGGGCCTCTGGCTGCGGCAGGCCGACGAGACCGGCCAGTCCGTGTTCCACGCCAGGGGCGTATCCCGGCACGGGACCGAATTGAGCGACGTCATCGTATTCGTGTACGACGAGGACGGCCGGTTCGCCGGACGCATCGACGCCGGAAATGCGGCCCTGGAGGAGGGTTACTGGCGGTTCTCGGACGTGCTCCTCACCGGACCCGACCGCCCGGTGAAGCGCGTGGACGACCACCGACTCCCCACCACCCTCACCCTGGAGCAGATACAGAACAGCCTCGCGCCGCCCGAGACGTTGTCCTTCTGGTTGCTGCCCGGTTTCATCGCGACGCTGGAGAAGGCCGGATTCTCCGCCCTTCGACATCGACTGCACCTGCACTCCATACTGGCGGGACCATTGCTTCTCTGCGCCATGGTTCTCATCGCCGCGACCTTTTCCATTCGTCTGGTGCGCCACGGCGGGGCGGGGCTGCTCGTGGCGGGCGGCGTATTCGCCGGCTTCGTTCTGTACTTCCTGGCGGATGTCGCCTACGCAATGGGTCTGTCCGGCAATGTCCCCGTGGTGCTTGCGGCCTGGGGCCCCGCCGGGGTCGCGGCCCTGCTCGGACTCTCGACCCTGCTCCATCTGGAGGATGGCTGAGCGCGCATGACGACACGCCGTGTCAGCGTCGTTCTCGCCGCGACGCTCGCCGGCGCCGCCCTGGCCGGCGGCGCCCTGGCATCGGCCCAAGTCACCGACGGTTCGGACGAAGGCCCGGTACTGCTCAGCGCCGATACGCTCACGTACGATCGCGAATCCGGCGTCGTGACGGCGACCGGCAACGTCGAGTTGGCGTCGGGAGACAGAATCCTCCGTGCCGACGCCGTGAGCTACGACGAACAGCGCGACCTGGTCGCCGCGCGCGGCGACATCGCCATACTGGAGCCGTCGGGAGACGTGCTGTTCGCGGAGTACGTGGAGTTGTCGGACGGACTGCGCAACGGATTCGTATCGGAAATCCGGGTGCTGATGACGGACGGCTCCCGGCTCGCCGCGAACTCCGCGAGTCGTGCGGACGGAAACCGCACCGACATGTCGAAAGCCGTGTTTTCCCCGTGTCGGTCCTGTCCGGATCGCCCGAACCGCCCTCCCCTGTGGCAGATCAAGGCTCACCGGGTCACGCACGACCGGAGCGCGCGGCGCATGGACTATCGCGACGCCTTCCTGGAGGTGTTCGGCATCCCGGTCGCCTACACCCCCTTCTTTTCCCATCCCGACCCGACGGTCGAACGCAGGAGCGGTTTTCTGGCCCCGACATACGGGAGCTCCAGCGAACTCGGGGCGAAAGTTCAGGTGCCGTACTACTTCGACCTGGCGCCGCATCGCGATGCCACGCTCGCGCCCCTGTATACGAGCGAGGAAGGCGCCCTCCTGGCGGGCGAGTATCGGGAACGAACCCACGCCGGGCGATTGCAGGTCCAGGGTAGCGTCACCCATGTCGACGAACGCGGCGAGAACAACGCAAGGACCGGAAACAAGGAGACCCGGGGCCACATCGAAACGACGGGCGCGTTCCACATCGACGACACCTGGCGCTGGGGGTTCACGGCGAAGCGGTCGACGGACGACACCTATCTGCGCCGGCACGAGATCTCGGACGAGGACACGCTCGTCAGCAACGCCTTCATGGAGGGATTCCGAGGCCGGACCTACGCGTCGGCGAACGCCTATGCCTTTCAAGGCCTCCGCCAGGAAGACGATCCCGGCGAGACGCCACTGGTCCTGCCCGAACTCGACTACAATTTCGTGGGCCGGCCGGGGCCCCTCGGACAGCGTTGGGGACTGGACGCCAATGTCCTCGGGTTGAGCCGGAGCGGCGGCGCCGACAGCCGCCGGCTATCCCTCGGGCTCGACTGGCGATTGCCGCACACGTCCGCGAGCGGCCAAGTCTACAACCTGCTCGCGTCGGTGCGGGGCGATCTGTACCACATCGACGACATCCCCGACCCGTCCGGCCCGGGCGACTCGCCGGACGAGCTCAAGGGACGGCTGCTGCCGAGACTGGCCCTCCAATGGAGATACCCCTTCATTCGGAGTCGGGGCGACGTGAGCCAGATCGTCGAGCCGTCGGTCGACGTCGTCGCGGCGCCCTCCGGCGGCAATCCGGACGAGATCCCGAACGAGGATTCACGGAGTTTCGAATTCGACGACAGCAACCTCTTCAGCGTCAACAGGTTCCCGGGACTGGATCGTTGGGAAGGCGGCCATCGGATGAACTACGGGCTCAAGGTCGGCGCCTACGGCGCGCGGGGCGGTTACGCCACGGCCCTGATCGGGCAATCGCTCCGCGCGCGCGCGGACAGGACTTTCGCCGAAAAGACCGGCATCGAGAATCGCCGGTCGGACTATGTCGGCCGGGTCGACATATCCCCGAACCGGCTTCTCGATTACACGCATCGGCTCCGTCTCGACAGAGACCGGTTGTCCATCCGGCGGAACGAAATCGGCCTGACATTCGGTCCGCGGGCGATTCGCGCCGACGTCGGCTACGTTTCTCTCGACCGCGAGTCGACGGCGGACGAATTGAGGGACCGGGAAGAGATACGGTTGGCGGGTCGCGCCCGGATAACCGACTACTGGTCCGTCACCGCCGCCACGAGACGGGATCTGAGCGGCGATGGCGATACGATTTCCTGGGGCTTCGGCGCGACCTACCTGGACGAATGCATCGAGCTCGGACTGCGACTCGACCGTAGTTTCATCGAGGATCGGGACGTACGGCCCTTCACGAACTTCTCCGTGCGCATAAGGCTTAAACATCTTGGCTGACCGGGGCTTCGCCGGTCCGGTGTGCCATCCCGGCACGAGTTGACGTAGAGTATGCGGCCCCGGCGCGGAAACCCGTTCGCCGGTCCGCAACCTCGGAGCACCGAGCGTGATTCGATGAGTCCCGGCACCAAAATTCTGGCGCGTTCCCTGTTCTCGGCGGCGGCGCTCTTCGCGGCGACGACACCCGCCGCCGCCCAGATCGTCGGAATCGAAGCCGTCGTGAACGAAGAAGTCATCTCCGCGCTCGACGTAGAGAACAGACTCCGCCTCAACCTGATATCGGCCAACCTGCCCGACAACGACGAGACGCGCGCCCGACTGAAACCGCAGGTCCTTCGGTCGCTCGTGAACGAGAAGCTACAGACGCAGGAGGCCCGGCGGCTGAATATCTCGGTCGAGGACGGCGAAATCGAGGAAGCCGAACGCCTCCTGGAGACGCAGAACGATCTTCCCGACGGCGGCCTGGGTGACTTCCTGCGGTCGCGCGGACTGGAGAAAAGCACGCTCATGACGAAGATCCGAGCCGAGATCGCATGGGGAAAAGTGATCCGCCAGCGCATCCTGCCGCGCATCGACATCGGCGACGAAGAAGTCGAGGAGGTCCATGCGCGCCTGCAATCGCGCCGCGGCGTCCGGCAGCGTCTCGTGTCGGAGATATACCTTGCCGTCGATACGCCCGGGCAATCGGGGGACGTCCGTCGACTGGCGCTGCGACTCGTCGGCCAGTTGCGGAACGGTTCGCCGTTCGCCGCCGTGGCCCGGCAGTTCTCCCAGGGCGCGACGTCGCGATCGGGTGGCGATATCGGCTGGATCGGCGAGGGAGAGTTGCCGGACGAACTCGACCGGGCGCTCGCCGGCTTGAGCGCCGGCGACATCTCCGAGCCTGTCCAGGTTCCCGGCGGATACTACATTCTCCATGTGCGCGACCAGCGCCGGGCGGGCGAAGCCAGCGCGCTCGACGTTCGCGTCGACCTGAAGGAAATACTCATCCCCCTGTCGCCGTCGGCCTCGCAACAGACCGTGCAGGCGAGACTGGCGACCGCCCGCCGGATCGGCAGGCAAGTCCGGGGCTGCGATGCGTTCGACGGCTACGGCCGGGACCTCGACATCGGGCGGTCGGGCGATCTCGGCGCCGTGCGGCTGGGCGACGTGCCCAGGAACATTCGCGACGCGATCGGCGACCTCGCGGTCGGCCAGGCCAGCGAACCGTTGCGGATGGACGAAGGGATCCGCATCCTCATGGTATGCGGCCGAACGGCGCCGGCCGCCGCGCCGTCAGGCCGGGACGCGATACGGGAACGCCTCGGCCGGCAACAGCTCGAGATGATGGCCCGCCGCTACTTGCGGGACCTGCGGCGCGACGCGGCCATCGAGACCCGATGACGTCCGGCGGTCGACGACGCCCGCGTTCCGGGGGCGGTCCGATTGCCGTCACGATGGGCGAACCCGCGGGGGTCGGGGGCGAATTGACGTTGAAGTGCTGGCTTCGGCGAGAGTCCGAGGGCCTGAGCCCGTTCTTCGCGGTCGACAGTCCCTCCCGCCTGGAGTCGACGAGTCGCGACCTCGCCCTGGGCGTTCCGGTCCGGCGGATCGAAGCCGCCGCCGAAGCCCCGGCGGCGTTCCGGGAGTCGTTGCCGGTCATGGCGATCGAAGTCCCGGTCGACGTCGCGCCGGGACGCCCCGATCCGGCCAACTCCGCGGCCGTCGTCCGGTCGATCGACGCCGCCGTGGCGACGGTGCGCCGGGGAGAGGCCGCGGCGGTGGTGACGAACCCGATTCACAAGGCGACGCTGTCGCGGTCGAAGTTCCCCCATCCCGGTCATACGGAGTACCTGGGAGTCCTCGCCCGGGCGCCGAAGCCGACGATGATGCTCGTCGGCGACGGCCTGCGGGTCGTTCCCGTGACCGGCCACATGGCGCTGGGAGACGCCATCGCGGCGCTGACCCCGGAGGTCATCGAAACGGCCGCCAGGGTGACGCGCGACGCCCTCGTCGCCCGCTTCGGCATCGACCGGCCGCGCCTCGCGGTCGCGGCCCTCAATCCCCACGCGGGGGAGGACGGCCTGTTCGGAGAGGAAGAGCGAACGATCGTGCGACCCGCCGTCGAGTCGCTGCGGGCCGATGGGATCGACGCGCGGGGGCCGCTGCCGGCCGACTCGCTTTTTCACGCCGGCGCGCGCGCCATGTACGATGCCGCGATCTGCATGTATCACGACCAGGCGCTCATCCCGCTGAAGGCCATCGACTTCATGGGAGGCGTCAACGTGACGCTCGGCCTGCCCTTCGTCCGCACGTCCCCCGATCACGGGACGGCGCTCGACATCGCGGGCCGAGGCATGGCGGACGAAACCAGCATGATCAACGCCTTCAAGCTGGCGGCCCGGATGGCGGGACGGGCCGCGTCGCCCCGGGATCTCCCCTCGTCGGCGCATGACTGACGCGCGCGGAGAGGAAGGCCCGGACCGCCGCGCCCACCCGCGATCCCTGCCGCCTCTCGGGGACGTCATCGCGAGGCACGGATTGAGCGCGCGGAAGCGCCTCGGGCAGAACTTCCTTCTGGATCTCAACCTGACACGGCGGATCGTCCGGGCGGCGGGGAACCTTCGCGGCGTGGAGGTCGTGGAGATCGGACCGGGCCCCGGAGGCCTCACGCGCGCGATCCTCGAGTCCGACGCCCGGCGCGTGGTGGCGATCGAACGGGACGCCCGGTGCGTGAACGCGCTCGGAGAGCTCGCCGCCGTCTATCCGGACAGGCTGGTCGTCATGAACGAAGACGCGCTCGAAACGGACCTCGCCGCGCGCGTCTCGGGCCCGGCCAAGATCATCGCGAATCCGCCTTACAACATCGCCACGGCGCTTCTCACGCGCTGGATTCCCTATCTCGCCCGCTTCGACGGGCTCACCCTCATGTTCCAGAAGGAAGTCGCGGAGCGTCTCGTCGCCCGGCCCGGCACGAAGCCATACGGCCGCCTGTCGGTGCTCGTTCAGTGGGCGACGAAACCCGTCCTGCATTTCGATGTCCCGTCCGCGGCCTTCGTGCCGCCGCCGAAGGTGGCGTCGGCGGTTGTCGGCCTCGCGCCGCTGAACCCGCCGTTGGCCCCGGCCAATCGCCGGTCCCTGGAGCGCGTCACGTCCGCGGCATTCGGACAGCGCCGCAAGATGCTGAGATCCAGCCTGAAGTCCCTCGATGTCGATGTCGGCCGGCTTCTGGCGCGCGCCCGGACCGCCCCGACCGCGCGTCCGGAAGACCTCGACGTGCCGACGTTCTGCGCGCTGGCACGGGCGCTCGACGAACTCGAGGAGGCCGGCCCGGGAGACCGGGCGACGCCGAAAGCGGCGCGCCGCGTCCGGGCGCGTCGCCATGCGACCGCATCGGCGCCGAACGGTGTATCATGCCGCGATGACGGATGACGCGTCGGAAGCCCGGACCCATGCCGGTCTGGGCGACCGAAACCGGCGGGCGGTGCTGCGGGAACTCGTGCTCCGCGGGCCGTCGTCGCGGGGCGAGATTGCCGCGGAGCTCGGTCTGACCAGACCGGCGCTGTCGCGCATTTCGCGCGAGCTGCTCGACGCGGGTCTGGTGCGCGAACTGCCGGAAGAACCGGACGGCACGCCGCGCGGACGAGGCCGCCTCCCGGTGCTCCTGGACATCGCGCCGCAAGGAGGACGGGTTCTCGGGATCGGCATCGCCGCGGCCCTCCAGACGATCGTCCTGGCCGACCTCAAGAACGAGGTCGTCGCGGGGGTGGAACTCAACCTCGACACGCTCGACGACCCGGGCACGGTCATCAAGGCCGTGGCCGAGGAGAGTCGACGCCTTATCCACGCGCACGTCACGGACCGGGACCGCCTGTTCGGCGGCCTCGCCATGATCATCGGCGCGGTGGATACGGCGCGGGGAAGCGTGAGCAGCGCGCCCTCTCTGGGATGGACCCGCGAGGTTCCGTTGCGGGTCGAGCTCTCCGCTCTCCTCGACCTGCCGATGCGGATCGAGTCGCTGCCGGGCGGCATCGCGCTCGCCGAGACGCGCTTCGGCGCGGCGCACGGACGGGCGAATGCCCTGGTGTTCACCTGCGGGCTCGGGATCGCGGCGGGGCTGGTCCTGGACGGACGCCTCGTCGGTGGTAGCGCCGCCCTGCCGCCCGGCCAGATCGGCGCCATGGCGGTAACCGGAAACGGTCCGGGCGCCACGACACTGGACGAGATCGCGGGCGGGCTCGGCGTACTCCGGCGTCTGCATGGCGATGCCATGGATACCGCGCGCATCTCCACGACCGGGCTGGCGCGCGCGCTCCTCGACATGGTCGGGCGCGACGGGGACCCCGCCCTGTCCGCGTCCATGACGGCGGCGGGTTTCGAGCTCGGGCGCGTCGCCGCCGGGTTCGTGCGCCTCGTCGCGCCGGAGGTCGTGGTGATCGCCGGCCTTCTCTCGACGTCGCCCCACTACGTGAGCGCCGCCAGGGAAGCCATCGTCGAGGCGTTGGGCGCGGTCTCGGTCGAGGTCGCGGCCGGCGCCGTCACGGGACCGCTCAGCGGCTACTCGGCGAGCTGCGGGCTGGCCATCTGCGAGTATCTGTTCGAGAGAACGCCGGATCTCGCGGGGCTGAGCGCCCGCTGAACGGGGTCGCGCGGCGGCGCGCTCCCGCCTCCCTCCCGCAGGGAACATCGACGGACGCCGCCGGAGAGATTCCCACCCCGGGGGTGTTCCCCCGAGGGACGTAATTCGCCATAGTGGCGCCCGGCCACGACACGTCGGCCGGCGGGGCCCGGCGCCGCCCGACCGCGCCACGACGGAGCGCTTGCGTATGTCCCTACCGGATGCCTCGGACCCTGCCCCGGCGGTTTCGCGTCATGACATGGCCGACGCGATCCGGGTCCTCGCGATGGACGCGGTCGAGGCGGCCGCAAGCGGCCATCCGGGTATGCCCATGGGCATGGCGGACGTGGCCACGGTGCTGTTCACGCGGTTCCTCCGCTACGACGCCGCCGAGCCCGACTGGCCCGACCGCGACCGCTTCGTTCTTTCCGCGGGTCACGGCTCCATGTTGTTGTACGCCCTCCTCTATCTGACGGGTTATCCGGACATCGACATCGACGAGATCAGGAATTTCCGCCAGCTGGGAAGCCGCACGGCGGGCCATCCCGAGCACGGGCACGCCCGGGGAATCGAAACGACGACCGGCCCGTTGGGACAGGGATTCGGCAACGCCGTCGGCATGGCCATCGCCGAACGGCACCTCGCGGCGCGTTTCGGCGACGACCTCGTCGACCACCGCACCTTCGTCCTCGTCAGCGACGGGGATCTGATGGAAGGCGTCAGCCACGAGGCGGCATCGCTCGCCGGTCATCTGCGGCTGAACAGGCTCATCGTGCTGTTCGACGACAACGGGGTCTCCATCGACGGTCCCACGGACCTCTGCGTCAGCGACGACCACATCGCCCGGTTCGAATCCTACGGTTGGAACGCCGAAGGCATCGACGGCCACGATGGGAACGCGATCGCGGCGGCGATCGCGCGGGCGGAGAACGCCGACCGCCCGTCGCTGATCGCCTGCCGCACGACCATCGGCTACGGCGCCCCGAACAAGCAGGGGACCGCCGCCACCCATGGCGCCGCCCTGGGCGCCGACGAGGTCGCCGCGGCGCGCGAGGCGTTGGGCTGGACGTCGCCGCCGTTCGAGATCCCCGACGGTATCCTGGCGTCGTGGCGCGAGGCGGGTCGGCGCGGGGCCGGCGGGCGGGCCGCCTGGACCGCGCGTCTCGGGTCTCGCGGCGGCGCGGGAGCGGACGAATTCCGGCGGGCCATGAGCGGCGAACTGCCCGAGAACTGGGATGACGGTCTGAGGGCGTTCAAGCGCCACCTCGTCGACGAGGCGCCCGCGTGGGCATCGCGGCAATCCAGCCAGAAGGTCCTGGAAGTCGTCAATCCGGCCATCCCCGAAACGGTCGGCGGCTCGGCCGATCTCACGGGTTCCAACAACACCAGGACCGGGACCCTCGACCCGATGTCGGCTGACGATTACGGCGGCCGCTATATCCATTACGGCGTCCGGGAACACGCCATGGGCGCGGTCATGAACGGCATGGCTCTGCACGGCGGCGTCATTCCCTACGGCGGCACCTTCCTCGTCTTCACCGACTATCTGCGCCCGGCGCTGCGGTTGAGCGCGCTCATGGGTAAGAGAACGATCCACGTCATGACCCACGACTCCATCGGCCTCGGGGAAGACGGTCCCACCCACCAGCCGGTCGAGCACCTCGCGAGCCTGCGGGCCATTCCCAACCTGGCCGTGTTCCGGCCGGCGGATGCCGTCGAGACGGCGGAATGCTGGGCCCTGGCGCTGACCCGGACGGAGGGACCGTCGGTGATCGCGCTGACCCGGCAAGGGCTGCCGCCGGCGCGGACCGGGCACTCGGAAGCGAACCTGTGCGCGGGTGGCGCCTACGAGTTGTCGCCGGCGACGGGTGGAGCCAGGGTGACGGTGATCGCGACGGGATCGGAGACGGCGATCGCGCTGGAAGCGCGGTCGAAGCTCGAGGAAGACGGGATCCCCACGCGGGTCGTTTCCATGCCTTGCCAAGAGCTGTTCGACGAACGCCCGCGGGCGGAGCGGGACGGGATCCTCCGCCCGGACACGGTCCGGATCGCCATCGAAGCGGCCGCGCCCCTCGGCTGGGAGCGCTATGTCGGCGACGCGGGCGCCGTGATCGGCATGGAGTCGTTCGGGGCCTCCGCGCCGGGCAAGGAACTGTTCCCGCGCTTCGGTTTCACCGCGGAAGCGATCGTGGACGCCGCCAAGGCGCGAATCTCCTGACATCCCCAAACATCTTCCACGGAGGACATTCATGGCAGTGCGTATCGCCATCAACGGTTTCGGACGGATCGGCCGGAACATACTGAGGGCCATCCACGAGGACGGCCGGGAGGATCTGAAGGTCGTGGCCATCAACGATCTCGGCGCGGTCGAGACCAACGCGCATCTTCTGCGATGGGATTCGGTCCATGGCCCGTTTCCCGGAACGATCAGGACCTACAAGAACGCCATCGACATCGGAGGCGGGAAGATCCAGGTCTGCTCCGAACGCGATCCCGCGGCGCTGCCATGGGGCGACCTCGCGGTCGATGTCGCGCTCGAATGCACCGGGTTGTTCGCGAACCGGGACGCCGCGTCGAAGCACCTCGACGCGGGCGCCGGGCGCGTCCTGGTGTCCGCGCCGGCGGGCGGCGCCGACCTCACGGTCGTGTACGGCGTCAACCATCGCAAGCTGCGCAAGAGCCACAAGGTGGTCTCGAACGCCTCGTGCACCACCAACTGCCTCGCGCCGGTCGCCCAGGTCCTGAACGAGGCGGTGGGGATCGGCCAGGGGTACATGACCACCGTGCACGCCTACACCGGCGATCAGCGCATCCTCGACACGCTGCACGCCGACCCTCGGCGGGCGCGGTCGGCGGCGCAATCGATCATCCCCACCTCGACCGGCGCGGCGCGGGCGATCGGCCTCGTGCTGCCGGAGCTCGACGGCAAGCTCGACGGCGTGGCGGTGCGGGTGCCCACGCCCAACGTATCGATGATCGACCTCAAGGTCGTGGCCAGCCGCCGGACCTCGGTCGAACAGGTCAACGCGGCGGTCAAGAAGGCCGCGCGCGGGCGCCTGAAAGGCATCCTCGACACCACCGACGAACCGCTGGTCTCGACGGACTTCAATCACAATCCGGCCAGCTCGACCTTCGACCTGACCCAGACCCAGGTCGTCGGCGGCAAGCTGGTCCGCGTCCTGTCCTGGTACGACAACGAGTGGGGCTTCGCCAACCGCATGTGCGATACGGCGGCGGCGGTCGGCAAGCTGGGATAGGCCCCGTGGCCGGATTCGCGACGCTCGACGACCTCCCGGTCGCCGGAAGGCGGGTGCTCGTCCGCGCCGACCTGAACGTGCCCATGCGGGACGGCCGCGTCGCCGACGCCACGCGGATAGACCGTCTTCTCCCGACGCTGCGCCGGTTGCGGGACGCGGGCACCAGGATCGTCGTGATGTCCCACTTCGGCCGACCCCGAGGCCGGGTCGACCCGGCCCTCTCTCTCCGTCCCCTCGCGGACGTCCTCTCGCGGGCGCTGGGCGGGGCGCCCGCGCGCTTCGCCGAGGACTGCGTGGGGCCTGCCGCGGCGGAAATGGCGGAGAGGCTGGGAGACGGCGACGTCCTGCTGTTGGAGAACCTGCGCTTCCACGGCGGGGAAGAGCGGAACGATCCCGGGTTTGCGGCCGCCCTCGCCGCGCTCGGCGACGTCTACGTGAACGACGCGTTCTCCTGCGCGCATCGGGCGCACGCCTCCGTGGCCGCGCTGGCCGGCCTGTTGCCGTCGGGCGCGGGCCGCGGCATGCAGGCGGAACTGGAAGCGCTGGAGGCCGCCCTGGGCGCGCCGGACCGCCCCCTCGCCGCGGTCGTGGGTGGCGCCAAGGTCTCGACCAAGCTCGAACTCCTGGAGAACATGATCGCCAGGGTCGACCTGCTGGCCATCGGCGGGGCGATGGCCAACACGTTCCTCCACGCCCGGGGCCACGACATGGGCCGCAGCCTGCGCGAACCCGACCTGTCCCCGACCGCGACCGGCATCCTCGAGCGGTCGAAGGAAACGGGATGCGAGATCCTGTTGCCGCGGGACGTGGTCGTGGCCCCCGCCCTGTCGGAGGACGCGGGAGCGCTGGCCGTCGACGTCGCCGCCGTGCCGCCGGACATGATGGCCCTCGACATCGGCCCGGAGTCCGCGGGCGCGCTTGGAGACCGCCTCGGCGGGTGCCGGACGCTCGTTTGGAACGGTCCGCTGGGAGCCTTCGAGACCGCGCCGTTCGACTCCGCGACCAACGGCGTCGCCGCGACCGCCGCCCGCCTCACCAGAGACGGAAGCCTTCTCAGCGTCGCCGGCGGAGGAGACACGGTCGCCGCCTTGGCCCACGCGGGAGTGGCCGAGGACTTCACCTACGTCTCGACGGCGGGCGGCGCGTTCCTCGAATGGATGGAGGGCAAGACGCTGCCCGGCGTGGCGGCGCTCACGGACGCCCGCCGATAGGGCGGCGGCGCGGCCCGTCTCCGGATATCACCGGCAGAACGGCCAGATCTGGTACCAGGAATCGCATCGGAAACGCCCTTCGCAGCGCGCCAGTTGGGTCCTGTAGCGCTCCGCGGTCGCCGTTACCCGCTCGGCCGCGCGTTTCACCTTGGGCTTGGATTTCCAGGTGCCGCGCCGATAGCCGCCCTGACCCTCGTGATAGGCGAGATAGAGCCGCCGCGCGTCGGTGCGGGGAATGCCGAGCCGGCGCCAGGTCACGTGGTTGTACCAGCCGATGAAGTCGAGCGCGTCTTCCATGTCGCCGCGACTTCGGAACAGCCTGCCCCGTTCCGCCTGATACTCGCTCCAGACCGGGTCCTGCGCCTGGGCGTAGCCCTTGGCCGACGACGGGCGGCCCAGCGGTATGAACCCCAACCACCACTTGCGCGGCGGCCGGGCATCGCCACGGTAGCTCGATTCGTGGCGAACGAAGGACATCTGAATGTGGATCGGCGTTCCCCAGCGATCCTTCGACGCGCGCGCATAGTCGTACCACGCGGGGTATTGGGCGAAGATATCGCAGATATCCTCCGGTTTCGTCGGCGGCGCGGTGCTGCAGGCGGCCGTGAACAGGAGCACGGCCATCGACAGCAGAAACGCGCTCGGACGTCGAACGAGAGGCCGCGCGCCCGAAGACGCCCTCCGCTTCCGGCGGTCTCTATCGCCCGTCGTTCGCATCATCGCCGCTCCAGACGGGGAGAGACACGCCGATCCGCACGATCCGCACACCGTCGGGACACGAACCGGCGCGGCGCGGGATCGTGACCCATCCCCTCCCGATAACGCCCTCAATATACCCTCGATATACCATATATTGATATTCATGACCAGAAAATAACGACATCTCGTGGTCTGGACAGGAACGTTCCGTATAGCCCGACGGTGTGCGGATTGTGCAATTCCGATCCGGCGCCGCGCCGGGACGGTTACGCTCCTCCCCCCTGTCGAAAGGGCAGGCCGGAAGGGGGATCGCGTCCCGAGAGAGTGTGCCCCGACGGTGTGCGGATTGTGCGGATCGCTTTCCCGTTCTTGACCACATGGTGGATATTTTTTCTCTACTTTGGAATTTTCCTCTTGACACGACATACCCCTGTTCCCATATTGTTCCAACACGGGAAACAGGAGACCCCGACATGCACGGAAACACCGCCGCCGCCGCCGACATACGCCCAGGCCGCAAAACCGCCTTCCTCCACGCCCTCGCCGATACCGTCAACATCGCCCGCGCCTGCCGCGACGCCGGTATCCCCAGACGCACCGCATACGACTGGCGCGACGCCGACCCCGACTTCGCTCGCGAGTGGGACGACGCCCTCGACGACGGCATCGACCTCCTGGAGGCCGAACTCCACCGCCGCGCCTTCGAAGGGGTGGAGAAGCCGGTCTACTACAAGGGAGAACAGGTGGGGACGACGCGCCACTATTCCGACGCCCTCGCCATGTTCCTGCTCAAGGCCCACCGCCCGGCGCGCTACCGCGACAACTACCGGCCGCCGGAGCCGGAGCCGGAACCCGACGACCCGGCATCGAGAAGCCGAAGGCTCCGCGAGGCGGTGATGCGCCGGCTCGACGAGGAAGCGGCGATGAAGGCGGAAATAGAGGCGGAGATGGAGGCGAAGGCGGAAGCGGAGGCAGAGGAGGAGATGGAGGAGGCGAACGGACGAAGCATCTTCGAAGAAGAAGAGGAGGAGATGGAGGAGGCGAACGGACGAAGCATCTTCGAAGAAGAAGAGGAGGAGATGGAGGAGACGGGCGGACGAAGCATCTTCGAAGAAGAAGAGGAGGAGGAGATGGAGGAAGCGGGCGGACGAAGCATCTTCGAAGAAGAAGAGGAGGAGGAGATGGAGGAAGCGGGCGGACGAACCTTCGAAGAGTCCACTGCCGAACACATGACCCGGAACATCCCGATATCCCGTATACTCCGCGCCGGGACGGAAGGCGGACATCTGCCGGACTCGTGGAACCCGTGGGAAGACCCATGGGAAGACGACACGTAGAAACGATCGCCGCGGGCGGCGGCGGCGGAGCGGCAGGTCGATCCCGCCCCGCCCTGGCGCAGACGCCAGCGGATCGTTCACTATACGGGCGTACGGTGCATGTGCGCCGACCCGACGGAAGGGTAAAGACCGAGGAGCGACATGTCGTTCGACGCGATCCTGGATGATTACGAGAAACGCCGCGAACACGCGCTGGCGATGGGCGGCCCCGAACGCGTCGCCCGGATCAAGGCCCGCGGCAGCCTCCATGCGCGCGAACGCATCGATTACCTGTTCGACGAGGGGACCTTCATCGAGTCGGGTCTTTTCGCCACGTCGTTCATCCCCGAGTCGCAGGCATCGACCCCCACGGACGGCAAGGTGTGCGGCTACGGGCGCATCGACGGACGCGAAGCCGCGGTGGTTTCGCACGATCTCTCCGTCAAGGGGGCCTCGAGCAGCCTCACCAACGTCAAGAAGATGCGTCACATGCGCGAGACCGCAATCAAGAACGGTATGCCGCTCGTGCTGTTGAACGAATCGTCGGGCGCACGCATTCCCGACACCATGGGCGCCGTCGGCACGGGCGCGCTGGGACAGGACCCGGAGCAGTTCATCCGCCGCCGCGAAGTGCCCTACGCCGCCGCCGTGCTGGGTCCCGCCTACGGAACCGCCTGCTGGTTCACGCAACTGTCCGACTTCGTCGCCATGCGCAAGGGCGGCGTGCTGGCCGTGTCCAGCCCCAAGGTCACGGAGATCGCGATCAAGGAAAAGGTGGACCCGGAAGAGCTCGGCGGCTGGCGGATGCAGTCCGAGATCACCGGCAAGGTCGATTACGCCACCGACACGGACGAAGAGGCCCTCGATCTCATCAAGAGGTTCCTGTCGTATCTGCCGAGTCACCACAACGAACGGCCGCCGGAGGCGGCCGCGCCGGCCGGGTCGGACGACGCGGGGCGAAAGATCCTCGATATCGTCCCCGCCGAGCGCCAGAAGGTCTACGACATGCGCAAGGTGGTCGCGGCGCTCTCCGACCGGGACAGCGTGTTCGAGATGAAACCCCGTTTCGCGCGCGCGGCCACCACGGCGCTCGCCCGCATCGACGGCCGGACCGTGGGGTACGTCTGCTCGAACCCCCTGTTCAAGGCAGGGGCCCTCGACCCCGACGCCTGTGACAAGGTCACCGGCTTCCTGGTGCTTTGCGACTCCTTCAACATCCCTCTGATCTTCCTGACGGACACGCCCGGCTTCCTTATCGGACTCGCCGGAGAGGTCAAGAAGGCACCCGGCCGCATCATGAACTTCATGTCGGCGATGCAACTCTGCACCGTGCCGAAGATCTCGATCGTCATGCGCAAGAGCTACGGCCAAGCCTATCTCAACATGGCGGGCACCAGGAACGCCGACGAGATGCTGGCCTGGCCGTCGGCCGATATCGGCTTCATGGACCCGAACGTCGCCGTCAACGTGGTGTACGGCGTAACCTACGAACAGGATCCGGAACTGTTCGCCAAGCGCCTCAAGGACGTCTCCGAAGCGTCTTCCGCCTACGATCTCGCCAGCATCTACTCGTCGCAGTTCGTGATCGACCCGCGCGAGACGCGCCGGACGATCGCCCGCCTGCTCGAGGTGCACAGCCGCGACCGCGCGGGAGGCATCTCCAGGCATCAACTGGGCAACTGGCCCACGACCTTCTGATCGGAGCTTCCATGTTCGAGAAAGTCGTCGTCGCGAACCGCGGCGCCGCCGCGGCGCGCATCGTCCGCGCCCTCGACGGCCTGGGCGTAAAGGCCGTCGCCCTCTATTCCGAGGCCGATCGGGACGCCCCCTATCTCGCCGAGGCCGCCGAGGCCCATCTCATCGGGGAGGCCGCGCCGACGGAGAGTTACCTCAACCAGGACGCCATTCTCGACGTCGTGAAGCGCGTCGGCGCCGACGGCCTGCATCCGGGATACGGGTTCCTGGCCGAGAACCCCGGGTTCGCGGCGCGCGTGGAGGCCGCGGGTTGCCGTTTCATCGGGCCCGCCGCGCGCTGGCTCGAGGCCATGGGTCACAAGACCCGGGCCCGCGACACGATGAAGGAGCGCGGGATGCCCGCGGGAGCGGGCTCCGGCGTCCTGCGCGACGACGAGGCGGCGCTCGCCGCCGCCGGGGAGATCGGGTTTCCCGTCCTCGTCAAGCCGGCGGGTGGCGGCGGGGGAATCGGCATGTTGCCGGCCCGCGACAGCGGGCAGCTCCTCAAGGTGCTGGGTCGCGCCCGGTCGATGGCGGAGCGGAGCTTCGGGACCGCGGAGGTCTATCTCGAGCGGCTCCTCGAGCGGCCGCGGCACGTCGAGTTCCAGATGGTGGCCGACAGGCACGGCAACGTCCGCCACCTGTTCGAGCGCGACTGCTCCGTACAGCGCCGTCATCAGAAGGTGATCGAGGAGGCCCCGGCCCCGGCGCTCGCCCGCGAGGCGGTCGTGGCGCTCGCCGATTCGGCGGCCGGGATCCTCGGCGCCATGGGCTACGACAACATCGGCACCGTCGAGACCCTGTACGACGGCGACGGCGGTTTCAACTTCCTCGAGATGAACACCCGGCTTCAGGTGGAGCACGGCGTGACGGAGGAGGTCACGGGAGTCGATATCGTCGCCGCCCAGGTGAAGAGCGCTTGCGGCCACCGGCTCGACGCCATCCTGCCGGCGGACGTGGAGGTCTCGGGCCACGCCATCCAGGCGCGCGTCTACGCGGAGGACCCGATCCGGTTCCTTCCCTCCCCCGGGCCGCTCGACGTGTTCCGCCCTCCGCGCGGAGACGGCATCCGCGTCGACACCGGTTACGCCGAGGGCAGCAGGATCACCCCCTACTACGACCCGTTGGTCGCCAAGGTCATCGTCCACGCGGACGAACGGAACGGCGCCATCGGCAAGCTCCGCGACGCTCTTGACGAGTTCGCGATCGAAGGCATAAAGACCAACATCCCGTTCATTCAGGCGGCGCTGGGGAACGAGAGCTTCGTCTCCGGCGACGTACATACGGGGCTGGCGGAAGAAGTGGTCGCGTCCCTCAAGGCGTGACGGCGCCCGGGAAAACCGAACCAGGGAGTTCGCGGTGGCGGAAGAACGCGTCAGATCGGAAATGACCGGCAAGGTTTGGAAAATCGTCTCCAGCGTCGGCGACAAGGTCTCCGACGGCGACGAGATCATGATCCTGGAATCCATGAAGATGGAGATCCCGGTCATGGTGGACACCGACGGCACGATCAAGGAATTCCTGGTCGGCGAGGGCGACGAGGTCACCGAGGATCAGGAAATCGCGATCCTGGACGTGTGACGCCGCGAAACCGGACCGGCGGAGGTCCTCTTCATCGCACGCGGCAAGGGCGCATGGCGCCGTCCCGTCGATGGACCGGACACCGACGGACGCGCCGCGGAAGCATGAGTCCGGGGAGGATCGAATGTTGACCCGCATCCGGATCGAGTTCTCGCGCTTCTCGGCGTTCTACAGCCCGCTCATCGGGGCCATCGCCGCGGGTTTCCTCGAAGAAGAGGGGCTGGAGCCGGAGCACCGCGTGTCGCCGCCGGGCAAGTCGGCCATCGCTTCCCTGCTCGACGGCGCGTCCGACATCGCGCAGTCGGCGCCGGCGCAAGGCTTCCTGGTATTGGAGCGTGGCGAGAGGCCGGCCTTCGCGCACTTCGCCCAGATCAACGAGATGGACGGCTTCTTCATCGCGGCGCGGGAACCCGACCCCGATTTCTCGTGGAGCAAGCTCGCGGGACGGAAAGTCCTCGTCGATCACTTCGGACAGCCGCTCGCCATGTTCAAGTACGCCTGCCGCAAATCGGGCCTCGACTACGCCTCGATCGACGCGGTGGATGCCGGCGACGTCGACTCGATGGACGGCGCCTTCCGCGCCGGCCAGGGAGACTACATCCACCAGCAGGGCCCCGCGCCCCAGCAACTGGAGCACGACGGCGCCGGCCACGTCGTCGCGTCGGTCGGCGCCGCCATCGGCCCTTGCGCCTTCTCGAGCCTCGCCGCCATGCGGGACTGGCTGGACACCGGCGCGGCGGCCGCGTTCATGCGCGCCTACCGGAAGTCGCGCGCCTGGGTCAACGATACGCCGGCGGCGGAGATCGCCGACGTCGAGAAAGGGTTCTTTCCCGGCATCGACGCCGCGGTGCTGACCGACACCATCGCGTTCTATCAGGGTCTCGGCTGCTGGACGCCGCACGTGGAGATCACGCCGGAAGCCTACGACGCGGCGCAGGACGTGTTCCTGCACGCCGGTCTGATCACGCGGAAGCATCCTTACGAGGAGGTGGTCTCCCCTCCCCCGGCCTGAGCCTGAACCCGGTTCCCGCCTGTCCATGACGATCCGCCGATGGAGCGCGGAGGTTCCATGTCGCGGCCGGATCGGCGAGAGCCGCATCGCCGCTACCCCGCGGGCGCGATCACTTCCATGTCCTCGAGCTGGCCCAGCAGTTCATCGACCCGGTCCGGCCCCAGATGGGAGAACAGGGCGCGCGCCTCGCTGTCGAGGAACGTGGGATGCTCGAGCACCCAGCTCACGAAGTCCTGCGCGCCCGGCGGGATGGGGACCCCGGCCGTGGCGGACCGCAGGAAATAGCGGCCGTCGCGGCGGACGACCTTGAGGCCCTTGGCCTTCACCGCGAATCCGTTCGCCGCCGGGCGTTCCGGCAACCCGTAGGCGCCGCGGGTTCCGCGACGGCGGCGCTGCAACTGGATCGCCGCTTCGAGGAAGCCCGGCTCCCGCATCGACCTGGCGAGCCGGTCGGCCAGTTCCGCGAGCCGCTCCCGCAGACCGTCGGCGCCGCCATCGGCGTCGTGCCGGGGCAGGTCCCGCCGAAACAGGCTGTCCGTCACGGCCTCGTCTTCCAGCAACTCGAAGAGGTCGATCCCCCGGACGGGTATCGCCCCGAACGTCAGATGAAGCGTGGCGCCGCTCGACGCCAGCGCGTCGTGATACTGGCCCCGGGGCAGGTACAGGAGATCGCCCGGAGTCATGCGGACCTCCATCATCAGACCGCCCCGGTTGCGCCGGTGCTGTTCCGGCGTCAGGTCGAGGAACGTCGGATGGTGTATCGGGTTGTCGAGGCGTCCTTCGTAGACGTTCCAGGTCTTCTCTCCCTCCGCGTGAAGGGCGAACACCTCGTGCGTGTCGAAGTGGCTGTCGAACGCCTTGTGCCCCGCGAACGAGCAGTACAGGTTGAGTTGGACGTAGCCGAGCAGCGTGCGTTCGAGCATGTCCGCGACCGACCGGATGCCCGGGGTCAGGGTGTCGATGGAATTGAGGACCAGGGAGGCCCCGCGCGACAATCGGGACTTGACCAAATCGGGATCCGGCCGCAGGACGCGCGCGCCGAGACCAGGCACGGAACGGCAGTAGTCCTCCGCCGGGATCTGGGCGATGTCCTGATAGAGCCTGAGGTTGTCCTTCGTCCAGAAAGCGTTGATCGCCAGGACCCGATTGAGGTCGCCCCACGACATCGCCTCCGCGAACTTGTCCGGGTCGCCGGGGACGTGGAGCGGCTTCCGTCCGTAGTACTCGCCGAAAAACTCGTCGGGCGTCACGGGAGCGAGGAGCTCTTCGAACGTCGTCACCATGAGGCGGACCTTATCCCATGGTGCGGTCCCGGCACGAGTTCGAAGCCGGTTCCCCGCCAGCCGGCGGCCGGTCTCCAGGCTTCCCGGCAGCGCCTCTTCCGGTCGCGTCGAAACGGTTCGGGAGCGCGAGCGGGCACCGGCCGGAACGCACAATCCCTGTTGACTCGCGCGCGGCAATGTTCTTATATGCGAATCACGCTTCGCATTCGACTTGTGTTATCTGAACGGCCGTCAATCCTGTTAGACTTCTTTCCCATGACATTGCGGGGGGCTGACAAGACCGAGCCGACACACGGTGTGCAGCTATTGACACTCCAACTAATGGCGAGGACTTAGACATGCCAACGGGAACAGTGAAATGGTTCAACCCTGCCAAGGGTTACGGCTTCATCGAGCCTGAGGACGGCGGCAAGGACGCGTTCGTCCACGTTTCGGCCGTCGAGCGCGCAGGCCTCAACACGCTACAGGAAGGCCAGAAGGTCTCCTTCGAGCTTCAGCCCGGCCGCGACGGCAAGTCGTCCGCCGAGAACCTGAGTATCGTCGGGTAGCTGTCCCGCCGCCGCGGTTTCCGACGGCGGCGGCCCGTTCGGTTCTCCGGAAATCCCCGGAGCGCCCGCGATGGTTGGGGAACGGCCGTCGGACCCGGATGGACGATTCGGCTGAACCCCTCCCATGCGCACCCTGATCGTCCTGTTGCTCCTCGTTCTGGCGGGCGGCGCCGTCTGGGTTCTCAACTACGAGAGCCAGATCGTCTCCGTGGCGCCATGCGAGGGAGGTCTCGAAGGGCGGTTCGTCGCCGAGAAGGACTGCGAGGCGCCGCCCCGCTGACCCGGACGCTCCGCGAACCGCCTGTCTGCGAGACCCATCCAGCGACGGGAGTTCCGTGCGGGCCGAAGAGAACCGGCCTCGTGGACCGCCGCCGCCGCCGAGCGCGGACCGCGCCGGCCCATCGGACCCTCGCGAAATATCCGGCCTATTCGGCGGGCCGTTCCCGCCGCGCCGCCTCGAGAGATTTCTCGCGCTTCGACAGCCACCAGCCGTGACGCGGCTGCCACACGCTCTCGTAGGATTCCGGACCGATCAGGGCGCGGGCCGCGCGCACCGGCCAGTTCGGGTCGTTGAGGGCCTCGCGGCCGATCGCGACGAGATCCGCGCGGCCCTCGGCGATGACGCCTTCGGCATACGCCGGCTCCATGATCAGGCCGACGGCCATGGTGGCGAGGCCGGTATCCCGTTTCAGGCGCTCGGCGAAGGGAACCTGGAACCCTTGCTCGCGGGGGGCCACGACCGGCGTGCCTCGCAGGCCGAGGCCGCGGGACGAGCAATCCATGACATCCACGCCCCGCTCGCCGAGCGCCCGGGACAGTTCCACCGACTCGTCGATGGTCCAACCGCCCTCCTCGTCGTCGATACACGAGATCCGGTAGAACAGCGGCTTGTCGTCCGGCCACTCGGAGCGAACGGCGTCGGCGACCTCCAGGGCGAACCGCATCCACCCCTTGAGGCTCCCGCCGTAACCGTCCGAGCGCCGGTTGCCGATCGGGGACAGGAAGGTGTGGATCAGATAGCCGTGGGCCGCGTGGATCTCCAGGACGTCGAAGCCCGCCTCCCGGCAGCGTCGCGCGGCGGCCGCGTGTTCCGCCACCGCGGCGTCCATATCGGACCGGGTCATCTCGCGCGGCGTCGGCCATCCCGGATTGGCGGGAAGCGCCGAGGGGCCGACGGTCTCCCAGGGCGCTTCGCCCCGTTCGTCGATGTCGATCCCGGAGAGAGGGTCGAAGCCGTGCCACGGCCGCTGAACAGCGGCCTTGCGCCCGGCATGCAGGATCTGGGCGCCGGGCGCGGCGCCCTGTTCCCGCACGATGTCGACGATCCGCGCCAGCGGCCCGACGCACGCGTCGTCCCAACCGCCGAGGTCGCTGTACGTGAGACGGCCCCGCGGCGAGACGCACAGCGCCTCCGTGAAGACGAGGCCCGCTCCGCCCATGCCGAGACGCCCGTAATGGGCGAGGTGATAATCGGTGGGCAGGCCGTCGCGCCCGGCCGCGTACTGTTGCATCGGCGAGATGACGATCCGGTTCTTGAGCGCGACCCCGCGCAGCGTGAGCGGCGTGAAGAGACGGGGCAGTCGCGTGGCGTCCGCGTCAGGGAGGTCGACCCTTTCCGCCATCATGCGATCCCTTTCCATGGCGACGCCTGTCTGCTCCGCGACAGCGGTCCGGTCAAGACGGCGGCGCCCCCGTTCAAAAGCCTACGAGGCGCCGGGCCGGGCCGCGGCCGCGCGGATGCCGATGACGCCGTACTCGACCAGCGCCCAGACGGCGCCCGTAATCACGGCGGCGATGACCGTCGTCGCGCCCGCCTTGATCCACATGCGCGGCTTCTCGGGCGCGCCGGGATCCGCGCCGGGTTCGGCCGTGTCGGAGGCGCGGACGCCGAACGGCAACGTCGCGAACAACGCCAGCCACCAGACGATGACATAGGTAGCGGCGAGGCCGGTCCAACTCATGCCTCCCCCGCCTGTTCCAGTTCGACGAGTGTCCCGCAGAAATCCCTGGGGTGAAGGAAGAGCACGGGCTTTCCGTGCGCCCCGATCCGGGGCTCGCCGTCCCCGAGGACACGCGCGCCCTTCGCCGCGAGGCGATCCCGCGCCGCGACGATGTCGTCGACCTCGTAGCACACGTGATGGATGCCGCCCGCGGCGTTCCTCTCGAGAAATCCGGCGACCGGCGAGTCGTCGCCGAGAGGATGCAGGAGCTCGATCCTGGCGTTCGACAACTCGACGAAGATCACGGTGACGCCATGCTCGGGAAGATCGCGCGGTTCCGAAACCCGCGCTCCCAGAACGTCGCGATACAGACTCGCCGCGGCCCCGAGGTCGGGCACGGCAATGGCGATGTGGTCGAGGCGGTCAATCACGGCCGCCCCTCCGGGACCCTCGCCGACGGGGTTCCGCTTGTCCGTCCTCTGTCATATGGGCCTCCAGCCGAACGATGTCCACGTCGATCGGCGGCCGGGCGGCGGTCAGGGGCTTGAGCAGGCGTCGCAGCGTTCGGCGCGCCAGATCGTCGATCACGGCGTCATCCGCCCGGCGGACGCGCGGCAAGGCGCGCAGCTCCCGGTCCAGTCGCGAAACCGCTCTGGATTCGAAATCGGAGCCCTCCGTCCCGGGAACGCCGCGCGCGAGGACACGCGGCCGCGCCGCCACCAGCGCCCCGGCGTTCAGGACAACGGTCACGGCGACGAACCCGTTGAAACTCAGCCGCCGGCGCATTCGCAGATTGCCCGAATCCTCGGCCACGAGGCCGCGTCCGTCGAGCGCCAGCCGGCCCGTCGGCACGCGATCGACGATAACGCCGGGGTCCGGACCCGGACTCAGGCGCAGTACGTCGCCGTTCCGAACGACGACGGCGTTCCTCGCGCCGTTGTCGAGGGCGAACCGAGAATGTTCGCTCAAATGGCGGATCTCGCCGTGAACGGGGACCGCCAGTTCCGGACGTATCCAGGAGTACATCTCCCCGAGCTCGTCCCGCGAGGGGTGGCCAGAGGTATGCACGAGGCGGTCCTTTTCGGTGATCACGTCGACGCCCGACAACGTAAGCCGATTGTGCACACGGGCGATGGAACGCTCGTTTCCCGGAATGATCTTCGAGGAGAAGATCGCGATATCCCCCGCTTCCAGTCGGACATGGGGATGGTCGTCGAACGCGATTCTCGACACGGCGCCGCGCGGCTCCCCCTGGCAGCCAGTGCACAGCAGCAAGGTCCTTTCCGGCGGCAGATAGCCGGCATCCCTGTCGGCGAGGACATCCACGCCCGGATCGAGATGCCCGGTCGCGCGCGCGGCGTCCACCGTCCGCCACATCGAGCGGCCGACCAGGACCGCATGGCGGTCGCACGCCCCGGCGATCTCCAGAACGGATTTGATCCGGGCCACGTTGGACGCGAACGTCGTGATCGCGACACGTCCTTCCGCCCTGGCGACGATCTCTTCCATGTTTTCCCGGACGGTCCGTTCGGAACCCGAGTGGCCGGGCCGGAACACGTTGGTCGAATCGCAGACCAGCGCCAGCACCCCACCGTCTCCGAGCGCCCGGAACGGCGCCGCGTCCGTCGCCTCGCCGACGACGGGAGCCGGGTCCAGCTTCCAGTCCCCGGTGTGGACGACGGTTCCCGCGGGTGTCTTGATGCCGAGGGAATGAGCCTCGGGAATCGAGTGGGTAATGGGAACGTACCGCACGTCGAAGTCCCCCAGGGTCACCGAGCCGGCAACGGGAACGACGTTGAGAGGCACGTCGCCCGAAAGGCCGGCCCGCTCCAGTTTTCCCGCGACCAGGGCCGAGGTGAACGGCGTGGCGTAGACAGGGCATCTCAGCCGTGGCCACAGATAGGGCACGGCGCCGATGTGGTCTTCGTGGGCGTGCGTCAGGAACAGACCCAGCAAGTCTCCCGACCGTTCCTCGATGAACCGGGGATCGGGAAGAACGATGTCGACGCCGGGCATGGAGTCGTCGGCGAACGTAATGCCGCAATCGACCATGATCCATCGCCCGCCGAACCCGTAAAGGTTGAGGTTCATGCCGATCTCGCCCGCCCCTCCCAGGGGCAGGAAGAGCAACTCGTCGCGAGGCGCCGATTCCGGACGTGTCACCCGGCACTCCCGGAATTGCGTTCGTGCAGCAACTGCAGGCCCCGGATCGTGAGGTCCGGATCCACATGCTCGATCGCGTCCGTTCCGCCCGCGAACAGGGGCGCGAGCCCGCCGGTGGCGACGACTTTCATTTTCGAGACGTCGGTTTCCGAGAACTCCTCCCGGACCCGGCCGACGATGCCTTCGATCAGGCCGATATACCCCCAGTAAACGCCCGACCGCATGGCTTCCAGGGTGCCGCCGCCGACGACGCGACGGGGTTTCTCGACCGCGATGCGCGGCAGTTTCGCCGCCGCCATGTGGAGCGCCTCGAGACTCAGGTTCACGCCGGGAGCGATCACGCCGCCCCGGTAGCTCCCGTCGGCATCGACGACATCGAAGGTCGTGGCCGTTCCGAAATCGACGACGATCAAGGGCCCGCCGTGCCTGTCGCCCGCCGCGACGGCGTTCACCAGGCGGTCGGCGCCCACTTCCGCCGAACGCTCGAGGAGAACATCGATTCCCAATTCGACTCCCTCTCCCACCACCAGGGGCTCGCAACCGAAATAGTCGCGACACAACTTGCGAAGGTCGAAGAGGGCCTGGGGCACGACGGTGGAGATGATCGCCTCGCCGACGTCGGCAAACCGGATCCGCTCCAACTCCATCAACTGCGTCAGCCATACCGCGTATTCGTCCGCGGTGCGCGGTGCGCTGGTCGCCGCGCGCCACTGGCGGCGGAGATCCCCGCCCTCGATGACGGCGAAAACGGTGTGGGTGTTACCCGCGTCGATGGCCAGCAGCACGGTCCGTCACCCATTGCCCATGGCATGTCTCGCGGCTCGCGGCCCGACGAACACCTCGCCGGCGGAAACGGTCCGCCGACCGTGGGACGTGAGCAGGACGAGAGAACCGGAAGCATCGAGGGCGTCGAAGGTCCCGCTCAGGGTCCTGTCGGGAAGCCGCACCTCGATGGCCTCTCCGAGACCCGCCGCCCTCCTCAGCCACGCCTCGCGGACCGGCCCGAACCCGTCCCTCTCCCAAACAACGAACCACGTCCAAAACGATCGAGCGTAGGCCGTCAGGACGTCGACGACGGACAGGTTCGCCCCGGCCCGGCTCAGACTGGTCGCGGGCCGTTCCGTACCGGGGGGGAAACTGGCGACATTGACGCCCGTCCCGATCAGCACCCACTCCAGCAACCCCTTCTCTCCGATCTGGGATTCCAGCAGGATCCCGGCGACCTTCCCGCCGTCGATGAGGACATCGTTGGGCCATTTATACCGCACGACGGAACCGGGAGGCAGGGATTCCCGAACACCTTCCCCCAGGGCGAGGGCCGTCACGAAGGAAAGCTGCGCCGCCACCGCGGGACCGACCGGCGGCCGGAGAACGACGGAACAGTAAAGGTTGCCGATCGGGGACTCCCACGGCCGTCCGCGGCGGCCGCGGCCAGCCGTCTGCCGCTTCGCCCAGACGAGCGTGCCCGCTGGCGCCCCACGCTCGGCAAGGGCGCGAGCTTCGTCGTTGGTGCTGCCCGCCGCTTCGAGGGCGATCAGCGAATAGAATCCGGGAAGGCGCGGCGCGACGCCGGAGCCCGGTACGCTCATGGAGCGCACGCGGTCGCGGGATCATGCGCCATCGCGTGGCGTCACCGAACGAGGGCCAGGGCGGCCGCCTCGGCGCCGGCGAGGAATGGAGCGGGATAGGCGAAGAAGAACAGGGTGAAGACGGCCGCGGCGGCGAGGATGACCCGCATTTCCGACGCCACCGGGGCATCGAAGACCTCGGACGGCGCGTCGAAGTACATGATCCTGATGATGCGCAAATAGTAGAACGCGCCGACGACGCTCGCCAGCACGCCGATAACGGCGAGAGCATAGAGTTCCGCGTTCACGGCCGCCAGGAACACGTAGAGCTTGGCGAAAAACCCGGCCAACGGCGGAATGCCCGCGAGCGAGAACATGAAGATCCCCATCGCCAGCGCCATCAAGGGCCGCGACCGGGCGAGTCCGGCCAGGTCGTGTATCCCTTCGACCATGGCGCCCGCGCGCTTCATGTTGAGAATCACGGCGAAGGTTCCAACGTTCATGACGAGATAAATCGTCATGTAGAGGATCGTGCCGCGCATGCCCTCCGCGGTTCCCGCCGCGAGGCCCACGAGCGCGTAGCCCACATGGCCGATCGAGCTGTAGGCCATCAGGCGCTTGATGTTGTCCTGCCGGATCGCCGCGAACGCGCCGAGCACCATCGAGGCGATGGAGACGACGACGATGATCTGCTGCCATTGCGACACGAGGCCCCCGAACGGAGACATCATGACCCGAAGGAACAGCGCGACGGCCGCGATCTTGGGCGCGACGGCGAAGAACGCCGTGACCGGCGTCGGCGCGCCTTCGTAGACATCCGGCGTCCACATGTGGAACGGCACCGCCGAGACCTTGAACGCCAGTCCCGAGACGAGGAACACCAGCCCAATGACGAGTCCGATCGGGACCTCGCCCCCGCCGCTCAACGCGGCGGAGAGGGCGGCGAAGTCGGTGGCGCCCGTTATCCCGTAGATCAGCGAGCAACCATAGAGCAACATGCCCGACGACAGGGCCCCGAGCACGAAGTACTTCAACCCGGCTTCCGTACTGCGCAGGGATTCGCGCTTGAAGGCCGCGACCACGTAGAGCGCGAGGCTCTGGAGCTCGAGTCCCAGATAGAGCGCCATGAGATCGTTCGCCGAGACCATCATGAGCATACCGAGAGTGGCGAGAACCAGAAGGACCGGGAACTCGAACCGCTCCATGCCTTCGTCCCGGAGGTATCCGAACGACATGACGAGGGCCAGTGCCGACCCGATCAGCACCAGCACCTTCATGAAGACGGCGAACCGGTCGACGACGAACATGCCCGAGAAGGTGACGACGCCGTCCGACGGACCCGTGATCACGAAAAACCCCGCGACCGCCATCGCCGCGACGGCGAGCCACGACACAGTCCGGGTCGACCCGTCGCCACGGAAGACGCCCAGCATCAGAAGCGCCATGGCCACGACCGCGAGGATGACCTCGGGCAGCGCCGGCGCAAGGTCGGGAACGGCGTGTACCGTCGGCATCCGTCGGTCCCCGGTTACCGGCCCAGTCGCGCGACGCCGCCGCCGCCGTTCATGGCCATGTCGTGGCTCTCGATGAGATTCGCCACCGAGACATGCATGACGTCGAGCAGCGGTTGGGGATAGACGCCGAAGAAGAGCACGAGAACGATCAGCGGCGCGAAGACGGCGATTTCCCGCCAGTCGAGATCGGAGATTTCCTTCAACTCGGCCTTTTCCAGCTTCCCGTAGATCACCCGGCGATAGAGCCAGAGCGTATAGGCAACGCTCAGGACGATTCCGGTCGTCGCCAGAAACGCCACCCAGGTATCCACGCGGAAAATGCCCACCAGGACCAGGAACTCGCCGACGAAGCCGCTGGTGCCGGGCAGACCCACGTTGGCCAGCGCGACGACCATGAACACCGCCGCGTAGACGGGCATGCGATGAACCAGGCCGCCGTATCGGGCGATCTCGCGCGTGTGCATCCGGTCGTATACGACTCCGACAATCAGGAAAAGCGCGGCCGAGACGAGCCCGTGGCTGAGCATCACCATGATGCCGCCCTCGATTCCCTGCGTCGTGAACGTGAAGATGCCGATGGTCACGAACCCCATGTGCGCGACGGACGAATACGCGATGAGCTTCTTCATGTCCTCCTGCATGAGCGCGACGAGAGACGTATAGACGATGGCGACCACCGACAGCGCGTATACGAGGGGCGTGAAGAACTCGGTCGCCTCCGGCAGCATGGGGATCGAGAACCTGAGAAACCCGTAGCCGCCGATCTTCAGCAGCACCCCGGCGAGGATCACCGAACCGGCGGTCGGCGCCTCGACATGGGCGTCGGGAAGCCACGTATGGACCGGCCACATGGGAATCTTCACGGCGAACGCCGCGAAGAACGCCAGCCACAACCACCGCTGCCACGACACGTCGAACCCGGTGTTCATCAGCGTCGGGATGTCCGTGGTGCCGGCCTTCAGGTACATCGCCAGAACGGCGAGCAGCATGAGCACGGACCCCAGCAGCGTATAGAGGAAGAACTTGAACGTCGCGTAGATCCGCCGTTCCCCGCCCCACCCGCCGATGATCAGGAACATGGGGATGAGGCCGCCTTCGAAAAACAGGTAGAAGACCACGACGTCGAGGGCGCAGAACACGCCGATCATCATGGTTTCCATGATCAGGAAAGCGATCATGTACTCCTTGACGCGGGTGGAGATCGCTTCCCAACTGGCGAGGACGCAGAGCGGCGTGAGCAGCGTGGTCAGGAGCACGAAGAGCAGCGAGATGCCGTCGACGCCCATGTGGTAGTCGATCCCGCCGCCGATCCACGCTTTCTTCTCGACGAACTGGAATTCCGCCGTCGATGGGTTGAACCAGAACCAGATGGCGAGCGACGCGCAGAACGTCATCGTCGTCGTCCACATCGCCACCCAGCGCGCGTTGCGCGCGACGACCGCCTCCTCGCCGCGGATCAGCAGGATGAACGCCGCGCCGACGGTCGGCAGGAACGTGACCAGGGACAGGAGTGGAAAGTCGATCACCTAACCCCCGATCGCATAGAAGAACCAGGACACGAAACCCACGACGCCGACCAGCATCGCGAACGCGTAGTGGTACACGTAACCGGTCTGTAGTCGCGCGGCGCGGTGGGCCAGACGGACGACGGCGGCGGAAACGCCGTCCGGACCGAACCCGTCGATGACGCGCCCGTCGCCGCCGCGCCAGAGCGCGTGGCCGATCCGCTTCGCCGGCCGCACGAAGGCGAGGTCGTAAAGCTCGTCGAAGTACCACTTGCGCGACAGGAAGACGTAGATCGGACGGTGCATCGTCGCGATGGCCGGGGGAATACCCGGCCGGGCGATATAGAACCACCACGCGACCCCGATGCCCGCGACCGCGAGAACCGTCGGCGACGCCTTCACCCAGAATGGCACGTGATGGGCCGCGGCGACCGTGTCGTTCTCCGGCAGGACGAACAACGAACCACCCCAGAAGCCGCTTCCCTCGCCCACCATGGCGCCGTAGGCGACGAAGCCCGCGAACAGGGCACCCAGGGACAAGAGGACCAGCGGGATCATCATGATCTTCGGCGCATCGTGAACGCGCGCCATGACGCTCGGCTCGGCGCGAACCCGGCCGTGGAACGTCATGAACAGGAGGCGCCACGAATAGAAGGCCGTCAGAAACGCCGCGACGATACCCAACCCGAAGGCGTAGTCGCCGAAGCCCGTGCCGTCGGCATAGGCCGCCTCCAGGATGATGTCCTTCGAGTAGAACCCGGCGAAGAACGGAATGCCCGCCAGCGCCAGGGAACCGATCCACATGATCGCGTAAGTCAGAGGCATCAGCGTATAGATGCCGCCCATCCGGCGCATGTCCTGCTCGTCGGCCATCGCGTGAATGACGGAACCGGCGCCGAGGAACAGCAGCGCCTTGAAGAAGGCGTGGGTCATCAGATGGAAGATGGCCGCCGAATACGCCGACACCCCGATGGCGAAGAACATGTAGCCGAGCTGGCTACAGGTCGAATAGGCGATGACCCGCTTGATGTCGTTCTGGACCAGACCCACCGTCGCGGCGAAGAACGCGGTCGACGCGCCGACGACCGTGATGACCATCAGCGTGTCGGGCGCGTACTCGAAGAGGGGCGAGCACCGCGCCACCATGAACACGCCGGCCGTCACCATCGTGGCGGCGTGGATCAGCGCGGAGACCGGCGTCGGGCCTTCCATCGCATCGGGCAGCCAGGTGTGCAGCCCCAATTGCGCCGACTTGCCCATCGCGCCCACGAACAGCAGCAGCGTGATCACCGTGAGGGTATCGAACTCCCGGCCGAGAAAGACCATGGAGCTTCCCGCGACCTCGGGGGCGGCCGCGAACACGGTCGCGAAATCCACGGACTCGAAGACGAGGAAGATCGCCATGATGCCGAGCGCGAAGCCGAAGTCGCCGACGCGATTGACGACGAACGCCTTGATGGCGGCGGCGTTGGCCGATGGACGGTCGAACCAGAACCCGATCAGGAGGTAGGAGCAGAGACCGACGCCCTCCCAACCGAAGAACATCTGCACGAAGTTGTCCGCCGTCACCAGCATCAGCATCGCGAAGGTGAACAGCGACAGATAGGCGAAGAACCGCGGAACGTGTGGATCGTGCGCCATGTAGCCGATGGAGTACCAGTGGATCAGGCACGACACGACGGACACGACGAGGGTCATGACGGCAGTCAACTCGTCGAACCGCAAGGTCCAGGCGACCTCGAACGCCTCCGAGTCCATCCACGTCATCAGCTCGATGACGACCGTCTCGTGCTCGATGGCGACCTGGTGGAAGACGACGATCGAGATCAGGGCCGACACGGTCATGAAGCCGCACGCGATCAGGCGCGACGCGCCGTCGCCCAGGACGCGGCCGAACAGGCCGGCGAAGACGGCGCCGAGGAGCGGAGCGAAGACCAGCGCGACATGCAGCATCCCCGTCAGCCCTTCATCATGTTGACGGCCTCGACCGCGATGGTCCCGCGGTTTCGGAAGTAGACGACGAGGATGGCGAGGCCGATGGCGGCCTCCGCCGCGGCTACGGTCAGCACGAACATGGCGAAGACCTGTCCCGTCAGGTCGCCGAGATGCGTCGAGAACGCGACGAGGTTGATGTTGACCGCGAGCAGCATCAGCTCGATCGACATCAGGATGACGATGACGTTCTTCCGGTTGAGGAAGATGCCGAAGATACCCAGCGTGAACAGGATCGCCGCGACCGTGAGATAGTGACCGAGAGCGACTTCCATCAGATACCGCTCCCCGGCGCCACTTCCTTCACCTCGACCGCCTCGTCCCGACGCCGGGAGACCTGCCGCGATATGGACTGTTTGCGCACCCCGGCCCTGGTCCGGAGCGTGAGGACGATGGCGCCGATCATGGCGACGAGAAGCACCATGCCCGCCGCCTGGAACAGGTAGACGTAGCGCGTGTACAGCAGCGAACCCAGCGCCTCCGTGTTGGAGACGCCGGCGACCGCGGGCTCCGCCGCCGCCACGACGCCCGCCGGGGGCCGGATCGCCCATCCTCCCAGAACCAACAGCAACTCCACCAGCATGATCAGTCCCACCAGTCCGCCGATCGGAAGATATTGAAGAAAACCCTGGCGCAGTTCGACGAAGTTGATGTCGAGCATCATCACGACGAACAGGAACAGGACGGCGACCGCACCCACGTAGACGATGACCATGATCATCGCCAGGAACTCGGCCCCCATCAGCACGAACAGTCCGGCGGAGTTGAAAAAAGCCAGAATCAGGAACAGCACCGAATGCACGGGATTCCGGGCCGAGATCACCATGACGCCGGACGCGAGCGTGACGGCGGCCAACAGACAGAACGTGAGTGTCTGGACGATCATTCGTGGAACGCTCTCGATGCGGGGGGAAGACGGCTCCGCGTATCGGTCGGACGGCGGCCGTCAACGATACGGGGCGTCGGCGGCGAGATTGGCCGCGATTTCCCGTTCCCACCGGTCGCCGTTGGCGAGCAGCTTCTCCTTGTTGTACATGAGTTCCTCGCGGGTCTCCGCCGCGAACTCGAAATTCGGACCCTCGACGATGGCATCGACCGGGCACGCCTCCTGGCAGTAGCCGCAGTAGATGCACTTGGTCATGTCGATGTCGTAGCGCGTCGCGCGCCGGCTTCCGTCCTCGCGAGGTTCCGCTTCGATGGTGATCGCCTGCGCCGGGCACACGGCCTCGCAGAGCTTGCAGGCGATACAACGCTCCTCGCCGTTGGCGTAGCGCCTCAGAGCGTGCTCCCCGCGGAACCTGGGGCTCAGGTACCCCTTCTCGTGGGGATAGTTGAGCGTCGCCCGCCGCTTGAACATCGCCTTGAACGTGACATACATCCCGAAACACAGTTCGGAGAGCAGCGCGGTGCGCGCGGCATGATTCCTGAAAACCATTTCGATCGCCCTTACGGCAGCCAGTCGAAGGCCACCAACGCGCCGGCCGTCAGGACCACCCAGAACAGGGAAAGGGGCAGGAACACCTTCCAGCCGAGGCGCATCAGCTGGTCATAGCGGTAACGGGGAAACGTCGCGCGAACCCACACGAAGACGAACAACAGCAGGGCTATCTTGAGCGCGAACCAGACCGGGCCCGGGACCCAGGTGAACGGCGCCACGTCGAACGGCGGCAGCCAGCCCCCGAGGAAGAGGATCGCCGTCAGGGCGCTCATCAGGACCATGTTCGCGTACTCGCCGATGAAGAAGAGGGCGAAGGTCATGGACGCGTACTCCACCTGATAGCCGGCGACGAGCTCGGCCTCCGCCTCGGGCAGGTCGAACGGATGGCGGTTCGTCTCCGCCAGGGCCGACACGAAGAAGAGCACGAACATGGGGAACAGCGGGATGAAGAACCAGAGACCGTCCTCCTGCGCCCGGACGATCGCGCTCATGTTCAGCGAGCCCACGCACAGCAGTACCGTGATGATGATGAACCCCATCGAGACCTCATAGGACACCATCTGGGCCGCCGACCGCAGGGCGCCCAGAAACGCGTACCGCGAATTCGATGCCCACCCGGCCATCACGATGCCGTACACGCCGAGCGACGAGACCGCGAAGATGTACATGATGCCGACGTTGATGTCCGACAGCACCAGTCCCTCGCCGAAGGGGACGACGGCCCAGGCGATCAGGCTCAGCGCGAACGTCAGCATCGGCGCGGCGACGAACACCACCTTGTTGGCGCCCGTCGGGACCACCGTTTCCTTGAGAAACAGCTTCAGGCCGTCGGCGAACGGCTGTAGCAGGCCGAAAGGTCCGACGACGTTCGGTCCCATGCGCAACTGCATCGCGGCCATGACCTTGCGCTCGAACCACGTGAGCATGGCCACGACCACGAGCAACGGCGCGACGATGGCCAGAATCTGGCCGACGATGATCGCCAGGGGGATCGCATAGGCCGTCGTGAACTCAGCCATCGGCGCCGTCGTCCCGCGCACCGGCGCCGTCCCACGCATCGTTGTTACCGAGAATCCGCGCGCTACAGGCCGCCATCGTCTCGGACGCCCGGCAGATGGCGTCGGTCATGTAGAAGTCGGAGACCGGACTCGCGAACGGACGCGGGTCCATCGCGCCATCCGCTCCGAACGTCCCCCACGTCGCGGGCCATATCTCGTCCGGCGCTCCGAACCATGGCGCCACGTCCGCCAGGCGCGCCCGGACCGCGGCGAGATCGTCGTAGGGAAGCGCATGGCCGGCCGCCTCCGACAGGGCCCGGATCACGGCCCAGTCCTCGCGTGCATCGCCGGGCGGAAACACGGCCCGCTGACCCAGCTGCGCGCGGCCTTCGGTGTTCACCCACGTCGCGTCCTTCTCGACGTAGGCGGCACCCGGAAGAACCACGTCGGCCCGGCTCGCGCCCGCATCTCCGTGATGCCCGAGGTAGACGACGAAGGCATCGCCCAGGCCATCCGTGTCGATCTCGTCCGCGCCCAGCAAGAACACGGCCTCGATGTCACCATCGCCGGCTCCTTCCAGGATGCCGGACACGTCCCGTCCCCCCTCTCCCGGGACCAGGCCGAGGTCGAGGCCCGCCACCCGGGCGGCGGCCGTATGCAGGACGTTGAAACCGTTCCAGTCGTCTCGCGCCATGCCGCACCGCTCGGCGATGCGCCGCGCGGCGCCGAGCACGGCGGAACCGTCGGGTCGAGCGAGAGCGCCCTGCCCCAGGACGAGCATGGGCCTCGCGGCGTCGCCCAGCTCCGCGCTCGCCGGGAGGGAACCCTCGGCCAACGCCGCCAGCGCCTCCGGTCCGCCGCCGAGACGCGCCACCGGGAAGGTCAGGTCGAGGTCCGGACCCACGGAAAGAACACGGAAGCCGCCGGCGAGATAGCGCTTGCGCAGTCGGGCGTTGACCAGCGCGGCTTCCCGGCGCGGGTTCGTCCCGATCAGAAGGCACGCGTCCGCCTCTTCGATGCCGGCGATCATCGTGTTGAACAGATAGGAAGCCCGGACCCCGGTCTCCAGCTTCGCGCCGTCCTGCCGGCAATCGACGTGGGGCGACCCGAGGGCCGTCATCAGATCCTTCAGGGCGACCATGGACTCGGCGCAGGCCATGTCGCCGACGATGGCCGCGATATGGTCCCCGTCCGTGGTCTTCAGGCGATCGGCGATGGCGGCGAAGGCGTCGGCCCACGTCGTCGACTCCAGACGACCGCCGCGCCGGAGATAAGGACGGTCCAGGCGCTGGCGCCGCAGGCCGTCGTTGGCGAAACGGGTCTTGTCCGAGATCCATTCCTCGTTGATGTCTTCGTGAAGGCGCGGCAGCACGCGCAGGACCGCCCGCCCGCGGGAATCGACACGGACGTTGCTGCCGACGGCGTCATGGACGTCGATCGTCTCCGTCGCGTCCAATTCCCACGACCGGGCGGCGAACGCATACGGCTTCGAGGTCAGCGCGCCGACGGGGCAGAGATCGACGATGTTGCCCGAGAGCTCCGAGGTCAGCGACCGTTCGACGTAATTGCCGACCTCCATGTGCTCGCCGCGTCCGAAGGCGCCCAGTTCCTCGACGCCGGCGATCTCCGTGGCGAAACGGATGCACCTCGTGCAATGGATGCAGCGCGTCATCGCCGTCTTGACCAGGGGACCGAGGTCCTTGTCCGTCACGGCCCGCTTGTTCTCACGATACCGGGAACGGTCCATGCCGTAGGCCATGGCCTGGTCCTGCAGATCGCACTCCCCGCCCTGATCGCATATGGGACAGTCGAGCGGATGGTTGATCAACAGAAACTCCATCACCCCTTCGCGCGCCTTCCGGACCTGGGGGGTGTTCGTGTGAACGACCATGCCGTCGCCGACCGGCATCGCGCACGAAGCGATGGGTTTGGGAGAATTCTCCATCTCCACCAGACACATCCGGCAGTTTCCCGCGATGTTCAGCCGATCATGATAGCAGAACTGGGGGATCTCCTTGCCGGCCTGTTCGCAGGCCTGAAGGACGGTCGCGCCCGCCTCGACCTCGACCTCCAGACCGTCGATGGTGACTGTCGGCATACCGGGCTCCCGACCTACGCCGCCGCCGGAGCGCCGTCGTCGGACAACGTGTTCTCGACGACGCGCCGCTCCAGCTCCGGCCGGAAATGGCGGATCAATCCCTGGACAGGCCACGCCGCCGCGTCCCCCAGCGCGCAGATCGTATGACCCTCGACCTGATACGTGACTTCCTCGAGAAGATCGATCTCGGCGATCTCGGCCCGGCCCTCGACCAGGCGATCCATCACCCGGGACATCCAGCCGGTGCCTTCCCGACAGGGCGTGCACTGTCCGCAGCTCTCGTGCATGTAGAACCTGGACAACCGGGCGATCGCCCTGACGATATCCGTGGACTTGTCCATGACGATGACCGCGGCGGTTCCGAGGCCCGACTTGACGTCCTTCAGCGAGTCGAAATCCATCAGCACCGTATCGCAGACCGATCTGGGAATCACCGGCACCGACGCGCCGCCGGGAATCACGGCGAGCAGATTGTCCCATCCCCCGCGCACGCCGCCGGCGTGTTTCTCGATGAGCTCGCGCATGGGAATACCCATCTCTTCCTCGACATTGCAGGGTTCGTTGACGTGCCCGGAGATGCAGAAGATCTTGGTTCCGGTGTTGTTGGGACGTCCGAGTCCCGCGAACCAGGAGGATCCGCGCCGCAGGATCTCGGGCGCGACGGCGATCGTCTCGACGTTGTTGACGGTCGTCGGGCACCCCCATACGCCGACCGCCGCCGGGAAGGGAGGCTTCAGCCGCGGCTGCCCCTTCTTGCCCTCGAGGCTCTCGATGAGGGCCATCTCCTCGCCACAGATGTAAGCGCCGGCGCCGCGGTGGACATGGACGTCGAAGTCGTATCCCGAAGCGCAGGCGTTCCGGCCGATCAGCCCCGCCTCATATGCCTCGTCGATGGCCGCCTGCAAGTGCCGGATTTCGCGATGGAACTCCCCCCGCGTGTAGATGTAGGCCGCACAGGCGCCCATCGCGAACCCCGCGACCAGACATCCCTCCACGAGCTTGTGCGGGTCGTGGCGCAGGATGTCCCGGTCCTTGCACGTTCCGGGCTCGCCTTCATCGGCGTTGACCACGAGATAGGCGGGACGCCCGTCGGACTCCCGGGGCATGAAGGACCACTTCAAGCCCGCCGGGAAGCCGGCACCTCCCCGGCCCCGAAGGCCGGAATCCTTGATCTCCCGGATGATCCCGTCCCGTCCCTTGTCGAGGAGCGCCCTGGTGCCGTCCCAATCGCCCCTCGCCCGGGCGCCGGGGAGCCTCCAATCCTCCAGGCCGTAGAGGTTGGTGAAGATACGGTCCTTGTCGCCGAGCATCAGGAGCTTCCGGCGCTCGCGCGCAAGGTGGTCGGCCCGCTCGCCGGGGCCGAAGCCGCGCGGCTCGTCTGCGGCCCCGGCGGCGGGGAAGCGCCGCGCGAAACCGCGGCCAATACGGCGCGCGCGCGGTCGGGATCGAGATCCTCGTAGTAATCGTCGTTTATGCGGACGACGGGAGCGTTGACGCACGCCCCGAGACACTCGACCTCCCGCAGCGTGAACTTGCCGTCCGCGCCGGTGTCGCCCAGCCCGATGCCCAGCGCTTCCTCGCAGGCCCGGACGATGCCGTCGCATCCCCGGAGCCAGCACGGCGTCGTCGTGCAGACCTCGACCACGGTCTCGCCGACGGGCTCCAGGTTTATCATCGTGTAGAAGGTCGCGACCTCGTAGACGCGTATGGGCGCCATATCCAGATATCCGGCGACCGCATCGACCATCTCCGTGGTCACCCAGCCTCCGTTGCGCCGTTGAACGATATCCAGAACCGGAAGGACGGCACTCGCCCGCCGTCCTTCCGGGTACCTGGCGACGATCTTGTCGGCCTCGGTCCGAAGAGCCCGCGTGAACTCGAAGCCGGCGCGCGTATCGCTCATCGGTCGACCTCGCCGAACACGATGTCCAGTGTCCCGATGATCGCCACCACATCGGCGAGCATGTGGCCCCGCGTCAGGAAGTCCAGCGCCTGGAGATGCGCGAAGCCCGGTGCGCGGATCTTGCACCGATAGGGCGAATTCGTCCCGTCGGACACGAGGTAGACCCCGAATTCGCCCTTGGGCGCCTCGACGGCGGTGTAGGTCTCGCCGGCGGGCACGCGGTGACCCTCCGTGTACAGCTTGAAATGGTGGATGAGGGCTTCCATGGAGGATTTCATCTCCTCCCGCCTCGGCGGCACCACCTTGTTGTCGGTCGCGGTCACGGGACCGTCGGGAAGGCGTTCGAGACACTGCTTGATGATGCGTACGCTCTGGCGCATCTCCTCGACCCGGCAGAGATAGCGGTCGTAGCAATCGCCGTTCTTGCCGACGGGGATGTCGAATTCCATCGACGAATAGACCTCGTAGGGCTGGGCCTTGCGCAAGTCCCACGCGACGTCGGAGCCGCGCAGCATGACCCCCGTGAAGCCCCAATCCATCGCCTGTTCGGCCGTGACGACGCCGATATCGACATTGCGCTGCTTGAAGATCCGGTTCTCCGTCAGCAGATTTTCGATATCGTCGATGACCGCGGGAAACTTCTCCGCCCACTCCGCGATATCGTCGGTCAGTCCGGCGGGGAGATCCTGATGCACGCCGCCGACCCGGAAGTACGCGGCGTGCATACGGGCACCGGAGACCCGTTCGTAGAACTCGAACAGCTTCTCCCGTTCCTCGAAGCCCCACAGGACCGGCGTCATCGCGCCGACGTCCATCCCCTGCGTCGTCACGTTGAGGAGATGGTTGAGCACCCGGGTGATCTCGCTGAACAGCACGCGCACGTACCGGCCCCGCGCCGGCACCTCCAGCGCCAGCAGCTTCTCGATGGCCAGCACGAAGGCGTGCTCCTGGCACATCATCGAGACGTAGTCGAGGCGGTCGAAGTACGGGATCGCCTGGAGATAGGTCTTGTGCTCGATCAGCTTTTCGGTGCCGCGATGCAGGAGGCCGATGTGCGGGTCGACGCGCTCCACGATCTCGCCGTCGAGCTCCATGACGAGCCGCAGAACCCCGTGCGCCGCCGGGTGTTGCGGCCCGAAGTTCATGGTGTAGGGCTCGATGCGGACTTCCGCCATCAGCCTTCGCCTCGCGCCTTCTCGTCCCCCGGAAGGAGATACCGCGCACCTTCCCACGGGCTCAGGAAATCGAACGTGCGGAATTCCTGCGTCAGGGACACGGGCTCGTAGACGACGCGCTTCTCCTCGTCGTCGTAGCGGAGCTCGACATGCCCGGTCAGAGGGAAATCCTTCCGGAGCGGATGGCCCTCGAATCCGTAATCGGTCAACAGGCGGCGCAGGTCGGAGTGTCCGGAAAACATGATGCCGTACATGTCCCAGGCTTCGCGTTCGTACCAGCCGGCCGATCTGAAGACGCCGGCCACGGACGGCAGGGGGTGCCGCTCGTCCGTCTGGACCTTGACCCGTATGCGCTGATTGTGGGTGAGCGAGAGCAGGTTGTAGACCACGTCGAACCGCGTCTCGCGCTCCGGCCAGTCCACGCCGCAGATATCGACCAGAACGCGAAATCCGCAGTTGGCGTCATCGCGCAGGAACGTCAGGACCTTGACGATCGACTCGCGGTCCACCGCCACCACGAGTTCGTGGAACGCGACCTCCGTGGCCGCGACCTCGCCCGGGAAGGCGGCCGCGACGTATTCCGCGAGTTCGGAGAGCGCTTCGTCCATGTTCCCCGTGACCACGTAAAAGGCTTCGCACCGTCGACCCGCGCTAACGGGTGACCGTTCCCGTCCGCCGTATCTTCTTCTGGAGTTGCAGGATCCCGTACACCAGCGCCTCGGCCGTCGGCGGGCAGCCCGGAACGTAGATGTCCACGGGTACGATCCGGTCGCAGCCCCGGACGACCGAGTAGGAGTAGTGGTAGTAACCGCCGCCGTTGGCGCAGCTTCCCATCGAAATGACCCAGCGGGGTTCGGCCATCTGGTCGTAGACCTTGCGCAACGCCGGCGCCATCTTGTTGCAAAGCGTTCCCGCGACGATCATCAGGTCCGACTGTCTCGGGCTGGCGCGCGGAACCACCCCGAAACGATCCAGGTCGTACCGCGGCATCGAGGCGTGCATCATCTCGACCGCGCAACAGGCGAGGCCGAACGTCATCCACCACAGGGAACCGGTTCGCGCCCAGTTGGCCACGTCATCGACCCTGGTGACGAGAAAGCTCTTGTCGTCGAGGACCCGCGACATCCGCTCGAACGGCGCATCCAGATCGTGATCCGGCGGCCGCGGCGGCGCTGTCATTCCCATTCGAGCGCTCCCTTCCGCCACTCGTAGACGAACCCGACGGTCAGAATGACGAGGAAGATCATCATCGACCAGAAACCGAAGACCCCGATATCCCCCAGCGCGACCGCCCAAGGGAACAGGAAGGCGACTTCGAGATCGAAGATGATGAACAGCAGGGCGACGAGATAGAAACGCACGTCGAACTGGCGGCGGGCATCGCCGAAGGCTTCGAAGCCGCATTCATAGGGCGAGAGTTTCTCGCCGTCCGGATAGTGACGCGCCGCGACATACGAGGCGGCCACGACGACGATGGCCATTCCGACGGCAATGGCGAGAAACACGAGAATCGGCAGGTATTCGACGATAAACCCTTGCATGCCGCCAGCCACGGTTGCCAACAATCGCTCGGACCATGAAAAACGCGTCGACCCGGTGACCGACGAGGCGGCGAAAACACCGCCGTCACCCCCGTGCGAACACAGCCGCCATTATAGGCGCGCGCCCGCGCGATTGAAAGTGGAGATTGGGCGCGGGCGGGTTCGGACCGCCCGAAGGCGCCCGACCATCCGGTCCGGATCCCGCGAACCGGTCCGACGCGATGGTGGCGGGAGTGACGGGACTCGAACCCGCGGCCTCCGGCGTGACAGGCCGGCGCTCTAACCAGACTGAGCTACACCCCCCAACCGGGAACCAAGCCCCTGTACTGTACCCCGTTCCGGGGAGTCAAGCGGTCGTCCCGGCGTGGCCCGGAGAGGCGGGCCGAAGGCATGAAGGTCTTCTCCGAGGCGGAAACCCCAACGACACCCGAGACCGCGAGACGTGGTGGGCGGTGACGGGATCGAACCGCCGACTTCCACGGTGTAAACGTGGCGCTCTCCCGGCTGAGCTAACCGCCCGAAATCCCCTGCCCGGCGAACGAAGCGGCCCCGGCCGCCCACGGAGGCGGCCGGGGCCGGACACCTCTTCGGGAAACCCTCAGTTCACGGCGTTCTTCAGAACCTTACCCGCCTTGAACTTGGGCTGCCTCGAAGCCGGTATTTTGATGCTCTCTCCGGTTCGCGGATTGCGGCCCTCGGAAGCGCGGCGTTCGGCGACGCTGAACGTGCCGAAGCCGACGAGTCTGACATCCGAGCCGTTCGAAAGCACCTTGGAAATCGTATCGAACACACTGTCGACCGCTTTCGCCGCGTCCGCCTTCGAGAGACCGGTATCGCTGGCTACGCTTGCCACAAGATCGTTTTTGTTCACGACAGGGGGCTCCCTCATATGTTTATTGGAATTCGGGTAGGTGAAACCCGGAACGACGTCTCCGACGCGCCATGAAGTGTAGGGTGGGCCCGGCGCATCGTCAAAGGGAAAAGCCGAGTGGGAGGCCCGGTCGTTCTCCGGCCTAATGAGTCACGACGCCGTCGAGGTCCTCCGCTTCGGCCCCTTTCGCGGCGACTTTGGCGAGCTCCGCCTCCTCGTCCCATTCGATGGGTATCAACGGCTTGGTCAACGCGAGCTTCAACACGTCATCGACCGTATCGACCGCGACGATATCGAGGCCACGCTTGACGTTGTCCGGGATCTCCGCGATATCCTTTTCGTTCTCCTTCGGAATGAGCACGGTCTTGACCCCGGCCCTCAAGGCGGCGAGCAACTTTTCCTTGAGCCCGCCGATGGGCAGGACACGCCCCCGAAGGGTGATCTCGCCCGTCATCGCGATATCCCGGCGAACCGGGTTCTGGGTCAGGACCGAAACGATCGCCGAGATCATCGCGATGCCGGCGGAGGGACCGTCCTTGGGTGTCGCTCCCTCCGGGATGTGGACGTGTATGTCGCGTCTCTCGAACATCGTCGGCTTGACGCCGAACGACACCGACCGCGCCCGCACGTAGCTGGCCGCGGCCTGCGCCGATTCCTGCATGACGTCGCCGAGCTTGCCCGTAATGTTGATGCGGCCCTTGCCGGGAAGCGTGATGGTTTCGACCGACAACAGCTCACCGCCCACCTCGGTCCACGCGAGGCCCGTGCAGACGCCGACCAGATCCTTCTCCTCCAGCTCGCTCGACCGGTAACGGGGCACGCCCGCGTACTTCTCGAGGCTCTTCTTGGTGACGTGGACGCGTTTCCTGCCGTGCTGGAGAATATCGCGTATCGCCTTTCGCGAAAGGCCGGCGATCTCGCGCTCCAGGTTCCGGACCCCCGCCTCGCGGGTGTAATGACGGATGAGGGAACGCAGAGCTTCGTCCGACAGGGCCCACTCTCCCTCCTCGAGGCCGTGCGCCTCGATCTGCTTCGGAAGCAGGTGCTGCTTCGCGATCTCGACCTTCTCATCCTCGGTGTAGCCCGATATGCGGAGAACCTCCATGCGGTCCAGAAGCGCCGGGATGATCCGCAAGGTGTTCGCCGTGGTGATGAACATCACGTCGGAGAGATCGTAGTCGACCTCGAGGTAGTGATCGTTGAAGGCGTGGTTCTGCTCGGGGTCCAGGACTTCCAGCAGGGCCGCCGACGGATCGCCCCTGAAGTCGGCGCCCAGCTTGTCCACCTCGTCCAGCATGATCAGAGGGTTGGACGTCTTGGCCTTCTTCATCGACTGGACGATCTTGCCGGGCAGCGAACCGATATAGGTCCGTCGATGGCCGCGAATCTCGGCTTCGTCGCGCACGCCGCCGAGCGACATGCGGACGAAGTTCCTGCCCGTGGCCCGGGCGATCGACTGACCCAGCGACGTCTTGCCGACACCGGGCGGCCCGACCAGGCACAGGATCGGTCCCTTGAGCTTCTTGGCCCGTTGCTGGACGGCGAGGTGCTCGAGAATACGCTCCTTCACCTTCTCGAGACCGTAGTGGTCGTCGTCGAGGACTTTTTGGGCGAAGTTGATGTCTTTCTTGATCTTGCTCTTCTTGCGCCACGGGATGTTCAGGATCCAGTCGAGATAGTTGCGAACCACGGTGGCCTCGGCCGACATCGGGCTCATGTTGCGCAGCTTCTTGAGCTCCGCGCCGGCCTTCTCCCGGGCTTCCTTCGAGAGCTTCGTCTTGGCGATCTTCTCTTCCAGCTCGGCCAGCTCGCCGCCGCCCTCTTCCCCCTCGCCCAGCTCTTTCTGGATGGCCTTGAGCTGTTCGTTGAGATAGTACTCGCGCTGGGTCTTCTCCATCTGGCGCTTGACGCGGCCGCGGATCTTCTTCTCGACCTGCATCACGCCGATCTCGCCCTCCATCAGCGAGTAGACCCGCTCCAGCCTCTCTCCCACGCCCTGGATCTCCAGCAGCTCCTGCTTGTCGGCGATCTTGAGCTGCAGGTGCGAGGCGACCGTATCGGCGAGCTTGTCCGGATCCTCGATCTGGTTCAGGGACACCAGGACCTCCGGCGTGATCTTCTTGTTGAGCTTCACGTATTGCTCGAATTCCGCGACCACCGAACGGGACAGGGCTTCCAGCTCCTGCGGGTCGTTGTTGGCCTCCTCCAGGATTTCCGCCTCGGCCTCGAAGAACTCCGCGTTGTCGGTGAAGCCCCGCACGCGCGCCCGGTGCGCCCCTTCCACCAGCACCTTGACCGTGCCGTCGGGCAGCTTCAGCAACTGGAGCACGGACCCGATCGTCCCGACGGCATGAATGTCGTCCGGCGACGGGTCGTCCTGGCTGGCGTTCTTCTGGGCCAGCAACAGGATCCGCTTGTCGGCCCGCATGACGTCTTCCAGGGCCCGGACGGACTTGTCCCGGCCCACGAACAGCGGAACGATCATGTGCGGAAACACGACGATGTCGCGCAGCGGAAGCACGGGAAAAACCTGGACGGGATTCGCTTCAACCATTTTCCTGCTCATTCCCTCTGACTGTCGTCCGGCGCGGCCACGATACCGCCCGCCTCATACATGGTTCTGCCGATACCGCCGTTCAAGCGGTCCGCTCAAGCGCTGGTCTCCAAATCCTGTCGGCGGTCGGAGTAGATGAGCAGCGGCTGGGCGCGACCTTCGATGACCTCGGAATTGACGACGACCTCCTCCACGCGCTCGAAGCCGGGCAGGTCGAACATCGTGTCCAGGAGAGTGCCCTCCATGATGGAACGGAGACCGCGGGCGCCGGTCCTGCGCTTGATGGCCTTGCGGGAGATCGTGCGCAGGGCGTCGTCCGAGAACGTCAGTGCGACGTTTTCCATCTCGAAGAGCCGTTGATACTGCTTGACGAGCGCGTTCTTCGGTTTCGTCAGGATGTCGACGAGGGTGCCCTCGTCCAGATCCTCAAGCGTCGCGACGACCGGCAGGCGCCCGACGAATTCCGGGATGAGGCCGAACTTGAGGAGATCCTCGGGCTCGACCTGCTTGATGATCTCGCCCGTCCGCCGGTCGTCGGGGGAATGGACATCCGCGCCAAAGCCGATGGACGACGACTGGCCCCGCGCCGAAATGATCTTCTCGAGCCCCGAAAACGCGCCGCCGCACACGAACAGGATGTTCGTCGTGTCGACCTGAAGAAATTCCTGTTGCGGGTGCTTGCGGCCGCCCTGCGGGGGAACCGACGCGATGGTCCCCTCCATGATCTTCAGCAACGCCTGCTGCACCCCCTCGCCGGACACGTCACGGGTGATCGACGGGTTGTCGGACCTGCGGCTGATCTTGTCGATCTCGTCGATGTAGACGATACCCCGCTGCGCCCGTTCCACGTTGTAATCGGCCGCCTGAAGGAGCTTGAGGATGATGTTCTCGACGTCCTCGCCGACGTAGCCCGCTTCCGTGAGCGTGGTGGCGTCGGCCATGGTGAAGGGCACGTCGAGGATACGGGCGAGCGTCTGGGCGAGCAGGGTCTTGCCGCAGCCGGTCGGACCGATGAGCAGGATGTTGGACTTGGCGAGCTCCACGTCGTTGGACTTGCCGCCGTGGTTCAGGCGCTTGTAGTGGTTGTGCACCGCCACGGACAGCACCCGCTTGGCGTGGTCCTGGCCGATCACGTAGTCGGCCAGGACGTCGCAGATGTCGCGCGGCGTGGGCACGCCGTCGCGCGACTTGACGAGCGAGCTCTTGTGCTCTTCCCGGATGATGTCCATGCACAGTTCGACGCATTCATCGCAGATGAAAACCGTCGGGCCCGCGATCAACTTGCGAACTTCGTGCTGGCTCTTTCCGCAGAACGAACAGTACAGAGTGTTCTTCGAATCGCCGCTGCCGGATTTTGCCATGGGAACTCCGAGGCTTGGGAGGTCGGGCCGAACCCGCACGGGGGCACCGCACCCGAGGCCTCATGTTAGCGACTTCGGTCCGCCGTCCACAACGCAAATCTCGCGCGCGGCGAGGCGGTCCCTTATCGGTCCCTTGATTATGCCGTCCATGCAGCCGATCGCTCTCGCGACCAGGCGGTCCGGCCGCGTCCGCCGGACGGAAACGGATCCCGGGAGCCCGGTCCGCGAAGGCGGGACCGCCGGATCGTCAGCCATCGCCGTCGTCGTTGCCGGCGGCGTCGAGCGCCGCCGGGCGGCGCGCCACGATTTCATCGACGATCCCGAAGGCCCGGGCTTCCTCGGGAGTCAGGAACTTGTCCCGGTCCATGTTCCGCTCGATGACGTCGAGGCTCTGGCCCGTATGTTCCGCGTAGATCGCGTTGAGCCGGTCCCGCAACGCCAGGATCTCCCTTGCGTGGATCTCGATGTCCGCCGCCTGGCCCTGAGCGCCGCCATGGGGCTGGTGGATCATCATCCGCGCGTTGGGCAACGCGTACCGTTTCCCCTTGGCACCGGCCGCGAGAAGCAGCGACCCCATCGAGGCCGCCTGGCCGAAGCAGAGCGTCGAGATGTCCGGGCGGACGTATTGCATGGTGTCGTAGATCGCCAGACCCGACGACACGATGCCGCCCGGCGAATTGATGTAGAAGGCGATGTCCTTCCGCGGATTGTCGGCCTCCAAGAAGAGAAGCTGGGCCGTGATCACGCTCGCCACGTGATCGTCGACCGCGCCGGCGAGGAACACGATCCGCTCCTTGAGCAGCCGCGAGTAAATGTCGTACGCCCGTTCCCCCCGGTTGGTCTGCTCGACCACCATCGGTACGAGAGCCTGCATCCTGGTATCCGTCATGGCGAACCCACGCTCCGTTCGGTCTTGATCACATGGCCGGGACGGCGCCCGGCGCCTTCGTCGAGGAACGGCGCGGACACGTCGCCGGACGTCCTCACGAAGAGGACTCCTCGTCGTCCCCGCGCTCGTCCAGCAGTTCGTCCGGGGTCACCTCGCGTTCGCCGACGTCGGCCATCTCGAGAATGAAATCGACGACCTTGTCCTCCAGAATGGGCCCCCGAAACCTGGCTATCACCCGAGGATCGTCCCGAAGCTCCCGAACGACCTCGCGTTCCCTTCCGGGAAACTGCCGCGCATACTCCGCCATCGCCCGGTCGATCTCGTCCTGTTGCACCTCGATATTGTTGCGACGGCCCACGTCCGACAACAGCAATCCCAGACCGACCCGCCGCTCGGCGATCGCCCGATACTCTTCCTTCGCCTCCTCCTCGGACTTCGGCGGACCCTCCTCGTCCCCGCCCTCGTCCGACGTCTTGTGCTCTTCCCCGAGTCGCTTCCAGATTTCCTCGAATTCGTCGTCGACGAGTCCGCGGGGGATTTCGAAATCGCACCGCTCGGCGAGTGCGTCAAGGAGCTTGCGCTTGACCCGCTCCCGCGAGACCCGGTCGTAGTCCGACCTGATCTGGTCCGAGACCGCCTTCCTGAGCTCTTCCAGGTTTTCCACGCCCATCTTCGCGGCCAGCTCGTCGTCGACCGCCGGCGCCTCGGGACGCTTGACCTCCTTGACGTCGATCTCGAACACGGCGTGCTGTCCCGCCAGCTCCTCCACCGGGTAGGTATCCGGGAAGGTCATGTCGATATCGAGGTGCCGGCCCGCGGTCACGCCGACCAACCGATCATCGAACTCCGGAATGAAGGCACCCGATCCGAGGACGAACTGGAAGTCCTGGGCACTGCCGCCCTCGAACTCGACGCCGTCGCGCCGCCCGACGAAATCGATGACGACGGCGTCGCCCGACCGGGCCTCCCGGTTTTCCTCGGTCTCGTAGGTCGTCTGGGCTTTCGCCATCCATTCCAGATGCGACTGGATACGCTCCTCCGTCGGCTGGGCCCGGAGCTGCTCGACCGCGATGGACGAAAAGTCGACCGGTTCGATCTCGGGGAACGCCTCGATCGAAAGCGTGTATTCGAGCCCGCCGCCCTCCTCGAACTTCGTGATCTCGATCTCGGGTCGAACGGCGGCGCGCAAGCCCTGGTCGGAGAGGGCCCGTTGGGTCCCCTCGCTCACGGTCTCCTCGAGGACCTCGCCCCTGACGGCATCGCCGTAGCGCTTCTTGAGGAGCGACAGGGGCACCTTGCCCGGACGAAATCCGGGGAGCGAAATCCTGCCGGCCAGTTCGCCGAGCTTGGCGCCGACGCGCTCCTCGATCATCGTGTTATCGACGACGACCTTGAATTCGCGCTTGAGGCCCTCCGCGCTGGTCTGAGTCACTTCGATCACGGTCTCTCGTCCCCGACTGGTGCGGTCGTCCCCAAGACGCTCTGGTGCGGCTGGAGGGACTCGAACCCCCACGCCGTAAGGCACATGCTCCTAAGGCATGCGTGTCTACCGGTTCCACCACAGCCGCGCGGGCATCCAGCGGGCCGGCTTCGTTCCGATCCCGGAGGCCCGCACCTTCTATAGCACGAGAGGGGCCGGCACCAGACCGGATTCGCCTTCGCCCCCGCCGGAGGCCATCCGTACTTCTCCATCCCCCTGGCGGGGGAAGTCGGAGGGGGATGGACCGCGATCCCGCGACCCGGCGAGGACCGGCTACCGGAGGCCCGACAGGACGTCCGGCAGCGCCTCGGACAGGTCCTCGGCGATCAGGCCGGGGCCGACGGCCCGCGCCGCGGCTCCGTGCATCCACGCCGCCGCGCTCGTCGCCTCGAACGGCTCCATGCCCTGGGCCAGCAATCCGACGACCAGACCCGACAGCACGTCGCCCGTGCCCGCGGTCGCCAGGTCGGGCGGCGCGTTGCCGTCGATCGCGACGCGCCCGTCCGGCGCCGCGATGACCGTATCGGCGCCCTTGAGGAGCACCGTCGCGCCGACCGACCGCGCCGCCCGGCGCGCGGAGTCCGCCTTCCCCCGCCCCCCGAGCGCCTCGCCGAACAGGCGCGCGAACTCGCCGTCGTGGGGCGTGAGCACGCAGGGACCGGAGACCGCCGCCGCCAGCGCGTCCCGTCGCCCGGCGAACGCGGTCAGCGCGTCGGCGTCGAGCACGCAGGCCACCGGGGATCGCAGGGCCGCCAATACGTTGTCGCAGGTCGCCTCCGTCACGCCGTTCCCCGGACCGAGGAGCACGGCGTTCCGGCGCCGGCGGCCCAGGACCGCCCCGAGCTCGGCCGGCCCGGCGAAGCTCTCCGTCATGACGGCCGTGGAGTGAGAGGCGTTCACGACGAGGGAGTCGGGCGGACCGGCGAGCGTGACCAAGCCCGATCCGACGCGCAGCGCCGCCCGCGCGGCGAGGCGCGCCGCGCCGGTGCTATCCGGGCCGCCGCCGACGATCAGGGCATGGCCGCGGCGGTATTTGTGCGTGGCGGGTCCGGGAACCGGGACGAGATGGCCCCAGAGCGCCGGATCGTTCTCCACCGTCCGCGGCGCGATCGCGTCCAGGACCGAATCCGGTATTCCGATGTCCACGACCTCGACCTCGCCGCAGGCCGCGCGGCCGGGGAGCAGCAGGTGTCCCGGCTTCTTACGGAAGAACGTGACCGACAGGTCGGCCCGGAAACAACGGCCGAGTTCATGGCCGGTATCGCCGTGGATGCCGCTCGGGACGTCGACGGCGACCCGCGCGGCGTCGGCAGCGTTGGCGGCCTCCAGCGCCGCTCGCGCGACGCCGTCCACCTCGCGCGACAAGCCGGCCCCGAAGACGGCGTCGACGATCAGGGCCGCGCCCTCCACCGACTCCGGACCGAGCGGCGATATCTCTCCCTCCCAGGCGTCCGCCATGGCCCGCGCGTCGCCCCGCAACGCCTCGCGGGACCCCAGCAGCGCCAAGCGGACGTCCCGGGCGCCCGCCCGCCGGAGTCGCCTGGCGACGACGAACCCGTCACCGCCGTTGTCGCCGGGACCGCAGAGGACGACCGTGGGCCGCGGCGCCCAGCGCCGGGTCATCGCCCGCACGACGCCCGCTCCCGCCGCCTCCATCAGCGTGGCGCCGGACACCCCGCCGTCCATCGCCGCCCGGTCGGCGGCGCGCATCTCCGCGACGGACAGGAGGGCGAGGGACGAGCGGCTGGACACGATCCCGGTATCCATCGCGAACGCGGGGCGGGCGACGGCGGACGCGCGGCGTCCCTACGCCACGCCCCGATAGACGCGAAGCCGCAGGATCTGCGAGAAGGCGTACTCGCCGGCGGTCCCGCCGGCGTCGAACAGAGACCGCACCTCGGGCGTCTCGACGTCTTCGGCCGGGACGCCGAGCCGCGCCATCATGGGCCGCGTCGCGAACTCCTCGAAGTCGCCGAAGCGCACCCACAGCATGTACCGATATTCCTTTCCGTCGGCGAACAGCCGCGCCGCCGTCCGGTCCAGCGCCTCGATGGCGAGGCGGCGGACCTCGGTCTCGTCGTGGAACGGTTTCAGAAGTTGGGCCCAGGTCCCCGACATGTCGGGTTCCACCACGTACAGGAAGCCGTCGTCGGGAGTCAGAACCCGTCGCGCCTCGAAGAGGGCCCGGTCCATGAGCTCCGGCGGAACGTGGTGGAGGGAGCGGTTGAAGAAGACGCCGTCCGCCTCCCCGTCGTCGAGCGGGATGGCCTCGCCGCCCGCCGCCGCGAACGTCACGAGATCGCCGATGGCCGGCGGAAGCTCGGGCGGCGTCCGCCGCTCGTCCGGCTCGACCGCCAGCACCCGGGCCCCGCGCTCCGCCAGCGCGCGCGCGAATTCGCCGTCCCCGCTCCCCACATCGACGAGGCGTCGGCCGTCGACATCCAGGAGCCGGTCGACGACCTCGATGTGGCTCGCCTCGCCCAGGTCGGTCGTGGGCACCGTCATGCGTTCGTCCACTCGACCCTCCCGGTCCGGATCGCGCCACTCTATCACGGAACCCGCCACGGGCTCCGTCAGTCGATAGGGCCTCAGGCGTCGTCTTGTTCCGACCGCCTGCACTTGATGTTCAGCTCGGGAAACTTCTTCCCCAATCCCTCCACTACATCGAGCGTTTCGCGACCCCATTGCTTGGACAGAACGCAGGTCTTGCCCTCCACATGGAAGGGTTGGCCGTCTCCGCAAAAGAAATACCTAGACCGCGGCGTTCCATCAGAGTCGAGCTGTTCTTTGACTTCTACCGAATCGAGCTCTCCTTCAAAAACCTCGAGGTTTCTCTTGGGAATAGCCTCCAACACTTTCTCCGGATCTCCGTCTCTCTTCAGTATCTCCGAAACTAGCAAGAGCATCATTTGACGTTTGAATTGTGCCGGATATCGTTCGTCGCCAATGGTCACGTCGTACTTGCTGGTGTCTCGTTCGCTTCGTCTCGATGCCCGCTCCCTTTGCCTCTTCTCTCGGATACCGATCTGATACTCTTCCGCCTCCGGGATTGGAATGACGGTCTGAACGTCAAGCAGTATCTGTCCGTCGTTGTCGCAGGGGCGCAACCGGACACAGCGGATATCCAGCCTACGATCGTTCAGCCACATCACCGAGGTCGTCAGCTCCTTCGAGAACCCGGCCGAGGCGAGGACAATTTTAACCTCTTTCACCTCCGGATCAAATTCCTCGTCGTTGAGATCATCCGGCGTCAAAAACTCAATCAAACGGCCTTTTGCATCGCCTCCCAGGTTATTTTCACTCGAATACCTCTTGTAAATATCCACCAGCTTGTCGAAGGTCAGCGTGGAGATCATCGCGGCGTAACGAAGGGCCTGGAGCTCCATGTGATCTCCACTCTCCGTGCGCTTGAGCTCGATCACGACGAGGTTGGCGTCCTTGTCGATACCCAGCAGATCGATGCTCCGCCGACTGTCCTCCCAGCCGCTGAATTCCTCGGCGACGACCAACGTATCCGGAGAGATCGCGTCGATCCGGGTCTTCAGAAGAGCCTGGAGATCCGACCGTTCCAGCAAGCCCTGTTCCTTGAACGTCGTGGATTGAATCGGAACGATTTTATTGTCGTCGATACGGTATATCGGCATCCGTCGCTCCCGGGTATTCGGCCTGCATGGCGGGCGGACTCAAACCGGCGGACGCCTGTCCGTCAAGGGGAACGCCCGCTGATAGGCGTGGGCCGCGCGCAACACCAGGTGGTCGGCGAACATGGGGCCGACGATCTGCAAACCCACCGGCAACCCGTCGGCCGTAAATCCGCAGGGAACGCTCGCCGCCGGCTGCCTGGTCATGTTGAAGGGGTAGGTGAACGGCGACCACGTGATCCACTTCGGGTCGTCGGTCGCGCGGGGCGAGATCGTTCCCGCATCGAACGCGGCGACCGCCAGGGCGGGCGTCAGGAGAAGATCGCGGGTCCGATGGAACGCCATCATGCGCGCGCCCAGGATGGCCCGTTCGCCGTCCGCGGCAATGTAATCCAGAAGCGGGATCCGCTTTCCCTCTTCCGCCACGGCGACGAGATCGGGCTCGACGAGCTTCATCCGCTCGTCGGTCAGCCCGCGCAGTCCGTTCGCGGCGCCCGCCCACCACAGTGCCCGGAACGCCGCTCCGGGATCTTCGAACCCGGGGGATTCATGGACGACCTCCGCGCCGAGATCGGCGAACGACTCGGCGGCGCCGGCGACGATCCCGGCGATCTCGGGATCGACGTCGGCGTAGCCCAGGTCGGGCGAGAAGGCGACGCGGAGGCCTTCCACGCCCCGGTCGAGACCGTCGCGGTAGTCGCGCGGGTCGTGGGGCAGGGCGGTCCAGTCGCGGGGGTCCGGTCCCGAGATCACGGTCAGCATGAGCGCCGCGTCCGCCGCCGTCCGCGCCATCGGACCCACGTGCCCGAGCGTGCCGAAGCGGCCCGGCGGCCAGGCGGGCACGCGCCCGAAGCTCGGCTTCAGGCCGAAGATCCCGCAGAAGCCCGCGGGGATGCGGATCGACCCTCCGCCGTCGGTGCCGATGGCGAGATGACACATCCCCGCCGCCACGGCCGCCCCGGCGCCCCCGCTCGACCCGCCCGGCGTCTTGTCCAGGTTCCAGGGGTTCCGCGTGACGCCCGATACCGGACTGTCCGTGACCCCCTTCCATCCGAACTCCGGCGTCGTCGTCTTTCCGAGGATGACGGCGCCGTGCTCCCGCAGCCGCGCGACGCAGGGCGCGTCGGCGTCCCATGCCCGGTCGGGATCGGTCGTCTTCGATCCGGACAGCGTCGGCCATCCCTTGGCGAGCACCAGATCCTTGATCGAGCAGGGAACCCCGTCGACCAGGCCCATCGGCGCGCCGGCGCGCCACCGCTCCTCCGAGGCCCGCGCCGTCTCCAGAGCCGACTCCGCGTCGACCAGGACGTAGGCGTTCGTCTCATCGTCGATCGCCGAGATGCGATCGAGGGTCGCGCGCACGACCTCGACCGGCGACAGGCTCCGGTCGCGATAACGGCCGACCAGTTCGCCGGCGGGTGTGTATAGAATGTCGTCCGACATGGAACTCTCCCGGGCCGCGGGCGCGTCGCCGCGAGGCTATGCCCGGCCGCCCGTCCGGTCGAGTCCCGCGCGCGAGAGTAACGATGGGAGGATCGCGGCGTGAAGGTCATCGTGCTCGGCGGCGGCGTGGTCGGCGTCGCCACCGCGTACTTCCTGAACGAGGCCGGCCACGAGGTCTCGGTGATCGAACGGCGCGAGGGGCCGGGCCTCGAGACCAGCTTCGCCAACGCCGGGCAGATTTCCGTCAGCCACGCCGCGCCCTGGGCGCGGCCCGAACTGCCCGGACAACTGCTGCGCTGGATGGGGCGGCGCGACGCCCCCTTCCGGATGGTGCCGCGGCTCGACCCCGGCATGTGGCGCTGGGGACTCGCGTTCCTCCGCAACTGCGCGCCGGCCCGCTTCCGCCGGAACGCGGCGAGGCTTCGGCGCCTGTCGGTATACAGCCAGGGGATGCTGACCCGGGTCCGGGAGTCGACAGGCATCGAGTTCGATCATTCGGCGCGCGGCATCCTGTCGGTGTTCCGCACCCCCCGGGCCTGGGACGCGGCGGCCGGACACGCCGAGGCCCTGCGCGACGAGGGCGTCGACAAGGAGATACTCGATGCGCGGGAATGTCTGAGGCGGGAACCCGCGCTCGGGGACGCGGCGACGCCGGTCGCCGGCGGCGTCTATTCGCCTCTCGACGAATGCGGCGACGCCCACATCTTCACGCGGGAACTCGCCGGACACTGCGCGCGCGCCGGCGTTCGCTTCCGCTACGGCGAACGCGCGCGCTCGATCGCCGTCGCCGACGGCGCGGCGACCGGCGTGGCGACCGACGCCGGCTTCCGGGACGCCGACGCCGTCGTCGTCGCGATGGGAAGCGAGAGCCCCCTGTTCGTCCGGCCGCTGGGCATCGCCCTGCCCGTCTACCCCGTCAAGGGATATTCCGTGACCGTTCCCGTCGCCGACCGCGGCAAGGTGCCGTCGAGGGGAATAGCCGACGAGGAACGCAAGGTCGTGATCGCGCGCCTCGGCGACAGGCTCCGCGCCGCCGGCGCGGCGGAGCTCGCGGGCCACGACCGCCGCGTCGACGAGCGCCGGGCGCGATCCGTTCTCGAGCCTCTGCTCGAGCTGTTCCCGAACGGCGGCGACTTGGCGCGGGCCGTTCTCTGGACCGGCCTGCGCCCCATGACTCCCGACGGCTCCCCGGTGATCGGGCGGACGGGGATCCGCGGCCTGTTTCTGAACACCGGCCACGGTTCGCTCGGCTGGACGCTCGCCTGCGGGTCGGCGAAACTGCTGAGCGACATGACGGGCGGGCGCGACGCCGACATCGACCCTTCCGAATGGGCGCTCGACAGGTATCGCTCCTGACGCACGGATTCCGCCGAGCCGCGGGACGGCGATCCAGCCCCTTCCGGCCCCATCAGGCTCTCGACGGACAAACCCCTGTCCAGCACCTTGCCGGATACACAGTCGAGGAACCCCCTCCGTCCCATATGTCCTGAACGCAGGACAACTCGTTGCAAAACGCCGGGATTGCTGGTCTACTGCCTCCGGGTTGTCGACTCGCGGTACCGGGCCAGGACATGACCGACCCCCCCTCGAAAGCCGATCTGGAGAGCCTCGCCCGGCCGTCACGGGCGCGGCGGCTGCATTTTCACGAGGTGAGCGCCGAAACCGATAATTACGACGGTCTGGGGGCGGACCTCAAGGCCGCGCGGGTTCGCGACGGGCTCGATCTCTCGGAGATCTCGGACAAGCTTCGAATCCGCCGCGCCTACCTCGCCGCGATCGAGGAAGGTCGTTTCGACGACCTGCCGGCGCCGGTCTACGCTGTGGGCTTCGTGCGCTCCTATGCCGACCTTCTGGGGCTGGACGGCGAAAGCGCCGTCGAGACGTTCAAGCGGGAGACGTCGAGTCTGGGTGACGAGACCAAGCTGGTGTTCCCGTTTTCCACTCCCGAGAGTCGCGTTCCGAGAGGATGGCTTATCGCCCTGTCGCTGGTGCTGGCGGGCCTGATCTACGCGGGCTGGCATTACGCCGAGATGAACGGGAGATTGGCGACCGACCGGATTCCGCCGGTTCCCGAGGGACTCGCCGCCCTGGCGCCGGCTCCTTCCGGCGACCGGCCCGCGGCGGATGCGCCGGCGCCGGCCGATCCCGTGGAGACGGAAGGGATCCCGGTGCAGGCGCCCGCCGCCGACACGCCGGCCAGCGTCGATCCGGTGGCCGCCGAGGCCCCTTCGGAGTCGTCGCGGGCGGATGGCGCGGACACTGGACCTCCGGCGTCCGGAAGCTCGGCGTCCGGAAGCCCGGCATCCGCGGACGGCTCGTCCGCCGAGCCTGTGGACACGGCGGAGACGCCCACCCCCGTCTGGCCCGTGGAAGCGGAAGAGCCTCCGACGTCCGGCGCCGGATCCCGTCCACCGACCGAGACGTCGGCCGTCGAACCCGCGGCGGCCACCGCCGAACCGGTCGCCGGGACGAGCGACGCGCCCCAGCCCGACCATACGGAGCGCGAACCTCGGGCCTACGGGGAAGACGATGGGCAGGTACGTATCATCGTGACGGCCACGATGGTCAGCTGGGTCCAGGTCACGAGCGCGGACGGCGAATTGCTGCTAACGCGGGTTCTCCGTCCGGGCGACCGGTACTTCGTGCCCGATCACGAGGGTCTGTTCCTCACGACCGGCAACGCGGGGGGACTCGAGATCGTCGTGGACGGCAAGGTCGCGCCCACGCTCGGTCGGCCCGGAACCGTGCGCCGCAACGTCGCTCTGGCGCCCGGGCTTCTCCTCGCCGGCACCGTCGTCGAACGATAGCCGTCCACGGTTGCGCCGCCCCGGCGTGGCGGTCCGCACAATTCGCACACCGTCGGATCCCGTGTGACCTCGTTCAGACAGATGTGATACAGTCCGGCGTGACGTCTTCACGATGCCCGCCGGGCCGCGCGGCCATCGCCGCCCCGGCCGCCGTCGCGAACCGATACCTTGCCTGGTAATGAGCGCTCGACCCTACCGTGATACCGTGCGCCGCGAGAGTCGGCGGATCCATGTCGGCGACGTGGCGGTCGGCGGCGGCGCGACGATCTCCGTTCAGTCGATGACCAACACGCCGACCACGGACGTGGCGGCGACGGTGTCGCAGATCAGGGCGCTGGAGGCGGCGGGCGCGGATATCGTCCGCGTCTCCTGCCCGGACGCGGAGTCGTCGGCAGCCCTGAAGGAGATCGCGCGGGCGGTGGACGTCCCGATCGTCGCGGACATCCACTTCCACTACAAGCGCGCCATCGAGGCGGCGGAGTCCGGCGCGAGTTGCCTGCGGATCAACCCGGGCAACATCGGAAGCGGGGCCCGCGTACGCGAGGTGGTCAGCGCGGCGCGCGACCACGGGTGCTCCATGAGGATCGGCGTCAACGCGGGGTCGCTCGAACGGGACCTGCTCGAGAAGTACGGCGAGCCGTGCCCCGAGGCGATGGTCGAGAGCGCGCTCGGCCACGCGCGCCTGCTCGAGGACAACGACTTCCTCGAGTTCAAGATCAGCGTCAAGGCGTCCGACGTGTTTCTCACGGCGGCGGCCTACCGGCAATTGGCGGCGGCTTGCGATCATCCCCTCCACCTGGGCGTCACCGAGGCCGGCGGCCTCGTGACGGGCACGGTGAAGTCCGCGATCGGACTGGGGACTCTGTTGTGGGAGGGGATCGGCGACACGATCCGCGTTTCCCTATCGGCGGATCCCGTCGAGGAAGTCCGCGCCGGCTACGAGATCCTGAAGGCGCTCGGTCTGCGGCACCGGGGCGTCACCGTGATCTCCTGCCCGTCCTGCGCGCGGCAGGCCTTTCCGGTCATCGAAACCGTCCGGGTCCTCGAGGAGCGGTTGGCGCACATCTCGACCCCGATGTCCCTTTCGGTGATCGGCTGCGTCGTCAACGGGCCGGGAGAGGCGCGCGAGACGGATATCGGCGTCACCGGCGGCGGGCGCGGGACCCACATGGTCTATCTTTCCGGCGTCGCCGACCACAAGATCGGCGAGGAGGGGCTCGTCGACCACGTCGTCGAGCTGGTCGAGTGCCGCGCCGCAGAGATCGAGGCGGCTCGCGCCGCGCCCGCGGCGGCTCCGGCGAGGTCGCCGTGAGTCGCCCGCGGCCGGTCCGCGGCACGCACGACATATTGCCCGAGGACGGCCGGAGACAGCGCCACGTCGTAGAGACCGCGCGGGCATTGTCGGAACGCTACGGGTTCGCCGAGATCGCCACTCCGATCCTCGAGTTCACCGAGGTGTTCCGACGCACCCTGGGCGAGACGTCCGACGTGGTCGCCAAGGAGATGTACACCTTCCGGGACCGGGGCGGCGACGAGATCACGTTGCGTCCCGAGTATACGGCCGGCATCGCCCGCGCGGTGATCTCGGGCGGCCTGAGCCAGCGGCTCCCCCTGCGTTTCTTCGCGCACGGCCCCATGTTCCGCTACGAGCGTCCGCAGAAGGGCAGGCTGCGCCAGTTCCATCAGATCGACGCGGAGATCGTCGGCGTCGCCGAACCCCAGGCGGACATCGAGGTCATCGCTCTCGGCGCGGACATCCTGGAGGCCCTGGGCGTGCTGAAGAGCACGGAGCTCGAGATCAACTCCCTGGGCGACGCGGAAAGCAGGTCCGCGTGGCGCGACGCCCTCGTGGCCTGGTTCGGCGCGCGGCGGGACGGCCTGTCGGAGGATAGCCGCGAGAGGCTCGAGCGCAACCCGCTGCGGATCCTGGATTCGAAGGACGAAGGGGACCGCGCCCTCGTGGCGGAGGCTCCCCGCATGGAGGATTTCCTGAACGCGGACTCCGCCGCCTTCTTTGCAGCCGTTCTCTCCGGCCTGGACGCCCTCGGGATCCGCTATCGCAGGAACCCGCACCTTGTGCGCGGCCTCGACTACTACGGCCACACCGCGTTCGAGTTCGTCACCGGGGAGTTGGGCGCGCAGGGCGCAGTCATCGCCGGCGGGCGCTACGACGGGTTGATCGAGACGATGGGCGGGCCGCCGACGCCGGCCGTCGGCTGGGCGGGCGGCATCGAACGGTTGGCCATGCTCGCCGTCGGTGCGCCCGGCGCGCCCCGGCCCATCTCGCTGGTGCCCGTGGGCGATGGCGTTCGCCATGCCGCCATGCGACTGGCCCGCGACCTGCGCCGTTCGGGGTTCGTCGTCGATCTCGGCTACCACGGGAACGTGACGCGTCGCATGAAGCGGGCCGACCGGATCGGCGCGCGCGCGGCCCTGCTTCTGGGCGAGGACGAGCTCGGGCGCGGCACCGTCGCCTTGCGCGATCTCGACTCCGGGGACCAGCGGGAAGTCGCGCGCGATGCGCTGGAAGCGGCGCTCAAGGCCCTGGAACGGGCGGAATAGGTGGAATCCGGGCCGGCGTCACGCGTCACGCCGGCCGATACCGTGGAGTTGCGCGAGGCCGTGGCCAGCATCCCGGAAGAGAAACTGCGGAGGATCGTCGACCGCCGCGCCGCCCTGGAGGGCGAGCTGGCGACCGTCCCCGGCGGTGGCGAGGAGTTCGTCCGTCTGTCCAGGGAGTATGCCGAGCTCATCCCGGTCGCCGAGGGCGCCGTGGAGCTCCGGAAGCTGCGCGGCGACGCGGCGGGCCTGGAGGAATTGCTGCGGGACCCGGATACCGACGACGAGATGCGGGCGCTCGCGGAGGAGGAGCTCGCCGAACATCGGGAGCGGCTGCCGGAGATCGAGCGAAAGATGCAGATTCTCCTCCTGCCTCGGGACGCCGCCGACGGGAAGAACGCGATCCTGGAGGTTCGCGCCGGCACCGGCGGCAACGAGGCGGCCTTGTTCGCCGCCGACCTCTACCGCATGTATCGACGCCATGCCGAGATACGGGGATGGAAGTTCGAGCCCCTCCAGGTGTCCGAAACCACTCTCGACGGGATCAAGGAAGCCCAGGCGCTGATCTCCGGATCTGACGTGTTCGCCCGTCTCAAGTTCGAGTCCGGCGTGCATCGGGTTCAACGCGTGCCGGAAACGGAGAGCGGCGGCCGCATCCACACCTCCGCGGCGACGGTGGCCGTCCTGCCGGAGGCCGAGGACATCGACGTCGCGCTCGACGACAAGGACCTTCGCGTCGATGTCTACCGCGCCAGCGGGCCCGGCGGTCAATCGGTCAACACGACCGATTCCGCAGTCCGGATCATCCATCTCCCGACGGGAATCGTGGTGACCCAGCAGGACGAGAAGTCCCAGCACAAGAACCGGGCGAAGGCGCTGAAGATCCTGCGCTCCCGATTGTACGAGCTGGAGCGGGAGCGGGCGCACCTCGAACGGGCGGCGCGGCGGCGCGGCCAGGTCGGCTCCGGCGACCGGTCGGAGCGCGTGCGCACCTATAACTTCCCGCAGGGGCGCATCACCGACCACCGCGTGAATCTGACCCTCCACAAGCTCGACCGCGTGCTGGCCGGAGAGGCGCTGGACGAGGTGATCGAAGCGCTGATCGCCGAGGACCGGGCGAGCCGCCTGGCCGAGATGGAAGCCCACGGGTAGCGTGGGCGCCGGCATGGACGCGAAATCGGGACTCGTGGACGGTCCCGGCCCGACCCCGGAGCCGGAGGCCAGGGTCTCCGACCTTCTTCGCGACGCGGCGGCGCGGCTGGGAAAGGCCGGAACGGGCGCGCCGCGGCTGGACGCGCGGTGCCTGCTGGGCCACGCCCTGGGCCGGGACCCCGCGAGTCTCGCCACTCGCGGGAACGACGTCGTCGCGCGTGACGCCGTTCGCCGTTTCCGGCGACTCGTATCCCGGCGCCTCGCCCGCGAGCCGGTCTCGCGAATCGTCGGCGCGCGCGAGTTCTGGAGCCTGACCTTCGAGCTGGGGGACGCGGTCTTCGATCCCCGTTCCGACAGCGAAGCCCTCGTCGAGGCCATCCTCTCCACGGCGCCGGACCGCGAGGCGCCGGCGCGGTTGCTCGATCTCGGGACGGGCAGCGGATGCCTGCTGGCGGCGCTGCTCGGCGAACTGCCGAACGCGACGGGCATCGGGGTCGACGTCGATCCGGCCGCGCTCCGCGTGGCGCGGCGGAACCTCGTCCGCAACGGTCTCCGAGGGCGCGCCCGGCTCGTTTGCGCGAACTGGGGAGACGCCATGGGCGGGGGGTTCGACATCGTCGTAGCGAATCCGCCATACGTGGCGGTTCGCGACATGGACGGTCTCGCCCCCGAGGTCGTCGATCACGATCCGCGCCGCGCTCTCTTCGGCGGACGCGACGGCCTCGACGCCTACCGGGAGATCGCGCCCGACCTCTGCCGGCTGGTTCGTCCAACGGGACTGGTGGCGCTCGAGATCGGCCGAGGCCAGGCCGGGAGCGTGGCGGCGCTCCTGCGCGGTGCGGGATTCGCCGCGATCGAGTCCCGTCGCGACCTCGCGGGCGTGGAACGATGCCTTCTGGCAAGACAGAGAATCCCGAAAAGTCAAGCCAAAAAAGGGCTTGGAATGGCGTTCCAGGGCCGCTAGGGTCGTGCCCGGATTCGGCGATCCGACACAACGACAACGATAACAGGCAGTCGGCTCCGCTCCGGCAATGCCGCATGATGGGAACGTGCACGGCCGGGCATTGTGCGGGGAGGCAGGGGACCTGCCGGACAACCGCGGCGAGTGGTTTTCGCGGGACGGTTCTGTATCATGCGCCGTCTGTCCGCGGGCGGTGGCGCAAATACCGGTTACATGAGGTAATGAAGCACAATCCGAACCCAAAGAGGGGTCGTGGCCGCTCCGGTGGCCGGCGACCGAATCACGGGCCCAATCGAGCCTACGACAGCAACGGACCCGACGTCAGGGTCAGGGGCAACGCGGTGCAGATATGCGACCGCTATCTCGCCCTGGCGCGGGATGCGTCGTCGGCCGGCGACCGGATCAAGGCGGAAGGTTATCTGCAACACGCCGAGCATTACTATCGCGTCGTACATGGCGATGATGGGCAACAGGGACAGAATCAGGGGCAGGGGCAGGGCCGTTACAACGGCCGCCGCGACGCCATGGTCGCACCCGCGGAGGTCGCGTTGTCGGGCGAGCGGGCGCCCATGCACCACATGGGCGAACAGGCCGAACCCGCTCCCGATGCCGAGGGAAAGAATCGATCGGGATCAGACGCCTCGCCCGCGCCGGGCGAGTCCGGGAACGGCACGCGACACGGCGACCGGCCGCCCATGGCGGGGGGCGACGCCGAGTCGGCCGGGTCGTAAAGGGCCGCGCGTCCACCCCGGCGCGGCCGGCTCCCGCGGCCCGGTCTCCATGATCCAGCACTGACAGGCCGACCAGAGCTCTCGAGGAAGCCCGGAGCGGTTCCGGTCCGGTCGGATTCGCTCCGCCGTTCCGCATCGCCCGCGTCATGGCCGCCGACGGGAGTCGCGTTTCCGACGCCGCCCTCTTGTGTGGTAATTGAGCAACACTACATATGGGACAGCGGCGGCGCGGGCGGCGCGCTCCGGCTCGGCAATGGTGGGATATCGTCATGGATTTCGAGACCTATACGGAGCGGTCCAGAGGGTTCGTCCAGTCCGCACAGGATCTGGCGCTTCGCTCCGGTCATCAACGTTTCATGCCCGAACACCTCCTGAAGGTGCTGCTCGACGACGAGGAAGGTCTGTGCGCCAACCTCATCGGACGCGCGGGCGGCGACGCCGGGAAGGCCCGGAACGGCGTCGAGACGGCCTTGACCAGGTTTCCGAAGGTCGAGGGGTCCGGGGCCGGACAGGTGTACCTCGCGCCCGAGACCGCGCGCCTGTTCGAATCGGCGAAGGAACTCGCGACGCAGGCGGGCGACGCCTACGTCGCCGTCGAACGCCTGCTTCTGGCGCTCGCGGCGACGTCCGGAACCGGGGCGGGCGACATTCTGCGCCACGCCGGCGTGACGCCCCGGGCGATCGCGTCCGTCATCTCGGATATGCGGAAGGGGCGCACCGCCGATACCGCGACCGCCGAGGATACATTCGAGGCCCTGGAGAAATTCGCCCGCGATCTCACGGACGACGCGACCGGGGGAAAGCTCGACCCGGTCATCGGTCGCGACGAGGAGATCCGGCGGACGGTCCAGGTGCTGTCGCGGCGGACGAAGAACAACCCGATCCTGATCGGCGAGCCCGGCGTCGGCAAGACGGCGATCGTCGAGGGGTTGGCGCAACGGATCGTCAACCGCGACGTTCCGGAATCGCTCCGGGGTAAACGCCTGATGGCCCTCGATCTCGGCGCCCTGATCGCGGGCGCCAAGTTCCGGGGCGAGTTCGAGGAACGCCTGAGGGCCGTGCTCTCGGAGATTCAGGCGGCCGGCGACGTCATCCTGTTCATCGACGAGATGCACACCCTGGTCGGCGCCGGCGCAGCCGAAGGCGCGATGGACGCGTCCAACCTGTTGAAGCCGGCCCTGGCGCGCGGCGAGCTGCACTGCGTCGGCGCCACCACGCTCGACGAATACCGCAAGCACGTCGAGAAGGACGGCGCGCTCGCCCGCCGTTTCCAGGACGTGTTCGTCACCGAGCCGACCGTCGAGGATTCCGTCTCCATCCTGCGCGGACTGAAGGAGAAGTACGAGCTCCACCACGGCGTCCGCATCGCCGACGGCGCGATCGTTGCCGCCGCGACCCTGTCGAACCGTTACATCGCGAACCGGTTCCTGCCCGACAAGGCCATCGATCTCGTCGACGAGGCCACCAGCCGGCGGCGCATGGAAGTGGATTCCAAGCCCGAGGAGATCGACGAACTCGACCGCCGCATCGTCCAGCTCAAGATCGAGCGCGAAGCGCTCGGGAAAGAGGACGACCCGGCGTCCCGCGAGCGGCTCGAGCGACTCGAGAAGGAGCTCGCCGAGCTCGAGCAGTCCGCCGCCACGCTGACCGCGAAATGGCAGGCCCAGAAGGACAAACTGGCGGGGGCGCGGAAGGTCAAGGAAGATATCGACGCCGCCCGCGGCGAGTTGGAGCGCGCCCAGCGGGACGGCGATCTCGCGCGGGCCGGGGAACTGGCCTACGGCGTCATTCCGGAGCTCGAGAAGAGCCTGGCCGGCGCCGAGGAGGAAGACGAACAGCAACTCATGCGCGAGGAAGTCACCGCCGAGGACATCGCGAACGTCGTCGCGCGCTGGACCGGAGTGCCTGTCGACAAGCTGCTGGAAGGCGAACGGGCGAAGCTCGTCGGGCTGGAATCCGAATTGGCCCGGCGCGTCGTCGGCCAGGGGGAGGCCGTCGGCGCCGTGGCGAACGCCGTGCGCCGCGCCCGCGCCGGTCTTCAGGATTCCGACCGGCCGATCGGTTCCTTCCTGTTTCTGGGTCCGACCGGCGTCGGCAAGACCGAGCTCGCGAAGGCGCTGGCCGAGCGCCTGTTCGACGACGAGCGGGCCATGGTCCGCATCGACATGTCCGAGTACATGGAGAAGTATGCCGTCGCGCGCCTCATCGGGGCGCCGCCCGGCTACGTCGGGTACGAGGAAGGCGGCGCCCTGACCGAGGCGGTCCGCCGCCGCCCCTATCGGGTGATCCTGTTCGACGAGATCGAGAAGGCCCATCCCGACGTGTTCAACGTGCTGCTCCAGGTGCTCGACGACGGGCGCCTGACGGACGGCCATGGCCGCACGGTCGATTTCCGCAACACGTTGATCATCCTGACCTCGAACCTCGGGTCCGACCGACTGGCGGCCCTGGCGGACGGAGAGGACACGGAGTCGGCGCGGGACCGGGTGATGGACGTCGTGCGGGCAGCGTTCCGGCCCGAATTCCTCAACCGTCTCGACGAGATCATCCTGTTCCGCCGTCTCGGCCGCGCCGACATGGAGGGCATCGTGGACATTCAGCTGCGCACCCTGCGGTCGCTGCTCGCGGACCGCGACATCGCGCTTGATATCTCGGGGTCCGCCCGCGCCTGGCTGGCCGACGCGGGCTACGATCCGGTCTATGGCGCCCGGCCCCTCAAACGCGTGATCCAGCGGCAACTGCAAGACGTTCTCGCCAACATGATTCTCGAGGGGGAGATCGGCGAAGGCGAGACCGTCGATATCGCCTCCGGGGACGGCGGCCTGAGCGTGAACGGCGCGATGGTGAAGGCGGCGTAAGGCCGGGCCGGTCGGGCGACGCCTCCCTCCGCACGGAGGGAGGGTTATTCTTCCCCGGCGCCAGCCCGCGCGAGGCGGGGCAGCGTCGGCGTTTCGGCGAGCGCGACGTCGATCGTGGTCTTGTGGTCGAGGAACCGGGCCAGATCTCGGCCCTTCAGTTTCCTGCCCGTGGGCAGCTTGAGCCGCAGCGGATTTACCTGCCTGCCGTCCCGATGCACTTCGTAGTGCAGGTGCGGCCCGGTCGACCGTCCGGTCGAACCCACGTAACCGATGGTCTGTCCTTGCCGGACCCGCTTCCCTGATCTCACGCCCCTGGCATAGCTCTTCAAGTGGGCGTAGACGGTCTTGTAGGTGCCGTTATGGCGGATGCGGACGTAGTTGCCATAGGCGCCGTAGCGGCCGGCCCGTTCGACGACACCGTCACCCGCGGCCATGACCGAGGTGCCCCTGGGCGCCGCGAAATCGACCCCGCGATGCATCGTGGTATAGCCGAGGATCGGGTGACGCCGCTTGCCGTAGCGGGACGACAGCCGCGCGCCGTCCACGGGGGTCTTCATCAAGGCCTTGCGGGCGCTCCGTCCCTTGGGATCGTAGTAATCGACGACACCGTCGGCGACGAAGCGGTAGAGCTGGAGATCCGCGCCGCTCAAGGACAGGGACGCGAACAGGATGTCGCCGTCCTTCACCGGCCGACCGTCATCGTCCCTGAACCTCTCGAAGAGGATATCGAAGCGGTCGCCGCGCCTGATCTCGCGTTGAAAGTCGACGTCCCAACTGAACATGTGGATGATATCCATGACGACCCGCGCGGGAACGCCCGCGCGCCGGGCGGAAACGAACAGGCTGTCGTCGATCCGGCCCTCGCCTCGGACGAGGGTGGAATCGAGAGGTCGCACGGTCTCCCGGACATCGAACCCGCTCTCCGTCCGGCTCGCGGTCACGCTGCGCTCGGAGTCGATCTCCACCGTCACCGATACGAGCTCTCCGATCTTTCCCGACGTTCCGTCCGCGGACGCGGGACGACGGAACGACACCGTCAGCTTCTGTCCGATCTTGAGGCGGCGGGGGTCGAGAACCGTTCCTATCGCCGTGATCGAGGCGTGAGCCTCGCCACGCTCGGCGCCGGCCCGCCGCAGCACCTTCATCAGCGTGTCGCCGCGGCGCACGGTGACGCGCCTCTCCTCGACATCGGGTTCGAAGTCGGGTCCGAGGCTTCCCGAGGACACGGCCGTCGGCACGGCGGCCATTTCCGGTTCGATCGATTCGACCGAGGCGGCGCTCTCTCCCTCGCCCTCGGGCGGAACGACGGGGCCCGGTGGCGAGTCCGCGTCGGGGACGGCGACGAAGTCCCGGGGGGGGTCGTTCGCACTGCCGAGCGCCGGCAAATCCAGCGCGGTCACCGCCACCATGAGGACACCGAGACCGAAGATTATGCCGTAGGCGGTCAATCTTCCTCCCCCGGCGACGTGTCGGCCGCTACGCCTGAATCGGGGACCTCGGTACCTTCCGGCCATGGCTGACGGGCGTCTCCCGGTGTCGATTTTTCGCGCGTTTCCAGGAAATGGAAACCGAAACCGCCCGAACATAAGCGAATCCAGACTCCCTTGTCAAGGAAATTTCATTTGGAATCAACATGATGAAGATCGCGCTTCCCGACCGGACCTCGCCGACCCCACGGCGCGGCACGCCAGGATCCCGCCCGGGCGCGGTCCTCCGCATTCCCGATCCCCTGTTCGGGGATCCGGCACCGCGGAGGGTCAGACCTCTTTCTCCACCAGCGGCAGCACCTCTCCGGCGATGATCTCGAGCTGCTCTTCCCGCCAGGTGATCGGGTTGAGCGCGATCCACTCGCAGCCGCCCAACGCCCTCACGCGCCCGGCGATCTTCTCCGCCACCTGCTCGGCCTCCCCGCACAGGTAGTATTCCCGCCAATAGGGCAGGTCCATGCCCGAATAGACGGAGAAGTGCTCGACTGCGTTCTCGGGATTCTCGCCGGGTTTCAGCACGTGGATCCAGTTGTTGTAGACCGTGGACATGTCGCCCGGGTCCCGCCCGAAGTCGCCCATGAAGGCCTGGATCTTCTCCCAGTCGTGGTTGATCATGTCGAGGCTGGCCGGCGCGTGCGGCACCCACGTCCTGGCGTACCTGGCGATCCGTCTCAGCACGGGTTCGATGTTGGCGACCTTCTGACCGTACTTCTTCTCGAAGGTCATGCTGCCGCCGCCCATCCAGATGGGCGGATGCGGTTGCTGCGCCGGCTTCGGGTCGATGGTGAGGTCCCGCACCTGGTAGTACCGGCCCTCGTAGGTGACGTTGTCCTCCGTCCACAGCGCCATGAGCAGCTCCAGCATCTCGTTCATGCGCCGCCCGCGCTCGTTGTGGGGCACGCCCATGAGCTCGAACTCCTTCTCGTGCCAGCCGACGCCGATCCCGAGGATCGAGCGTCCGCCCGACAGCAGGTCCAGCGTCGCCCACTCCTTGGCGAAATACGCGGGGTTGCGGATCGGCAGGACGAGCACGAGCGTGCCCAGCCGGATGGTGCGGGTCACGCCCGACAGTGCCGAGAGCGTCGTCAGGGGCTCCAGCCAGGTGCAGGCGTAGGCGGGCGGCGTGAGCAGCAGGTGGTCGATGCTGAAGGCCGCCTCGAAACCGAGGTCCTCCGCCTTGCGGAGATAGGCTCCCATCTCCTGGAGCGTCGCCGTCTTCGGTCCGAGCGCGTAACTCGGGATTCTCAGTCCGTATCTCATCCGCCCGGCATCCCCTTCCAAGTATCCTTCCCGAGCCGTCCCGCGGCCCCGACCATGCGCGCCGCCGCGTCAGCCCGAGCTCTACTCTTTCATACCCGCCACGGGGAGGCCAAGGGCGGCCGGTGGCCCTGCCGGACTTGCCCGCGCTGGCGGGATCGGGTGCAATCGCCCGGCCTTCGGGCGGACCAACCACGCACGACTCCCGCGATCATGCCGGACACGATCCTGAACCTCCTCTCGCGCGGCGCCGGAACCGATACGGCGATCGGCGCTTCCGGCGCTTCCGGCACGCGTGTCTTCAGTTTCGATCGCTTGCGGCGGCAGGTAGAGCACACCGTCGCGACGCTCCGGCGCCTCGGCGTCGGCCGCAACGACCGGGCGGCGATCGTGCTTCCCAACGGCCCGGGCATGGCGATCGCCTTCGTGTCGGTCGCCGCCGGCGCGACGGCGGCGCCCCTGAACCCGGCCTTTCGCGGCGAGGAGTTCGAGTTCTGCCTCCGCGACCTCGGCGCCAAGGCGCTGATCGTCGCCGACGGCGACGACTCGCCCGCGGCCGCGGCGGCGTACCGCCTCGGGGTGGGCGTGCTGCGGCTCCTGCCCAGCCCCGACATGCCCATAGGACTGTTCGATCTGACGGGCGACCCGGTCGGCGCAGCCTCCACCGACGGCGCCGCGGAGGTCGAGGACGTGGCGTTGGTACTCCACACGTCGGGCACCACGTCGCGGCCCAAGATCGTTCCGCTCAGCCACGCCAACGTGTGCGCGTCGGCCAGAAACATCGCCGCGACGCTTTCCTTGGGTCCGAGCGACCGCTGCCTCAACGTCATGCCGTTGTTCCACATACACGGGCTGATGGCCGCCGTCCTCGCGAGTCTGTCGGCGGGTGCCTCGGTCCACTGTCCGCCGGGATTCGACGCCCTTCGATTCTTCGCCTGGCTCGACGAGGTCCGGCCGACCTGGTACACGGCCGTGCCCACCATGCACCAGGCGATCCTGGCGCGTGCCGGGCGCAACCCCGATATCGTCGGCCGTTCCACGCTGCGCCTCGTTCGTTCGTCCAGCGCCGCGCTGCCGTCGCGGGTCATGGCGGAATTGGAGGAGGTCTTCGGCGTCCCCGTCATCGAGTCCTACGGCATGACCGAGGCGGCGCACCAGATGGCCTCGAACCCCCTGCCGCCGGGGCGGCGCAAGCCCGGTTCGGTCGGCCTGCCCGCGGGTCCCGAGATCGCCGTCTTGGACGAGTCGGGCGCGCCCCTGCCCGCGGGCGTCCAGGGCGAGGTCGCCATCCGGGGCGCCAACGTCGCCGCCGGCTACGAGGCCGACCCGGAGGCGAACGCCGATGCCTTCGTCGGCGGCTGGTTTCGGACCGGGGACCAGGGCGTCCTCGACGAGGACGGATATCTCACGATCACCGGCCGGCTGAAGGAGATCATCAACCGCGGCGGAGAGAAGATCTCGCCACACGAGGTCGACGAGGTCCTGATGGGTCACGACGCGGTGGCCCAGGCCGTCACCTTCGCGGTGGCGCACGACAAACTGGGCGAGGACGTGGCGGCCGCCGTCGTGCCGCGCGAAGGCGGGTCGCCGACCGCGAAGGAGCTGCGCGAGTTCGCGGCCGAACGGCTCGCCCCCTTCAAGGTCCCCCGGACCGTCGTGGTCGTCGACGAGATCCCCAAGGGGGCGACGGGCAAGTTGCGACGCATCGGTCTCGCCGGGAAGCTCGGGCTGACGGCGCCCGCCCGATGAAGGTCTGCATCTTCGGGGCGGGCGCCATCGGGGGGCACGTCGGCGCCCTGCTGTCCCGCGAGGGGCTGGACGTCACGCTGATCGCGCGCGGCCCGCACCTCGCCGCCATGAAACGGGACGGACTGACCGTAATCACCGACGACGGAGACGAGTTCGTCGCGCGGCCGCGCTGCACGGACGACCCGACGGAAGCCGGCGTCCAGGACTACGTCCTGGTCGCGCTCAAGGCGCACTCCGCGCCGCCGGTCGCGGACCGGATGGCGCCGCTCCTCGGCGCCGATACCGTCGTGGTGCCGGTCGTCAACGGCATCCCCTGGTGGTACTTCCACAAGCTCGAGGGTCCTTACGAAGGCCGCCGCATCGCCTGTATCGACCCCGGCGACCGCCAGTGGACGCACATCGGCCCCGAGCGCGTGGTCGGCTGCGTCGTCTGGACCTCCGCCGAACTCCAGGCGCCCGGCGTCGTCAAGCACTCCCACGGCAACCGTATGCCGCTCGGCGAGCCCGACGGCAGCCGGTCCGAGCGCGCCCTCGCGCTGAGCAAGGCGATGATCGCGGCCGGACTCAAGTCGCCCGTGCGGCCCAGGATCCGCAATGAAATCTGGATGAAACTGTGGGGCAACCTGTCCTTCAACCCGGTGAGCGTCCTGACCGACGCGACGCTGGACACCCTGGCGACCGATCCCGGCTGTCGTGGCCTGCTGCGAGCCATGATGGAGGAAGGCCGCGCCGTCGGCGAGGCGCTCGGCGCCGAGTTCCCGATGGACGTCGACGCCCGCATCAAGGCCGCCGAGGAGGTCGGCGCTCACCGCACGTCCATGCTCCAGGACCTCGACCAGGGCCGCCCCATGGAGATCGACGCGCTGGTGGGTTCGGTCCTGGAGCTCGGCCACCTGACGGGCGTTCCCACTCCGACCATCGCCCTCGTTCACGCCCTCGTGGTCCGCCGCGCCCGGGAGGCCGGCTGCTACCCGGACTGACCGCCCCACCTCGCCACGCCATACGAGGAAACGCCGGAGCGGCCTTTCGCCTGCGCCGGGGACGCCGGGCGGGACGGGCAGGCGTCGCCGTACCGGAGGCCATATTCCCGGTGCCGAGCGGCGCGGGCCGTATCGGTCCGTCCGGCGACTCTCTCCGGGGCCGGTCAACGACAGCCCAGGAAACGAACGAACCGCCCGTCGGCGGACCGGCGCCGACGGGGGCGACCTGTCCGGTGCCGAGCCTCCGCGCCTAATACCCGAGCGCGCAGCCGTCCTTGCGGGGATCGGAGCCGCCGGCCAGCGTGCCGCGGTCCCAGTCGATCCAGATCGCCTGCCCGCCGCCGTGGGGCATGTCCGCCCGCTCCGTTTCGTGACCGAGCGCCCGGAGGCCGGACTCGACGTCCTCGCCGATACCGCGCTCCAACAGGTATCTGTCGCCGAAATGGAAGGCGCGGGGGCAATCGATGGCCGCCTGCACGTCCATGCCGTAGTCGAGGATATTGGTGAGAACGTGGGTATGGCCGGTGGGCTGATACTGCCCGCCCATCACGCCGTAGGGCATGAGCACGCGGTCCCCTTCCGCCAGCATTCCCGGCATGATCGTGTGGAGCGGCCGCTTACGCGGCGCGATGCAGTTCGGGTGACCCGGCTCCACCCGAAAACCCGCGCCCCGGTTCTGGAGCATCACCCCGGTGTCGGGGCTGAGCAGTCCGGTCCCGAACGCATAGGACAGCGAATTGATGAACGAGATCGCGTTGCGGTCCGAGTCGACAACGCAGAGATAGACCGTATCGGGTGCCGTGGGCGGCCGGATCGACTTCAAGTCCATGGCCTTGGCGGGATCGATCCTGGCGCGCAGTTCGGACGCGAACCCCGCCGACAGGAGCTTGTCGAGGGGGACGTCGGCGAAGGCGGGATCCCCGACGTCGGTCTCGCGCGCGTCGTAGGCGAGACGCGCCGCCTCCGCCTCAAGGTGAAGCCGCTCGACTCCCAACGGATCGAGACCCGCGAGGTCGAAGCCCTCGACGATGCGGAGCATCAGGAGGGCGGTGACGCCCGGGTTGTTGGGAGGCGCCTGATAGACGTCGAACCCGCGATATCCGCCCTTGACCGGCGCGTTGTATTCCGATTCGTGCGCCGCGAAGTCGTCGAGGGTATGCAACGCCCCGAGGGAGTTCAGGCGGGCCACGATGTCCTCGGCGACGGCGCCGGCATAGAAACCGTCCCGCCCGCTCCGGGCGATGGTCTTCAGGGTTTCCGCCAGCATCGTCTGGCGATGGACGTCGCCTTCCGCGGGCGGGCGGCCTCCAGGCAGGAACACGCTCGCCGACGCGGGGTCCCGCGCGAGTTTCTCCGCGTTCGCCGCCCAGGCCTGGGCGACGCGGCCGTGAACGACGTAGCCGTGTTCGGCGTAGTCGATCGCCGGCAGCAGGACTTCGTCGAATCCCATCGTGCCGTGGTCCGCGAGCAGCCGCGCCCAGGCGTCCACCGCGCCCGGAACAGTGACCGCGTGAGGGCTGAACAGCGGAATGCCCGTGAAGCCGTTGTCGAGATACCAGTCCGCCGCCGCCGCCGCCGCCGCCCGGCCGGACCCGTTGATGCAGACGATGTCGGTTGTCCCGTACGGCGCGTAGAGTGCGAAGCAGTCGCCACCGATGCCGGTGGAGTGCGGTTCCACGACGCCGAGAACGGCCGCGGCGGCGACCGCCGCGTCGACGGCGTTCCCGCCCGCTCGGAGAACGCCGATAGCGGTCAGGGTCGCCGCCGGATGCGACGTCGCCGCCATGGCGTTGAGCGCGCGCACGGTCGAACGTCCGGGTCGGTGAAAGTCGCGCATGCGTACGGGTTCCGCTTCCGCCTCGGGGCGCGTCCAGTATGCGCATCGGTTGCGGACGAGCAAACGATCGCCCGCGCGCGGCCGTCAGGACAACGGGCGCCGGTCCTCCTCGCCGTGGACCGGCCAGGCGTCGGCGCGGACCGCCCGCCGTCAGGCCTCCGCCTTGTCCCGGAGCGCGGAGATCACGCCGGTCTCGTGCGCGAGATCGGGCTCCCCGCTCAGTTCCAGCAACCGTTCCCGGACGCGGTCGCGCAACTCCAGCACCGCTGTCCAGTCGGAGCCGGTCGGAGCGACCGGCCGGTCGACCTCGATCCGCACGCGTCCGAATCTCGGGAACCAGGACCCGGACCTCAGGATATATCGCGTGCCGGTCAGGGCCACGGGAACGACGGGGACGCCGCCCTGGGCCGCGCAGGCGAACGCGCCGGTGCGGAACGGCAGCAGCCCCGGCATCCGGCGGAAGGTGCCCTCGGGGAAGAACAGGAGCGTCTCGCCGGCGGCGAGGGCGTCGTTGAGCTCCGCCACCGCGCCCACTCCTTGCAGGGCGTCGAAGCGTTCGACGAATTTGGTTCCCAGATGCGCGAGAAACGGGCCCGTGCCGATCGAGCCTTCGAGCTCCTTCTTGGCGACGAAGGCGTAGTCGCCGGGAAGCGACGCCAGGAGCGCCAGCCCGTCCAGGTAGCTGGCGTGGTTCGCCGCCAGCACCTTCGGACCGTCGGGCAGGTTCTCCAGGCCCTCCGTCCGCGTCCGGATGCCCACCAGCGCCAGGAACATCCGGATGCCGAAGCGGACGAGCGCCCGGCAGAACCGGACGCGCGGGACCAGGGTGACCGGGAGCCATACCAGCCCGGCAGCGAGCCCCAGCGCCGCCCACCACCAACCCACGTAGGCCGCCTCCGCCGCGCGGCGCGCGACGCGCCAGCATTCGGGCACGACGCTCGCCGCCGCCAGGCGCGCGAGCTGCCACCGCACCGCGCGCCGGGTCGTGGCCGAACCTTCCGACTCGTAGGCCATCCGGCAGGCCGCCCGCCGGATCTTGCCGCTTGAGGTCTTGAGGACCGTCCGCGGCGGAACCAGCGCCACGTCGTCGGCCGGCGTGCCGACGGCGTCGAGCGTCGCCTCTTCCACCCGCCGCCGCAGCTCCCGCAGCCGGTCGTCGCGTTTCTCCCGGGTCTCGGCCATGACGACCAGCTTCTCGGCGCCGGTGGCCCGGTCGGGAACCCCGAACACGGCGACGCACCCCATTCGGACGCCCTCCACCTGGCCCACCACCCGCTCGATCTCCTGGGCATAGATGTTGCGGCCCGCCTTGATGATGAGGTCCTTGCGGCGTCCCGTGAGGTAGACGTCGCCGTCGCGGATGTAGGCGAGATCGCCGCTCTCGAGCCAATCGCCGTCGAACAGGTCCGCGGTCGCCGCCGGGTTCCGGTGGTAGCCCCGCGTCGCCGAGGGTCCGCAGAACTGAAGGCGTCCTTCCCGGCCCCCCGGCAATTCCCGCCCCCTCTCGTCGACGACGCGGATCTCGTGGCCGGGAAGCGGACGCCCGCAGGCGACGAACGACAGCGGGCTCGGGGTATCGCCGGCCGGAACTGCCTCGCCGCGGAGCGTGAACCGCTCGCGGTCGACCCGGTCGATCGACACCGCCCCGTCGAGGGGCGGAAACGCCAGCCCCACCGAGCATTCCGCCAGTCCGTAAACGGGTTTCATGCTCTCCCGGCGGAACCCGTGGGCCGCGAAGCGCTCGCAAAAGCCCTCGACGGTCGCGGCGATGACCGGCTCCGCCCCGTTGGCGGCGACGCGCCAGGAGCTCAGATCCAGCCCCTCGATGTCGCGGTCGTCGATCCGCTTGAGACAGAGGTCGTAGGCGAAGTTGGGCGCCGCCGACAGGGTCCCGCCGTGGCGGTGAACGGCCCACAGCCAGCGTTCGGGGCGTGCCAGAAACGTCAGCGGCGACATCGCGACGAGCTTCACGGCATGGTACATGCTGCCGAGCCAGGCCCCGATCAGCCCCATGTCGTGATAGAGCGGCAGCCAGCTGACGAACACGTCCGTCGATTCCGCCTTCAGGGCCGTCCCCATCGCCCGGATGTTGGCGAGCAGGTTGGCGTGGGTCAGCGCGACGCCCTTCGGCTCCCCCGTGCTGCCGGAGGTGTACTGGAGAAAGGCCAGATCCTCGGGGCGCGACGGAATGCCGGGCGAGTCGCCCGCCGAGACCGAGATCTCCGACGGCGTCGCGACGTGGCGCAGCGACGCGACCTGCGCGCGGAGGAAGCGGGCGGCGCGTCTGGCCTCCTCGACCGTGACGAGGACGTGCGCCTCGGCGTTGCGCAGGATGGCCGCCTGCCGTTTCAGGTGATCCTCGATCTGGGACGGGCGGGCCGGTGGATAGATCGGCACGGGAACGCCCCCCGCCATCAGAATGCCGAAGAACACCACGAAGAACTCCGGACAGGTCGGCAGCATGATCGCCACGGCCTGCCCCGGCGCCAGGTCGCGGCGCCCCAGCCCCGCCGAGACCGCGCGCGCCGCCTCGCGAAGCCCGGCGTAGGTGAGCGTGCTCTCTCCGCCCCCGTCGTCGATGAAGCAGACGTGCGGACGGTCCGGGTGCGCGAGGACGTGCCAGTCGAGCATCTCCGTCAGCGTCGACGCGCCCAGCGGCAGCGCCGCGACCCGTTCGAGGCCGCGTCTGCGGCCGGCGCTGTCGAGACGCGCCCGCCCGCGCCCGGCGCCCGCGGCGTCGATGGCCGCCGCCAGATCGCCGAGCGACTCGACCGTGGCGAGCGCGCCGTCCGGGATATCGACGTCCAGCTCGCGGCCGAGCCTGACGAACAGCTCCATCCGTCCGAGGCTGTCGAGTCCGAGGTCGCGTTCGAGCAGCGTCCGCTCGGTCAAGTGCAGCCGATCCCGCCGATGCGGCTGGAGTTCCAGCATCATGTGGCGCGTCGTTTGCAGGACGACCTCGATGGCACCATCGGGCTCCTGCGAGACGGCGGCGGGTGAGGCGGCGTCGATCATCGCTTCACGGAATCGTCACGGATCGCGCCATGATAGTCTGCCCGCCCCGCGTCGCGCCACCGGTCGCGTTCCTCTGGTATAAGGTCGTCGGGTCAGGACACACGCCGACAGGGAGGACGCTCGGTGGAATACGTCAATCTCGGCCAGACCGGTCTGAAGGTCAGCCGCGTGGTGCTCGGTTGCATGAGCTACGGCGGCAAGTGGTATCGCGATTACATGATCGACGAGAAAGGGGCCCGGGCCCACTTCCGCAAGGCCCTCGATCTCGGGATCAACTTCTTCGACACGGCCGACACCTATTCGAACGGCGAGAGCGAATCGATCACCGGGAAGTGGCTGACGAAGTACGCCCGAAGGGACGAGCTCGTCATCGCGTCGAAGGTCTTCAACCCCATGGGCCCCTCTCCCAACGCCGGCGGCCTGAGCCGCAAGCACGTCATGGAAGGCATCGACGCCAGCCTGAAGCGCCTGGGAACCGACTACCTCGACCTCTACCAGATCCACCGATTCGACGATCTGACGCCGGTCGAGGAGACGATCGAGGCGCTCCACGACGTCGTCAAGGCCGGCAAGGTCCTCTACCTCGGCGCCTCCAGCATGTTGGCCTACCAGTTCGCGAAGATGCTCTACACGGCGGACCTCAACGGCTGGACCCGGTTCGCCTCGATGCAGAACCACTACAACCTGATCTATCGCGAGGAGGAGCGGGAAATGATGCCGCTCTGCGAGGAGGAAGGCATCGGGGTCATCCCCTGGGCGCCGCTCGCCAAGGGATACCTGTCCGGCAAGCGCGAGCGCCAAGGCGCGGCGCCGACGAGGCGCGCCAAGGGGGACCCGCGGTCCCGGCAGCTCTACCACCAGGACAACAACTTCGACATCATCGACCGGCTCGTCGCGCTGGCGAAGAAACGCGGCCACGCGCCGGCCCAGATCGCCATCGCCTGGCTCCTCCACAAGCCCTGGGTCACGGCGCCGATCATCGGCGCCACGCGGGTGTCCCACATCGCGGATGCCGCGCGGGCCGTGGATATCCGGCTCGACGACGAGGAGATGACGTTCCTCGAGGAACTCTACGAACCCCACGAGACGTCGGGCATCGAACGGGCGACGGGGATTCCGCTCTTCAAGCCCGAAACGAAATAGGCGTTCTCCCCCGACCTCGAGACGCGGACAGGGAGCGCCGCCGGACGGACGTCGTCCTGTTAGGAGCGGAACAGACATGCCGGAGAACAACCCACGCATTCCCTTTCGACTTCTCGGCGAACTGCCGAGGCTGAAGCCCCTGAAGGGCAAGCCCATCATGATCCACATCGTGATGAACCTGGAGGTGTGGCCGTTCGACCGGCCCATGCCCCGGACCATCCTCCAGAACCCGCACGGCAAGTCCCCGATCCCGGACATCGGGAACTTCAGCTGGGTCGAATACGGCTTGCGGACCGGTGTGCCGCGTCTCGCGCGCATCTTCGAGGAACGTGGCCTGCCGGTGACCAACATGATGAACGCGGCCCTTCCCGACTATTACCCGGCCTGCGCGCGGCTCGCCCTCGACGCCGGCTGGGAGCTTTGCGGACATGGCCTTTTTCAGCGCTCCCTGCTCTACGAAGACGACGAGGAGGCGGTCATCGAGGAAGCCCTGGAGAAATTCGAGGCGTATTCCGGGGCGCGGCCCAGGGGATGGCTGGGCCCGGGATACGGCGAGAGCCTCGACACCCCGGACCTCCTGAAGAGCAAGGGGATCGAGTACATCCACGACTGGATGGTCCAGGACACGCCGGTCTGGATGCGCACCAAGCACGGGCCCTTGATCGCCCTGCCCTACGCGCTGGATATGAACGACGTCATGACCTTCGCGCTCGACCGGAATACGGCCGAGGAATACCACACGCGCTGGAAGGCCGCCGTGGAGTATTTCGCTGGCGAGCTCGGGGCACCGCCGCGCGTCATGACCATGGGCCTGCATCCCCACATCATCGGGGTTCCCTACCGCCTGGACACGTTCGCCCGCACCTTGGACATGCTGCTCGAGCGCGACGACACCATCTTCGTGACCGGCGGCCGGATGGCCGACTGGTTCCGCGATCAGGATCCGGAAGGAAAACGCCTGGTCGAGTGACCCGGGACATGGAATCGCCGCCGCGGCGACCCGCGACAATCCGCGCGACAATCTGTTGAAAATCGCTGTTGAAAATCGAAAAAATCCGGGTTAGACTCCGTGAAAATAACGCCGAAAACTTTCGGCCGCACCGGACCTTAAAGCCGGTGAAGAGGAAAACCGTGTCCCAGCAACTTGAATGGTAATGGAAGTCATGACACAGATGCCTGCCCGAACGATCGACGAAAGTAACCTGACGAAGGGGCAAGTTCGCAAACTCAATGCCCTCCGGAAGTCCATCGGCAACGAGATCGCGGAGGAAGCGTTCGCCAAGTGGCTTTCGTCGCAACGGACCGAAACGAAGGACAAGCACGCGGAGTTGATCGCGAACACGCTCTGGCCCCTGATCCAGCAGCGCGATTTGATGATCCCGCGGGGCGGTTATCTGGTCAGACGCGGACGCGGCCGGATCGTCGTCGAGCGCGCCAATTCGTAGACCAGTGCCGCCGTCGGGCGGCATGATGTAGGCTGGCGGTTCCGCCGCCGGGGCTGCTCGTCCTCTTCCCCTTTCCGGGAGGAGGATGGAGGGGGTTTGTTTGCGCTCCTTCCCCTGCCGGAAGGAAGACGGCCGTTCGGGAATATCGCGCGGTCCCGAGAAATCCGCCGTGATCGATCGACGAACACTTGGCTGCACACGAAACCCCGGGTCTGGCGCGGACGGTATCGGCACTGTGTCCTCACGAAGATACCCTCCGACCGGCACACGGTGGATGTGCCCGCGGAGCTGCCGGCTTCCACGGAGTTGATGCTTTCCGTTCGTGTTGCCGGTCTATCCGCGCGAGACCTCCAGGCGCGACCCGTCGGCGACCCTGCCGTCCCGTTCCTGTTTCTCGCATGACTTCCCGATATCCGATGCGCCGCTCCTCTCCCTGTCAGGGGAAGGAGAAGCATGAACGGGCCCTATAGTACTCTCGGCGCCGGACGAGGTTTGCGGACAAGCAGGCAATCTTTCCGAGATCGAAACGGAGCCGTCTTCCCCCGGTGACTCGAGTGATCGAAGAAACCGATACGACCACGGAGTCCCGGGTCCGGCGGACATTCGTCCTGTTGTCGCTCACGTTCGCGGCCGCGCTGCCGACCCTCAACGTCACCATAGCCAACGCGGTGCTGCCCCAGATTCGCGGTGATCTGTCGGCGGGGATCGAGGAGATATCGTGGGTGATCACGGCGACCCTGGTGTCGACGGCCATCGCCATGCCCACCGCCGGCTGGTTGGGCATGAGGTTCGGTCAGCGGCGGGTGCTGATCGGCGCGGTCGTCGGTTTCACCATCGCCTCCACGATGCTCGGGTTCGCCGGCAGTCTCGAGGAGGTCGTCTTTTGGCGGACGGCGCAAGGACTGTTCGGCGGGCCGGTCCCGCCCATATGCATGCCCATCATCCTGCGCTCGTTCCCCGAGGCGGAACGCGGCTGGGCGCTGGCGGTGTGGTCGGGCGGCGTGATGCTCGCGCCGATCCTGGCGCCGCCGCTCGGCGGATGGCTGACCGAGCTCTATAATTGGCGGCTGGCCTTCCTGTTCATGGTTCCCGTCGGCGTCGCCACCCATTTCCTCGTCGTTGCCGCGATCACGGAGTCCAGGCGGCATTCCGAGCTTCGCCTCGACTGGTTCGGCTTCCTGGCGCTCGCCGTTTCCGTCGCCGCCGCCCAATTCCTCCTGGATCGCGGCAACCGGGTGGACTGGTTCGAGGCGCCCGAAATCGTCCTCTCCGCGATCGTCTCGGGGATCGCGTTCTACGTGTTTCTCGTGCATTGCCTGACCGTTCGACAGCCGTTCGTCGACCTGCGCATTTTCCTGAATCGGAATTATTCGGTGGCGTTCTCCTGCTGGTGCGTATCGGGAATCCTGACGTTCGCGCCCCTGATGCTGATCCCGACCCTGCTGGGACGCCTCCGGGACGTGCCCGTCGACACCATCGCCATCATGTTGACGCCGCGCGGCGTGGGATTCGTCATCGGCGCCGTGATCGTCGCCCGGCTCGTCAGGGTCACGGATTTGCGCGTGCTCCTCGCCTTCGGCCTGGCCTCCCAGGCGCCCGCGTTCTGGTACATGTCGACGTTCGACCTGGGGGTGGGGCTGTTCGAGATCTTCGTCGCCGGGTCCGTCCTGGGGCTGGGCGAGGCCTTTACCTGGACGGCCGTCGCGACCATCGCCTTCTCCACTCTCCCGCCCGGCCTCCACGGGTACGGCGCGGCGCTCTTCCAGTTCGGCCGGTTCTTCCTCAGCAGTGTCGGCATCTCGGTCCTGGTCACCGTGCTGGCCCGCTCCACACAGGTCAACCACGCGACGCTGGGGGAGAACATCACGCCGTTCAACGAGACGCTTCGCCTGATCAACCGCAGCGGTCTGCTCGACATCGGGGTCGGCGAGGGCCTTGCGCGAATCGACGGCGAGCTGACGCGGCAAGCCATGATGATCGGCTACCTCAACGACTTCTGGCTGCTGACGTTGCTCGCCCTGGCGACGATACCCCTGGTGCTGTTGCTCCACCGTCCCGGCGAGGCCCCCGGGATCCGCGAGCCCGCGACCTCCTCGAGCGCATGACCGACCAGCTTTCGGAAACCGTCGACTCGCGCACCCGCCGCTCGTTGATCCTGTTCGTCCTGGCGCTGGCGTCCACGCTCCCGACGATCAACCTGACGGTGGCCAACGCCGTCCTTCCCCAGATGCAGGGGGACCTTTCGGCCAGTCTGGAGGAAGTGTCCTGGGTGCTCACCGCGGCACTGGTGTCGACGGCGATCGGCGTGCCGACGTCGAGCTGGTTCAGCATGAGGTTCGGACGCCGGCGATCTCTGCTGGTCGCCCTGTCGGCGTTCACGTTCGCGTCGGCGATGTTCGGCGTCGCGACGACGCTCGAGGAGGTCATCCTGTGGCGCGTCTGCCAGGGCCTGTTCGGGGGGGCGATCCCGGCGTTGTGCATGGCGGGGATACTGGACGCCTACCCGAAGAGATCCCACGCCATGGCCCTCGCGTTCTGGTCCGGCGGCGTGATGCTGGGTCCGATCATGGGCCCGCCGCTCGGCGGCTTCATGGCGGAGATCCACGACTGGCGTCTCGCCTTCGTGTTCCTGGCGCCCTTCGGGGTGCTCGCGTACTTCCTGGTGCTCGTCGCGGCGCCGGAGACGAAGCGATTCCCCGACCTGCGCCTCGATTGGCTCGGGTTCGTCGCCCTCTGCGTGGGAGTCGCGTCCCTCCAGGTCATGCTCGATCGCGGCAACCGGCTGGACTGGTTCGAGTCGGCTGAAATCGTCTTGTGGGCGGCGTCCGGGGGCCTCGCCATGTACTTGTTCGTCGTTCACAGCCTGACCTCCCGGTCACCCTTCATCGATCTCCGCATATTCCTGGACAGGAACTACGCCATCGGCTGCGCCTGCATGGCGGTATCGGGGATGCTCACCTTCGCCCCGCTGATGTTGCTGCCGAATCTCCTGGCCCAGCTCCGGGACCTTCCGGTCGAGGTCGTCAGCCTCATGCTCGTCCCGCGCGGCCTGGGCTACGCCATCGGCGCCCTGGGTCTCGCCCGCCTGGTACGGATCATGGACGGCCGGGCCATGCTGGCGCTGGGGTTCGCCATCCAGGCCTCCGGCTTCTGGTATCTGGCGACCTTCGACCTCGCGGTGGGTCCGACGCAGGTGTTTCTCGGCGGCATGATCCTGGGGATCGGAGAGGGGGTGATGTGGACCCCCCTGGCCACGATCACCTTCCTGACCCTGGCGCCCGGCCTCCGCGGCTACGGCGCGGCGATCTTCCAATTCGCGCGGTTCTTCGCCAGCGGCATCGGCATCTCCCTCGCCATCGCGTTGCTGACCCGTTCCACCCAGATCAACCGCGCCGCGCTGAACGAGCGCATTTCTCCTTTCCACGAGGCCCTCCAGCCGCCCGCGGTCCCGCCGGCCTGGGACCCGACCACCTTGCAGGGGCTGGCGCGGCTGGAAAACGAGATGTTCCGGCAGGCCGTGATGATCGGCTATCTCGACGATTTCCGGGTGCTGCTGGTGCTGACACTCGCGGTCCTGCCGCTCATCCTGCTGCTCGACCGTCCGCCAAGGCTGGGATGAACGGAATGGCCACGGACGCGCTTCCGGGCGAGGCGCCGGCGACGGTCATCGACTCCGCCGTCCGGCGAACCGTCATCCTGATCTCGATAATCATCGCCGGCGCGCTGCAAACCCTCAGCGCCACGATCGCCAACGCCGTGTTGCCCCAGATGCAGGGGGATCTTTCGGCCGGACTGGAAGAGATCTCCTGGGTCCTGACCGCCACGATGGTGGGAACGGCGATCGGCATGCCCGCCGCCGGCTGGCTGGGCATGAGATTCGGGAGACGGCGCTCGCTCCTGGTGGCCCTGGGCATCTTCACGTTCGCCTCGGGGGCGCTGGGCGTCGCCGCGAGTCTCGAGGAAGTCGTATTCTGGCGCGCCGTGCAAGGGCTCGCCGGCGGTCCCATGCTGCCCCTGTCGATGCCCATCCTCCTCGACGTCTATCCGAAGAGATCCCACGGCATGGTCATGGGGTTCTGGGCCGGCGGCAGCATGTTGGGGGCGGTCCTGGGGCCACCGGTCGGCGGCATCCTCGCCGAGATCTACGACTGGCGGCTCGCCTTCGTCTGCATGGCACCGGCCGGCCTGCTCGCCCTCTACATGATCGCCCTGACCGTTCCCCGGTTCCCGACCCGGCCGAATCTCCGCCTCGACTGGCTGGGCTTCCTGTTTCTGGCCACGTGCCTCGCGTCCATTCAATTCATGCTGGATCGCGGCAACCGGCTCGACTGGTTCGAGTCGCACGAGATCGCGACATGGGGCGCGGTCGCCTCGGTCGCGCTCTACCTGTTCGTCGTCCGCTGTTCCTGCGCCCGGCAGCCGTTCCTCGACCTGCGGGTCTTTCGGCACAAGAACTTCGCCATATGCGTCGTCTGCATGGTGGTCGCCGGCGTGACGTCCTTCGCCGCGCTCATGCTTCTCCCGTCGCTTCTCGGACGGCTTCAGGGCCTGCCGCTCGAAACGGTTTCCCTGATGCTGACGCCCCGGGGCGTCGGGTTCATGATCGGGGTCTTCATCCTCGGCCACCTCGTCAAGATCATGGACGAGCGCCTCATGATGGCGTTGGGGTTCGGCCTCCAGGGGGTAGCCTTCTGGTACATGACGACCTTCGACCTCACCGTCGGGCTCCACGAGATCTTCATCGCCGGCATATGGATGGGCATGGGCGAGGCCGTCATCTGGATACCGCTCTCGGTTCTCGCGTTTTCGCGGCTCGCCCCGGGACTGGTCGACTACGGTTCGGCCGTCATCCATTCGTCCCGGTTCTTCGGTGGGGGAATCGGCATCTCGGCGGGCGTGACCATCCTCGCGCGCTCGACCCAGGCGAACCGCGCCGAGCTGAACGAGCATCTCTCCCCCTTCCACCAGTCGTTCGATCTCGCCGCGTCCCGGGGCGTCTGGGACCTCTCGAACCTCCAGGGCCTCATGCGGCTCGACATGGAGATGTTCCGGCAGGCTTCGATGATCGCTTACGTGAACGATTTCTGGGCGTTGACCATCGTCGCGGTGATCGTCCTGCCCCTGATCGCGTTCCTGGACCGGCCGCGCGCCGTCGATTGAATGGCGACCGGTCCGGCGCGTTCGACCGCCAGCGGCGCGCGCGATAGAGTCCCGCCCATGCGCCTCCGTGCCAACGGCATCGACATCGAATACCTCCTCGAAGGTCCCGAGGACGCGCCGGTCGTGACCTTCAGCCATTCCCTGGCGAGCTCGCTGGCGCTGTGGGATGCGCAGGCGGATCTGCTCGGGGACCGCTTCCGGGTACTGCGATACGATCACCGGGGCCACGGCGGGACGGACGTCGCGCCCCCTCCGTACTCCTTCGGGCAATTCGCCGAGGACGCGTTCGCCCTGCTCCGGACCCTGGAGATCGAGCGCACCCACTTCGTCGGACTGTCCAACGGCGGCATCGTCGGGCAGACCCTCGCCCTGGCCCACCCCGAGGCCGTCCGCACCCTCGTCCTGTGCGACACCACCAGCCGCCCCCCGGCCCCCACGCTTCCCGTCTGGGAAGAGCGCGCGGTCACCGCCCTCTCCGAGGGCATGGAGCCCCTCGCGCCGGCCACGATCGAGCGTTGGTTCGACGCGGACACGCGGGAACGGAATCCCGGGCTCGTCGCCAAGTTCGCCGGCCTCGTCCGCTCGACCGCGCCCGAGGCCTACGCCGCCTGCTGCCGGGCCATTCAGGAAGTGGACCTGACCGACCGCCTCCGCGCCATCGAAGCGCCGACCCTGCTGCTCGTGGGCTCGGAAGACACCGGCACAACGCCGGAGGAGCACGCGATCGTCCACGACCGCATCCCGGGCGCCGAGCTCGTCGTACTCGAGGGCGCGGCGCATCTCTCGAACCTGTGCGCGCCCGAGGCGTTCAACGCGGCGTTATCGTCGTTCCTCGAACGCCACGCGGACGCCTGACCCGGGCTTCTCGAAACCGCGGAGGGCACCGCCCTCTCCTCCGGCCGGACGTTCGGAACCACACGGACAGGCTCGACCCGTCGTCGAGCGCGCGGTCGTCGCTGCCGCCCATCGCGTAGCCCGCCGAATTGGCCGCGCGGGTCCCTGCCCTATCCCGGAACCGTACCCGAACCGCGCAACGTATGCAAGAGAAAATTTTTCAATTCGGTAATTTTTTTCGATCAAAGCCGGCGGCGAGCCGCCGAATGTCCCCGACCCGCATCCCCACAGCCGGCGAATTCCGCCGCCAGGGCCTTGAGGCCCCGTTCGATCTCGATCCGGCGGGCGTCCCCTTCGTGAGCGTCCCCCGCGAAGATGGCCTGGATCACCCTCCGGCCGAGTTCCTTCATCATCGCGTCGTCGTCGACACCCGCCCACTCGGGAACGCGCAGGATGGTGTCGTGGGTGTAGGTGTGGATCGTCCCGTCGGCGCGCTTCTTGTCGGCCGGCTGGGGGACGCGCGCCGCGCCGCGCGCCCCGTTCCGCAGGATGCGGCGCATGCGGAGAACGCCCTCGTCGCTGGCGCCCCGGTGCTCGAGGGCGTGGACGGCGATCGCGCGTTGGCCGACCTGAGCCTCGTAGTCGCCCGGCGTGCGCTGCGTCTCCTCGTAAGGCCGCTCCCCCGTCTGGCCGAAGAAGTCGACCGAGTTGTCGCCGCACTCTTCCGGCTTTCCCAGCCCCTTGGGATCGACGTCGTCGTTGTAGTGGCGGAACCCGAAGATCCAGCAGTGCGTGTCGTCGATCGGCACCGTCCAGCGGGTGATGCTGGCGCGCCCGAAATACTTCTCCTCGTCGGCGTCCTCCCACAGCGCCGCCACCTGGCCCAGGTTGGGCGCCAGGAAATGGTTGCTGCGCACCCAGACCATGTCTCCGACGCGCCGACAGGTGATGTAGTACATGCCGTCGTCGAGCTCGCCGAAGTCGACCGTCGGCATGTTGCCCCAAGCCTCGGTGAACTGCACGTTGGTCAGGTTGGTGTGCAGGAACACGGCGTGGACGGGATCCTGGAAGTTCTCGGCGACCTGCAACCAGTTGCACGGGTGGTGGATGGAATACGGCGCCAGCCTGTTGCCGCGGGGCCACTCGAAGGTATCCAGGATGGGAAACTCCGGCTTTTCCTCCGGCGGACCCATGTAGGCGAACACCAGCCCGTTGTACTCGATAGCGGGATAGGCCCCGTGATAGAAGCTGTCCTTGAGCTTCGAGTCGGGCGGCTCGCCCGGGGTCTCGAGGATCCGGCCGTCGACGTCGAACAGCCAGCCGTGATAGCAGCAGCGAATGCCGCGCTCGCCGACGACCCCGTATTCGAGCGAAGTCCCGCGATGGCTGCAATGCCGGTGCAGCACGCCGACGCTTCCCGACCCGTCGCGGAACACGACGAGGTCTTCGCCCATGATCCTCGCCGCGTGGGGCAGGTCCGCGAGGTTGCCGGACAGCGCCACGGGGTGCCAGAACTTGCGCAGGTACTCCCCGCACGGCGTCCCCGGACCGACGTGGGTCAGCTCCGGGTCCTCCGGAGGAACCGCGCGCAGGAAATAGCCGGCGAATGGCGTGTTCAGCGCCTTCCCCGCCCCGTCCCGCGCACTCGCGTCTCGCTCGCTCCCGCCCCGCGCACTCATGGAATCGGTCCTCCGGCCTCGCTCGGCGTCGCGTCCGCGCACCGGTTCGCGCCCGCCCCACGATCTTCAGGATACCACGAGCGCTCTCCGGCGGCGCGTCGCGCGGATCGGCGCCGGACACTTGCGGGAGGCGCGCCGGTGCGCCAAATAAGGGCCGGTGTCGGGGATCGCGGCGACACCCCGCGGCGACGGTTCGCGGGGAGGCCGGTCGTCCCGGCCGAGGAGAGCGCATGGCTGTCGAGACGATGGAGCTGCGGGTCCGCCGGATCACGAACGAGGCGGAGGGGATCAACACGTTCGAGCTCGTCGATCCCGACGGGAACGATTTGCCGGCGTTCGCGGCCGGCGCCCACATCGACGTGCACGCCCCCGGCGGGTTCCTCCGCCAGTACTCGTTGTGCAACGATCCCCGGGAACGGCATCGCTACGTCGTGGGCGTGCTCGACGACCCCGCAAGTACGGGCGGGTCGCGCGCCATGCACCGGAACGTCCGCGCCGGCGACCGAATCACGATCTCGCGCCCGCGCAACAACTTCCCCATCCGGGAGGAGGCGAAACGCCACCTTCTGCTCGCCGGCGGCATCGGCGTGACGCCGATGATGGCGATGATCGAGCGGCTCGAGACCACGGGTGCGGACTTCACCATGCACTACTGCACGAGGTCCGTGGCCCAGACCGCGTTCCGGGACCGTCTCGCCGGCCTCGCCGCGCGAGGCCTGGTCGTCAACCACTACGACGGCGGGGATCCGTCGAAGGGCCTCGACATTCCGGGGCTCCTGGCGCGCCGCGAGGAAGGGACGCACCTCTACTACTGCGGCCCCACCGGGTTCATGCTGGCGACCAGAGAGGGGTCCGCGCACTGGCCGCCGGAAACGGCCCATTTCGAGTATTTCGCGCCGGTCCCCCAAGAGAAGCCGGCGGCCGGCGAGGCGGTCGATCTCGGCGACGCCGAGTTCCAGGTCACCCTCTCCAGCACCGGCGCCACCTACAACGTCCCGGCGGACAAGTCGATCGTCGACGTCCTGCGGGACAACGGGATCGACGTGGACACGTCCTGCGAGGCCGGCACCTGCGGCACCTGCAAGACCCACTACCTGGAAGGCGAGCCCGACCACAACGACTTCGTGCTGACGGACGCCGAGCAGCGGGAGTGGGTGATGATCTGTTGCGCCCGCTCCAGATCCGAGAGGATCGTCCTCGACCTGTGACCCGAGGTCGGGGCCGCTTACACCCCTCCCCCCGACAAGGGAAGGGACGCATGGACATGCGACCGCGATCCCCGGACGGTCGCGCGCCGGGCGGACGCTGGCCGGGCGCGGTTCGAGGGGATATCATGGGATTGGCGCGCGATGCGGCGCGCGGATCGAAGCGCGGGGACCGACCGATGAACGAAATGACCGGGCGCGGCGGGGCCGCCCAACGTCAGCGGGAGGTCGATGTCCTCGTCGTCGGCATGGGGTTCGCCGGGATGTACGTCCTCCATTGCCTGCGCCAGCGCGGCCTGACGGGGCGTGCCTTCGAGGCCGGCAGCGACGTCGGCGGCACTTGGTACTGGAACCGCTACCCCGGCTGCCGGGTCGACGTGGACAGCGTGCAGTACAGCTACAACTTCTCCGATATGCTCACCCGGGACTGGCAATGGACGGAGAGGTTCGCCTCCCAGCCCGAGCTGCTCCGCTACGCCAACCACGTCGCCGACCGCTTCGACCTGCGCCGCGACGCGAAGTTCGACACGCGCGTCGTCTCCGCCGAGTTCGACGGCGGGACGAACCTGTGGACACTGAGGACCGACAAGGGAGACGTGGCGTCGGCACCCTACTGCGTCATGGCCACCGGCAGCCTGTCGACGCCGTACAGGCCCCCCTTTCCCGGGATCGAGGATTTTCGCGGCGAGTGGCACCACACCGGCGCGTGGCCGCACGAGGAGGTCCGTTTCGGCGGCAAGCGGGTGGGCGTCGTCGGCACCGGGTCGACGGGCATCCAGGCCATCCCCGTCATCGCCGCGGAGGCCGCGCACCTGACGGTGTTCCAGCGGACGCCGCAGTACACCACGCCCGCCCGCAACCGACCGATGGCGCCCGGCGAGCAACGCGCCTTCAACGTCCGCCGCGCCCAGTGGCACGACGAGGTCCGCGACACCTTCACGGCGATGACAGGCTTCCCCGCACCCACCAGGACCGTCCGCGACGACACGCCGGAGGAGCGCCGGGCCTACTTCGAGAAGCGGTGGGAAGAGGGGGGAATGCCCCAGGCCATGCTGACGACCTACGAGAACATCAACATCGACCGGGAGGCCAACGCCGCCGTGGCCGACTTCGTGCGCGACAAGATTCGCGAGATCGTGAAGGACCCCGAGGTCGCGGAACGGCTCTGTCCGCCGGAGGATCTGCCGATCGGCTCGAAGCGCCCGCCCATCGATACCGACTATTACGAGACCTACAACCGGGATAACGTCTCCCTGGTCGACCTCGGGTGCACCCCGATCGAGCGCGTCACGGCGGGTGGCATCAAGACCGCCGACGGCGAGCACGGGCTCGACGTCATCGTCTTCGCGACCGGTTTCGACGCCATGACCGGATCGCTGCTGGCGATCGACATCCGGACCAGCGACGGCGCCTCCCTGAAGGACGCGTGGTCGGACGGACCGGACACCTATCTCGGCCTGATGGTGGCGGGCCTGCCCAACCTGTTCATGATCAACGGACCGGGAAGCCCGTCGGTCAAGACGAACATGATCATCGCCATCGAACAGCACGCCGACTGGATCATGGACCTGATCGGCCATCTCGCCGCGCGCGGCCTCAACCGGGTCGAGGCGACGGAACGCGCCCAGGCCGCATGGGTCGCGCACGCCTGCGAGGTCGCCGACGCGACCCTGATGCCGGTCGCGGATTCCTGGTATGTCGGCGCCAACGTGCCGGGCAAGAAGCGAGTCTACATGCCCTACTTCGGCGGCTTCGGCAGATATCGCGGGATCTGCGACGAGATCGCCGCCGACGGCTATCGCGGGTTCGTGCTGTCGCGGGCGGGGGCCGCCGAGGCGACCGCCGGAGTCGCGGCGGAATAGCGGGGGCTCGGCCCCCTGCCTTCAGACGTTGAACAGAAAGCGGACGACGTCGCCGTCCCGCATGACGTACCGCTGGCCCTCGGAGCGCAGCCGGCCCGCCTCCCTGATCGCCTTTTCCGATCCGAACTCCCTCAGCTCGTCGACGTGATAGCACTCGGCGCGGATGAATCCGCGCTCGATGTCCGAATGCACGGCGCCGCCCGCCTCGGGCGCCGTGGCGCCCCGGCGGACGATCCACGCGCGCACCTCCTTGTCGCCGGCGGTGTAGAACGTCGCCAGCCCGAGGGAATCGTTGAGGGCCCGGGCCAGCGGTCCGACGGCAGGCTCCTCCAGCCCCATCGACGCCAGCATCTCGGCCCGCTCGTCCTCCGGCAGCTCCGCGATCTCGCGCTCCAACGCCGCGCAGAGAACGACCACGGCCCCGCCGTCGCCGGCCACGGCCTCCCGGAGCGCCCGCGCCGGCGCGCCGGCTCCCCGGAGATCGCCCTCGGCGACGTTGGCGACGGTCAGCGCGGGTTTGGCCGACAGCAACCCGAACCCCCTCAGCGCCAGCTCCTCGGCCGTACTCCAGTCGCCAGCCGAGACCGGTCGCCCGGCCTCCACGAGGGCCAGCGCCTTCTCCAGCGCGTCCCGTCGGCGCGCGGCCTCCTCGTCGCCGCCCCGGGCGGCCTTGCGCGCCCGTCGCAACGAATTCTCGATGACATCGAGGTCCGCGAGGACGAGTTCCAGTTCGAGGCTCGAGCGGGCAGATGCCGGATCCGCCGTTTGGCCAAAGCAATCGACCACGTGGCAGAGCGCGACGACCGTCCGGATATGAGCCAGGACCGCCGCGCGGGTGTCTCCGCCCGCCGGGATACCCGGGATGTCGACCAGCTCCAGGCGGGCCGGCACGATCTTCCGCGTCGGCACGAACCGGGCGATCTCGCGCAGGCGCGGGTCGGGGATGTCGGCCTGACCGACGTTGGGGTCGAGGGCGCCGGTCTTGACCGCCACGGCGTGCGCCGTGAGCACCTGGAACAGGCACGTCTTTCCGCTTCCCGGAAGTCCAACGATCCCGCACTCCATGGAACTCAAGCCCCGTACAAGGTCCGGCACACGGCGCGACCGCCTCGTGCTGTTTACAAGCAGCGGCTTTCGGGTACAAATCCCGCGTCCGGCGACCTTCGCTCGCGGGACGGAGAGGACGAGCGCCGCGCGGAAAGGGACGGGAACGATGGGCATGGTCGCGCGCCGGATGCTGCTGGCGGCGCTGCTGTCGATGGCGGCCGGCGCCGACGCCAACGCGGTCACGGGCAATACGCTCCTCAACCACTGCGAGGCGGGGGAAGGGGCGGGGCTGGAATCGGCCATCCCCTTCGGGACCTGTCTCGGGTTCTCCAGCGCGGTGATGGAAGCCATGATCGCCAATGAACGGCGCGGAGAGCGGAACGGGCGCGTCGGGGGAAGGGCCGGCGCCGACGGCGGCGCGCGGCGCGGATACCTGGGCGGCCGCGAGGCCTGCTTTCCCGAGGGAACCGACCCCGGCGAGGCGCGCGACGCCGCGAAGCGGTTTCTCGAGGCGCATCCCGACAGGCTGGACGAGCCGGCCGCGGAACTCGTGGCCGAGGCCCTGGCGGGCGCGTTTCCCTGCGAATGAGGCGCCTCCCTCGATGAAGGACAAGAGGGTCCTGGTGATCGTGCCCTTCCCCGTGGGCGAGGAACACCTCGCCTTGCGCCGGGAGCAGCGCGCGTCCACCGACCTCGGACCCGGGATCGCGTTCGACTATCGACCGGTGAAGGTCGGCGGGCGCAACCTGATCAGCCCCTACGAATGGCCCATCGGGGAGACGGCCGTGCTGGAGGCCGGCCTCGCCGCCGCGGACGAGGGCTACGACGCCGTCTGCGTCGACACCACGGGCGACACCGGCGTCGCCGCGCTCCGGTCCATCCTCGACATCCCGGTCATCGGGGCGGCGCGCGCCTCGTTCCTGACGGCCATGCTGCTCGGGGACAGGTTCTCGATCGTCGCCATGTGGGACCGCTGGAACGACGCCTACCGCAGGACCATCGACGAGCTCGGCATCGGCCACAAGCTCGCCTCCGTGCGGGACATCGGCGCGACGCCCGACAACCGCGGGCTCATGGCAGGCAAGGAGGACGCCTTTCCCCGGCTCGCGGAGGCGGCCCGCCTCTGCGTCGACGAGGACGGCGCCGACGTCGTCTGCCTCGGCTCGACAACGATGCACCGGGCCCACGCGTATCTGAAGGAGCGGCTGGAGGTTCCCCTGATCGATCCGGGGCCCCTCACCTACAAGATCGCTGAGGCCCTCCTCGGACTCGGGCTTTCCCACGGCCGGCGGGCGCATGGCGGGCCGACGACCCGCGTCGACGACACCCTGCGCGCCATGATCGTGTCCGGGGCCGATACCTCGATCACAGAAAATTTACCGAAAAGATGATTTTTTAGTTGCACACTTCGCGCGGTTTCCGTACGATTTCGGGATAGTGTGGCGGCTCGCGCGTCCGATCCGGCGGAACGCGAGGGAACCGGCATGGGGAAGCCGCGCGGGAGGCCGGACGACGGCGACGGACCCTCCGTCCGCCTCAGATCCCCAAGTGCCGGTGCTGGATCCCGGTGTTCTCCCGCAATTCCCCCGAAGAGCCCGACCAGACGATACGGCCCTTCTCGATGACGTAGTGGCGGTCGGCGATGCGCGTCAGCGCCTCGACGTTCTTGTCGATGACGAGGATGGACTGGCCCGCCGCCTTGAGGCGCTCGAGCACGCGCCATATCCCGGCGCGGACGAGGGGGGCCAGACCTTCCGTCGCCTCGTCGAGGATGAGAAGGCGCGGATTGGTCATCAGCGCACGAGCGATGGCCAGCATCTGCTGTTCTCCGCCGGACAGCCGGTCGCCCATGCGCGCGCGGCGCTCGCGCAGGGCGGGAAAGAGCGCGAACACCCGCTCCAGCGTCCAGGGTCTGGCGCTCGCGGACCGGTTGACGGCCGTCGCCACGAGGTTCTCCCGGACCGACAGGTTCGGAAAGACTTGCCGACCCTCGGGAACGAGGCCGAGCCCGGCCCGCGCCACCTTGTAGGACGGCAGACCCGTGATGGCGACGCCGTCGAGGGCGATGGCGCCGGCGTGGGGACGGACCAATCCCATGATCGAGCGGACCGTGGTCGTCTTGCCCATCCCGTTCCGCCCCAGCAGCGTCACCACCTCGCCCGCCCCGACGGCGAGCGACACGCCGAACAGCACCTGGCTCGGACCGTAGGAGGTTTCGATGTTCTCGACCGTCAGCACCGACCGGCGTCTTCCCTGCCCGAAGGGAGCGTCGCGCCACTATCGGGGACGCGGCCCCGACTCGCAACGCCCCCCGAGATCCAGCGCCGGTCGCGCGAGGCCCGCGCCGGTGCTAGATTCGACCGGACGCGTCATCGAAAACCGCAGAGGCGCCCATGCCGTCACGATCGGCCGCGACCTGGGAGGCTCCGCCTCCCCTTCCCGACGGACACTACGTCAGCGGGCGCGTGTACCGCGACGAACGGATGTTCGCCGAAGAGCGCGAGCGCATCTTCAAGAAGGTGTGGCACTTCGTCTGTCACGAGAGCGAGGTGGCGGAGGCTTTCGATTTCCGCACCGTCGAGCGCGCCGACACGCCGCTGATCGTGGTCCGGGGCGGCGACGGCCGCGTCCGCGCCTTCGTCAACGTCTGCTCTCATCGCGGCGCGCGGGTGGCGATGGAGCCCGGCGGCAACGCCCGCTCCTTCACCTGCTTCTACCACCACTGGACCTACGACACCGAGGGGGCCTGCGTCTCCATGCCGCGTCCCGAGGGCTACCGCGGCACGCCGGTTCGCAAGGAGAACATGGGACTGCGCGAGGTGAGGACGGAGGTGAAGTGGGGCTTCGTCTTCGTCAACCTCGACGACGACTGCGCGCCGCTCGACAGGTTCCTCGACGGAGCGCTCGACATCTTCGACCGGGTCCTGCCCGACGCGGATCTGGAGGTGTTCCACTATCACCGCGCCGAGATCGACGCCAACTGGAAGGCCTACCAGGAGACCATCGTCGATCTTTACCACGAGTTCATGCACGTCATCCTGCGCGACACGCAGATGCCCGCCGCGAGCATGGACGACCGCGAGATGCGCACCTACGCCAACGGCCACGTCACCATCGCCGGCCTCAAGGCCGATTACGAGAAGTACGAAGGCTGGCGCCGCCGCGACCACTCGACGTGCCTGCCCGGGCTCGATCCCGACGACGCCCGCTTCGCGCCGCTGTTCCCGGCCCAGACCTTCATCGCGCGGGGCACGGTCATGCGGGTCGACACGGTGCAGCCGATCACGCCCCACAAGTGCCTGATCGAGTCCCGCGGGCTCGGCCTGAAGGGCGAGTCGCCGGAAGACCGCGCGATGCGGATCGACCACCATAACGAGTACTGGGGGCCGTTCGGCCGCAACGTCACCGAGGACGCGTTCGCCGCCGAAGGCTGCGAGCTCTCGTTCGGCAAGGGCGCGGCGCCGCACGGCATCATCGCCCGCGACGAGGACGGCAGGGGGCAGTGCGATTCGGGCCTTCGCGGGTTCTGGGCGGAATGGAGCCGGCGCATGGGCCGCCCGGCGAGCCACCCGACCAACGACTGAGGTCCGCTTCCGTGTCCTCCGGCGACAACGCCGTGCGCGAGCTGATCTACCGCTCGTGCCGTTGCCTGGATACCCACGACTTCGACGGCTACATCGCGCTCTGCGCGCCGGCGTTCCGCTACCGGATCGTGGTCTACAGCCCCGAGCTACGCAAGGAGATGATCTGGCTCAACCACGACCGGGACGGACTCGCCGCGCTTCTGGCCGCCGTGCCCCGCCATCTCGCGCGCCTCGGGTCCCTGCAACGCAACGCGACCGTCTATGCGATCGAACGCGACGGAAACGGCGGACCGGCCCGGGCCGTATCGGCCTTCTCCGTCTTCGACATCGACAACGAGGGCCGGCCCAGCGTCTTTGCCGTCGGACACTACCACGACGCGGTCGACGAGGGCGGCGCGCGTCCGCTGCTCGTCGCGCGCGATGTCCGCCTCGCGTCGCGCGATCTCGGCATCGGCTCCCACGTCCCCATTTGAGCGCCCGTCGTCCGGTTCCGGAACGCGCGACGTGCTGGAGAGTATGGAGAGCGCTGTCGAGGCGATCCTCGCCGAATTACGGGACTGCGACCTGCCTCCCCCTGACAGGGGGGAGTGCAAATGGCCTCCCCCGGCAAGGGGAAAGAGCATGAACGGACCCGGCGCCGCCTTGCGAGACAAACAGCCCGGGAGATCCGACCATCTCATATGCCCCGAGAACCAGGACGGCCGGTCGCAAGAGGCCCGGGCCGGTGCTAGATTCGACCGGATGCGCCATCGAAAACCCGCGGAGGCGTCCATGCCGTCACGATCGGCCGCGACCCGGGAAGCACCCCCTCCCGACCTTCCTCTGTCAAAGGGTAGGCGTGTGAGCGGCCCCGTCGCGTGAAGCGCGAGGTAACGCCATGATCCGAACCGCCATCGTCACCGGCGCCAGCCGCGGCATCGGCCGCGCCATCGCGGAGCGCCTCGTCGCGGAAGGCTGGCGCATCCGCAATTTCGACCGCGAGCCGCCCGGAGACCGCCGGGACTCCGGGGACGAATGGATCGAGGTCGATCTGGCCGACCCGGCCGCCCTCGACGAGGCGCTCGGCCGCGTCCTCGCGGAAGGACCCGTGCTCGGCGTGGTGAACAACGCGGGGATCGTCGGCCGCCAGTCGATCGACGAGTTCACGCCGGAAGTGTTCGACGAGGTGCTCGCCGTCAACACCCGCGGCGCGGCGCAGATCGTCCGTGCCGTCGCGCCGGGTATGCGCGCGGCGCGGTTCGGACGCATCGTCAACATCTCGAGCCGCGCCAGCCTGGGCAAACACGACCGCACCTCCTACGCCGCCGCCAAGGCCGGGTTGATCGCCATGTCCAGGGTCTGGACCCTGGAGCTGGCCGGCGACGGCATCACCTGCAACGCCATCGGTCCCGGCCCCATCGGCACCGAGCTGTGGAGGGCCGCCAACCCTGCCGACGACCCCCGCACGACGGCGATCGTCGAGAGCGTGCCGGCGGGGCGCATGGGCGAGCCGGAGGACATCGCCAACGCCGTCGCCTTCTTCATGGACGAACGGTCGAGCTTCGTCACCGGGCAGACCCTGTACGTCTGCGGCGGCATCACCGTGGCCCGGGGCGGCGCCTGAACCGCGCGCGTCCCGGCGCCGTGATGAAGAACCGGACCGCCGTGTCGATCGGGATCGCCGCGGCAGCCGCCGTGCGTCGATGCTGTCGAGACATGGGAGTATGGCGACGAAGGTCCGCGCCGCTTGTCGTGACCGGTTGCCGGATGAGGCGGTCTCGATCTTCGGGTTTCGGCGCTTGTCGTCCGGGTCCGCCCAGCGTCGGACCCAAGACCCAGGGCCGAAAGGCGTCTACCGTCGGCGGCTGGCGCCGCCGGTGCGCCGCCGGACGATCAGAACGCTGCCGACGGCGGCAAGAATCAGCAGCGCCACGGCGTGATAGAGCCAGTCGGGGCGACCGATGTCCATGAAGGCGCCGAACAGGACCGGGGCGACGGTCCCGCCGACGTCCAGCCCCGAGTAGACGAAGCCGAACACCCGGCCCGTCGCGCCCGCCGGCGTCGCGCGCTTGACGATGAGATCGCGGGACGGCATGGCCACCCCCATGGCGAACCCGGTCAGGGCGAAGCCCGCGAACATCGCCGGGAACGGGAGATCGAGGCCGCCCATGGCCACGAAGACCGGCGCCGCGATGACGAAGGCGACCGCCACGATCATCCCGGGATCCCGCACGCGATCGGCCGTGATCCCGCCGGCGATGGTCCCGATGGCGCCCGCCGCCAGATAGGTCGTCAGCGCGGAACCGGCCAGCGCGAGGTCGACGCCGTAGACCGCGTTGAGTGCAGTCACGGAGAAGGACTGGATTCCGAACTGGCCCATGGCCAGGAACATGAAGAAGACGAACGACGCGAGAATGGATACGTCGAGCAGGAACGCGAACCCCGTCGTCCGCGAAGCGTCGCCGCCATCCGCGTCCGAACGTCCACGGGCGTCGCTCTCGTCCCGCGGCAGGGAACCTCGCCACACCAGGAACGCGGCGAGCGCCAGTCCAGCGATGCCGCTCGAAATCAGGGCGTCCCGCCATCCGATGACGGTGGCCAACGCGATCATGACGATCGGGGCGAGGGCCCAGCCGATGTTGCCGCCGACCGTGTGAACGCTGTAGGCCCGGCCCAAACGCCCCTCGCTGACGGACGCCGTCAGGATCGAGTAGTCCGCGGGATGGAACACGGAGTTGCCGACGCCGCCAACCACGGCCAGGACGATGAACGCGGGATACGTGGGTACGAGCCCCATCATCAAATAGGAAAGGCCGAGCAGGCCGATGCCGGCGATCAACACGCGCCGCGCGCCGATACGGTCCACGAGGAACCCCATGGCGGGCTGGGCGACCGCCGAGGCGACGAAGAAAACCGTGCTCAACAGGCCGAGAGCGGCGTAGGACACACCGAGATCGTCCTTGAGGACCGGAAAGAGCGGCGGCAGCGCGAGCTGATAGAAGTGGCTGACGACATGCGCGCTTCCGACAAGGCCGATGACCTTGACGTCATGACTGAGGGGAGCGGGTTCGGCGGTCGTCACATCAGGCGCCTGGAGGGGTTCCTGCCTCTGGAATCACATGTTCGATCGCGCTGTACTACGTCGAGAATCATGAGGAGCGACCATGAAGTTCCAGGAATTCGTTGACGATCAGGTGTTCTCGCCCGTGCTCATAGCCGACGCCCTGCGTACCACCAAGTCCGAAATCGCCGGCACCCTGGGTCTCGGCCGCGACGCGTTCTCGCGCGCATCACGGATCCGCGCGCGAAAGACCCAGATCCGCCTGCGTCAGATGCTGGAAATTCTGAACCGCTTCGAAGGTGAAGGAGGCGAACGCCAACGTGACGCTCGTGGAACTCGATACCGGGCACAACGTCGGCGGAGAAGACCCGGACGGGCTGGTCCGTGCGGTGAAGGAATTCCTTTGAAGCGGGGAAGCGGGAGAGATGGGTCGGCGTAAAGGCGGGTGGCGGCGAAGGCTCTGTGACGGAACGAGCCGGTGGGATAGGTTGCGGTCGGGAATCGCGAGGCGTGGCCGGACGCCTTCCCGAACAAGGCGCGACCGAACGAACGAGAGGTGACCTGTCCCGTGAAACTCTACGGCTATTACCTGTCCACCAACGTTTACCGGGCGCGGGTCGCGCTCAATCTCAAGGGCATCGCCTACGAGGACGAGATCGTCAACGTCCTGAAGGGTGACGCCGCGTCCCCCGGATACCGGGACCTGAACCCGCAGGGGAAGGTTCCGGCGCTACGGGACGGGGACGTGACGGTCACGCAGTCCCTGGCCATCCTCGAGTACCTCGAAGAGAAGTTCCCCGAGCCGCCGTTGCTGCCCGGCGATCTCGTCGGCCGGGCGCGCGTGCGCGGCCTGTCTCTCGCCGTGGCCGGAGACGTCTTCGCGCTGTTGCCGAGTCGCGTGCGCGACCGCCTCTCCGGCTACCTGAACCAGGACGAAGCAGGCGTTCGTCGCTGGTGCCATGACTGGGTTCGCCAGGGCCTGGAAACGCTGGAGGCGTCGCTCGTCGACGATCCGGCCACGGGAACCTTTTGCCATGGGGAAACCCCGACGTTCGCCGACATATGCCTGGCTTCGCTGATACAGGTCGCGCGCCGCTACGGCTGCGATCTGGCGCCCTGCCCGACGGTGCGGCGGATCTACGGACTGTGCGAGGGCATGCCGGCATTCCGCGATGCCCTGGCGCAAAACCAGTCCGACGCGCCGCCGGATTTCAAGGGGTATTAGGTTCGGGCCCCATAAATGCTTTGTTCTTTGATGTGTGATATGGTTGGACGTCCCAAGGCATAGAGGGTTATTATGTCTGTTCACCATTGCTGGCCTTCCGACGCCCAGTTCGCCCGTATCTAGCCGCTGCTGCCCGACAAGGTTCTCGGCGTGCCCCTCGTCGAGGAACCGCTCGCCTGATCATCTGTAACTGAAATCGCAAGGAGAAGGATCCATGACGTTTCAGACACCGATCACGATTGCTCAAGCTCTCTTGCGCGTTGAAAGGCACGAGTACTTACTGCCAGCCATCCAACGGGAATTTATCTGGTCTCCAGATCAAGTCTGCCGATTCTTCGATAGTCTGATGCGAGGCTACCCGATAGGCTCTTTCCTGTTCTGGAAGGTGAATGTGGAAAATATCCGGGAATACGTGTTCTATGATTTCATCAGGGATTACCATCAGAGGAACTCGCCGCATTGTCCCAGGCTCGATCTGCGACCAGAACAGCCGGTCATCGCAATCCTCGATGGGCAGCAGAGGCTGACTGCCTTGAATATTGGATTGCGCGGTAGTCATGCCGAGAAGAGACCTCGATTGTGGTGGAATAATCCCGATGCTTTCCCTAAAAAGGAACTCTATCTCAATCTGTGTTCTCATATAGAGGACGACGATACAAAGATGGAGTACGCCTTCCGATTCATGACCAGGGCAGAGGCATCCAGTAGCAGCTCAGACCATAGTGAAAACCACTATTTTCCAGTCAAGGATGTGCGGGATCTGGAAGCGAGAAATATACACCGGTATACACAGAAAGTGGGACTTTCCGAGCACGATACAGCCTACGATGTATTGTATCGGCTTCACGAAGTCGTTCATACAGGAGGACCTATCAACTACTACCTAGAGGAAAAACAGGACGTTGACAAAGTTCTCAACATTTTCATTCGCGTGAACAGCGCCGGGACTTCGCTTTCTTATTCTGACATGCTGCTCAGCATCGCCACGGCACAGTGGCGCGACCTCGATGCACGCGAAACCATTCACAATCTGGTTGACAGCCTCAATAGGATTGGACAAGGCTTCGATTTTTCAAAAGATTTGGTGCTGAAATCGGGTCTGGTTCTCACAGACGCCCGTGATACTCGGTTCAAGGTTACGAACTTCAACCCCAAGAACATGAGCACCATGGAGAAGAAGTGGGATACAATCTCCAAATCTCTGCTATGGGCTACAGAGATACTGGCGAGTTTCGGGTTCTCGGGACGTAATTTGCGAGCAACGAACGTTCTCATTCCGATCGCATATTATCTTGCCCATCGCGGCCTTGATCGCTCATATATGACAAGGTCGTCCTATGATGAGGATAGGAAGATATTGCGATCTTGGGTAATACGATCCTTGGTGAAGGCAGGAGTTTGGGGTAGTGGTGTTGATACTTTGCTGTCAGTTCTTCGTAATACCCTTCGAGATGCTTCAAGCGTTGGATTCCCCGCGGGGCCTTTAGAGAGCGCCATGTCGCGACAGGGAAAATCCCTTCGATTTGACGAGGAGGAAATTATGGATCTCGCGGAGAGCGACAAGAACGTCTTTCCAATTTTGACACTCATGTACCCTGGTATCAATGTCAATGGTGAGTGCCATGTGGACCACATCTTCCCGAAGAGTCGGTTCACGAAGTCTCGGCTGCGGAAGGCTGGCGTTTCCGATGATCGCATAGATGAATTCATGGAAAAAATGAACAGATTGCCGAATTTCCAGATTCTGGAGGGTCTTGCTAACAGCGAAAAGTCTGACACGCTTCCGAAAGAATGGGTCGAGAAGCGCTTCCCTGAGGAAGATGCCCGGAACGGGTATCTCGCCTCTCACGATATGTATGACCTGCCCGAACATATCACCGAGTTTCTGGATTTCTACCAAGCGCGCCGGGAGCGCATTGCCGAACGCCTGCGTAGCCTACTAGGAGTTACTGCTTAATCGAGCGTGCTATGAAAGAAGCGTATTACCCCGGCTCTCCGGGCGGCCGTCACGGCGTCGGTCGTGGAGGTCAGCGTGGCGCGTTCTCCCGATAACACTCGTAGTTGGTGCCGAACCGTCGCGCGAGCCCGAGCTCCTCTCTTTCGGAAATCTGCTTATCGGTCATGCAAGGAACGGGGATCAATCTCCCGTGAAGTCGATGACCTGCCGCGCCACCCTGCCGTCCGCCAGACGGTCGAAACCGAGGTTGATGTCGTCGAGGGCGATCCTCGCGCCCATGAGCTTCCCGACCGGCAGCCGGCCACGCGCGTAGAGGCGCAGGAACCGAGGAATGTCGCGCCTCGGCACGCAGCTTCCCATGTAACAGCCGCGCACGGTCTTTTCGCCCGCGACGAGATCGTAGGCGTTGAAGGCGAACTCCTCGGCGGTCGCGGGCAGGCTCGCGGTCACCATCGCGCCGCCCCGCCGCACGAGGTCGTAAGCCGTCTTCATCCCCCGCGTGACGCCCGACATCTCGAAGGCGAAGTCGACGCCGCCTCCGGTCAGTTCCCGGACGGCCTCCGTGCAGTCCTCGTCGTCGGCCCGGAAGACGTGCGTCGCGCCGATCTCCCGGGCCAGGGACAGTTTCTCGTCGTGGATGTCGATGGCAACGATCTTTTCGGCGCCTGCCAGCGCACCCCCGAGAATCGCCGAAAGACCGACGCCGCCGAGACCCACGACCGCGACAGTGGCGCCGGCCGGCACCCGCGCCGTGTTCACCACGGCGCCCACGCCGGTCATTACCGCGCAGCCGAACAGGGCCGATTCCGCCAAGGGCAGCGCCGGATCGATCACCACCAGGGAGAAGCGGGACGCGACCGCGTATTCGGCGAAGCAGGAAACGCCGCTGGTATGGAAGATTTTCCGCCCGTCCCAACGCAACCGGGACGTGCCGTCCAGCATCGTTCCCCGCGATTTCGCGGCCTGGGAGGCCGTGCACAACGCCGGATGACCGGAGAGGCAATCCCGACATTCGCCGCAGGCGAGCACGGGCCCCAGCACGACGTGATCTCCGACACCGATCTCGTCAACGCCCGGGCCGACCTCGCGAACGATCCCGCCGCCTTCATGGCCCAGCACCGTCGGCAACTCGCGGAACCGGTGGCCCTTCAGGGTAGAGAGATCGGAATGGCACAGCCCCGCCGCCGCCATCTCGATCAGCACCTCGTCCGCGCGGGGACCTTCGATGTCGAGCTCCTCGACGGTCATGGGCCTGCTGTCGGTGAACGGCCGCGGCCGGCCCTGCTCATGCAACACGGCAGCGCGCATCTTCATCGCCAACTCCCTTCCTTCGCTTCATCGCTCGTCCCGATTTGCAATTTAACCGATGCCGTGAACAATCGGAGCCACCGTACCCCGGAAACCCGAACGCGGGCCACGCACCGGCCATGAACCTCGATTTCACGCCAGAGCAGAACGACATCCGCGCCGCGGTGGCGAAACTGTGCGCGAAGTACGACGACGATTACTGGCTGAATCTGGACCGGGACGGCGGATTCCCCGAGGCGTTCGCCAAGGACGTGGCGGACGGCGGATGGCTCGGGATCTCGCTGCCGGAAGAGTATGGCGGCGCCGGCCTCGGCGTCGTCGAGGCGGCGGTCATGATGCAGGCCATCGCGGAGTCGGGCGCGTGCTTCTCGGGCGCTTCCGCGATCCACATGAACATCTTCAGCCCGAAACCCATCGCCAGGCACGGCACCGACGAGCAGAAGGCGCGTATGCTGACGCCCCTGATCGAGGGGAAGGACCGGATCTGCTTCGGGGTCACCGAGCCCAACGCGGGCCTCGACACGACCAGGATCGAGACGCGCGCCGAACGGTCGGGCAACCGGTACATCGTGAATGGCCGCAAAATCTGGACGTCCGTCGCCCAGACGGCGACCAAGATCATGCTGCTGGCCCGCACGACGCCCATCGAGAAGTGCGCCAGGCCCACCGACGGCATGTCGTTGTTCTATACCGACTTCGACCGCGACTACATCGAGGCCCGGGTGATCGACAAGATGGGCCGCAAGGCCGTCGACTCGAATTCGGTGTTCATCGACGGGTTGCCGGTGCCCGGCGAGGATCTGATCGGAGAGGAGGGCAAGGGATTCCGGCACCTTCTGGACGGCCTCAATCCGGAACGCATCCTGGTGGCGGCGGAGGCCGTCGGTATCGGGCGCGTCGCCATTCGCCGGGCCGCGGAATACGCCGGCGAACGCATCGTCTTCGGCCGCCCCATCGGCCAGAACCAGGCCATCCAGCATCCCCTGGCGATGAGCTGGTGCGAGCTCGAAGCCGCGAACCTGATGGCCTTCAAGGCGGCGCGGCTTTACGACGAGGGACGGCCGTGCGGCGCCGAAGCCAATGCGGCCAAGTACCTCGGCGCGGAGTCCGCGTTCCGCGCCTGCGAGCGGGCCGTGATGGCCCACGGAGGCATGGGATACGCCAAGGAGTTCCACGTCGAACGCTATCTGCGCGAGATCTTCGTCGCCCGTATCGCCCCGGTGAGCCGCGAGATGATTCTCAACTACATCGGCGAGCGGGAATTGGGTCTGCCCAAATCGTACTGACCCGTCCTCCGTCGCCGGACCGGCGACGGGTTGCGCGTCACGGCCTTGGCGGGATCGGGGACTCATGGTCTATAGTGGGCTGCGGAAATCGCGACGCCCCCGTAGCGGTGGAGGACAAGCAGATGAAGTTCGGTACTTTTCACCTGATGGAACAGCCGTTTACCAAGTCGGAGACTCAGGTCTACGCGGAACATATCGAGCAGTTCAAGCTGGCGGACCGGCTCGGCTTCGACTCCGTATGGCTCACGGAGCACCACTTCTCCTCCGTTCCCTATGTGCCGGACGTCGACGGCGAGTACTGCGTCTGCGCCTCGCCCTACGCCATGGCCTGCGCGGTCGCCATGATCACGAAGAACGTCCGTATCGGGACGGCGGTCAAGATCCTGCCTCTGGAACATCCGTTGCTCACGGCGGAAGAGGTGGCGATGGCGGACATACTGTCGGGCGGGCGCATCGATTTCGGGGTCGGGCTCGGCTACAGGAAGTACGAGTTCGAAGGACTGAAGGTTCCCATCGAGGAAAAGCTCGAGCGCTTCAACGAGGCCCTGGAGATCGTCCTCGGCGTCTGGACGACGGACGAATTCACCTACGAAGGGAAATACTGGAGCGTCCCGAGGCTCAGCCTCGTGCCTCGACCGGTTCAGAAACCCCATCCGCCGGTCTGGGTCGCCACGCGGCTGGGCACGCACGAAGTGATCGATTACGTCGCCCGGCACGGTTACCACATGCTGTCGGCGTGGGCGCCGCCGGATCAACTGGGGCAGGCGCACAACCTCATGCGGGAAGCCCGGGCGAACCGGGGTCTCGACGATCTCGACTTCCCGTTCACGTGCGTCCGCCACGTGTTCGTCGCGGAGTCGGACGCCGAAGCCAAGCGCAAGGGCGCGGAGTACGTCGATTACTACATGAAATCCACAGCCCAGTTCCGTCCGATCGGCGACCACGAGCGGGGCCAGATGGTCTTCGGCGGCCCCGAAACCTGCGTCGAGAAGATCCAGGAACTGAACGAAGTCGCCGGCATCAACAACCTCATCTGCTGGATGAATTTCGGCGGTCTGCCGCTCGACATGGTCAAGGCCTCCATGAACCTGTTCATCGAGCAGGTCGTGCCCAGATGCCGTGAATTCGGCGCGGTCCGCAAGGCCGCCGAGTAGACCGCGACGTCGTCACGCCGGGAGACAGGGGGTCGGGGGAGGCAACTCCGTTCAATCACGGTCGTCGAACAAGGACTCCTGTTGCGACGCGCCTTCGGCCGGTTGGTACCTTACGGGTCTCGTCATCTTTTCGACTTTGCCGCCGCTCACCCCTTGTTTCAACCAAGCGTTCACCTGGGACTTATGCAATTTCAAACGCAAGGCGATATCTTCGGCCTTCATCGGACCGGTGATCGTGATATCGCGCAGTCGGTTCAAGAATAAGGTGTAGAAATCCATATCGAATCGATCCGGGGTGTCGCCGACAACAGGCTCATGGGCAAGCTCCGTCTTCGATGGCATTGTGGCCGCTTCGCTTTCCGGGTCTGGAGTTTCGGAAAACTCCGCCCCGAGTTCCCTTGTCCCTTGCCACCCGGTTCCGGATGCAAGTTGGGGAAGGTCGGCTCTCGCGTCTTCGGGCATTCCGGCGTGTGTACGAAGCAGGTATTCGAGTGAAGTCAAATCGTCGGAAACCCAGTGCGCGCCCCTCTCCACGAGGTCTGAATTGCCCGATTTCGCGCTCGCTGCGCGTTTGACCCATAAGGGTATCCACGCGCCCTTCAGGTTCTCGAGGGCTCCATTCCATGTTCCTCCCTTGTCAGTCATGCTACTCACGACCACTGCCGCATCGGCCAAGCAATAGATGTATCGGTTTCGGGACATCGCATTGCCGACGTTGAATCCCGCTTCCGGGTTGAAGGGGGTTATCAACGCCAAATCGCCCGAAAGGAGATGCTTGCGGTATCTGGTGGAGGCTGCCGCACGCAATAAGCTGTCCGCCATTACGCCGACGGCGGTGCCCTCGTTCCGGAGCGCGCCCGACATCGCACTCCGGTCCACCCCGCGAGCTCCGCCCGAGACAATCGAATATCCCTGCTTCGCGGCGGCGTCGCCAAGGTTCTCGGCAAAAGTGATGTCGTCCTGGCCCGCATCCCGAGAACCGACGACGGCGATACCGCCGCTCCCGAGAAGCCTTTTGTTGCCGCAGCCGAACAGTACGGGCGGGGAGTCCAACGGTAGTCGGCATTTCAACCGTTCCGGATACTCCGGATCCGATCGAGTAATGACCCATAGACCGGCCCGCTCCCACTTCTTGAGCACCAAGCCAAGTGCTCCCCCCCGATCCAGGAGGCGTTCCAGACGGGAAACTGTTACCGATGGATCTGTCCACCCGAGAAGCAGAGCCCTCATATCGCCCTTCAACAGGGCCGATGGATCGAGATTGCGATCCTCCAGCCAAATGGCGAACCGTGTCCATTCCTTCGGAGATAGCGGTTTTACGCCGGAATCGTCGGATTTTCCGTACGAGAGCGTGACGAGCATCACGGCGTGAGCCTGGGAGTCCGAATTCATTTCACGCTCCCATCTTCGAGGTTGTCAGAGCCAGAGGCCAAACGGGTCCACTGCCGGCTCGCCGAAGCAACGCAGCCAAGACAGTCAGCGTCCATCCGGAGTCGACCACGTCGTCAACCAGAAGAACCGGTCCTTCTGGAACGAAGCCCTCGATTGCGAATGCGCCATCCAGGTTTCTACACTGATGGAATGTGTTCTGCTGCACCTTCTGCGGATCGTTGTTCCGTATTTTTCTGGCGACCGGCCTGAACGGCAATCCCAATACCTCCGCCAGCCGTCCGGCGTAGTCGGGGACGGAGGCCGGATGATTTCTGGAAGGAACGCACGTCACCCATTCCGGCGGCGGCGACGGCTGCCACCGGTTTTTCAACATATCCAGGACGGCATCGACAAGCTCATCGCGAAAGCGACCCGCGTGTTTGTCATCCGCGACCAATTGCCCCCAACCCGCATCGCCCCACCGAGAAAGAATCCGTCCCATTTCCGCGTGGAGCACACCAGGGAGCGTTCCTTGGAAACCGTACTCGGGGAATGCATCCTTTACGACCCGTTTGTTGCAGTTCAGAGCCAGTTCCGATTGACGAAGAAAACGAGCTGCGATTATCACAGTTTCGCGTGCGAAGAACGGCTCGACGACTGGTCTGTCGAGGCATGGAGCGCATTTTCCACATGGCTGGGAATCCGTATCGTCGAGCGCCTTCGCAAGGAATTCCATCAGGCATCCTTCTTCGTCGATATATTCTTGAACCTCCCTCCATTCGGTCTCTCGTTGTCCGGTCAGGCGACCGATTTGTTGGATGTCCATCCGATAAGGCACAGGCGTACGCTGCCACTTGACTCCCGATTTGATGACAGGAGCGGGATTGTCCACAGACAGGAACTTGAGAACTTTCTCGATCTGTCCGCGTCTCAAATTGACTTCTTCCTCAAGTTGAACGATACTCAATCCATCGCTCTCATCCAGAACTTCGAGTGCCGCAGACACCCAATCCTCTCTTGGAAAGGCGCTTCTTCGGAAGTATTCATGAATGTCGTCGTCCTCATCCCCCGACATCAAAATGCCGACAGCATGGCCGATGCCGCGGCCAAGCAGCGCTTCGGCTACGCCAAGGTGCGCTACCGGGGGCTGGCGAAGAACAGGCAACGGATCGCGCTTTTGCTGGGCTTCGCCAACCTGATGATCGGCAAGCGCCATCTGGCACTGGCGTAAGGCGGAAGCGACCCATCCGGGCGGTACGGAACCCGCCGCCGGGGCATCGAAACCGGGGGTTCCGAGACCCAATGGCGCTTTCCCAAGCCCCATCGGGCCTCGGGAATACCCCCTCCGCATAACCAGGCAGCTTGATCAGACCTTTCCTAGCTTTCGACAATATCACTCCCTCGCTTGAACACTGTGCGCGCGGAGCGGCGATTCGACGGGCACCGAATCGCCGCCGCCACGGGCATCGCACGTCCATTCGCCAGCCTCCGACAGCCCCCCGGAGGCCAGTCCGGCGTCTCCAGTCGAGATTCCGCTAGGAATCGGGCTCCGTCCGTGATACGGTGTGACATTGCGGCATCGTCGAGGTTCGGCAGATCGTGGACACGGCGTGCCGGTCGCTTCCGGGTCGCGACGCGTGATGGGAGTTGTCGCGACCCTTTCCCGGTGGGTTCGGTTCTTCAGGCCTGCCGGCGAAGTTCGTAACGACAACACATGACCGTGGTTCCGGGCGGTATGGGGCGGTCTGGAACCGGTCTCAGGGCACGGACGAGGGTATGGATCACAGCACGGAATCTTCGGATCATCCGGATATCGTCGAGCAGTCGGCGGACGAGTCCGGTGACGTGTGGAGCGAAGACGAGTCCTCCACGCCGGTTTACGAAAGCAGGGTGCGTCGTTGCCTGTCGTGCAGCGAGCAGTTCGAAAGCGCATGGTCCGGCGAACGCATCTGCCGCAGCTGCAAGACCAAGGCGTCCTGGCGCTCCGGCTGGCTTTAGGTTCCGGAGGCCCGTCCGCCGCCTCCCCGGATATTTCCCCGGAGACCGCACCCGCGCCAGGGACGTGCTCCGTCACCGATATAAAACGACCTCGGAGCGGAGGTTCGCGACATGGCCGTCGGTCCGCCGTGTCGGGCCCGCCGGTTACTCGCCCGCCTCGACCTCCTCCGTACCCTCGCGGATCCGGAAACGGTCGACCAGCCCCGTGACCGTATCGCGGAATCCACCGTACTCGAGCTCGGTGTAGGGGAGCATGGCGGGCCCCGACCAGCCTTGGAGGCGCATCTCGTCGCCCTTGTTCTGGGCACGCCGGCGAACCTCGTCCCAGGCCACGTTGTCGAAGAAGTCCATCACGGCGTCGGAGAAACATCCCTCGCGGCTCAGCGAGAAGCCCAGGCAGCTCACGATGGGCAGGCAGTAGACACCGGCCACGGCGGTGTCGATCGCCACCGGCATGAGCGGCATGTTGTGGGAGCCCCGCGCATCGCCGCCGACATAGTGCGCCTTGGCGAACGGCGATACGAGTTCCTCGGGCGCCGGGAAAATGCCCTGGTTGCGAATGATCGCGATGGGATCGTCCTTGCCCGTGTAGGTGCCCGCGATGGAGTGCAGGCGTTGCGCGGAAACCGCGGCGGCCTTGGTATCGTGCGTCCGCGAATAGATCGAGTCGATGCCGAAGCGCTCGTTGTCCCTGAGCAGCGCCGTGAGGCGGTAGTAGTCTTCCGGCGCGTCGAGCTCGATGATCGAATCGCCGGTGGTGTTGTCCATGTCGATCACGTGGAACGTGAATCCCTTGATCATCTGCGGCAGCATCAGTCCAGCGCAGTGCATGGGATCGGCGAAGCCAAGGAACAGCGGCAGGTTGTAGGCGCCGGGACCGCACTTGTCGGCCGCGAGCACCATGAACGACTCGGCCGGCCGTGGGTTCTCCAGCGCGTGGTCGAACTCGATCTCGGCGACCGCCGGTCCGGCGCCGCGGACATTCCCCGAGGGCGCATCGACGAGCAGATCCTGTCCGGCCCCGTAGAGGCCGTATTCCCGGGCGATGTCGGTCGCCTTCAGGAAGGCGTTCCAGGCGAATTGATGGATATCCGTATCGTTTTCGCCACGGGCGTGGCTCATGACGATGGCGATGTCGTCTCCCGTATGGGAGACGTACCCGTCGATGATCAGACCCCGGTCGACCGCCCCGGTGACTTCTTCGCGGACCGCTTCCATCATCCGATCCGAGGGCCGCGTATGGCCGCCAATGGAGCCCACGTCAGCCTTGATCACCGATAGCGTCATACGCATCACGTCCTCCTTGCGATCTCGATGCCAGTTGGGGGGTATCCGTGTTCTTCGAACGGCCTGCGGCCAATGTACGCCATACTCGCCGAGATTGGCGAATTCGTTCCCCGTCCCTCGCGGTTTCATAACATACGACCGGGGCGCGGTCTTGCCTGGAGTCCGATTCCGGATCCGCTTCCGGGCACTCCCCGGTTCGTTTCCCGGCGGCTTCCCGGTCAGGACCCGATCGGTCCCTGGGCCTCCTTCCAGGCGGCGAATCCGCCCGCGATATGCGCGACGTTCCCGACCCCCATGTCCACCAGGGCCTTGGCGGCCAACGCCGAGCGTCCACCCGAGGCGCAGTAGAGCAGCAGCCGGGCGCCGCTCGCGAGCTCGGGCTTGTGCAAGGGGCTTTCCGGATCCGCCATGAACTCGATAAATCCGCGCGGCGCATGCACCGCGCCCGCGATCGATCCCGTCTGTCCGAGCTCGACCGTCTCGCGAACATCCACGAAGACGACGTCCGAATCCTCGTGCATCACCATGGCGTCGGAGACGGAAACCGTGTCGACCTCGGCGTTCGCTTCCGCGATCAGCTGCTTGATCCCCCGTGTCACCATCGTTCCGCTCCCTCCTCGAGTCCCGTTCCGGCCCCGCCCGTCGGGGCCTCGCCCCGAGCCGGGACCTTCATTGACACGGAGGGTAGCATGTGCGAAGCGCAGGCAGCGGCATACGGCGGAGGACGCTCCTCATGACCGATCTCTCGGATCAGGTCGTTTTCGTTACCGGTGCGACGTCGGGCATCGGCCGCGCGATCGGACGGAGATTCGCCGCCGCGGGCGCGCGCGTCATCCTCAACGGCCGCCGCAGGGAGCGGCTGGAGGAAATCCAGGCGGAGATCGGCGACCGTTGCCACATCGCACCCTTCGACGTCTCCGACCGGGCCGCGGTGGAATCGGCGTTCGCGGACCTGCCGGCGGAGTTCTCCGGGATCACCGTGCTCGTCAACAACGCCGGCAACGCCCTCGGCGCCGACGTGGCCCAGCGGGCGTCCCTCGACGATTGGGACCGCATGGTCGATATCAACTGCAAGGGCGTCATGTACTGCACGCACGCGGCGCTCCCCGGAATGCTCGCCCGGGACCGCGGCCACGTCGTCAACGTCGGGTCCTCGACCGCCAACCACAAGGGGCCGGCCGGATCATCCGTCTACGCGGGAACCAAGTCCTTCGTCCATTACTTCACCTACAACCTGCGCTCCGATCTGCTCGGCAGCCACGTCCACGTGACGCTGCTGGTCCCCGGAAACGTCGAGACCGAGTTCGCCTGCGTGCAGATGCGCGACGAGGCGAAAGGCCGCGCCCACTACACCGGTTTCGAGACCGTGAAGCCCGCGGACATGGCGGAAGTCGTTTACGCCGTGGTCACGCTGCCGCCGAACCTGAACGTCAACGAGATCGAGGTCATGCCCGTCATGCAGGCGTTCGGACCGCGGCTCTTCCACAGGGAAGCGGAGAAGTGTCCCGCCGGCGCGGACCGCGAACGATGAGGAGAACGGCATGAAACCGAACCTCACGCATCAGGACAAGGCGATCATCACCATCGCCACCACGGGCGGCCTGCACGGACGGGAAGCCAACCCCGCCCTGCCCGAACAGCCGGACGAGATCGTGAACGACTTCCGCGAGTGCTACGACGCCGGTGCCTCGGTCGCGCACATCCACGTGCGGGACACGGAAGGACGGACCTCCGCCGATCTCGGCATCTACAACGAGGTGGTCGACGGCATCATGGGCCGCTGTTCCGGCATGATCACCCAGGTCGGCAGCGGTATCGGCATCTGGTTCGACGAAAAGGGAACCGGCCACAACTTCTCGCTGGAGGAGCGGTTCAATCTCCTCGATCTGGCACCCCAGCCGGACATGTTGACGGTGAACTGCGGGACCTTCCATTTCGACCACAAGGGCGACGAGTTCCTGTTCTCCAACTCCAAGGCGTGGAACACGGAATTCATCGACGGCTGCAAGTACCGGGGAATCCACAACGAGCTCGAGGTCTACGATCTCTCTCACATCGCCAACATGCTCGATCTCAAGCGCAAGGGCGTCCTCGAGGGCCCCACGCACTTCAGCTTCGTGATGGGCATCCAGGGCGGCATCCCGGCCTCGCCGGCGAACCTGCTGGCCATGCTCGACGCGATTCCCGAGGGATCGAGCTGGCAGATCGTCTCGATCGGCAAGCACCAGCTGCCGTTGTCGACCATGGCGGTCGCCATGGGCGGCAACATCCGCGTCGGCATGGAGGACAACGTCTACTACGGCCCCGGCGAGCTCGCCAAGTCGAACGCCCAGTTGGTGGAGCGCGCCGTGCGTATCTGCCGCGAGCTCGGCCGCGAGGTGGCGACGCCGGAGGAAGCGCGCGAAATGCTGGGCCTGCCCCAACAGAAACAGGCCGCGTCCGCGCACGCCTGATCCGGTCCCGCCAGGGGCCACGAACCCCCGGCGCAAGACGGTCTTGCGCGCGAGGACGTATCGGGGGCCGGTCGATGAAGCCGCCCTAATCCCTGGGCAGCTCCACGGTCGCCGCCGACTGCTCGGCGCGGAAGTCCCGCAGGGCGCCGGCGATCGTCTCGTCGCCGAGAGCGAGGATCGCCGCGGCCAACAACGCCGCATTCACCGCTCCCGCGCGCCCGATCGCCAGCGTGCCGACGGGGATGCCAGCCGGCATCTGCGCCATCGACAACAGGCTGTCGAGACCGTTGACCTTGCTTTCCATGGGTACGCCGAGAACCGGCAGCGGCGTCTTCGCGGCGACCACCCCCGGCAGCGCGGCCGCCATGCCGGCCCCCCCGATGATGACCTTGAGGCCCCGCTCCCGGGCGGTGGCGCAATACGCGTCGAGCCGGTCCGGATTCCGATGGGCGGAAATGACCTGGGCCTCGTGCGGAATGCCGAGCTTTTCCAGCATATCGGCGGCGTTCTTCATCGTCGCCCAATCGGACTGGCTTCCCATCAGGATGCCGACGATCGGATTACCTTGCGCCATTGTCTCTCCCCGGCGAAATCTTCCGCTCGATCAGGGACGCTCAGGCGATGATGTCGGGCACCAGCGCGCTTTCGAGGCGCGCCATGTCGTCCTTGAGCGCCAGTTTCCGTTTTTTCAATCGCTGCAACTGCAACTGATCGCGGCTTCCCGCCTCGACGAGCGCGGCGATACTGTCGTCCAGGTCACGGTGCGCCGTCCGCAGGTCTTCCAGCTTGTGTCTGAGCTCGACGATATCCCGGTCGTCCATTCCCGCTCCATCGGACCAGGAAGCCTTGTTCCACGTTAGAATAGCAGAAATCGGCGCCCGGTCGCGTTTCCCGCGAGGGTCGGCGCCGAACGGAAAAGCTGGGGGGTGGACTTGTCGTTTCCCGACCATCCGTTCTGGAACTTCTCCATACGGACCTACTCGAAGGCGGGCGTCGCCGAGGCTTGTCTCGCGCTTCAGGAACGCCATGACGCCGACGTGAACGTCCTGCTCTACTGTCTGTGGATCGCCGGGCGCCGGGACGGGCGTCTGACGCGGGCTCGCCTCGCCGGGCTCCTGGAGCGGATAGCCCCATGGCGCGATCGGGTCGTCCTGCCGCTCCGCCGACTGCGCGACCTGCTGAAAGCGTGGACGCCTCCGGTCCCCGGGAACCATGCCGAACTCGTTCGCGCGACCGTCAAACGGGCGGAACTCGACGCCGAGCATGCCGAACAGTTGTTTCTGGCGGACGGCGTTCCCGTGGAAGACGACCGGGACGCGCCATCGGAAGCCGCCGCCATGGACGCCGCCGAAAACCTGGCCCAGTACCTGTCTCTCCTCAAGGCGAGGCCGTCGGCGGCGGAGCGGGCATGGGCCGCGACGCTGCTCTCGGCCGCGTACCCCGACGTTCCGGCGGACAAGATCGCGATCCTGTCCCGTTTCGAAACCTGACAAAGCAGGCCCCCTTTCAACACTCCCGTTTGGAGAGATCGATCGGCGTCGCGTCGCACGGGTCGGCGATCGGCTGTCTCGGTGCTGACGCGCGGTTCCTCCTGTGCTTAGATGGCACCTGTCGGTCACGCTCAGGGGAATACGCCATATGAACGTCGAATCACGCGCGGAGTCGCTGCGGCAAAAGCACCAGGACCTTGAAGAAGCCATCGAGGAAGAGAACCAGCGGCCCATGCCCGATTCGGCGGTTCTGTCGGATCTCAAGCGCCAAAAACTCCGGATCAAGGACGAGATCGCGCGGATCGACGCGAAGCACTGAGACCTGCCCGGCCGCTCCGCCGGCGCCCCCGTGGGGTGGCGGCGGAGGTGTCGTCGTACCTGGATCAAATGGACTTCGCGTTCTCGCGAAGAACGAACTTCTGGATCTTTCCGGTCGAGGTCTTCGGCAATTCCCCGAAAACGACATGCCGCGGGCATTTGTAGTGGGCGAGGTTGTCCCGGCAGAAGGCGACGATGTCGTCCTCGGCGACCGCGCCCGGTCCCTCCTTCAGCTCGACGAAGGCGCACGGCGTCTCCCCCCATGTGTCGTCCGGCTTCGCCACGACGGCGACATTCAACACCGCGGGATGCCGGAAGATCACGTCCTCGACCTCGATGGACGAGATGTTCTCGCCGCCGGAAATGATGATGTCCTTGGAGCGGTCCTTGAGCTGGATGTAGCCGTCCGGGTGCCGCACGCCGAGGTCCCCCGAACGGAACCAGCCGTCCGCCAGGGCTTCCTCGGTGGCCGCCGGGTTCTTCAGGTACCCCTTCATGACGATGTTTCCCCGGAACATCACCTCGCCCATCGTCTCGCCGTCGGCGGGGACCTCGGTCATGGTCTCGGGATCCACGACGGCGAGGTCCTGGAGCACGGGATAGCGGACGCCCTGGCGCGATTTGCGCTCGGCCTGCTCGACGGCCCCGAGCGCGTTCCACTCCTCGCGCCAATCGCAGACGACGGCCGGACCGTAGGTCTCGGTCAAACCGTAGACGTGCGTCACGTCGAAACCGATCTCCCGCATGGCCTCGAGAAGCGCGGCCGGAGGCGGCGCGCCCGCGGTCATCATGTTGACTTCGTGATCGAACGACCGGCGCTCGTGGTCGGCGGCGTTGACGATGAAGTTCATGACGATGGGCGCGCCGCAGAGGTGGGTCACGCCGTGGTCGGCGATGGCGGCGTATATGTCGGCGGCCGTGACCCGGCGGGAACAGACGCTGGCGCCGGCCATGGCCGCGAGAGTCCAGGGGAAGCACCAGCCGTTGCAGTGGAACATCGGCAGCGTCCACAGGTACACCGGGTGACGCGGCATGGACCAGGCGAGGACGTTCCCCAGGGCGTTCAGGTAGGCGCCCCGATGATGATAGACCACGCCCTTCGGGTTGCCCGTCGTCCCCGACGTGTAGTTGAGGCAGATCGCCTGCCACTCGTCGGCCGGCAACCGCCAGTCGAAATCCTCGTCCCCCGACCCGAGCAACGCCTCGTAATCCATCTCGCCCAGCCGCTCCCCGACGTTTTCCGCCAGCGCGTCGACGATATCGACGACGATGGGTCGAGCGCCGGTCCTGGCCAGCGCCCGTTCGATCGTGTCCGAAAACTCCGTGTCGGCGATCAACACCCTGGCTTCGCCGTGATCGAGAATGAAGGCGATGGCATCGGCGTCCAGGCGCACGTTGAGGGCGTTGAGGACGGCGCCGGAGGCCGGCACGCCGAAATGACATTCGTAGAGCTCCGGCGTGTTGGCGCCCATGACGGCGACGGTATCCCCGAGACCGACTCCCCGCTTCGCCAGCGCGGAGGCGAGCTTGCGGCAGCGGGCGAAGGTCTCCGCCCACGTCCGGCGCGTGGCTCCGTGAATCGTGGCGATCCGGTCCGGATAGACGGCCGCGGCGCGCTCGATGAAGCTCAGCGGCGATAGCGCCTGGCAGTTGGCGAAAGACCGATCCAGGTGCGATTCGTACATCGACGTCGCGGTCATGGTTCCGTTCCCTGAATTCAGGACACCGTCCGGATACGTCGAGTCTTAGGTCATCGACGTTCGAGGGATCAATGCCGCGCTGCGGGCATCGGTATGTCCTGAACCAGGACAAACACTTGCATCGGCAGGGGACAGCGGCTATAAGGCCGCGTCATGACGGTGGCCCTTCCGGCCGCGTCGCCGCGTGCCGTTCCGAACGGTTCGCGGCCCGAGTGGTTTGTGGAGAGAGCGGTTGCCGAAACTCAAGACCAAGAGCGGCGCCAAGAAGCGGTTCCGGCTGACCGCCAAGGGCAAGGTCCGCATGAATCAGTCCGGCAAGCGCCACGGCATGATCAAACGCACCAACAAGCAGATCCGCAACCAGCGGGGCACCGCGGTCATGCAGGAGTCCGACGCCAAGACCGTGCGTAAATTCATTCCCTACGCCTGAGGAGACCGCCGGTGGCTCGCGTCAAGCGGGGCGTCACCAAACACGCCCGCCACAAAAAGATACTCAAGCAGGCCAAGGGCTATCGCGGTCGCGGCCACGCCTCGTATCGCGTCGCCCTGGAGCGGGTCGAGAAGGCGTTGCAGTACGCCTATCGGGACCGGCGCAACCGCAAGCGCGCCTTCCGCGCGTTGTGGATCCAGCGCATCAACGCCGCCGCCCGGATGCACGGCCTGACCTACGGTCGATTTATGAACGGCCTCAAGCTCGCCGGAGTCGAGGTCGACCGCAAAATTCTCGCCGATCTCGCGGCGCGCGAGCCCGAGGCCTTCAAGGCGTTGGCCGAGCAGGCGGAAACCGCGCTCGCCAGGGCCGCCTGACCCGGGGTCTCCCGGACGCGGGAGTACCGAACGGCCGCGGAGGGGCCCGAAACCGGCCTCTCTGTCTCTTGAGCGGGAACATGCAGGACATCGACAGACTCGGGGCGGAGCTCCGCGCGAACATCGAGGCGGCCGACAGCCTGGAAGCCCTCGACGCCGCGCGCGTGCGCGCCTTGGGCCGCAAGGGCGCGATCACGTCCCTGATGAAGGAACTCGGCGCGCTGGAACCCGAGGAGCGCCGCGACGCGGGCGCGGCGCTCAACGCGCTCAAGGACGGCATCGCCGCGGCGGTCGAGGACCGGCGGGCCGCGTTGCGGGATCGCGCCCTCGCCGACCGGCTGGCGGACAGGGGCGTCGACGTCACGCTGCCGGTCCGGGACGAGGCGCGCGGCCGCGTTCATCCCGTCAGCCAGACGATCGACGAAATCGTCACTATCTTCGCGGACATGGGATTCGCCGTCGCCGAAGGCCCCGACATAGAGGACGATTTCCACAACTTCACCGCGCTCAACATCCCGCCCGAGCATCCCGCGCGGCAGATGCACGACACGTTCTATCTCGAGGCGGAACGGGACGGCGCTCCCCTCCTCCTGCGGACGCACACGTCTCCCGTGCAGATCCGCCACATGCGGGCAGCCTCCCCTCCCTATCGCATCATCGCGCCGGGGCGGACGTTCCGCCGCGATTCCGACATGACGCACACGCCGATGTTTCACCAGGTAGAGGGGCTCGCCATCGGCCGCGACATCCATATGGGGCATCTCAAGGGCTGTCTCGAGGAGTTCGCCCGCGTCATGTTCGAGAACGACGACCTGCGTATGCGGTTTCGCCCCAGCTACTTCCCCTTCACGGAGCCCTCGGCGGAGGTCGATATCGGCTGTTCCCGCCGGGACGGAGAGTTGAGGATCGGCGAGGGCGACGACTGGCTCGAGATACTGGGCTGCGGCATGGTCCATCCCAACGTCCTGGAGAACGTGGGCCTCGACCCGGACGAATGGCAGGGCTTCGCGTTCGGCATGGGGATCGACCGGATCGCCATGCTGAAATACGGCATCCCGGACCTGCGCGCCTTCTTCGAGTGCGATCTCCGGTGGCTGAGGCACTACGGCTTCGCCCCCTTCGACGTGCCCACCCTCGCGGGAGGGCTCGCCCGATGAAGTTCACCCTCTCCTGGCTCAAGGACCATCTCGAGACGGACGCGGCGGTCGAACGGATCGCCGACACGTTGACGGCCATCGGCCTCGAGGTCGAGGAGGTCGTGGACAAGGCCGCGGATCTCGGCCCGTTCACGGTGGCGCGCGTCATCGAAGCGCGCCCGCACCCCGACGCGGACCGGCTCCGGGTCTGCGCCGTGGACACGGGAACGGAGATCCTCGACGTGGTCTGCGGGGCGCCCAACGCGCGCGCCGGCATGAAGGGCGTGTACGCACCCGTGGGGACGACCCTTCCCGGCGCCGGAACGAAGCTCAAGGCGGCCAGGATCCGGGGCGTCGAAAGCCGGGGCATGTTGTGCTCGGAACGGGAAATGGGGCATTCCGACGCGCACGAGGGCATCATCGAACTCCCCGAGGACGCGCCGGTCGGAGAACCGTTCGCCCGCGCGATGGGGATCGACGACCCCATGATCGAGATCGCCATCACGCCCAATCGTCAGGATTGCCTGGGCGTGCGCGGCATCGCGCGCGACCTCGCGGCGGCGGGGCTGGGGGTGCTGAAGCCGCTTCCGATCGAGCCCGTTCCCGGCGGATTCGAGAGCCCGGTCGGCGTCGAGCTCCGCTTCGACGCCGGGACGCGGGACGCCTGCCCGATGTTCGTCGGCCGCTACATCCGGGGCGTGCGAAACGGTCCCAGCCCCCGATGGCTCCAGGACAGGCTGAAGGCGATCGGACTCCGGCCGATCTCGGCGCTGGTCGACATGACCAACTTCATCACGTTCGACCTCGCCCGCCCGCTTCACGTGTTCGACGCGGACAAGCTGTCGGGAGGAATTCACGTGCGACTCGCCAGGGAAGGGGAAACGGTCGCGGCGCTCAACGACAGGTCGTACACGCTCGATCCCGAAGTGACGGTCATTGCCGACGACGCCGGCGCGCTGGCACTCGGCGGCGTCATCGGCGGCGAGCCGTCGGGCTGCACGGAGCGGACCGCGAACGTTTTCATCGAGTCGGCGCTCTTCGATCCGGTGCGGACGGCGGCCACGGGACGCCGCCATGCAATCGAGTCGGACGCGCGCTACCGGTTCGAACGGGGCGTCGACCCGGTGTCCGCGCGCGACGGCATGGAAATCGCCACGCGCATGGTCCTGGAGCTGTGCGGCGGCGAGCCGAGCGAGATCGTCGCCGCCGGCGGCCCTCCCGATTGGCGGCGCGAAATTGCGCTTCGTCCCGGCCGCGTGCGACAGTTGGGCGGTATCGACATACCGCGGACCGAGATCCGGAAGATACTCGACTCCCTGGGATTCGACTTGGAATCCGTCGGCGACGACATGAAGGTTGCCGTCCCGCCATGGCGACCGGATGTCCACGGCGAAGCCGATCTCGTCGAGGAAGTGACGCGCATCCACGGTTTCGACGCGATCCCGTCGGCGCCCCTGACCAACCCCTTTCCCGTCGCGCGGAGGGTGCTGACCGCCGCCCAGCGGCGGGAACGCGACGCGAGGCGCCTTCTGGCGAGCCGGGGCCTGATGGAAGCCGTCACGTGGTCGTTCACGTCATCCCGTCTGGCCAGACGTTTCGGCGACCCGGCGCCCGATCTCGGGCTGGCCAACCCCATCAACAGCGATCTCGACACGATGCGTCCCAGCTTACTGGCGAACCTGCTGGCCGCGTGCAAACGGAACGTCGACCGGGGCGAGAGCCGGATCGCGCTGTTCGAGGTCGGCGCCGCCTACGCCGGCGTGACGCCCGACGCCCAACACGCGGTCGTCGCGGGACTGCGGCGCGGCCGGAACGCCGCGCGCCACTGGTCGGGTGAAGGCCGCGACGTCGACGTTCATGACGCGAAAGCCGACGCCCTGGCGGTGCTCGAGGCCGTCGGCGCGCCGACGGCCGGCGCGCGGACGGAGGCCGGAGCGCCGGCCTGGTACCACCCGGGCCGGGCCGGAACGTTCAATCTGGGCCCCAGGACCGTGCTGGCTCATTTCGGCGAGGTCCATCCCGGGATACTGGACGATCTCGACATCCAAGGCCCCTTGGCGATGTTCGAGGTGTTCCTCGACGCCGTGCCCGAAGGGAAGGGAAGGAAGGGGCACACGCGGCCCAGGCTGGACGTTTTCGATCTGCCCGCCGTCGAGCGCGATTTCGCCTTCCTCGTCGGTTCGGACGTCCCGGCGCGCGATCTCGTCCGGGCGGCGGCCTCGGCCGACAAAGACCTGATCGTCGACGTCTCGATCTTCGACGTCTTCGAGGGAGACTCGCTCGAGGCCGGGTGGAAATCCCTGGCGGTCGGCGTCCGCTTGCAGCCCAGGCAGCGGACCTTGACCGAGGCCGAGATCGACGCCGTTTCCGCCAGGATCGTCGCGACCGTCGAGAAAGCGACCGGCGGCCGATTGCGGCGTTGAACGGAATCGTGGCATCGGCGGCGGACACGGCGGAACCGGGGCTCCCCGAGGGGTTCGCCAAGCTCCGTCTGCCCGGTCCTTTCGTGGACATCAACGGCCCACTGCTGGCGAAGTTCGACGGGGACAGGCTTCGACTCGGGATCCGCCTGGAAGAGCGTCACTGCAACGCCGTGGGCATCTGTCACGGAGGGATGCTGGCGACCTTCGCCGACTTGCAGATCGCGCTCGGAATCGTAGCCCAGGCGGGTATCCGCGCGTTCCTGCCTACCGTCAATCTCTCCGTGGACTTCGTCGCGCCCGGCCGTGTCGGAGACTGGGTCGAAGGGAAGACCGAGGTCGTCCGCGTCACGCGCAATCTCGCCTTCGGATCCTGCATCCTGAGCGCGGACGATATCCCCCTGGCGAGGGCAAGCGCCGTTTGCAAGATCCCGCGCCGGGAGGATCCGCGCTTCACGCTCGAGCGATTACTCCCCGGCGCGTAGCGGCGCCCCCGGCGGCCATCCACGAACTCCGGCGCTCAACTCTCCAGCAGCCTGTTCGATTCCTCGAAAACGCGCCTGGTGTGCTCGACGTCATAGGGATGCTCCCGATGCGTCTCGGGGTCCCATTCGCTCCGCGGCGTGTCGAAAAAATCGCCGCCGTACACATGGATGGCGGCCGTGATCCTGTTCAGCGGATTGCACACCGAGTGGATGACCGGCGCGCCCAACGGCGCGGCGTCCCCGGTCGTCAATTGTCTCGCCGACGTGGCCTCGAGACCGCCGGCGACGCGCTTGTAGAAGGTGTTGTCCTCCTGCCCGCTGTAGATGCCGATGACCGCCCACATGAGGTGGTTGTGGGGATGCATGGTCATGAGCGGCCCCCACAGCACGTTGAGGATCGTCAGATCGGCGCTCCGGTGGATGGTGTCGACACCGGCTCGCGCGGGATCGCCAAGACCCCGCGCCACGCCGTCGGGGCGCGACACGGCGCACGCGACGACTTCGCGGACGGCCCCGTGGGCATCGCTCTCGCCGAGCGCTTGCCGACAATCCTCGACGAACCGATCGACCTCGAACATCTACGGCGATTCCTTCTCCGACAACCAGGGGGCGATGCCGTCCCATTCCGCCGGGGACTTGTCGCGGAGAGACGCCTTGCATTTCGACAGGTTCATGGCGCGAACACGATCCTCCCGGCTACGTTCGCGGCGAGGAGCCGAGCTCGGTCTCGACCTCGGCCAAACGCCGCTGAACGAAGGTCTGCCGCTCCTCGCCCCGGAGATGATCGGCCGCGACGATGGCGTCGTGGACGCGCTGGCCGACCTCACCCAGAAGCGCCCAGTCCTCGGCGGGGTCGGGACGTCTGGGGACCCGCAACGTCGTGTCCTGGGAAAACGTCCGGACCGGCCGGGACCCGCCGTTGACCGGCGCCGGTAGCAGGTCGCCGCGTTCGCCGCGCACCGCCTGCCGCAGCATACGGCGGCGCGCCTGCACGCCGGCGTCCGTCGCCCCCAGGTTCTCCGCGGCGTGGACCGCGACCGGCCGCTGCGACGTACACGCTTCCCAGTCTCCAGGATCCCGTTGTCCGGCCTTATAGGTGGGGCGGGCGACCTGGGCGTCGAAATCCATCTTTTCCTTGCCGATCTCGTCCTCGTTGGCCTTGCCCCAGGGATCGACGAAGTCGTTGAGGTGACGCCAGCCGAGCATGACCGTGTTCGTGTCATCGACCGGGACGGACCAGCGCGTGGCGTAGACGCGGCGGAACAGGACCGGTTCGAGGCCCTTCTCCCACGGCGACCCGAGTTCTCCGATATTGGGGGTCAGGGCGTGGTTCATGCGGTTCCACACGAGCTCGTCCGTCGTGCGCCGCGTCGTGCTGTGCGTGATGCCCGACCCGTCGGGCGTCTCAAGGAAGCGACAGTAGGGCCGGAGCAGGAAACTCTCCGTAAGCTGGGTCGAGGCGTACGAACTATGCAGGAACATCGAGTGGACCGGATCGACATAGTTGTCCGTCACCTGCAACCAGTTGCAAGGAATGGTCACCTCGAAACTCTTCATCCTGGTGTTCCAGAGATCGTAACCGTCGAAAACCGGGAAGCCGGGCCGCGATTCCGGCGGCCCCATGTAGGCGAACACCAGCCCGCTCTCCTCGTGGGTCGGATAGGCGCCGTGTCTGAAGCTCTCCTTCAGCCTCGAACCCGGCGGTTCGCCCGGCGTCTCCAGGATGGTCCCGTCGGCGTCGAACAGCCAACCGTGGTAGCAGCACCGCAGACCCCGCTCGGCGACGATGCCGTACTCCAGGGATGCGCCCCGGTGGCTGCAATGGCGGTGCAGCACGCCGGTCCGGCCGGACCTGTCGCGGAACGCGACGAGGTCCTCGCCCATGATGCGGACCGCCTTGGGCAGGTCCGCCAGGTCCTCCGACATGCAGATCGGCTGCCAGAAGCGCCGCAGGTACTCGCCCATGGCCGTCCCCGGGCCGACATGGGTCAATTCGGGATCCTCGCGCGGCGCGTCCCGCATGAAATAGCCCCAGTAGGCCCGCGCGTCGACGGGCGTAGCCTCATCCCGAACAGTCATCGACACCCCCCATCCATATCTCCCGATATCTCCGCCATTCCGGCGCCGCCGTCAGGCGCCGTTCCGACGGACCCGGACGCGGATTCTAACCCGGTTCCGGTTTGACTGGAACCGCCCGGCATGCCATATGCCGCACTCGGGTCGAGGAGGCCGTCGCCCGGGAACCGAGGCAGTCACATGGCGCTTGCACCGTCGCCCGTTGACGGCCCGCTCAACGGAACGCTCGTCGTCGATCTCACCAGGGTCCTCGCCGGACCCTACTGCACCATGGTGCTTGCCGATCTCGGCGCCCGGGTCGTCAAGGTCGAGGTTCCCGAGTACGGCGACGACGCCCGGCAGATCGGCCCGTGGCTGGACGGCCGGTCGGCCTATTTCATGTCTCTCAACCGGGGCAAGGAGAGCATCGCCCTCGATCTGAAATCCCCGACCGACCGTGACGTGTTCGAGCGGCTGCTGGCGGAGGCCGACATCCTGATCGAGAACTATCGCCCCGGGACCATGGACCGGCTGGGGTATTCCTGGGAACGGCTTCACGGCGCGTACCCGCGACTGATCTACGCGGCGGTGTCCGGATTCGGCCGGACCGGCCCCTACGCGTCGCGGCCGGCCTACGACATGGTCGTTCAGGGCATGGGCGGCATCATGAGCCTGACGGGACATCCCGGATCGCCGCCGACGCGGGCGGGCACGTCCGTCGGCGACATCACGGCTGGCCTGTTCGCCGGCATCGGGATCTGCGCGGCCCTCAAGGAGCGGGAGCATACCGGCGCCGGCCGCATGGTCGACGTCGGCATGCTCGATTGCCAGGTCGCGATCCTGGAAAACGCGATCGCCCGGTACATGGCCACGGGAGAGGTTCCCGGCCCCCTGGGCGCGCGCCATCCGACGATCACGCCGTTCGATTCGTTCGCCACCGCGGACGGCCACGTCGTCATCGCCGCGGGAAACGACGGGCTGTTCCGGCGCCTCTGCGAAGCCATCGACAGGCCGGATCTGTCGGAGGACGGCAGGTTCGCGTCCAACGCGGAACGGACCGAGCGCGCCGTCGAGCTCAAGGCCGAGCTCGAGTCGACCCTGCGCAGACGGGAGACGGGGCATTGGCTCGCGATACTCGAGGCTGCGGGCGTACCCTGTGGACCCATCAACGACGTCGCGGACGTCGTGCGGGATCCGCACGTGCTCGCCCGGAACATGATCGTCGAGGTGGAGGACGCGAACGGCTTTCGGGTGGCCGGAAACCCGGTCAAGCTCTCCGATACGCCCGATCCCCGGCGACGGTCCCCATCGCCGGATCTCGATTCGGCGCGGAAAGAAATTCTGCGCGAGCTCGGGCTCGAAACGCGGACGCCCGGCGGCGGTTGGTAATTCCCGGAACCTTCCTGTTCGTCCGGGACCATACCTGACCTTCCGCGAAGGCTCGATCCGTAAACCGTAGGTACAGGTGGTAAAGCGCTCCCCGATTCACGTGGGGGATCAGGCACATGGATCGCGAGCGGTCTCGAGACTGGTTTTCGCATCAATGTGTCACCGAACCGCAGCATGCATGAATGTCGAACGGGGACGGTATTGACGGTCGGACCCTCTTGGGCTGTTTGTCTCGCAATACATCTTCTCCCCTGTTCAGGGGGGAGGAATGAACGTCGTGTCCCGGTCTGCGGCCGCGCGCCGCGCGGCCCATTCGATGCTCTCGACATGGATCGCGGGTATGCCGTCGAAATTGCCGGCGACGAGGTCGGCGTCCGCCAGCGCATCGATGGCGAAGCCGAGACCGTGGCAATCGAGGCAGACCGACCGGATCATCTTCTCGTTCGGTCGCAGATTGTCGTTCTGGTTGTGGCTGGTCACGATCTCTCCACGACGCTCGATCTTGACCATGTGGCAGGTCGCGCAGCTCACGCCGGCGCCCGGCGGCACCTCGCCCGCGAGCTCCGCCCGCCACAGCGCGTGGTGAGCGCCGCCGAAGTAGGCGCGGGTGTGACGATCGTCGTGACAGGACGCGCAGGCCTCGACGGCGGCCTGCTCGATATCGACCGCGTGGGGCTGGTGACAGGTGTCGCAATCGAGCGACTCGTGGGCGGCGTCTGCGCGCATGGGGAGGCGGGCCTCGGCGACGGTCATGCGCGGGGGCCGGGGAGGATCGGCGAACCAGACCGCGACAGCTTTCCCCAGCCCACCGCCGAGGCCGATGGCCTCCAGCCTCCGCTCGGGATCGCGGGGCGCCGCGATCAGGGGATGGCCGCGCATGCCATGCCGGCTCCGCGCGAAGGTTTTCGCCTGCGCCGCGTGGCAGTCCTTGCAGACGCCGGTATCCGGCATCCCGGTCCAGCGGGCCTCGACCTCGGCGCGGGAGGCTCCCGGCGCGGCGGTCGGCGCGTGGCAGCCGGCGCAGTTCACCCCGGCCGCGGCGTGGCCGGATCCGGCCCAGTGGTCCAGCGCCGTCGGGTCGGCGAGCGCCGCCGCCGGAGCCACGGCGCCGCTTCTTCCGATCGCCGCTTCCCCGAGCGGCCGCCGGGCCCGATGGCGCGCCGACGGTTCGTGCGTCGGAGCTGGCGCGAGCCAGGGCTGACCGACGTTCCGGGCCAGGAAGTCCTCGTAGAGCGCGCGATTGTCGTGGTAGTTGTGGCAGCCCGCCGAGGCGCACGTGTCGAAGGTCAGGTCCGCGTGGCTCGGCCGTGCCTTCCGTACGTCCTGATCGCCCTCGGCGTGGCACGCCGCGCAGAAGTCCATCGCGATGGTGACCGCGCCTGCGCGCGTGATCTCCGGGCGGTGCTCGACGTGACAGGTCGTGCAGAGACGCGCGTCGAGCCTGCTCTGGTAGACCGCCATTCGCGGATCGCGGAATTTCTTGCGCGAATGGCTGTCGTCGGCGGCCCTCAGTTCGTCCTCGTGGCAGTTCCGGCAGGTCTCGTTCATGGCCTTCCGGGCCGTGGCCGCGTCGGCGAAGGCCGGTGCGGCGTGACAGGTCTCGCAGGCCATATCGATCTGGTGGTGGGCGTCTGTCGTCGCGCCGACCGGGAGCATTCCCCGGTCGCCGCCCACGACCATCCACATTGCGACGACACCCACGGCGACCGCGGTCGCCAGCGCGTAGAGGATCCACAGAATCGCCTTCCGCGACACGCGCCGTCCTCTCTCAATACAGATAGACGACGAGGAGATGGGCCATCAGGAGAGCCGGCAAGGGGTACAGCGCGATGACGTGCAGCCTCATCGGAACGACACGAAGTCTGGGGGTGATCCCCATTCTTCGGAGTCGGGATGCTCCGTTGACCGAGATCCCGGCGAGCGCGCCGAGGACGAGCACGGCGAGATAACAGCCCATGAGCGCCGCGTTGAGATTGGCGCCCAGGCGAAAGCCGGTATGGGCGAACAGGGCGAGCGCGCAGGCCAGGCCGATCCCGGCATGGGCGAGCCGCGACCAGCCATGGCCGCCCCGTCGGGCCACCGGCCGCGCCCTCATGAGAAGGACGGCCGAGAGTCCCGCACCGCTGAGCCCGAGAAGCGTATAGCCGCTCCACTGTTGCCACGTCCCGTCGGACCACAGCTGCTCCAGCCAGGTGGGGCCGAACCGATCCGGGACGGGGACGCGCGGGGCCAGGAGCGTCGCCGCGGCGGCGAGGCCGCCGACGATGGAGAGAAGCAGCGAAATTTCCCGGAAGCGCGCCGACCGGAACCGGACCGCGAGAGCGATCGTGCGTTCGATATCCGCGACCGCGCCGGCCACCTCGCGGCCGATCAGGTCCATCTTGCGCAATTGCTCGATCCGGGGACGGCATCGTTCGATGTCTCGTCCCGGAAAGATGTCGGGCAGGACGTCGCAGGCGTCCAGAAGGGCGATCAGGGCGACATCGCGAGGGTCGGGGACATCGTTGGAATGCAGCACGCCTTCGATGCGCCGGCCCACTCTCTTCCCGGGCTCGCCATCGAGAGCGGGGCGGCGTCGGGAGCGCTGCATCCACGGGAATTTCCCGTCCCGCGTTTCCAGAACGCCGCGCGCCACGAGGCCGGCCGACACCTGCTCGCGAATGGCGGCCGCGTCGTCGACGGACAGTTCCCTGATCCATTTCCGGGTGTCCTCCGGTTCCGTTCTCGCCGCGATCTTCGCCAGGACACGATCGAGCGCGGGATCGCCCGTCGGCGTGTCGTCGGTGACCGTGAGCGCCCGCGGATCGGTGTCGATCCGACGGGCGAACGCCAGATCCATCAGCACGGCGCCCGCCAGAGCGCACTCGAACGCATCCTTCTGGACGGGGAGGAGCGCACCGTCCTCGTTCGTCAACAGCAGCGTGAGTTCTTCGGCGAAGGTCGGCATGGCGTGGTTCGGTCCGAGAGTGGACGACGGCCGTCGCGACCGACAGCGCCGGGACGCGGCGCCTCGCAGCGTTCCCGCTTCCTGTATAATCGCGCGGCGCGGTTCCTTCCATCGAGGGCGCGTCGGACCAGGGACGGGGAGACCCGAGTTGCGAGTGGGGATCGAAGTCGGCGGCACGTTCACGGACCTCGTCGCCATCGATCGGGGGCGGGTCGTCGTCGCCAAGGTGCCGAGCACGCCGGCGCGCCCCGACGAGGGCGCGCTCGCGGCACTCGCCGCCGCGGACATCCGGCTCGACGAGATCGAGGATCTCGTGCACGGCTCGACGGTGGCGACCAACGCCATCCTCGAGCGCAAGGGCGCCAGGGTCGCCTTCTTCGTGACCGCCGGTTTCCGCGATCTGCTGCTGCTTCAGCGCCACGACCGCAAGCGGATCTACGATCTGTTCTACCAAAAGCCCGAGCCGGTGGTTGGACGCGCGGACTCCTTCGAGATCGTGGAGCGAATCGACGCCGACGGAGAGATCGTCACGCCCCTGGATATGGAGGCCGCGAGGCGGGTCGTGCGGTCGGCGCTGTCCGACGGCGCCTACGGCGCCGTCGCCATCTGCTTTCTCAACTCCTACGCCAACCCGGATCACGAGGAGCGGGTGGCCGATCTGATCCGCCGGGAGCATCCGGACGTCTTCGTCACCCATTCGTCCGAGGTGACCCGGGAATTCCGCGAATACGAGCGGGCGACGACGACCACGCTGTCGGCGTACGTGCAACCGGTCATCGATTCCTATGTCTCGCGACTGGAGGCGGAGCTCGGGTCACGCGGCTTCAAGCGCAACTTCTCGATCATGCAGTCGAACGGCGGCCGCCTGCCGACCGAAGGCATCCGTCGCAACGCCATCGCGTGCCTGTACTCGGGACCGGCGGCGGGGGTGATGGGGGCCGTGCGACAAGCCGGCATCTCCGGCTTCGACGACATCGTCACGCTCGACATGGGGGGCACCAGCACCGACGTGTGCCTGGTGCGCGGCGGCAAGCCCGACCTGTCGACCGAGACGGAGATCAACGGGTTGCCGGTGCGCGCTCCGGTGATCGACATCGCGACCATCGGAGCGGGGGGTGGCTCCATCGTCTGGGTCGACGACGGGGGCATGCTCCGCGTCGGCCCCGAGTCGACGGGCGCCGACCCGGGACCGGCCTGTTACGGACGCGGCGGAACGCTGCCGGCCGTCACCGACGCGCATCTGTTGCGCGGCACGCTGAAGGCGGCGGCCTTCGCCGGCGGGCGCATGTCCCTGGCCCGCGACAGGTCGGAAGCGGCGTTGACCCCCCTGGCGGAGAGGTTCGGGATGAGCCTCGAGGAGATGGCGGACGCCGCCCTGCGCGTGGCCGACGCCAACATCGTCCGCGCCATCCAGCTCGTGTCGACCGAGCGCGGACGTGATCCCAGGGACTACGTCCTCGTTCCCTTCGGAGGCGCCGGCCCGCTTCACGCGGCGCGGGTCGCCGAGGAGCTGGAGATCGGGACCGTCGTGGTGCCACCCAACGCCGGCGTTCTCTCTGCCTTCGGACTGCTGGCCGCGGATTTCCTGCGCTACGACAGCTATACCCGTCACCTGATCGTCGAGGGGGACGTCGCCGACACGGTTCGCGAAGTCTTCGCGACCATGAAGGGTCGCGCCGTCGAGGCGTTCGCGATGCTCGACCTTGTCGAGGGGCTGGCGTTCACCTGCACGCTGGAGATGCGTTTCGTCGGCCAGGCGTTCGAGATTCCGGTGACGCTCGAGGAGACGGCCTTGGAGGATATGAAGGCCGAGACCCTGCTCGAATTGTTCGTCGCGGCACACCACCGGGTGTTCGCCTTCGGCGACGCGGGGCGCCAGCGGGTGGAGATCGTGTCGTTCCGCCTCGGCGTCTCGGCGCCTCCCGGACCCGTTCCGACCCTGGCGGAGGGACACGGCATGGAACCCTTCGCGACGGAAGGCAGCGTTTTCGACCGGGGCGAGCGGACTGCCTGCGCCGTGATGAGCCGGTCGGCCCTCGGGTCTGGATCGGAGATCGTGGGCCCCGCGCTTGTCGCGGACGAGACGTCTACAATCTACGTGCCGGGAAGCTGGGCCGGTGGCCCGGACGAGCACGACAACCTCATCATCCGGAGGATCGGATAGGCAGATGAACGTGGACCCCATAGATCGAGCGGTGATCGGCCAGGGCCTGGTGGCCTCGGCCCGGGAAATGGGCGTGAAGCTGGTCCGCTCCGCCTACTCGACCATCCTGCGCGAAGCGAGCGATGGATCGGCCGCGCTGCTGGACCGGCGCGGGAACGTAGTGGCGCAGGCGGAGTTGATCCCGATGCAGCTCGGTCCCCTCGGCGCCACGTTCAAGCCCTGCGCGGAGGTCGTCCCGCCGGACGAGCTCGAAGAGGGCGATTTCTACATCAACAACAGTCCGTTCGAGGGCGGTCAGCACCTGCCGGACGTGTTCATCTTCTCGCCGATCTTCTTCGAGGGGACATTGATCGGGTTCAGCGCCAGCGTGGCCCATCACCTCGATCTCGGCGGCGGCGCGCCCGGCATGAACCCGGACGCCACCGACGTCCATCAGGAAGGGCTCATCGTTCCCCCGTCGCGCTACAACATGGAGCGCGACTGGAGCGGCGGGCCGTTCGAGCGCCTGATCGCGGCCAATATCCGCGTGCCGGAACTGACCATCGGCGACTTCAACGCGCAGTTCGCGGCCAACGCCATCGGCGGCGAGCGGGTCAAGCAGCTCTGCGCGCGGTACGGCGCGGAGACCGTCCTGTCCGTCATGGACTCCCACCTCGCCTATTCGGAGCGGCGCATGCGCGCGGCCATCGCCGCGATCCCGGACGGTATCTATCGCGGGGAGGATGCCGTCGACGATGACGGGATCGGTTCCGAGCCGCTGCCCGTCAAGGCGACCGTGACGGTCGAGGGCGACGACATCTCGGTCGACTTCGCGGGCACCGCGGATCAGGTCCTGCTCAACCTGAACTGTCCCTTCGCCTCGACGGTGTCGGCCGCGCTGGCGGCGGTCAAGGCGGTGGCGAGCTCGCCCGACATCCCCTTCAACCAGGGTCTGGCGAGGCCGATCACGGTGACGGCCCCTTACGGGAGCCTGCTCAATCCCAAGCCGCCGGCGCCCGTGCGGGCGCGCATGATCCCCGCATTCCGGGCCTTCGACGCGGTCGTGAAGGCCCTGGCCGAGGCCGTTCCCGACAAGGTCATCGCCACCGGGTTCGACACCACCCATTCCATCTGCATGAGCCGGCTGGTGGACGGCAAGTACAGCATCTACCTGGAGATCTACGGGGGCGGCTACGGCGCGGGTCCCGGCTCCGACGGCGGCGACGGCATCGACGGCCCACTGTCGAACTGCAGCAACATCCCCGTCGAGTCCCTGGACCGGCAGTACGACTTCTTCCGCGTCGCCGAATACGCGCTGCGGCCCGATTCCGGCGGCCGCGGAAAATTCCGCGGCGGGAACGGATTGCGCCGCCGGTTCGAGATCCTCGCCGACGATGTCACGCTGGCCCATTACTCGGACCGTTACCGCATCGCGCCGGACGGCGCCTTCGGCGGCGAACCGGGCGATCTTGCGCGCACCTGGATCGTCCGGAAGAACGGCGACCGGGCGCCGGTGGCCTCCAAGACCAGTCTCCGGCTCGAGCGCGGAGATATCCTGGTCACCGAAACCAGCGGCGGCGGCGGTTATGGCGACCCGGCGGAGCGGACGGCGGAGCGTCTGTGCATGGACCTGGAGTCGGGATTGGCGACTCCGCCGATGGCCCACGCCGCGGAATAGGCCGCGCGCCCCCATCGCCATGCCCGACGGCGGACCACGCCTCCTGGCTGGAACCGTGTCGCGCGACCCCCTGAAGGACCGGAGCCCTGGAGAGGGCCGGCCCTTGCCCGACAGCTACTGGGCGGCGACGGCCGGCCCGCGACCGGAAGACGACGGCGTTCTCGTTGACGACCGCGACGCGGACGTCGCGATTGTCGGCGGCGGATACACCGGCCTGAGCTGCGCCTATCGCCTTGCCGGAAACCACGGCGCCGATGTCGTCGTGCTGGAGGCCAACGCGCCCGGCTGGGGTTGCAGCGGCCGCAACGGCGGCAACATCCGTCCGGGTATCGGGCGCGTGCCGTTGCGGGAATGGCGCGAGCGCTGGGGCGAAGACGGCGCCAGGGCGCTGTTCGACGAGCAGCTCGCGGCCCTCGACACGGTCCGGTCCCTCATCGCGGACGGCGGCATCGACTGCGACCTCCAGGACGTCGGCCTGCTGCGCGTGGCGCACCGCCCGGCCGCCGTCGCCGGTCTGGAGACGGACCATCGGCTGCTCGCCGAGACCTTCGGGTACGAGGCGGAACTTCTCGATGCCGGGGACATCGAGAAGGACTACTTCCGGAGCGCCGAGGCCTTCGCGGCCCTGCGGTTTCCCGACGGGTTCGCGGTGCATCCCCTGAAGCTCGCCCAGGGGGTTCTGCGTCTGGCGCGGGACGCGGGCGCCGCGGTGCACCGGGCGAGTCCGGTCTCCGGCTGGCGGGCGGACGGTTCCGGATACGTGGTCGAAACCCCGAAGGCGCGGGTGCGCGCCAGGCACGTGGTCGTCGCCACCAACGGCTACACCGGCGACTCCCTGCATCCGGCCTTGAAGGCGCGGACGCTGCCGGTGCTCTCCTGCGTCATCGTGACCCGTCCGATGACGGCGAACGAGAAAGCGGAGACCGATTTCCGCTCGACCGCGCCGGTCGCGGACACGCGGCGCCTGCTTCTCTATTACCGCCGCCTGCCGGACGGCCGCATCATGATGGGGGGCCGGGGCCCTATCGACGAGCGCGCCGTCGACCATCCCAGGTGGAAGCGGCGATTGCTCGAGGCGTTGCGGAGGAAGTTTCCGCCGCTTTCGGGGCTGACGGTCGACTACTACTGGGCGGGATGGGTCTGTCTCCCGTTCGACGCTGTGCCCCATGTCCATCGTCTGGACGGACACCCTGACGTCTGGTTCTCGCTCGGATATTGCGGGACCGGCGTCGCCCCGGCCCTGCATCTCGGCTCGTTGCTCGCCGACCGGATCGGCGGCGGCGAGGCGAACATTCCCGCGGCGTTGGAACGTCCGATGCCCAGGTATCCGCTCGCCGCCTTCCGGCGCCTCGGCCAGCGCGCCGTGTACGCGTGGCACCGGTTCCAGGACGGTTAGCGCCTTGGCCTCGACCGGGTATCGAGGACGCCGACTACCCATCCGACCGCCGGTCGGGATTCACGGTCATACGGTGTTGCCGCGAGGTTTCGGACTGGCAGCCGTGGATGCTGCGTGTTTCGCCATATGTTGGAGACCGGTCGGTCCCCCGGTGCGCGAACACTGGATTGATTCGCGCGCCTGTGCCATCATTGAAGTGTTCGCGTCGTCCGGCGGCGCGGCGTTCATTGGCGCGCTCTTCGTCGCCATCGGCGGGATGCGTCTCTCGGCAACCGTTCAACCGATCAAAATGGGAGGATATCCAATGCAAAGACGTTCAGTTTTCATGGCGGCAGCGGTCGCGGCGATCGTGGCGATCGGCGCGGGTGCCGCCGACGCCCAGAAGGTGCTCAAGCTCGGCTCCGTGGGTCGGCCGGGGGTCCCGCTTGGCGACGCCATGACCGACGGCTTGGTTCCCGCGACCGCGAAAGCTTCCGGAGGGCAACTCACAATCGAAGGGCACTATCGCGGCTCGATTTGCAGCGAGCAGAAGTGCGGCGAGCAGGCGAACCAGGGCCTGATAGCGATTTGGTCAAGCTCGACGGCCAACTTCGGTAGTTTCGGTACGGCTCTGTCGATCTTCGACCTTCCGTACCTGTTCAGCAGTTTGGATTGGGCAAACAAGATCTCGGATAGCTGGTTGGGCGAGGCCCAAAGCAAAGAGGCCGAGAAAACGACCCAGCACAAGGTCTTCGAGGTGTTTTCCTCGGGCGGGTTCCGCCAACTGGGCAACGCCGCACGGCCGGTGCACGAGCCCAAGGACATGAAGGGTATCAAATTCCGCGTGACCAAGAGCCCGATCGAGTACACCCTGATCCAGACTTGGGGCGCGGTCCCCGTGCCTTTCGACTGGGCACAGCTCTACCAGGGCCTGCAGACGGGTGTCGTCGAGGGCCAGTACGTGCAGGTGCCGTGGCAGGAGTTGTACAAGATGTACGAGGTGCAGAAGTACTACACCGAAGTAGGCGGCGCCTGGGGCGGCAATCACCTCTCCATGGATCTAAACCAATACAACGATCTCACGGCCGACGAGAAGATGTGGCTCAAAGCGGGAACAGATGCCTTTTCCGAGATGGCCCGCAGACTCGACAGCGAATGGGTGGCGGCCGGTATCGAGAAGATCAAGGCAAAGATCGAAGAGTGGTACAAGCCCAACGACGCCGAGATGGAACTCTGGCGGTCTGGTGCCGTGGGTGCCTGGGCGGACGCCAAGGGTGCCTACGACCCCAAGCTGGCCGAGCGGGCTCTCGCCGAGCAGGGTCTCGACTCGTTCATCGACACTCTCAAGAAGGGCGGCGCGCTCTAGGCGAAGCCGTCAACCGAATTCATTTCAAAGGGGGCCAGAGGCCCCCTTTTCTTCAGGAACGCGCCGCTCGCCGGCGCCTCGGCCAGCGCGCCGTGTACGCGTGGCACCGGTTCCAGGACGGTTAGCGCCTTGGCCTCGACCGGGTATCGAGGACGCCGACTACCCATCCGACCGCCGGTCGGGATTCACGGTCATACGGTGTTGCCGCGAGGTTTCGGACTGGAAGCCGTGGATGCTGCGTGTTTCGCCATATGTTGGAGACCGGTCGGTCCCCCGGTGCGCGAACGCTGGATTGATCCGTGCGCCTGTGCCATCATTGAAGTGTTCGCGTCGTCCGGCGGCGCGGCGTTCATTGGCGCGCTCTTCGTCGCCATCGGCGGGATGCGTCTCTCGGCAACTGTCCAACCGATCAAAATGGGAGGATATCCAATGCAAAGACGTTCAGTTTTCATGGCGGCGGCGGTCGCGGCGATCGTGGCGATCGGCGCTGGCGCCGCCGACGCCCAGAAGGTGCTCAAGCTCGGCACCGTGGGTCGCCCGGGCCTGCCGCTCGGCGATGCCATGGACCAGGGCCTGGTTCCGAAGATCGCGGAAGTTTCCGGCGGCAAGCTCACCGTCGATCCGCACTATCGCGGCTCCGTTTGCAGCGAGCAGAAGTGCGGCGAGCAGGCGAACCAGGGCCTGCTGGCGATCTGGACGAGCTCGACGGCGAACTTCGGCAACTTCAGCCCCGCCCTGTCGATCTTCGACCTTCCCTACCTGTTCAGCTCTCTCGACTGGGCCGACAAGATCTCCGACGGCTGGCTCGGCGACGCGCAGTGCGAGGTCGCGGTCCAGACCACGCGGCATCGGTGTTTCGAGGTGTTCGCGTCGGGCGGCTTCCGCCATCTCGGCAACGCGCGCCGTTCCGTGCATGCGCCCGAGGATCTCAAGGGCATCAAGATGCGGGTGACCAAGAGCCCGATCGAGTACAAGCTGATCCAGACTTGGGGCGCGGTCCCCGTGCCTTTCGACTGGGCACAGCTCTACCAGGGCCTGCAGACGGGTGTCGTCGAGGGCCAGTACGTGCAGGTGCCGTGGCAGTACGTATACAAGATGTACGAGGTGCAGAAGTACTACACCGAGGTCGGCGGCGCCTGGGGCGGCAACCATATCTCCATCGACGTTCCGCAGTGGGAGGCGCTGACGGACGACGAGAAGAAATGGCTGCGGACGGGCATGGACGAGTTCTCGCGCATGGCCCGCTCCCTGGATCAGGAGTGGGTGAAGGAACAGACAGCCGAGCTCAAGAAGCACATCGACGAGTGGTACAAGCCGACCGAGGCCGAAATGATGTTGTGGCGGGCCGGCGCCGTCGGCGCCTGGAAGGACGCCAAGGGAAGCTACGATTCCGAGCTCGCCGAAAAGGCTCTCGCCGAGCAGGGCCTCGACGACTTCATCGCCGCCCTCAAGAAAGGCGGCGCATTGTAAGCGAAGCCGTCAACGGAACATTCCCATGGGGGGCCTCGGCCCCCCTCTTTTTCAGGTGGAGGGGATGGTCAGCCACCGTATGACGGCGTGACCGAAAAGCGTCAAGAACACCAAGGACATCATGAAGGCGCACACCCGAAGAACATAGGTCTTCGGCGGCGCCAGGACAGGGTTTCTCGACTTCCGAGTGGCTCAGGCACCGCCGCCGACGGCCTCGTCGAGCGGCTCCTTGGCCACGAACTCGCCCTTCCTGTAACTGGCCAGGTCCTCCATGAAGGCGACGAATGAGCCGATCATGATGAGTGCGCCCGTGATCGGCAGGATCATCATCGGATACTTCTTGGGCAGGTAGTTGAGCTCCCAGTACTTGCCGAAATTGTTGATCGCCGTGTCGTAGCCGTAGATCACCAGAACGAAGCCGAGCGCGCAGATGATGAGGTTCCACATCTGCTGGACCGTGAACGACCACTTCAACGGCAGATAGGTGTAGAGCATGTCGAGCGCGATGTGCTCCTTCTCCCGCGTGGTCAGCGCCAAGGCGATGAACACCAGCCATATGCAGCTGAACACCGCCATCTGGTCGCCCCACGGGGGCGGCCTTTCGAAGACGTAGCGCATGAACACCGTGTACACGGTGAACACCACCATCAGAGCCAGCAGGATCGCGCAGAACCAGGTCAGGATCCGGCGGACCCAGAAATCCAGCGCTTTCAGGACGTCCAGCATGTCGACCGATCCTCCCTAATAGACGAATCCCCACGCCGTCGGCAGCCACATCGTGATCGGCGGCACCAGGATGACGACGAACAGCAGGAAGAACAGGGCGACGAGATACGGCAGCATCGATACGGCGACGGACTCCAGCGTCGCCCGCGCCACGGCCGCGGCGGTGAAGTAGGCCACCCCGATGGGCGGCGTCACGGTTCCGAAGAGGAAGCCGATGACCATGATCATCGCCGCCTGTTCGGGCGGATATCCGGCCTGCACGCAGATGTGGATCAGCACCGGGCCGAGCACGATGATGTTGGCGCCGGAGTCCATCACCATGCCGATGAAGTAGATGAAGAGCACGAGGACCGTCGCGAACAGGACCGGCGTGTCGGCGTAGCTGAGCAGCCATTCGCTGAGCAGGTTGATCGCGCCCAAGATGGTCAGCAGCCAGCTGAACGGGCCGGCGGCGGAGAGGATGATGAAGACGATGGCGCTGGTGCGGAAGGCGCGGATGAACGCCTGCACCACCGATGCCCAAGTGACGGTCCTGTAGACGAAGGCGCCGAGGGCGAGGGCCACGCACGCGGTTATGGCGCCGGCCTCCACGACGCCGGCGATGCCGCCCATGACCGACCCCACCAGCACCACGGGGATGACCAGCGCGAAGGAGGCGTTGAGGAACGCCTTGCCCAGCGCCATCCAGCTGAAATCATCTTCGCTGCGCTCGTAGTTGCGCTTCACCGAGATGACGTAGGTCATGATCATCAGGGTCACCCCGATCAGGATCCCCGGGATGATGCCGGCCGCGAACAGGGCGCCGACCGAGATGCCGCCGGCGTTGGCCAGGATGACCATGGCGATGCTGGGCGGGATGATGCCGCCGATCGTGGCGCTGACCGAGGTGAGCGCGGCGGCGTACTCGGGCTCGTAGCCGCGCAGCTTCATGGCCGGGATGAGCAGAGAGCCGACGGTCGCCGTGTCGGCCACGACCGAACCGTTCATGCCGGCGAAGAACATGCTCACCAGGATGTTCACCTGGGCCAGACTGCCGCGCATGCGCCCGATGATGCGGGCCGACAGCTCGACGAGCCGGTCGGTGATCTTGCCCGTGCTCATGAGCTCGCCGGTCAGCATGAAGAACGGGATCGCCGTCAGCGTGACCGAATCGATTACGTCGAACATCTGCGTCGGGATCAGGTTCAGCGGCACGCCCGGATCGAAGATCAGGATGTAGGCCACCGGCAGCAGGATCAGCGTGAAGCCGATCGGCGCGCCGAGCAGCACCAGCACGATAAGGCAGAACAGCAGGACGATGCTTTCCATGACGTGATCCCGCCTCCCGCGCGGCTCGGTGTTTTTCTTCCAGCCCGCCGAATCGTTTGAGTGTCCGGTGGTCGCGGACCCTGTATGGCGGTTTGGCGCCGCCGCGTCAACGGCTTGTCCCGGATCGTCCGGTTCGGGATCCCGTTGAACGACACCGTCCGCGCCGGTACAAGTCACGGGCCGGGATTGTGTCGGTGCGGTCGTGTCCGGCGGATTCTGGAAACTCGAGTACAGCGCGAAAAGCGCCGCCGAACGCTTTCATCCCCGCGTGTGCGGGGAACGCCTCTTCGACCGTATTCCTCTCAAGAAATAAAACATAACACGAACTTTTCGTACATGCAAATCCCCGTGCAAAAAAATCACACGTAAAAATATGCTTGTCGATATCGCTCCCCTTCGACTAGATTACTTTCGGTGCCGGAAGCATTCCGCATTCCTCTCATGCCTTCGGGCGAGCGCGGGGGTGGCGACCCGCCCGGCGCCGATCATTTCACGCCACGTTCGATCCTTTCCAAACGTCGCCTCGCCGATGCGAGGTCGCGGGGCTTCGCTATATGGAAGGTCGTCAGGTAGGTCTCCGCGCCGTCCCGCGCAGTCTTGATCGCGACACGCCAAAGACGGCCGTCCGCCTCGACGAAACCGTTCAACTCTCTGTCCCGTTTGTGGAACAGTTCGCCCTCGTCGAGGAGGTGCTGGACTCTCGCATAGTCCTCGGAGCGCACGTCAGGGTGGCGCTGAGCCTGCTTGGCGGCGGTCGCGGCGGAGAGAAGGACGGCGGGTGAGCGGCCGCCGATGGCGTCGAGAACCACCCGAGGAACCGTGGCGATGGGCTTCGCTTCCGGCGGCTTCTCGTTCGTACTCATCTTCAACGTCTCGTTTTCTGAAGTGGTTATGCGGCGCCACGTCAAGCCCGTCGCGCGGCTGTACCGCAACGACGCGACGGTTTCTCTCGCGGCATCGGCCATCACCGAACCCGTCATCGCGCCGCCTAGCGCGCGGCGGTCGCCATGGCAAACCGGTTACCCGCGACTCCCGGACCGTGCCGTGTTGAACCGCGCCGCCCGCGCCGGTACAAGTCACGGGCCGGGGCGGGGCGGGACGCGGCCCGCTCCGATTTCCGCTTCCGTCCCGCGAGAAGGCCGACCGCATGATCGAGTCTCCGAACGCCTCGCCGATATTCGAGCCGTTCCGCCTTCGCGGGCTCGGGCTTGCCAACCGCGTCGTCGTGTCGCCCATGTGCCAGTATTCCGCGGAAGGGGGCGTTCCCAACGACTGGCACCTCGTGCACCTGGGTTCGCGCGCCATCGGCGGCGCCGGTCTCGTCATCGCCGAGATGTCGGGCGTCTCGGCCATCGGCCGGATCACACCGGGCTGTGCCGGCCTGTACGACGACGCGCATGTCGAGGCGTGGCGGCGAATCACGGATTTCGTGCATCGCCACACGGACGCGAGGATCGGGATCCAGCTCGGGCACGCCGGACGCAAGGCGTCGACCAGGCCGATGTGGCTCGGCCAGAACCGCCCCCTGGAATCCGGCAACTGGGAGATCATCGCCCCGAGCCCGGAGCCCTACGGCGAGGAGAACCAGGTCCCCAGGGCCATGGACGGGGGCATGATCGATGAGGTCGTCGACCAGTTCGGCGCGGCCGCCGCCCGGGCCGTCGACGCCGGATTCGACCTGATCGAGATCCACGGCGCACACGGCTACCTGATCTCGGGTTTCATGTCGCCCGTCTCGAACAGGCGCGACGACGCCTACGGGGGCGGCCTGCCGAACCGTATGCGCTTTCCCCTGCGGGTCGTGGACGCGGCGCGCGGCGCCATCCCGGACTCGATGCCGCTCGGCGTCCGCATCTCCGTGACCGACGGCATCGAGGGCGGAAACACCGTCGACGATGCGGTCGAGATCTCGCGGATGTTCAAGGCGCGCGGCGTCGACTACATCACCGCGTCGGCCGGCGGCATCGCCGGACGGTCGATGGCCCCCCGGCCCGCGCCGCTCGGGTACGTCTCCTTCGCCCGCCGTATCAAGCGCGAGGCCGGCGTGGCGGCCATGGCCGTCGGCAACATCAACACGGTCGAGGAGGTAGCGGGAATCCTCGAGCGCGGGGACGCCGATCTGGTGGCGCTGGCCCGCGGCCATCTGCGCGACTCGTACTGGGCGCTTCACGCCGCCCAGGAGCTCGGGACGCGGGGCGGCGTCTGGCCCGATCAGTACGTGGCGGTGCCGCGCCAGGATTCGCTGTGGCGCGAGGACCGGACGGCCGCCGGGGAAGGCGCCTGATCCCCCGGTTCCGGGCGATCCGCCCCGCGAAGACGACGACGGCAAGGCGCGACCGCAAGACAAGGGCAAGCCGGAGCGATCCCATCATGTCGAACGAAGACCACGAGGTTCTGGTCGAGCGCCGCGGCGACGCGCGCTGGATCGTCATCAACCGGCCCGAGAGCCGCAACGCCGTCACCGAGAGTGTGCTGTCGCGAATCCGGGCGGCCGTTCTCGAGGCGAACGACGACCCGGGCCTTCGCGCGGTCGTCCTCACGGGTGCCGGGGACCAGGCCTTCTGTGCCGGCGCCGACATCAGGGCGGAAGGCTCCGCGTCTCCGGTCAAGCCCGACATGGCGGCGCCCCACAACGCCCTGACCCAGGTCTTTCGGGCGTTCGAGGCCTGCAACCTGCCGGTACTCGCGCGGATCAACGGGCACGTGCTGGCGGGCGGCATGGGTCTGTTGTGCGGCTGCGATCTGGCAGTCGCCTCGGAAACCGCCAGATTCGGCGTGCCGGAGGTGAAGGTCGGCCTCTTCCCGATGCAGATCCTGGGCTACATGCTGCGGCTGGTCCCGAGGCGCAAGCTGATGGAGATGTGCATGACCGGCGATCCGTTCACGGCGGCGGAGGCGCTGGAGATGGGGCTGGTCAACTACGTGGTTCCGGCCGACCGCCTGGACGAGAAGGTGGAGTGGCTGCTCGGACGGATCCTGAAGCGGTCGCCCACCGCCTTGCGGCACGGCAAGAACGGCCTGCACGCCCTGCAGGACATGCCGCTGCACCAAGCCTTCGCCTTCGCCGAGGCGAACGTCGCCCGCATGTCCATGACCGAGGACGCGCGGGAAGGCTTCACCGCGTTCCAGGAGAAGCGCGACCCCGACTGGCCGGGCCGCTGAGTCGCGAGCCGGCGAACCGAACCGCAAGGAGCGCGCCGTTCATGAAGACCGTCCGGATCGGCTCCGGCAGCGGGTTCTGGGGCGACACGCCGGGCGCCCCGGGGCAACTGGCGCGTCGGGGCGCTGTCGATTACCTGGTGTTCGACTATCTCGCCGAGGTCACCATGTCGCTGTTGGCGCGGGCACGGAGCCGCGACCCCGACCTGGGGTACGCCGTCGACTTCGTCGACCCGGTCATGAAGGACATCCTCGCCGACGTCGTGGCGAACGACATCAAGGTCGTCAGCAACGCCGGCGGGGTCAATCCGGAGGCCTGCCGGGACGCGCTCGCCAAGATGGCCGCGGACGCGGGTGTCGATATCGACATCGCGGTGGTCACCGGCGACGATCTGATGCCGCGACTCGACGAGCTCCGGGATATCGACAAGTCCGAGATGTTCTCGGGAGCGCCGTTCCCGGACGACGTCCAGAGCCTCAACGCCTATCTCGGCGGCCGGCCCATCGCCGAGGCGCTGGGCGCCGGGGCGCGGGTCGTGATCACCGGCAAGTGCGCCGATTCGGCAGTCACGCTGGGGCCGCTGATGCACGAATTCGGCTGGGCGGACGACGACCACGACCGGCTCGCGGCGGGCAGCCTCGCCGGCCACATCCTCGAATGCGGCGCCCAGGCGACCGGCGGGAACTTCACCGACTGGCGGCTGGCGGCCGACGGCTGGCACGACATCGGCTTCCCCTTCGTCGACTGCGAGCCGGACGGCGCCTTCACGGTGTCCAAGCCGGAGGGCACCGGCGGGCTGGTCAGCCGCCACACGGTCGGCGAGCAGATGCTCTACGAGCTGGGAGACCCCGCCAATTACGTCCTGCCGGACGTCGTCTGCGACTTCACCGGCGTTGCGCTGGAGGAGGCCGGGCCGGACAGGGTGCGGGTGACGGGGGCCCGGGGACGCGCGGCCACGCCGACCTACAAGGCCAACGCGACCTGTCTCGACGGATACCGCGCCACGGCACTCTTCATGATCGGTGGGATCGACGCCAGGCTCAAGGGCGACGCCGTGGCCGACGCCATCCTCCGGCGTACGCGCCGCCTGTTCCGCGAGCGCGGCCTGGCCGACTACCGCGCCACCGACGTCGAGATCCTCGGTGCCGAGGCGACCTACGGCCCCCATGCCCGCGCACGGGAAACGCGCGAGGTCGTGGTCAAGATCGCCGCCCACCACGACTCGCGGGAAGCCGTCGAGATCTTCACCCGCGAGATCGCGCCCGCAGTCACCGGAATGGCGCCGGGGGTGACCGGGATCTTCGGAGGGCGGCCGCGCGTCTCGCCGGTGGCGCGGCTGCATTCCTTCCTGATCGACAAGGCCCTCGTTCCGGCCGCCGTCGCCGTGGACGGAGTGACGATGGACGTTCCGGCGCGTATCCCGCCCGCGCCCGTTCCGTCCGCGTCGGTCGCGCGGCCCGCGTCCGACCCGCCGGCGGACGAAGGCGACACGGATCTCCCCATCCCGTCCAACCCGCCGGAGCACTCGGTTCTCGTGCCCCTGGCCGGGCTCGCCCTGGCGCGGAGCGGCGACAAGGGCGACAGCGCCAACATCGGGGTGATCGCCCGCCATCCCGACTTCGTTCCCATCCTCCGCGCGCGCCTGACGGAGGACGCCGTCGCGGCGTACTTCGGGCACGTGCTGCGCGGCCCGGTCCGGCGCTACGAGTTGCCGGGCATCCAGGCGTTCAGTTTCGTGCTGCACGAGGCGCTCGGCGGCGGCGGCGTCGCCTCGTTGCGCATGGACCCGCAGGCCAAGGCCTTCGCGCAGATGCTGCTGGATATCGACATCGCCGTTCCCGAGCCGCTGGCCCGCGCACGCGGCCTCGTCGCATGAGGGCGCGCGTTTCGGCCATCCGGCGTCACCCGAACGCCTGGCTGCGCCGTTCGGTGGGCATGGCCCTGGTCGTCGGCGGTTTCCTGGGCTTCCTTCCCGTCCTCGGGTTCTGGATGCTGCCCCTGGGATTGCTCGTGCTCTCGGACGACATCCCGTGGGTCCGTCGGCGCCGGCGGCGCCTGGCGGTGCGGTTCGGCCGCTGGAATTTGCGGCGCGGGCGGCCGTGAGATAGGTTCCGCCGCGCTTTCCGAGCCGTCGTCCGGCCCGGGAACGGCGGCTTCGACGGCCGCGCCGCGGGACGGCATGAAACACGGGGAGGAACAGCATGGATCTGCAATTGAAGGATCGCGTGGCGCTGGTCACGGGCGCCAGCGTCGGCATCGGGGAAGGCACGGCGAAGGTGCTGGCGGCGGAGGGCTGCCGGATAGCCATCACCGCCCGGCGCGAGGAGCTCCTGAACGGAGTCGCGGACGACATCGCGGCGGCCGGCCATCCGCGGCCGCTGGTGATCGGGCAGGACATCGTGGCCGACGACGCGGCGGAGAACCTGGGGAAGGCGATCCACGACGCCTACGGCCGCCTCGACATCCTGGTGAACAACGCCGGTTTCGCCGTTCCGGCGCCGGTCGGCACCGAGGAGCGGGTGTGGCTCGACACCATGAACCTGAACTGGTGGGCGGTGCGGCGGGTCTCCGACCGGTTCGTTCCGGGCATGGTCGAACGCAAGTACGGGCGGATCGTCAACATCACGGGCACCATGGAGCCCTTCGGGATCAACGCGGCCACGTGCGCCAAGGCCGCCGTTCAGGCGTGGTCGAAGGGCCTGTCGCGCGAGCACTCCAGGGATGGCGTGACGTCGAACTGCATCGTCCCCGGGCGCATCCATTCGGAGCAGAACAGGCGCGGCTATCCGACGGTGGAGGACGAGCTCGCCTTCGCGGCGGAGCACATCCCGGCCGGCGAGTTCGGGGATCCGGAGGACATCGGCAACCTCGTCGCCTTCGTCGCCTCGCCGAAGGCGCGCATGATCTCGGGCTCGGTGATGTACGTCGACGGCGGCATGAAACGGTTCTCGCACTGACCGCCACGGCCGACCGCCGTCCCGTCGGGGCGTCGCCGGGCGCGGGCCTCAGCCGATGTTCGGCGGGTTGCCGGGATGCCGGGGCAGGTCGTTGTCGATGAGAGCGTAGGGCGGGGCGCTCGCCACCCAGATGTGGGCGGACGGGCGGAGCCAGCTCGGGTCGTCGATGGTGCCCGCCTTGATCGTTCGAATGCCGGGGCGGGCGTCGGGCTGGGTCATGATCGGCGAACCGCACTCGCCGCAGAAATGGCGGCTCTGCATGTTGCCCGTCGCTCCCTCGACGCGCAGGGTCCTGGTCTCTCCCCTGAGGAACTCGAGGCCCTCGGCGGGGACCCACACGACGGGGGAACGGTCGGACGCTGTCTGTCTCTGACAGTTGGCGCAGTGGCAGATGACGACGCCGAGCGGTTCCATGGTGACGCGGTAACGGATGGCGCCGCACAGGCAGCCGCCTTCGAAGGGCGCGGGCATGGCTTCGCTTCCTCCCATTCTCGTCTCGCCGCAGTCGCCGGATGCCGTCGGCGTCGGCCGGTCAGCCGACCGCGGCGGCGATCTCTCCCAGCCGGCGCAGGCACTTCATCGTCGTCTCGTGATCGTGGCCCGGCCACTGGAGTCGCATGATGAAATGGTTCACGCCGAGCTCCTCATTGTAGCGCAGAATCTCGTCCTTGACGGCTTCCTTGTCGCCGACGAGGAAACGATCGCGGGCGAAGTCCTCCAGGGAGCCGTCGGCACCCTCCGAGGAGTTGAGGCCGAGGGAGTTGTAGATACCGTATTTTCGGGCGAGACCGTCGCGGCACTCGCGCCACGCGTCGGCGTGCCTTTCGGCGATGTGAACCTCGCGCGTGATCGGGATCTCGGGCGGCGCGGGCTTGCCGGCCTCCCGGACCGTTTCCAGGTACATGGGGATCCGGTCCCTGAGTTCCGCGAAGGACGCCGTGACGAGGATGACCCAGCCGTCGCCGATGCGCGCCGCCCGCCGGATGGCGGGTTCCGCGACCGCCGCGACCCAGATCGGCGGTCCGGGTTTTTGCGCCGGCTTCAGGCTCGTCCCTTGTCCGGCGATCGTGTAGAAGCGGCCGCGGTGGTCGATCGTGTCCTCGGACCACAGCCGGCGGATGACCTCGATGCCTTCCGACAGGCGTCCGGCGCGCTCCTTCCAGCCGATCCCGAAGGCGTCGCACTCCTCCGGTCTGTAGCCGAGGCCCACGCCGAGCACATAGCGCCCGCCGGACAGGACGTCGAGCGTCGCCGCCTCCTCGGCGACGGCGACGGGGTTGTAGAGGGGCAGGAGCTGGATGCACGGCCCGACCGTCATGTCGCCGGCCTCGGGGATCAATCGCGCCATCAGGGGCGTGTACGCGAAGTAGGGGACATTGCCCATGAGGAAGTGCTGGCCCAGCCACAGCGAACGGAGGCCCGAGTCCCGCGCCGCGCGGACCTGCTCCAGCATCAGCGGAAGCTCGCGGCCGACGTCGGCGCCGGGCGTGAAGTGATTGATGAGGGTGAAACCGATTTTGATCATGTCGGGAAGACCTCCCTGAGCCGGCAGCCTATCACGGCGTCCGCCCACCCCGCCGTCCCCGATGTCCCGAACGGGGATGGCCTCTTCCCTCGCCGCTGCCGTCGCCCTAACTTGCGGCGATTATGCGTTCCCTACGGCGTCGAGGCGCCGCCTGCCCGAGACCACGACTTCTCGTCGTTCCCGGATTCGTGGACGTGCGATCCGTTTTCGACCGGAAAGCGGCCCCGGTAGCGCGGCAAGGCGCACGAGAACCGGAGTCACGAACATGGTCGGAAAGCGCCGCGACGTCGAGGTAACCTCCCGCGACACCGTGTTCCAGGGCCGCTTCCGGGTCGATCGCTACCGCCTCAGGCACAGGAAGTTCGCGGGCGGATGGAGCGAGGAGATGGCGCGGGAGGTATTCGACTGCCGGCACGCGGCGGCCCTGCTCCCCTACGATCCGGCGCGCGACGAGGTGATCCTCATCGAGCAGTTCCGCGTCGGCGCCTACGCGGCGGGGAACGAACCCTGGCTGATCGAGTGCGTCGCCGGGCTGACCGAGGACGGCGAAACCCCCGAGGACGTAGCGCGCCGGGAGACCTTCGAGGAAACCGGACTCGAGCCGCGCGACATCGAACGCATCGGCGGATTCTTCGTTGCCCCGGGCGCCGTTTCGGAGTTCGTCACCGTGTTTCTGGGACGGGTCGACGCGACGGGCGCGGGCGGTCTGCACGGCCTCGATCGCGAGCACGAGGACATCCGCGTGTTCGCCCATCCCTTCGGCGAGGCCATCGACCTCCTGAATCGGGGACGAATCGTCGTGGCCCATACCGTCGCGGCCCTGCAATGGCTGGCCCTCCACCGCGACGACGTGCGGGACCGCTGGACGTAACCGCCGCGACCGGGCGGGGGACCTACCAGGCCAACCCCTCGAAGAATTCGATCATCCCGGCGTTGGCCCGGTCCGGCGCCTCGTAAGGCGCGAAGTGGCCCACGCCGGCGAAGACCTCGACATCCACGTCGGTAAAGCATTCGCCCAGCCGGTCGCGCCACTCGACCCGAAGTATCCTGTCGTGTTCTCCCCAGCGCACGCGGGTCGGGACGGTGACCGGCGCGAGCGCGCCCAGATCGCCACGCACCGTCCGTATCCGGTTCTCGTGATTGGCCTTGTACCAGTCGAAACCGCCCTGGACGTTGCCGGGCTTCATGAAATTGTCGACCCAGACCTCGAGATCGTCGTCGAACGCGCGCGGGTCGTGGCTCCAGTGGGACAGGAAGTGCGAGATGTAGGCCCGGCAGTTCTCGCGGCTCGAGGCGACCAGGGCGGCAGCGAAAGGGAGCTGCTGAAAGGCCTGATACCAGACCTCCTTCACATGGTCGACGGCATACCAGCGTTCGCCGATCTGCGGATAGGGAAAGCTGTAGAGGAACAGGCCCGAAATGCGCTCCGGGCGCCGCCGCGCGTATTCCTGGATGATCCAGGGCGCGAAATCGTGGCCGACGAGACCGACGCGGTCCAATCCGAGGCGATCGATCAGCGCCTCCAGATCGGCAACGTAGTCGTCCACGGTCGGCGTCCGCTCGTGCTTCCCGGAATCGCCGAAGCCGCGCCAGTCCGGAGCGATGACGTCGAAACGCTCCGCCAACGCGGGAATGTTCTTGTGGTAGATGTACCAGAACTCCGGGTAGCCGTGGCACAGGACGACGGGACGCCCGGAGCCGTGCCGGACGTAATGGATCCGGGCGCCCGGCAGGTCGGCATGGCGATGGTTCCACGCGAAATCGCTCATGGCGCTCATGGGCCGGCCCCTCGCGAATCGGACGCCATCGCATCGGCGAAGGCCCCGCGGTAGCCGAACAGCCCCGCGCTGCCGCCGGTGTGGACGAAAACGATGTTCTCGTCCCTGGCGAAACGGCCCCGCCGGACGAGATCGATCAGGCCGGCCATGCCCTTCCCCGTGTACACCGGATCCAGGAGAATACCCTCGAGACGCGAGAGCAGGGTCACCGCCTCGACCATCCCGTCCGTGGGCACGCCGTAACCGGCCCCGACGTAGTCGCAGTTCGCCACCACCCGCTCCCGCGCGATCTCGATGCCCGTGCCCAGCAGGTCGGCGGTACGGCGGGCGAGACCGTGCACCCTCTCCTCCTGCGTCTCCCTGGGCGCATTGACGCCGACGCCGAGAACCGGGATGCCGCTGGACGCGCCTTCGAGGCCGGTCACGAGACCCGCCTGCGTCCCGGCGCTGCCGGTGGCATGCACGACGCGATCGACACGAAGGCCCCGCTCGCCGGCCTGGACGAGAAGCTCCATCGCGCAATCGACGTAACCCAGGGCGCCGATGGGGTTCGAGCCGCCGCCGGGGATGACGTAAGGCGTTCCCCCGTCTTCCTCGATCTCCCGGGCCACGTCCTCCATAGCCGCGTCCATGTCCGTGCCGCCCGGGTAATGACGGATGCGCGCGCCGAAGAGCCGATCGAGGAAGACGTTGCCGGATTGCGTGAAGTCGAGGTCCTCGCCGCCGGTGCGGTTCTCCAGCAAGACATTGCACGCCATGCCCAGTTTCGCCGCGATCGCCGCGGTCTGGCGGCAGTGGTTCGACTGCGTGGCCCCCTGGGTGATGATCGTATCGGCGTCTTTCCCGAGCGCGTCCGCCATCAGGAACTCGAGCTTCCGGGTCTTGTTGCCGCCGGTGGCGAGCCCGGTCTGGTCGTCGCGCTTGATGTAGATGTCCGGCCCCCCGAGCTCCTTCGTCAGATTGGGGAGCGGATCGAGCGGCGTCGGCAGATGCGCGAACCGCAGGCGGGGAAAGCGTCCGAGATTCATGCGAGGCCTTCTCTCGCACAGGCGGCGGGGGAGCCGACTCATAGCACGGCGGCACCGGCCATGTCCGTTTTCAAACACTCGGGTTTTAAGATAGAGAATGCCGCTGATCGGAGGACCCATGACAGACTCTCCGCCGACCTGGCCCGCCGACATTCACGCGGCCCTGAAGGCGCTTGGCGTGCGCCACGTGCCCTGCGTACCCGACGCCGGCCATGCCCGCCTTATCGAGTTGTGCCGGAACGACGACGAGATGCGCGTGGTGCCGTTGACGACGGAGGAGGAAGGCGTCGCCATGCTGGCGGGAAGCTGGCTCGGCGGGCGGCGCGGCGTGCTGCTGATGCAGTCGAGCGGTATCGGCAATTGCGTCAACATGTTCTCGACCGTCCGGGTCGGACGCTACCCGTTGCTGACTCTGATCGCCATGCGCGGGCAATGGGGCGAGGCGAACCCCTGGCAAATGCCCATGGGCCGGAACGCCGCCGCGATCCTGGAGCTGTCGGGGTTCCAGGTCCTCGGCCTCGACGATGCCGGCATGGCGGCCGAAACCGTTTCCGCCGGCGGCCGAACGGCGTTCGAGGCCAACGAGATGGTCGCCGTGCTCGTCTCCCAGCGCCTGATCGGCTCGAAGGCCTTCGCGCCGACGGAGGACGGCTGACGTGCGGGACCCGAATCGCGCCAACCGTTACCCCCTGCGCCGCCGTCAAGTCGTCGAACACCTCGTCACGGACATGGACGACCTGCTGGTCGTCGCGGGGCTCGGCGCCCCGACCTGGGACGCGACGGCAGCGGGAGACCGCGACCTTACCTGCCCCCTGTGGGGCGCCATGGGGGGGACGGCGATGATCGGTCTCGGCCTCGCGCTGGCGCGGCCGGACCGCCGGGTCCTGGTCGTCACGGGCGACGGGGACATGCTCATGGGGCTGGGCTCGCTCGCCACCGTCGCCCTGCAGAGACCGGCCAACCTTTCGGTCGTCGTCCTCGACAACGAGCGTTACGGAGAAACGGGAATGCAGGCGACGCACACGGCCGGTCCCACCGATCTCGCCGCCGTGGCCCACGCCTGCGGGTTCGAGCAGGCGGCGACGCTCCATGACGAGGAAGAGCTCGACCGGGCGACGCCCGCCATCCTCGAGGGCGAAGGCCCGCTGTTCTTCGCCGTCAAGGTCCGCGCCGAGGCGCCGCCCCTCGTCCTGCCGCCGCGGGACGGCGCCCATCTCAAGGACCGCTTTCGCATGGCGCTCATCGGTACGGAATAAGGGGACGACCCCCTCCCGTCCCATATGTCCTGAACCGGGACGCCCGGTTGACGCGCCCGCGGCGTCCGGCTGCCCTCGGCGGCAAAACGGGGCTGCGACGCCATGACCGGTCCGCTCCCGTCGAACGATGGTTCAATCAGAACGGTTGAAAACACAGTGCGAAAAGACATTTTCACCTCGATCTCCCGCAAAATCTTCAGCTTGAGCTTCGTCCTGAGCTTAGGGGCCGGATGTATGGTCTTTCTTTTTTCCGATAGCTCTTTGGCTATATTAAGTTCACAATGTGAAGAAGTCGATCAAGAAGATTATTACAGCTATAAAAAAGTTTATGAACACAGCCCCGGCGATGTGAGAATAATATACAATATGAGCACACTTGCGCTTTGTACGGAAAATAAAGCGGAAGGAATGGCGCTTTTGGAAAAAGCCGCCGATGGAGGCCATGTTAACGCCAACCGCTTAATGGGAAAGTATTATGAACAAGACAAAAGTTTTGACACTTCAAAAAGGACAGACGATCCGCATAATTATAACGCCATGCTTTTTTATTATGAAAGAGCGGCAAGGCTTATCGAGAACAATCCTCAGTATCCTGAAGGCACTTACTCGGACGCTTCTTATTTGGAAGAGCATAACAGGGTTAGCGCCAAAGTTTTTGTTGCTCTGCCCGGTTTTTATTTTGACGGGTATAATGTAGCTGTAGGTGATATTCTAAACAGCGCGGAAAAAGTGTCTTATACCGACACTTTGGAAACCTTGGGAAAAATGCTTGATTCCGCCGAGAGGTGCCTTCAAAGGCCAGCCCTGGCTGTATGGAAGAGCAAACGGGCGGAAATCGGGCACGCCTTAAAGGTGCGTTGCCGGGCCATGTGGGATTTTGCCAATGAAGCCCTACCTTTGGAGGAAAAGCGCATAGCTATAGCTGAACGATGCGAGGTTCCTTTAAAAGAGTGCCCCGAACATCAAGAAATTATAAACGCTTTGATAGGCTTGGCCAATACCAGGCGTAAAAAGTCCGACTCTGTTCCTCTACTTTAATTCATTAAAATATTCCGGAAAGCGCCCGCCGTCCGGTATCCGTGGAACCGTCAACAGCCGCATCCGCGCATACTTCCGGCCCGGCACGGCCATATCGCCCGCGCCGCCCTCGACTTCCAGGGCCATGCTGGCGAGTTCGCGGCGGTCGGGCAGACCGAAGTTCTACGCCACACGGGACCTGCCCGACGACGACCTCGACCGCATCGACCGATGGATCGACGCCTTCGCCGACGAGTCCGACACCTTCAGACCGCACCGGGCCCTCGGCGGACACACACCCGCCGAGTACCTTGCCAGACACACGGCCGAAGAACCCCTCCCGTCTCGTATGTCCTGAACCGGGACAAAGCCTTGAAAGCGGTGGGTCGCGCCGTTACAGTCCACGCTCGGGATCGGATCCGCGGCCGGCGGCGCGCGGGATGTACGGAACGCACGGAACCATGGACGTCCGCGACGGATTCACCGGCGCCATCGGCAACACGCCCCTCATCCGGCTGCGCGCGCTGTCGGAGAAGACCGGCTGCGAGATTCTCGGCAAGGCCGAATTCCTCAACCCGGGCAGCTCGGTCAAGGACCGCGCGGCGCTGTTCATCGTCGAGGACGCCGAGAGGAAGGGCCTGTTGCGGCCGGGCGGCACGATCGTCGAGGGCACCGCGGGGAACACGGGGATCGGACTGGCCCTGGTCGGAAACGCGCGGGGGTATCGCACGGTCATCGTCATCCCGGATACGCAGACCCAGGAAAAGAAGGACATGCTGCGCATGTGCCGCGCGGACGTCCGCGAAGTGCCCGCCGTCCCCTACCGGGACCCGGACAACTACGTGAAATACTCCGGGCGGCTGGCCGAAGAGCTCGACGAGACGGAGCCCAACGGCGCCATCTGGGCGAACCAGTTCGACAACACGGCGAACCGCGACGGCCACTACCGGACCACCGGTCCGGAGATCTGGGAGCAGACGGACGGCGAAATCGACGGATTCGTCTGCGCCGTCGGCACCGGCGGCACCCTGGCGGGCGTCGGCGCGTTCCTCCGCGAACGGAACAGGGACATCAAGATCGGGCTCGCCGATCCGCCGGGCGCCGCGCTCTACAGCTATTACGTTCACGGCGAACTGAAGGCGGAAGGCTCCTCGATCACCGAGGGCATCGGCCAGGGGCGCATCACCGCGAACCTCGAAGAACTCGAAGTGGACTTCCCCTACCGGATCCCCGACGAGGAATGGCTTCCCTACCTCTTCGGCCTTGTCGAGGACGAAGGCCTCGTGCTCGGCAGTTCCTCGGGGATCAACGTCTGCGGCGCGGTCAAGCTCGCCAGGGAACTCGGCCCGGGGCACACGATCGTGACGGTATTGTGCGACTACGGCGCCCGTTACCAGAGCAAGCTGTTCAGCGCCGAGTTCCTCAAGAGGAACGGCTTCGATTTCCCCGACTGGGTCGAACGGATCGGCGGCGGACCCCAGGGTTAGGCGCGCGGGCCGACGGAAGCGGAGCGATGGAACCGATATTTCGCGAGGACGCCTATGCCCGGACATGCGAGGCGACCGTCGTCTCCGTGGACGAGCGCGGTATTCAACTCGACCGGACCGTGTTCTACCCGACGGGCGGCGGACAGCCGGGAGACCGCGGCGCGCTCACGACCAGCGACGGGACCGCGGTTCCCATCGTCGATACGGTCAAGGGCGACGGACCGGACGGTGTCCTGCATGTCCCGGCGGAGGAGGCGCCGCCGGTCCCGGCCGGTGCGCGGGTCACGGCGGAGATCGACTGGGAGCGGCGTCACCGTCTGATGCGTATGCACACCTGTATGCACCTGCTCTCCGCCATTCTCCCCTACCCCGTCACGGGCGGCCAGGTGGGCGAAGGCAAGGGCCGGCTCGACTTCGACATCCCGGAAGCCGGTCTCGACAAGGAACGGATCGCCGCGGATCTCAACCGCCTCATCGAGGAGGATCATCCCGTCGGCGCGGAATGGATCACCGACGAGGAGCTCGACGCGCGGCCCGATCTGGTCAAGACCATGGCGGTCGAGCCGCCGCGCGGGTCGGGCCGCGTGCGCCTCATCCGCATCGAGGGCCAGGACCTGCAACCTTGCGGCGGAACGCACGTCCGGCGTACCGGGGAGATCGGCCGCGTCGCGGTCGACCGGATCCAGAGCAAGGGCAAGCGGAACCGGCGCGTCTCGCTGTCCTTCGCCTGACGGACATCGTCGCCCGCCGAGACAAGAGGAGGCCGGTTCCCATGCGCTACTACGCCAAACCCGAGGCCCTCGTCTCGACGGAGTGGCTGGCCCAGCACCTGGACGATCCCGAGGTCGGGATCGTCGACGCTTCGTGGTATCTGCCCGCGCAGAACCGCGACGCCGTCGCCGAGTACCGCGAGGCGCACATCCCGGGTGCCGTGTACTTCGACATCGACGAGATCAGCGACCCCGCGAACGACCTGCCCCACACGATCCCCACCGCCGAGGACTTCGCCGCCAAGGCCGGGGCTCTCGGCTTGGGGAACGGCTTCCGCGTCGTCGCCTACGACTCGGGGAGCATGATGGCGTCGTGCCGGGCGTGGTGGATGTTCCGGTCGTTCGGCCACGACGACGTGGCGGTGCTCTCGGGCGGATTCGCGAAATGGCGGCGAGAGAACCGGCCCATCGAGTCCGGAGAGGTCGCGGCCGTGCCGCGCGCCCTTACCGTCCGATTCCGGCCGGAGCTGGTGCGCTCGCTGGACCATATGCGGGAGAATCTCCGATCCCGGGCGGCGCAGGTTCTGGACGCCCGGTCGCAGGGACGTTTCGACGCCACCGAGCCCGAGACTCGGCCGGGCGTACGAGGCGGCCACATTCCGGGCAGCACCTGCCTCCATTACACCGGACTGATAGACCCGGAGACAGGCGAATTCTTCGCCCCCGACGCGCTCGCGGCCGCCTTCGAGGCCAGCGGGGTCGACCTGGACCGGCCCGCCATCGGCACGTGCGGCTCGGGCGTCAGCGCCTGCGTGCTGGCGCTCGGACTGTACCTGCTCGGCCACGAGGACTGCGCGGTGTACGACGGATCATGGACCGAGTGGGGCGGCCACCCGGACACGCCCGTCGAGACCTGAAGACGGCGGGCCGGCGCGGGGTCGAACCGGGAACGGCGTGGACATCCGCCCCTTCGAGCCCCGAGACGAGGCCGCGGTCGTCGACCTCTGGCGATCTTGCGACCTGCTTCGGCCGTGGAACGATCCCCACCGGGACATCGTGTTCTGCCGCGACAGCGGCCACGGCGAAATCCTCTTGGGAGAGGCGGACGGGGAACTCGTCGGAGGCGTCATGGTCGGCCACGACGGCCACCGTGGATGGCTCTATTACCTGGCCGTCGCGCCCGAACGCCGGCGCCAGGGGTTCGGCCGCCGGCTCGTCGAGGCGGCCGAGCGCTGGCTGACGGACCGGAGCGCGCCGAAGGCCGAGTTGATGATCCGCCACGAGAACGCCGCGGCGATGGAGTTCTATCGGCGCGTCGGCTACCGGCGGGAATCCCGCGCGGTGATGGGCCGGCGTCTCGACGGCGCACCCTGGCCGGCCGAGGATATCCCCATGGAGGCCCGGCCTCTTCCCCCGGTCGACATCACGATCACCTGCCTCGAGATGCTGGCCCCGCCGGACGCGCCGCCGGTTCCCGCGCCGCTCATGAAGCTGGCGTTGTTACGCGCCGAGAGGCCGAGCACGGGGTTCTACCTCTACCTCTACGACGCGGTGGGGCGCGACTGGACCTGGGTCGAGCGCAAACACATGCCGGAGGAGGAGCTCGGCGCCATCATCCGGGATGAACGGGTCGAGATCTACGTGGCCTATGTCGGCGGCGTCCCGGCGGGGTACGCGGAGCTCGATCGCCGAAAGCGGCCCGACGTGGAGCTCGCCTACTTCGGCCTCGTACCCGAGTTCATCGGCCGGGGCCTGGGGCGCCACTTTCTGGACTGGGCGATCCGCCAAGCCTGGTCATCGGGTCCGGAACGCGTCTGGGTGCATACCTGCACCGAAGACCACCCCCGCGCCCTCCCCCTCTATCAGCGGTTCGGTTTTCAGGTCTTCGCCCGGGAAGCGGCGACGCTGGACCCCAATGTATGACGATGGCGGCGGGGGTATGAAACGGATCGACTCCGAGATCGAGATCTCCGCCAGCCCGGAACAGGTGTGGTCCGTACTCGTCGATTTCCCCAAGTGGCGTCAGTGGAACCGGGTGATGCCGGCGTTGAAGGGCGAGCTTGTCGAGGGCGACCGGGTGGAACTCGAGCTCGCGGTTCCGGGGCGGCGAACCTCGCGGCGGAAACCGCGCCTGGTCCGCGTCGCCGACAACCGGGAACTCCGCTGGTACGACCAGGTGCTCGCGCGCAAGGTGTTCGCCTCGGAGCACTGGTTCACGCTGGAACCGACGCCCGACGGCTGCCGGGTCCGTCATGGCGAACGGTTCGCGGGATGGCTCGCCCTTTTCATGGGCAAGAAGACGCTCGAGAAGACGGCGCAGGTCTTCGCCCTGATGAACCGCGACCTGAAGCAGCGCGTCGAGGACGTGACGTGACCGGAAGTGGCCCCCATCGATTCCCCTCCGTCAGGGGGAGGTCGGAAGGGGGTATCGCGCATCCCGGCCACACCCCTGTACCGGCCCGGCCCTCTTTCAAAGGGAGGAATACCAGCGGCTCGAGACACCCGGATCGGACCTGGATCAATCCGGGTGTCCGGAATCAGCCCCTCTTGTCGCGAACGAAGTCGTAGATGTACATCTGGTCGACCTCGGGATCTTCGGCGGCGAAAGCCTCGACGACGTCGAGCGTCGCCCGTGCCGCGTGATGACTGGAGCGTTCGGCGGCGGCCGATTTCACGAACAGGGAGAGATCCTTATGGATGATCCCTATCGAGGACCAACACCGGTTGGTTACGGTATTGGGGCTAATGCGACAGTATCTGGCTCAGGAACAGCCTGGTCCGTTCGTTCCGAGGACTGTTGAAGAAGGTCTCGGGGTCGGCCTGTTCGATGACCTCTCCCTCGTCCATGAAAACGACACGGTCCGCGACCCGGTTGGCGAACCCCATCTCGTGGGTCACCACGACCATGGTCATGCCTTCCTCCGCGAGATCGACCATGACGTCCAGCACCTCCTTGATCATCTCGGGGTCGAGCGCCGACGTCGGCTCGTCGAACAGCATGATCTTGGGGTTCATGCACAGCGACCGGGCGATGGCCACGCGCTGCTGCTGGCCGCCCGAAAGCTGACCGGGGTATTTCCCCGCCTGTTCCGGAATCTTCACCCGGGCGAGAAATGTCATGGCGACCTCTTCCGCCTCGTCCTTGGCCATCTTGCGAACCCACATCGGCGCCAGCGTCAGGTTGTCGAGCACCGTAAGATGGGGGAAGAGGTTGAAATGCTGGAAGACCATGCCGACCTCGCGGCGGATCTCGTCGATCCTTCTCAGGTCGTTCGTCAGCTCGATGCCTTCGACGACGATCCGCCCACGTTGATGCTCCTCCAACCGGTTGATGCAACGGATCAGCGTCGACTTGCCCGAGCCCGAAGGCCCGCAGACGACGATCTTCTCCTTGCGGTCCACGGACAGGTTGATGTCCTTGAGGACGTGGAACTGGCCGTACCACTTGTGGACGCCGATCATGCGGATGGCGGCGCCATCGTCGGGACCCCGACTCGCCGCCGTCGACTCGTTCATCGCTCGCGTTCTCCCATCGTCGCCCGGCGCCCGCTCAGTGGCCGGTGTGCAACTTGCGTTCCAGGTGGAGGCTGTAGCGCGAGATGCCGAAGCACAACACCCAGAAGACGAAGCCGGCGAACACGTAACCCTCGACGGCGAAACCCAGCCAGTCGGGGTTGGTGCCGGCCGCCTGGATCATGCCGAGGAAATCCAGCAACCCGATGATCAGCACCAGCGTCGTGTCCTTCAGCAGCGCGATGAAGGAGTTCACGATACCCGGGATCACCAGCTTGAGAGCCTGCGGCAGGATGACGAGAACCATCGCCTTCCAGTAGTTCAGGCCCAGCGCCTGCGCCCCTTCGTATTGCCCCCGCGGGATGGCCTGCAATCCTCCCCGGATCACCTCGGCGAGGTAGGCGGCCTGGAACAGCATGATCCCGATCAGGGCGCGCAACAGCTTGTCGAAGGTCAGGCCCTCGGGAACGAACAGGGGGAACATGACCGACGCCATGAAAAGTACCGTGATGAGGGGCACGCCCCGCCACAGCTCGATGAAGGCGACGCAGACCGCCCGTACCCCCGGCATCCGGGAACGCCGGCCGAGCGCCAGCACGATGCCGATCGGCAGAGCGAAAACGCAGCCGACGATGGCCAGGACCAGGGTCAGGAACAGACCGCCCCACAGCGGGGTCTCGACCCATATCAGCCCCATGACGTCGCCGGAGAACAAGAAGAAGGCGACGACCGGATAGCCGAACAGGAGAAAGACGGAGACCCACGCCTTCCAGGGGAAACGCGGGAAGAACAGGGTCGCGGCGCAGACGACGAGGATGGCGGCGCCCAAATTGACGCGCCAGCGTTCGTCGATCGGATAGCGGCCGTAGACGAATTGGCCGAACCATTCCTTGATGAAGACCCAGCAGGCGCCCTCGCGGGCGCAGGCGTCGCGGGTGGAGCCGGTCCAGTCCGCGTCGACGAACGCCCAGGCGACGACGGGCGGAACCGCCTCCCATATCAGCCACAGGGCGAGGACGGTAAGAGCCGTGTTGTACCAGGTCGAGAACAGATTCTGGCGCATCCAGCCGACGACGCCGACGGTCGAGGCCGGCGGCGGCAGGTCGGGGGCGCGTTCGAAGGCCGGCGCCGCGTCGGTCATGGCCTATCGCTCCACCAGGGCCATCTTCCTGTTGTACAGGTTCATGGCCGCCGAAATGGACAGGCTGATCGTGAGGTACACGGCCATCGTTATGGCGATGATCTCGACGGCCTGCCCCGTCTGCATCAGGGCCGTGCCGGCGAATACGAGCACGAGGTCCGGGTAGGCGATCGCCGCCGCCAGCGACGAGTTCTTCGTCAGGTTGAGGTACTGGTTGGTGAGCGGCGGAATGATGACGCGCAACGCCTGCGGGACGATGACGAGGCGGAGCGCCGGGCCCGGGCGCAGGCCCAGGGAATGGGCTGCCTCGGTCTGGCCGCGGCTTACCGCCTGGATTCCCGAGCGGACGACCTCGGCGATGAACGAAGCGGTGTAGACGGAAAGCGCGATCACCAGGGCCACGAGCTCGGGGATCAGGGTCATGCCGCCCTGGAAGTTGAAGCCTTTCAGGACCGGGTAATCCCAGGACAGCGGGAATCCCGTCGCCGCGCCGGCGAGCAGCGGCAGACCGGCCAGAATGCCGATCGACACGTAGACGGTGGGGAATTGCTCGCCCGTGGCTTCGCGGCGGCGTCTGGCCCAGCGCGCGACGAGCGCGACCGCGACAAGGCCGACGAGGAAGCCGATGGGGATCGCCGCGAAGCCCGCCTCGAAGACCGGTCTCGGGACGAACAAGCCCCGCAGATTGAGGAAGAACGCGTCGGCGAGCTCGAAACTGCGCCGGGGCGACGGCAGCACCCGCAGCACCGCGAAATACCAGAAGAAGATCTGCAACAGCAGCGGAATGTTGCGAATGATCTCGATGTAGACCTCGGCCAATTTCGAAATCAGCCAGTTGCTCGATAGCCGCGCGATGCCGATGAGGAATCCGAGAAGCGTCGCGAAGGCGATGCCGATGGCCGACACGAGCAGGGTGTTCAACAGAGATACGACGAAGGCCCGGCCATAGGACGACGCCTCGTCGTAGCCGATGAGCGTCATGCCGATATCGAAACCGGCGGTCCGCGTCATGAAGTCGAAACCCGAGGAAATACCCCGGCTTTCCATGTTCACGAGCGTGTTGTTGACGATATAGACCCCGAACAGGATGATCCCGCCGAGGACGAGGATCTGAAATACCGCCGCCCGGACCCGTGGGTCGTTCCAGAACGACGCGCGGGCCGGAGCGCCGCCGGCATCGCCGCTAACGGTCATTCGCCCTGTTCGCCATCCGGTCTCGTGTAACGAAACAGGACGCGCCCGGCGTTCGCCGGGCGCGTCCCGTCTTGCGACGTTTCTCCGCCCGCTCTAGCGAACCGGCATCGGATACATCAGGCCACCGTTGGTCCACAGCGCGTTCGGGCCGCGGGCCAGGCCGATCGGCGTGTCGGGACCGACGTGACGCTCGTAGACCTCGCCGTAGTTCCCGACCTGCTTGATGATGTTGTAGGACCAGTCGGTCGAAAGGCCGAGGTTCTTGCCCATGTCGCCTTCCATGCCCAACAGGCGCTTGGTGGCGGGGTTTGTCGCCATCTTGCGCATGTCGTCGACGTTCCCGGACGTGACGCCCATTTCCTCCGCCTCGATCATCGCGATGAGCGACCAGCGGACGATGTCGCCCCACTGGTTGTCGCCGTGGCGGACGACGGGACCGAGCGGCTCCTTCGAGATGGTCTCGGGCAGGACCATATGGGCGCCCGGATCCTTGAGCTTGACGCGCTGGGCGGCGAGACCGGAGCGGTCCGTCGTGTAGACGTCGCAGCGGCCGGCGTCGTAGGCGGCCACGACCTCGTCGGACTTCTCGAACACGACGGGCTCGTACTTCATGCCGTTGGCGCGAAAGAAGTCGGCCATGTTCAGTTCGGTCGTCGTGCCGATGTTCACGCAGACGCTGGCGCCGTCGAGCTCGCTCGCGCTCTTGACGCCCTTATCCTTGCGGACCATGAAACCCTGGCCATCGTAGAAATTGACGCCCGCGAAATCGAGACCGAGCGCCGTGTCGCGCACCAGCGTCCAGGTCGTGTTCCGCGAGAGCATGTCGATCTCGCCCGATTGAAGGGCGGTGAACCGCTCCTTCGCGGACAACGGCGTGTACTTCACCATGTTCGCGTCGCCGAACACGGCGGCGGCCACCGCCCGGCACACGTCGACGTCGATTCCGGTCCAGTTGCCGGACTGATCGGGATTGGAGAACCCGGGCAGGCCCTGACTCACGCCGCACTGGACGTGACCCTTGGCCTTGACATCGTCCATCGTGCCGGAGGATGCCGGAAGCGCCAGCCCCACCGCGAGTGCCGCGGCGGCGAATACCGTTTTGTAGTGCATTGTCATCTCCTCTGTTGCGGCCCGGTCCCCTACAAAACGATGGCCGGACACTCGACACTCCACCGTTCGTCCAAGGCGATACTTCAATCCCTGTCGCAGTGGCTTCACCAACTCGTAACGCAAAGGCGATGTCTCCGCAAGGGCGTGTCCTGGTTCTGTCGTTAACAGAGGATATGACCGGATTATGTACCAACTGATCTGTCCGGTTTTAGAACGTATTCAGGCCAAGGAGGGACTGGATGCGTCGGACGGAGCAGCGACAGGGACTGAGATTGATGAAGTTCGAGGAGGTTTACGGTCGCACCCATCGGGGTGTGTTGAGCCAAGGCGAGGCGGCGGAGGTTCTGGGTGTTTCGGAACGGACCTTCCGGCGCTGGCGCGACCGCTACGAGGCGGAGGGGGCGGAGGGGTTGTACGACCGCCGTCTGGGCCGGGTCTCGGCGCGCCGCGCCGGCGTGGACGAGGTGGCGCGGGTTCTGGCGTTGTTCGACACCCGCTACTGGGACTTCAACGCCAAGCATTTTCACGAGAAGCTGGTCACCGCGCACGGCATCAAGCGCAGCTACAACTGGGTTCGGCTGACCTTGCAGGCTCATGGCCGCAGGCGCGCGGCGCCCCGGCGCGGCGCCCACCGGCGCAAGCGGCCGCGCCGGGCACTGCCCGGCATGATGCTGCATCAGGACGGCTCGCGCCATGAGTGGGCACCCGGTCGGGAGTGGGACCTGATCGTCACCCTGGACGACGCCACCAGCGAGGTCTACTCGGCCTTCTTCGTCACCGAGGAGGGCACCATGTCGAGCTTCCGGGCGCTCCGCGAGGTGATCCGCGAGCGCGGACTGTTCTGTTCGCTCTACACCGACCGCGGCAGCCACTACTGGCGCACCCCCGAGGCCGGCGGCAAGGTGGACAAGGACACTCCGACCCAGGTCGGTCGCGCGCTTCACCAACTCGGCATCGAGCACATCGCCGCCTACTCGCCCGAGGCCAGGGGGCGCTCGGAGCGCATGTTCGCCACCGTGCAGAAGCGCCTGCCCCAGGAACTCAGGCTCGCCGGCATCACCGACATGGCCGAGGCCAACCGCTTCCTCGAGGAGGTCTACCTGCCGGACCACAACAGACGCTTCGCGACCCCGCCCGAGGCCGAGGGTTCGGCCTTCGTGCCCTTCGCCGGCGCCTTGGAAGACATCCTCTGCGTCCAGGAGGACCGCACCGTGTCAGGCGACAACACCGTGCGCTACAAGGGACGCAGCCTGCAGATCCCCGCCGGGCGACATCGCCACCACTACGTCAAGGTCAAGGTCCGGGTGCACGAGTACCCCGACGACACCCTCGCCGTCTTCCACGGACCCAGGCGCCTCGCTCACTACCAAGCCGACGGAACCCCGCTCGAAACCCAAACCCGCAAGGCCGCGTGACCCGCTTCGACGCAACCCGCCGGCGCCCTGTGGACAAGTGGACAGCCGCCCCGCGCCTGACCACTTCCCCACAGGGCCAACAACCCCAACAGAAGCGGTCAATCCATTTGGTACATAATCCGGTCAACTCAAAATGTTCTCGACAGGGCGTGTCCTGGTTCAGGACATATGAGACGGAGGGGGTTCTGTCCTCGTTCAGACAGATGTGAGACGCCGCGCCGCGCGCCGGTCGCGGCGTATCTGGCGCCGCCCCGTTCGAGGTGACATCATGGCGCGGCCCTCACGCCCCCATCATCCGGAAGTCACCCATATGAAAGCAGCGACGCCATGAAGGACGATACCACCATTGTTCACGCCGGTAGGAAGCCCTTCGACAACCACGGAATCGTCAACCCGCCCGTCTACCACGCGTCGACCGTCCTGTTCCCGACCGTGGAGGCCTGGGAGCACGCACGGGAACAGCGGGACGCGCCGGACACCGTCGTCTACGGGCGGCGCGGCACGCCGACGACCTTCGCGCTGCAGGACGCCATGGCCGAGCTGGAAGGCGCGGACCGCTGCATCGCCGTGCCGTCCGGGCTGGCGGCCATCACCGCGCCGCTGCTTGCCTTTCTCGAGCCCGGCGACCACATGCTGATGGTCGATGCCGTGTACTATCCGGCGCGCCGGTTCGCCGACTCCCTGCTCGCCCGGATAGGCGTCGAGACCACGTTCTACGACCCGGCGGTTGGAGCCGGCATCGCCGATCTGATACGGGAGAACACCCGCGTCGTGTATCTCGAGGCGCCGGGTTCCCAGACCTTCGAGATGCAGGACGTTCCGGCGGTCACCGAAGCCGCCCGCGAGGCCGGGGCCGTGACCATGATGGACAACACCTGGGCCACGCCGCTCTACTTCAAGCCGCTCGACTTCGGTGTCGACGTCTCCATCATGGCGGCGACCAAGTACATTGTCGGCCATTCCGACGCGATGCTGGGACTGGTGTCCGTCCAAGACGAACACTTCTCCCGGGTCCGCGATTCTGCCTGGGGCCTGGGAATGGCGGTGGGCCCCGATGATTGCTATCTGGGTCAGCGCGGGCTCCGCACCCTGTCGGCCCGGCTCGCCCGCCACCAGGAGTCGGCCCTGAAGCTCGCGGCATGGTTCGAGACCCGCCCCGAGGTGGCGCGCGTGCTCTACCCGGCCCTGCCCGGCGATCCCGGACACGAGCTCTGGAAGCGGGACTTCAAGGGCGCCTCGGGACTGTTCGGCGTCGTGCTCGAGGAAACCCCGCAGGAGGCCGTCGCGGCCATGCTGAACGGCTACCGTTATTTCGGCATGGGCGGCTCCTGGGGCGGCTACGAAAGCCTCGTCCTGCCCACCCGGCCCGAGAAGCTGCGCTCGGCGACGACATGGGACGCGCCGGGGACGACGCTGCGCTACCACGTCGGCCTCGAGGACCCCGACGATCTGATCGCCGACCTCGAAGCCGGTTTCGAGCGCCTTCGCGCGGCGGGCCGGGACGGGCCGGCCGAGAGCCCGGAACTGGACAAGGCATAACTCGACGCGGCGCCGCCCGTGGAACCGGGACAAAGTCTTGACTCGCGGGTCCCCGCCGTTAGAGTCCCGGTCAGGATTCCGGTGAACGACACGACAGGGGAACAGCCGCCATGGCAAAACCCACCGTCCTCAAGGTCAAGCTCGTCAGCACGGCCGACACGGGCTATTACTACGTGACCAAGAAGAACCCGCGGACGAAGACCGGGAAGTTGTCGATGAGGAAATACGATCCCGTCGCGCGCAAGCACGTCGAGTTCAAGGAATCGAGGATCAAGTAGTCGAAACGTCCACGGGGCGGCGAGGCCGCGCGATCGCGCGGCCTTCGTTTTGCCCGTCCGCCACACCGAACAGCAAGGAACGAACCCATGTCGGCAGCGGAAACCCTCGACGACTGGAGAGAAGCCGCCAGCGGACTCGATATCCGCGGCAAGGCCTTCATCGACGGCGAATTCGTCGACGCCGCTTCCGGCGCGACCTACGCCAGCATCAACCCGGCGGACGGCTCGGAGATCGCCCCCATCGCCTCGTGCGCCGGGGAGGACGTCGATCGCGCGGTGAAGGCCGCCCGCGCGGCCTTCGAGTCCGGCGTGTGGTCCGGGATGGCGCCGGCCCGCCGCAAGCGCGTGCTACAGAAGCTCGCCCAAAAGATGCGCGACCACCGCGAGGAGCTGGCGTTGCTCGAGACCCTGGACGTGGGCAAGCCCATCCGGGACACCACCCGGATCGACGTTCCGGCGTCGGCCGCGAGCATCGACTGGTTCGCCGAGCTCGTCGACAAGGTCTACGACGAGATCGCCCCCTCCGATCCGGCGTTCCTCGGCATGATCACGCGCGAGCCGCTCGGCGTCGTCGGCGTCATCGTGCCGTGGAACTTCCCCTTGCTCATGGCGTCCTGGAAGCTCGGCCCGGCCTTGGCGACCGGGAACAGCGTCATCCTCAAGCCGGCCTCCGTCTCGTCCCTGACGGCGCTGCGGCTGGCCGAGCTCGCGGCGGAAGCGGGCGTTCCGGACGGCGTGCTCAACGTCGTCACCGGCAGCGGCGGCAAGGTGGGCATGGCCATGGGCCTGCACATGGACATCGACGGCATCGGTTTCACGGGTTCCACCGAGGTCGGCAAGCAGCTCATGCAATACGCCGGGCAATCCAATCTCAAGCGCCTCGGCCTCGAGCTCGGGGGCAAGTCGCCCAACATCGTGCTCGCCGATTCGCCCGATCTCGAGTATGCCGCCAAGGCGGCGTGCTTCGGGATATTCTTCAATCAGGGAGAGATCTGCAATGCCGGGTCGCGGCTGCTCGTCCAGGACTCGATCAAGGACGAGTTCATGGAGCTCGTCACCAGGAACGCCGCGCGCCACGTACCGGGCGCGCCCCTGGATCCCGGCACGCGCATGGGCGCGGTCGTCGACCGGACCCAGATGGACAAGGTGCTCCACTACATCGACGAGGGGCGGAACGCCGGCGCCGACCTCATCCACGGAGGCAACCGGGTGCGCGAGGAGACCGGCGGTTACTACGTCGAGCCGACGATCTTCGACCGGGTGCGCAACGACATGAAGATCGCCCAGGAGGAGATCTTCGGGCCCGTCCTTTCGGTCATCGCCTTCAAGGACGTGGACGAGGCGATCTCCATCGCCAACGACACCATCTACGGCCTCGCGTCGGCGGTGTGGACCAGCGACCTCGCGACCGCGCACAAGACGGCGCGGGCCATCAAGGCCGGAACCGTGTGGATCAACAACTACGACCAGGCCGACATGACCGTGCCTTTCGGTGGATACAAGCAATCCGGATTCGGACGCGACAAGTCGATCCACGCGCTCGACAAGTTCACCCAGCTCAAGACGACCTGGATCAATCTGGCGGTGTAGGGTTCTCCCCGACTGCGGCGACCCGGTCGGGCGCGCCGGCCCCGATGTAACCGGCGTCGGAGCATGTCCGAAGTCCTCTCCCCCGAGACCATCGAGCAGATAGACTCCGCCATCGTCGAGGCGGCGCGCCCGTTGATCGTCTGCGACGCCGACGGCGTTCTCGTCGAGTTCATGACGGCCTTCGAGGCATACCTCGAAAGCCGGAACCTCTATTTCGACTGGACCTCCTTCCGACTCGTGGGAAACGTGCGGCGGCGGGCCGACGACGAGCCGGTCGAGTCCGACGAGATCAGGGCGATCCTGGACGATTTCTACAGGGAGAGAGTGGAAGATCTCGAGCCCCTGCCCGGCGCCGCCGCGGCCCTGCGCGCCCTGTCCGGCCGCGCCCGGATCGTCGTCCTCTCGAACATTCCACCGCACGCACGCGAAGGGCGCGCACGATGCCTGCGGCGGCACGGCATGGACTATCCCGTCATCACCAACGCCGGCGACAAGGGACCGGCGGTCCGCCGCCTGAGCGCCCGGACCGACGCGCCCACCGTCTTCATCGACGACATCCCCCGCAACCACACGTCCGTCGCCCGGGCCGCGGATCGCGTCGCCCGCGTCCATTTCGTGGCCGACCGCCGGTTGGCGGAGCTCTTCGGACCTTCCGAGGACAGCCATCACCGGGCCACCGACTGGACCGAGGCGCGCGCCATCGTCGAACGCTGCCTCGCCGACCGGGGCTTCCGATGAGCGTCGACGCTTCCGCCGGGCCGAAGCGCGAGGAACCGGGTCTGCGAATCGGTGTCGACGTAGGCGGCACGAAGATCGAGGCCATCGCGTTGTCGTCGAGCGGCGAGGAACGCGGCCGCGTTCGCGTCTCCACGCCCCGGCACGACTACGACGGAACGGTGAGAGCGATCTCCGATGTCGTGGCCGAACTGGAACAGGGCGTGGAAGTCCGGGGCACCGTCGGCGTCGGGATTCCCGGCATCGTCTCCCCGGCCACCGGGCTGGTGAAGAACGCGAACTCCACATGGCTGATCGGAAAACCTTTCGACAAGGATCTGGCCGCCGCCCTGGCCCGTCCCGTTCGCGTCGCCAACGACGCCAACTGCTTCGCCCTGTCCGAGGCCGTCGACGGCGCCGGCCGCGATGCCGAGGTCGTCTTCGGCGTGATCGTCGGCACCGGCGCCGGCGGAGGCATCGTCGTCGACGGCAAGGTCTTGACCGGATCGAACGCGGTCGCGGGGGAATGGGGCCACAACACGCTGCCCTGGCCCGACGCGGAAGAGACGCCGGGACCCCCTTGCTACTGCGGCAAGCGCGGCTGCATCGAGGTTTTCCTGTCGGGTCCGGGGCTGGCCCGCGACCACACCGTGAGCGGCGGTCCGGCCTCGACAGCGGAAGAGATCGCATCACGCGCGCGGACCGGCGACGAGATGGCGGAGGCGGCGCTCGCCCGCTACGAGCGGAGAATGGCCAAGTCCCTTGCTTCCGTGATCAACGTCCTGGACCCGGGCGTCATCGTTCTCGGCGGCGGCTGCTCGAACATCGAGCGTCTGTACGAGAGCGTTCCCCGTCTCTGGAAGGGATACGCGTTCTCGGACGAGATCACGACCGAGTTGCGGCGGAATGTCCACGGCGATTCCAGCGGCGTGCGGGGCGCCGCCTGGTTATGGCCCGTCCGGGACGAGTAGACCGTCGCCGCCGCGCGGTAAGGAGCGGACGCGACACGCGGGTTTCCAGGGAACGTGCCGCCGTCAGCAGCCGGAATCGGGAAGCGCCTCGAAGTGCGCCATCCTCGAACCGAGGACGAAATCGCCGTAGTCGAGGACCAGCCGGTCGGCCACGCCGTTCGCGAACAACCTGAACCCGACCTCGTACTCCGGTAGTCCGGACGTATCGCCGACCCTGAAATAAGCCGTCCGCATGTTCCAGGCTTCCTCGTCGTCCAGCTCGGCGAGCCCGGTGGCGGCTTGGCCGGCCGGGGTGTGTCCGGTGACGAACGCGACCACGTCGAACAGGCCCTCCTCGCCCATTCCGTCGAAGACCCGCGCTTCGATGCGCGTGGCCCCCTTCCTGGCCTCGCGCGTCAGAATGCTGGCGTACTCGGAAGGGAACACGGTGCCGGCGGGCAGCGGGATAGTCCCGGCGACGGGGACCTTCATGCGAACGACACCCGTCCGCCGGACGCCGTCGCGCTCGGCGAGCCCGCCGAATTCCTCCACCAGCGCGCCGACGACGACGTTGCGAATCCTGAAGCGGAACGTGTCGCCGTCCTTGGACTCCCAGGAGGCGACGGTGAAATCGTTGTCGACCGGCCGCCCTTCGGCCCGGTCGATCCGCATATGAATACGCTGGGCGGTCGTGTAGCCCTCGCAGGCGTCCGCCCACTCGAGCGCCATGCGTCCCGAAACGCCGGTCACTCCAGTATCGGAAACGGCGGTTTTCAAGGTCAGGTCGTAAACGGCGCGATGCGGCAACGGATCGGGACCGGCGGCCGAATCGGCGCCGACCGGCGCGAGAACGATCGCGGCGGCGATCGCCGTCCAGACCGGCGCGTTCGGAGCTTTGATCGTCATGGAGGCCACAGTGTATATCACGGACTCTTGGCGACGCGCCCGAGCGATTCGGCGACAGGGTGATTCGGAAACCTTTCGGAGCGACGGGTCGGAACGAATGAGGGACAAGCCGAAGATACTGGTGACGCGGAAGCTGCCGCCCGCCGTCGAGGCGAGGCTGGCGCGGGATTACGACGCGAAGTTCAATCCCGACGACAGGGCATACGACACGGAGGAGCTGGTGGCGTTGTCGCGGGACCGCGAGGCGCTACTGGTCTGCGCGACCGACAAATTCCCCTCCAACGTGATCGAGCGCCTGCCCGAGGGCGTAAGGGCGATCGCGACCTTCTCGGTGGGATACGAGCACATCGACCTGACGGCCGCGAAGGCCCGGAACATTTTCGTCACGAACACGCCCGGAGTCCTGAACGCGGCGACTGCCGATCTCACGATGACGGTCATGCTCGGCGCCGCCCGCCGCGCGGCGGAAGGCGAGGCCATGATCCGCGAAGGACGTTGGGAGGCGTGGAGCCCCACCGGCATGTTGGGCACCGACATATCGGGGAAGCGTCTCGGCATCTACGGCATGGGCGGCATCGGACGCGCCGTCGCCGCCCGCGCCAGGGGTTTCGACATGGAGGTGCATTACCACAACCGGAACCGGCTCCCGCCGGAGCTCGAGAACGGCGCCGAGTTTCACGAGAGCCCGGAGTCGTTGCTCCGGGCCAGTCAGGTGCTCTCGCTGCATGCCCCGCTCACGCCCGAGACGCGGCGCTTCCTGACGCGGGAACGGATCGAGCTGCTGCCGGACGGGGCGATCGTGGTCAACACGGCGCGGGGCGACCTGGTCGTCGACGAGGATCTCGTCGCCGCCCTCGAGTCGGGCAAGCTGACCGCCGCCGGACTGGACGTCTATCCGGGCGAACCCGACATCCATCCCGGATACCGCCGCCTTCGGAACACCTTCCTGCTGCCGCATATGGGGACATCGACGGTGGAAACCCGCGACGCCATGGGATTCCGGGCACTCGACAACCTGGACGCCGTCTTCGCCGCGAAAACTCCCCCGGATGCCCTGACGTGACCGGGCGTCGCTCCGCCGAACTGGCGCGCGGTCCGAGAGGCGCTATAATTTGAGAGACGCCGCCGCGAGTCGGAGATGGTCACCGGCGTGGCGCTGCCCGTCGACAGCGGTATGTCGGCGTATTGGACGGTTCCCGCTCGACCGGGACCGTCCCGGCATCGACGGTCCGGGGAAGGAGCCAGACGGATGGCCGGTGGACTGAGCGCCGAGCGGGTCGCGCGCTACGAGGATGACGGCTTCGTTTTCCCGATCGACGTACTGGGCCCGGACGAGGCCGAGCACTATCGCCGACTCTACGAGGAAGCGCGGCGGAAGGGCGCGGAGCTCGGCGTCGACGTCGTCAACGTCAAAGGCCATCTCGTGCTCAAGTGGATGGCGGATCTGGCGCGGGACACGCGTATCCTCAACGCCGTGGAGTGCGTCCTGGGACCGAACATCCTGTGCTGGACCACCAATTTCTTCGTCAAACATCCCGGGGATCTGACCTACGTCTCCTGGCACCAGGACGCGACCTACTGGGGATTGAGCGGAACGCGGATCTGTTCCGCGTGGCTGGCCTTCACGCCCAGCACCCGGGCAAGCGGCTGCATGCGAATGATTCCAGGGTCGCACGGGGAACCGATGCCCCACGCGGACACGTTCGACGAGAAGAACCTTCTGTCGCGCGGCCAGGAGATCGCCGTCGAGGTGAACGACGGCAGGGCCGTGGACATCGAGCTGGAGCCGGGCCAGATGTCGTTGCACCACGTCCGGGTCGCGCACGGTTCCTCGCCCAACGTCTCGCCGCTCCCGAGGATCGGATTCGTCGTGCGCTACATCTCGGCCGAGATCGAACAGACGTCGGGATTCCGGGATTCCGCCATGTTGGTCCGGGGAGAGGACCGTCATGGCCACTTCGATCCCGAAACGGTCCCGGAACGCGATTTCGACCCCGACGCCCTCGACCGTTTCGAGCGCCTGCGGGAACGGCGCGACCGTATCCTGTACCGGGAGGTTTCGTAGTTCCGGTTCGGCCCGAACCGTCAACCATCGGACCAGGGAGGACTTTCATGGCCGGAAAGATCAATGCGCGGCTCGCGGAACTCGGGATCGCGCTCCCCGAGGCGGCGGTACCCGTCGCGAATTACGTGGCCTACGTGGTCAGCGGCAACGTCGTTCATGTCGCGGGGCAGTTGCCCCTGGAGAACGGCGAATTGAAATACGCCGGGACCGTGGGCGACGAGGTTTCCGTGGAGGCCGGAGCGGCCGCGGCGCGCCTCTGCGCCCTGAACGTCATCGCCCAGGTCAAGGCGGCCTGCGGCGGCGATCTCGACCGTGTCGCGCGCGTGTTGAAGCTGAACGGTTTCGTCAACGCGCCCGCCGGCTTCAGGGATCAGCCCAAGGTCATCAACGGCGCCTCGGACCTCATGGTCGACGTTTTCGGCGAAGCGGGCAGGCACGCCCGCAGCGCCATCGGCATGGGCTCGTTGCCCTTCGACGCATCCGTCGAAATCGACGCCATGGTGCAAATCGATTGAAGCCGCTCCGGATCGGCCGGAACGGCTCCGGCGTTCCCTGTCGTCCGAGGTGATCGGCGACACACGGCTTTGGTACACTCGTCTTCTCTCGGGCGACTCGAAATTCCCGGCGAAACGACGAGGTTGACCGCCATCCATGGGTGACGTCGAACAGGCGCCGGCGACCATCAAGGCCGTCGGCGACATCGGACGGATCGATGCCGCCGAATGGGACGCCTGCGCCGGCGGCGACAACCCTTTCCTGTCCCACGCCTTTCTCAGGGCGCTGGAGGACAGCGGCAGCGTGTGCGCCGAGACCGGCTGGACGCCCTACCACGTGGCGGTGGAAGACGCCGACGGGAAGTTGCGGGCGGCGGCGCCCCTTTACGTGAAGTCCCACTCGATGGGCGAGTACATGTTCGACTACGGATGGGCCGCCGCCTTCGAGCGGGCCGGTGGACGGTATTACCCCAAGCTCCAGCTCGCGGTGCCGTTCACGCCGGTAACGGGCCCGAGGCTCCTGGCCCGGGACGACGCGGACCGGGAAACGAACCGCGAGCTCGCCCTGGCGGGATGCGTCGAAGTAGCGCGGCGGCTCAAGGTCTCGTCGCTCCACATCACGTTCCTGACCGAGGAGGAGTGGAGGCAATGTGGCGCCTCCGGGCTGCTACAGCGCACCGGCGAGCAGTTCCACTGGCTCAACAACGGGTACGCCGCGTTCGACGATTTCCTAGCCGATCTCACATCCCGCAAACGGAAGCAGATCCGCCGGGAGCGTCGGGAAATCCACGAGAACCCGGACATCGACGTCCAGGTCCTCACCGGCGGCGACCTCCGGGAAGAGCATTGGGACGCCTTCTTCGCGTTCTACATGGACACCGGCAGCCGGAAATGGGGGCGTCCGTACCTGAACCGCCTCTTCTTCTCGCTCGTCGGGGAGACCATGGCCGACAAAATCGCCCTGGTGATGGCGTCGCGCAATGGAAGGTACATCGCGGGCGCACTCAACTTCGTCGGCGGCGACACCCTCTATGGCCGGAACTGGGGTTGCCGGGAGGATCATCGCTTCCTGCACTTCGAGGCGTGCTACTATCGGGCGATCCAGTTCGCCATCGAGCGAGGCTTGAAGCGTGTGGAGGCGGGCGCGCAGGGGCCGCACAAGCTCGCCCGGGGCTATCTGCCCGTGCATACCTATTCGGCCCACTGGATACGCGAACCCCGGTTCCGGGACGGGGTCGAGCATTACCTCGTCCACGAGCGCGAACAGGTCGACGAGGACATCTCCTACCTCGCCACCCACTCGCCTTTCCGGCACTCCGAGATCGAGGACGACGGGTTCTGACGCCGCGTCCCCATCAGGCCGCGTGACGACCGCCGATCGCCTCGCGCAGGCCCTCCAGGCGGGCCATACGCTTACGGAGTTCGCCGACCTCCCGCCGTTTCCAGCGGCTCCGAGGACAGCCACGGCCATAAGCGGACTTCTGGCCATGGCGAGACCGGATGCCCACCGGTCCGATGGACCGTGTCTCATATGTATTGAACCAGGACATGCTCTTGTATTGGGCTGACTGGCGTAGTACGTTTTTGCCGTGATCCGCTCGTGGCGCAATGCGGCCAGCCGAAAAGTCTGGGAAGGTGAAACGCCGAACCGGTTTCGTGGCTTGGACTTCTCTGCCGCTATCGATTTGCTGCTGGCGCTCAACGCTGCCGATACACTCCGTGACCTGAGCCCGCTCAAGAGCGTCGGGTTGCACAGGCTCAAAGGGACTCGCGCAAGTCAATGGGCGATGACGGTGAACGGGCCTTGGCGGATTTGCTTCGAGTTTCGAGCGGGTGACGCCCACCACGTCGAGATCGTCGATTACCACAGGGGATGAACGCCATGCTTCCGATCTCACACCCTGGCCGGCTGCTGAAGCGCGAACTCGAAGCGAGGGGCCTGAGTGCCAACCGGCTGGCGCTCGACCTCGGCGTTCCGTCGGGCCGCGTGACGGACATTCTGAATGGCCGCCGTTCGATCACCGCCGACACGGCGGTGCGTCTCGGCCTCTATTTTGGCAACGGCGCACCGTTTTGGATCGGTCTCCAGAGCCAGTACGACATCGCACGGATCGAATGGGAGCGCGGAACCGAGATTGCCAAGCGCGTGCGACCAGCGGATGCCGCGTAACCTCTCCCTTGCCGAGAAGTAAAGGGCCGGAACCGCGCCAAGCTCATCGGATTGTCCAAGTACGTCCCCGGCTCCCTCGTCCGCGACGCGCCGGTCCTTGCAACGCCGGCTTCGACGACGCAGGTTTGAAGAACGACGGAGGGACAGCGACGGGGAGGGGAACGGATGGCGCGGATCGGCGAACCCGTGCGGCGGGTCGAGGACGAACGGTTTCTGACCGGGCGCGGCCGCTACGTCGACGATATCCGCCTCGCGGGCGAGGCGACGGCCGTGCTCGTCCGCTCGCCGCGCGCGCACGCCGACGTGCTGGGGATCGACCGCGCGGAAGCGGCGAGGACGCCCGGCGTCCTGGCGGTGTTCACCCATGCCGACCTCGCCGCCGATGGCGTCGGCCCGATCCCGTGCGCCGTGACGATCGAGGGCCGCGACGGACGGACGTGTTTCGTGCCCCCGCGCTGGCCGCTCGTCCGCGACCGGGTGCGTCACGTCGGCGATCCGGTGGCCTTGGTCGTCGCCGAGACGGAAGACCGGGCGCGGGACGCGGCGGACCTCGTGCGAGTCGACTACGCGCCCTTGCCGGCCGTCACCGATACGGCCCGGGCCATGGACGCGGACGCTCCCCGGCTCTGGGACGAGGCGCCGGGGAACGTCTGTGTCGATTGGGAAGCCGGCGACGCCGCGGCCACCGAGGCGGCGTTCGCCGCCGCGGCGCGCGTGACGGAGATCGCGGGGCTGGTCAACAACCGCCTCGCCGTCGCCTCCATGGAAGGCCGCGCGGCGATGGGCGAGTTCGATCCTGCCACGGGGCGGTATACGCTGCATGTCACCTGCGCCAACGTCCACAACCTGCGCAAGCAACTCGCCGAACAGGTGCTTCACGTCGCCGAGGCCGATCTGCGGGTGGTGGCGCCCGACGTCGGCGCCGGTTTCGGCATGAAGAACTACGCCTATCCCGAGTACGCGCTGGTCCTGTGGGCGGCGAGGCGGCTCGGTCGGCCCGTCAAGTGGACGGGCGGCCGCGGCGAGTCCTTCGTGAGCGACGATCAGGCCCGCGACCACGTGAGCGAGGCCCGGATGGCGCTCGACGCGGACGGACGCATCCTCGGGCTCCGCGTTCGGACGATCGCCACGCACGGGGCCTACGTCGCCGGCTCGACGCCCATGCTGCCGACCAAGGCGAACGCTTCGGCGGCCTCGGGTGTCTACGACATCCCGGCCGCGCACCTCGAGGTCAAGACCGTCTTCACCAACAAGACGCCGACGGGCTCGTATCGCGGCGTCGGGCGCTCCGAGGCGATCTATCTCGTCGAGCGGCTGCTCGACGCCGCGGCGGACGACATAGGGATCGATCCGGCGGAGTTGCGCCGCCGCAATCTCGTCCCGGCGACTGCCCTGCCGTACACGACCCCCTTCGGCTTCACGTTCGATTCGGGCGACTTCCCGGCCGCCCTGGAGGGCGCCCTGGCGGAGGCCGACTACGCGGGGTTCGAGGCGCGCCGGGCCGATTCCGAGGCACGCGGCATGTTTCGCGGCATCGGTATCGGCTGTTACATCGACGACACGCTGGGGCCGGCGGAGGAGGGCGCGGATATCCGGTTCTCGGAAGACGATACCGTTACGCTCCTGCTCGGCACCTTCGACAACGGCCAAGGCCTCCAGACGACGCTGCGCCAGATCGTTTCCGACCGGCTCGGCGTGCCTCTCGACCATATCGGCTTCGACCAGGGAGACACGGACCGGATCGCGATCGGCGGCGGGCATGGCGGCTCGCGGTCGACCGAGATGGGGGGATCGGCCCTGCGCGCCGCCGCCGACCGCGCGATCGAGAAAGGCCGGACGATCGCCGCCCACGTGCTCGAGGCGGCCGTCGCGGACGTCGAGTTCGCGGACGGACGCTTCATCGTCGCCGGGACCGACCGGGCGCTCGGCCTCTTCGAGGCGGCCGCCATCGCCCGCGATCCGGGGCGCCGTCCCGAGGATCTCGACGAGGACCTCGACACGCACGAGCGCTACCGGCGCCGCGCCTCCGCCTGGCCCAACGGCTGTCACGTGGCCGAGGTCGAGATCGATCCCGAGACCGGCGTGGTTTCGGTGGTGCGCTACACGGCCGTCGACGACTTCGGGACCATCGTCAATCCGACGATCGTCCGAGGCATGGTTCAGGGCGGCGTGGCCCAGGGCGCGGGCCAGGCTCTGCTCGAGGACATGGCCTATGACCGCGAGACGGGGCAGCCGGTGACCGGCTCGTTCATGGACTACGCGCTGCCCAGGGCCGACGACATGTGCGACCTCGCCATCTCGTTCAACGAGATCCCGACGGAGAGCAACCCGCTCGGGGTCAAGGGCTGTGGGGAGGCCGGCGCCATCGGCGCTCCTCCGGCGATCGTGAACGCGGCGATCGACGCCCTGTCGGCGCGCGGCGCGCGGCGGCTCGACTGTCCGGCGACGCCGCAGCGCGTGTGGCGGGCCCTTCGGAACGCCGAGGCATGACGGATCCCGCCGCCTCGGGGACGGAGACGCCCGATCCGGTCGCCCTGGCGCTGATCCAGAACCGGTTCGACGACATCGGCCGGCACATGGGCCGGGTCATGATGCGCACGGCGTGGAGCCCGTTCTTCGGCGAGTGCCACGATTTCGCCTGCTTCCTGACGGACTCGAGGGCCGAACCGGTCTCGCAGTCGGACGGCATCCCGATCCAGGCCGGCTGCGGCGGCTTCGTGGTCGAGGCCGTCCTCGACGCGTTCCCGGACGAGATCGAGGACGGAGACGTCTTCCTCGCCAGCGACCCCTACGAGGCGGGTGGCAACCACCTGCCCGACTGGGTGGTCGTCCGGCCCGTCTTCGTCGCGGGAGAGCTGGTGGCCTTCGGTTGCATCCGGGCGCACCAATCGGACATCGGGGGCGGCGCTCCCGGCTCGTACTTCGCGGAGGCGACCGAGATCTGGCATGAGGGCGTCCGGCTGCCGCCGCTCAAGCTGGTGCGCCGGGGCGAGCTGCTGGGCGATCTGTGGGAGTTCCTCCTGCTTAATACCCGCACGCCGCGCCTGCTCGGCGGCGATCTGCGGGCCATGCTGGGCTCGACCCGGATTGGGGCGGAGCGCGTTTCCGCCTTGATCGAGGAGTTCGGCGTCGAGACGGGAAAGGCCTCCATCGCCGCGCTCCTGGACCACGGCGAGCGCATGTTCCGGGCCGCCGTCCGCGAGCTTCCCGACGGTCGCTACGAGGCGGAGGAGCTCAGCCACAACGACTGTTTCGAGGATGTCGAGATCCCCATCCGCGTGGCCCTGACCATCGCCGGCGACCACTTGACGGTGGACTTCACGGGAACCCATCCACAGGTGCGCGGTTTCAAGAACGCGTCTCTCGTCACCACCCACGCCTGCGTTTACCTGGGCCTGTTCTCGTTTCTCGACCCGGCGTTGCCCCGGAACGGCGGCGCCTTCCGCGCGACGACCCTGATCGCGCCGCTCGGCACTGTCGTCAATCCGCGACCGCCAGCGCCCATGACCCAGAGCACGCAGTCGGTGGCCCACGAGATCGTCCACGTCACCTGGAAGGCGTTGGCCCAGGCGGATCCGGCCAACGCCTGCGCCGGCTGGGGGAAGGGCGTGCACGGGGTGACGGCGGGCCGTGTCGACTCGGACGACCCCTACGTCATGATTCACTGGTGCACGATGCCGGGCGCCGGCGCGGTCCGGGGCCGGGACGGTTTCGACCAGCTCGGCCACGTCATCACCCTCGGCGGGCTTCTCCTTCAGAACGCCGAGTCCTGCGAGCAGCGCTATCCCATGCGTTTCCTGCGCCAGGAGTATCGCCGCGATTCGGGCGGTCCCGGAGAGTTTCGGGGCGGCACCGGCATCCACTACGAGGTCGCCATCGAGGAAGAGGCGGTCCACTCCTTCCGCGGCGAGGGGCTCGTCTATCCGTCGGGGTACGGCGTCAACGGCGGCGGTACGGGCCGCGAGGCGGAGATGGAGATCGTGCCGGCCGGCGGCGAGCCGGAAGTCGCGCCGCCCTACGGCAACCGTGTCTACGGTCCCGCGCGACTCGTCGCGCGATCTTCCGGGGGCGGCGGCTGGGGCGACCCGCTGGAGCGCGATCCCTCGCGCGTGCTCCGCGATGTCCGCTGCGGTTTCGTCGGCCGCGAGAGCGCGCTGCGCGATTACGGCGTGGCGCTGACGGGCGACGGGAGGGCGGTGAACGAGACGGCGACGGAACGGGAGCGCCGGTTGCGGCGCGGCTCCGTCTATCCCCTCATGCGCGCGCCGCCGGGGTCGTAGGGGGCGGCGAGGCTCGCCTCGGCGGGAATGCGCTCGCCCGCGATCTCGATGTCCCAGGCGCCCGAATCGATGAAGTCCTCGCCGACCGGATCGCCGTCGTTGCGCGCGAAGCCCATGCAGACCATCTTGCCGACGGAGTAGCCGTAGCCCGACGACGTCAGGTGCCCCACGACTTCGCCGTCCCGCCGAACCGGCTCGCGGACGACGGGCCAGAGCTCCGTCTCGTCCATCGTGAACACGACCATGCGCTTGCGGATGCCGTCGTCGCGCTGGCGCAACAGGGCGTCCCGCCCGATGAACGGAACCCGCTTGTCGAGACGCACGGCGAACCCGAGTCCGGCTTCGAGCGGCGTTTCCGCCGGCGTGAGGTCATGGCCCCAGGCGCGGAAGCCCTTCTCCATGCGCAAGGTGTTGGAGGCGTACGCGCCCGCGTGGGCGAGGCCGAGGCCTTCGCCCGCCGCGACGACGGCGTCGTGGACCGCGACGGCGCTTTCGGTCGGGATGAACAGCTCCCAGCCGAGCTCGCCGGCGTAGGAAACACGCAGCGCCCACGCGTGTCCGGGGCCGACCCATATCTCTCGCGCGGTGAGGTGGGGGAACGCCTCGTCCGATACGTCGTTCTCCGTGACGCGCGACAACAGCTTGCGGGCGTTGGGTCCGGTCAGGGCGAGACCCGCGAAGGCGCTCGTGACATCGACGATCGAGACCCTCCGGTCGCCGGCGTGCCGCGCGATGCGGTCGTGGTCCCGGACCCCCTCGTTAGCACCGGTGACGACGAGGAACCGGTCGCCGCCGAGGCGCGTGACCGTGAGATCGGACTCGAACCCGCCGTTCGCGTTGAGCATGGCGGTGTAGATCAACCGGCCGTCGGGACCCGACAAGTCGTTGGCGCATACCGTTTGCAGCAGGTCCTCGGCGTCCGGGCCTTCGACCAGGATCTTGGCCATGGGCGAGCGTTCGAACAGCGCCACGGCCCCGCGCGCCGCCCCGTGCTCTTCCGCCACGGCGTCGAACCAGCCGGGCCGTCCGTAGGTCGGCGTGTCGACAATGTCCCGGTCGCCGGGCGCGAACCAGTTGGGGCGCTCCCAGCCGGCGACCTGTCCGAAGCGCGCGCCCGCCATCCCGAACCGGCCGTGCAGGGGCGACAGGCGCAGGTTCCGGCCGCGCCCGTGCTCGCGTCGGGGCAGGTTGACCTCGAACAGCCGGCTCGGCAGTTCCCTGGCGCGTTCCGCGAGCCAAGCGGTGTTGCCCAGCAGGCGCGGGAAACGACGCATGTCGAACGCCGTGATATCGATCGTGGGCTCGCCTCCGTCGATCCACCCCGCCAGGACCTTGGCCGCGCCGCCCGACATCGCGATGCCCGACGAGTTCATGCCGGCGAGGGCGAACAGCCCGCACACGTCGGGTGCCGGGCCCAGGAGGAACGCGCCGTCGGGCGTGAAGCTCTCGGGGCCGGTGAACAGGAGCTTGATGCCGGCGGTCTCCAGCGCCGGGTAGCGGTTGATGGCGTTGGCGATGTGGGGCTCGAGATGGTCCCAGTCTTCCGGCAGGCTGGCGAACGAGAAGTCGTCCGGCAGTTGCGCCCTGGAGAGCGGCTTGGCGCCCGGCTCGAAGAACCCGATGAGGAAACCGCCGACCTCCTCGCGCGAATAGATGTAGGCGTCCGGGTCGCGCGAGATCGGCAGCCGGTCGTCCACGCCTTCGATCGCGTTGGTGATCAGGTAGCTGTGCTCGACCGCGTGCAGCGGGACGGAGACGCCGGCCAGCCGCCCGATGTCGCGGGACCACGCACCGCCGGCCAGCACCACGGTCTCGCAGGCGATCCGGCCCCGGTCGGTCTCGACGGCGGCGATCTCGCGCACCTGTCCCGCCCTTCGTGTCTCGATGCCGGTGACGGGGGTGTTCTCGAAGATCGCGACGCCGCGGCGCCGCGCCGCCTTCGACACGGCCTGGGCGACGTCCGCCGGGTTGACCCGGTAGGCCTCGGGCGTGTGAAGCGCGCCGAGGATGTCGTCGTTGCGCACGAACGGGTTGAGCCGGGCGACCCGTTCCGGCGGCACCAACTCGGCCTCGCCGCCGATGGACCGGAACAGCGCGATCTGGCGGCGGTAGTCCGTCATACGGTCCTCGCTCTGGGCCAGCGAGATCAGCCCGCAGTGCTTGAACCCGATGTCCTGGCCGGTCTCCGCGGACGCGGACGTATAGAGCTCGACGCTGTCGCGCACGATCCGCATCGCCTCAAGCGAGCCGCGGATGATGTTGACGTCGCCCGCGGCGTGCCAGGTGGTGCCGGAAGACACGGTGTTACGCTCGACGAGGACGACGTCCGTCCAGCCGAGCTCGGCGAGGCGACAGGCGACCGAGCAACCGGCGATGCCGCCGCCGATGACCACGGCGCGGGCCTGGTCGGGCAGGGCCATGGCGTTACCGCGTTCCCGAGTCTATTCGGCGGCCTGGGCCGCCGGGCCGAGATAGCCGCGGCGCTTGTCGGCGACGCGGGCCTCCGGCGAACGCCTGGCCGGGTCGCCGTAACCGCCGCCTCCCGGGGTGCGCACGACCATGCCGTCGCCGGGCTTCAGGTACACGCGGTCGATCTTGGTCTTGTGCGGCGCCCGCCAGTATTCGCCGCCGGTATGGAACTCGTGATCGGCAGTGGCGCCCGGATCGCCACCCTCGAGGCCGTAGGGGCCGATCGTGCCCCGGTCGCCGAGGAACGTGAGGTAGCCCTCGCCCTCGTGGAGTTGCAGGGCCGCTTCGACGCCGAGCCCGCCGCGAAACTCGCCGTCTCCGGCCGAGCCCTCGCGCAGTCCGTACTTCGTGTAGAGGAAGGGGACCGACTGCTCGACGATCTCGATCGAGCCGTTGCGCGAGGCGCCGATCGCCGGACAGCCGTTGTTGAGGCCGTCGCCGTCCGGGTTACCGCCCATCCCGCCGCCGATCAGCAGCAGGGCCGCATACTCCCCGTGGTCCGGGTGCGTGCCACCCAGGCAGACGTTCGAGCCGGTCGCGAAGTAGCCCGCCGGCACCCGCCCCGGAACGGCCTGGGCCAGCGCGCCGAGCGTCGTGCTGACGATCATGTTGCACGACTCGGTGGTCGTACCCGACACCGGTCGCGGTTCCCGCGGATTGAGCATCGACCCCTCGGGGATGATCCAGTCGAAGGGCTCGAAGCACCCGGAGTTGATCGGGACGTCCCAGAACACGTGCTTCACGGCGATCATCGTGCCGGTCACGGTGTTGCTGTAGGGGCTGTTGAACGGACCCCGGCATTCGGGCGAGCTGCCGGAGAGGTCGAAGGTGATGTTCGTGCCCTCGACGATCACCTTGACGTCGATCGTCAACCGGCCTTCGTCGAGTCCGTCCGAATCCATGTGGTCGACGAACCGGTACGCGCCGTCGGGGATGTCGGCGATGCATTCGCGCATCAGCCTCTCCGACCGGTCTTTCAATTCGTCGACGCAGGCGAAGACGGTGTCCTCGTCGAAACGGTCGAAGAACTCGCGCAGGCGCCTGTCGCCCATCTCCAGCGAGTTGAGCTGCGCCGCCATGTCGCCGCGACGGTCGTCCGCCACGCGCATGTTGTGGAACATCACGTCGGCGAGGATCTGATTGAACTCACCGCCGTCGTAGATCCTGACGGGCGGTATGCGGAACCCTTCCTGGTAGATGTCCGTGGCCGTCGTCGTGAAGCCGCCGGGGGTCATGCTGCCGACGTCGGGCCAGTGGCCGGTGTTCGCCAGCAGCGCCTTGAGCTCGCCGTCGCGGAAGAAGGGACGGACGAACTTCAAGTCCATGGTGTGGGTGCCGCCCCGATAGGGGTCGTTGACGATGAACACGTCGCCGGGTTTCATGGTCTCCGGCGGATGGTCCTTCAGCACATGCTGCACGGTGTGTTGCATGACGATGATGAAGATGGGCAGGCCCGTCCGGCCCTGGACGATCACCTCCCCCGTTTTGGGGTGGAAGATGCCGCTGGCGCGGTCCCAGGCGTCGGAGATGATGGGCGAGAAGGCCGAGGTGGACAGTACGGTGTCCATCTCGTCCGCGATCTGCTCGAGTGCGCCGCGGACGACGGCGAGGGTCGTCGGATCGATGTTCCGCATGTCCTGATCCCGTCTCAGGTGTTCGCTTCGATCAACAGGTTCCCCGTCGGGTGCACTGTGGCGGAGAAGCCCGGTTCGATCAGTGTGGTGGAATCGGGCTGCGTGAGCAATGCCGGTCCGTCGAGGCGGAACCCCGCTGGGAGTTCCGCCCGGCGGTACTTGGCCGCATCGATCCAGGCACCGCCGAAGTAGGTTCGCGCGGTACCGACGGTCGGCCTCGCATCCGTGGGCGCGGAGACGAAGTCGGCGACCGAGGGAACGCCCCCGGTGTCGGCGACCGTCACCCGGGTGCTGACGATCCTTATGCTCGCGTGCGGCAGCAGGTTGGCGAACCGTTCGCGATAGGCGGCCTCGAAGGCCGTCCGGATCGAGTCCCGCGACAGCGCCTCGTCGTCGGGGAAGGTCACCTGGATGACATAGGCCTGACCGGCGTAGCACATGTCCGCCCCGAGGGTCGCCGCGGTCCGGTCCGCGGGCACGCCTTCCGCGTCGAGCAACGCGCGTCCCTTCCGCGTCTCCTCGTCGAAGATCGCGCCGAGGACGGCGGGATCGAGCGTATCGAGGGCGACGTTCACGGTGCGCAGGTAGTCGTGCCGCAGGCGGCCGAGCACGCACCCGAGCGCCGATGTCAGTCCCGGATAGGCGGGGACGATGGCCGAGCGGAAACCCACCTCGCGGGTGATCCGGTTCACGTGAACCGGACCGGCGCCGCCGAAGGCGATCACCGAGAACTCGCGCGGGTCGAGACCCTTGCCGAGGAGATTCCCCCGCACATGGCCTGCCATCCTGGCGCCGGTGACCGTGAGGATCGCCTCCGCGGCATCCTCCACCGCCAGACCGAGCGGCCCGGCGATCTTTTCCCGGATCGCCGCGCGCGCCATCTCGACGTCCATGCCGATCCCCTCGTCCCGCCCGATGACCTCGCCGGGGTCGAGGTATCCGAGCGTCAGGCTCGCGTCGGTCACCGTCGGCTCGGTTCCGCCGCGCCCGGCGCAGGCCGGTCCCGGGTCGGCCCCCGCACTCTCCGGGCCGACCTCGACGATGCCGGAAGAATCGAGGCGCGCGATGCTGCCACCACCCGCCCCGATGGCGTCGACGTCGAGCATCGGCAGGCTCAGCGGGATACGGAAGTCCAGGTATTTCTCACCGGCGATCAGGGGCTTGCCGCCACGAATGATGCAGGCGTCGAAGCTGGTGCCGCCCATGTCGCAGCACACCACTTCGCCGATGTCCATGTCGGCGGCGATGGCCGCCGCCGCGGTGACGCCGGCGGCGGGTCCGGAAAGGATGGTGTTGGAGGCCAGCCGCGCCGCCACGGACGCCGTCATCACGCCGCCGTTCAGCTGGACGACGAGGAATTCCTTGTCGTAGCCGCCCTCGTTCAGCCGTTCTCCCAAGCGCGTGAGGTATCGCGAGATGAGCGGCTGGACGTAGCCGCTGACGACGGCAGTGCTGGTCCGTTCGAACTCGCGGACCACGGGCAGGACCTCGGAACTCGTGACGACGAAGTCGTTGGGCCAGACCTCACGCGCCGCCGCGCCGGCGGCCTCCTCGTTGTGCGGGTTGGCGTAGGCGTGCAGGAACGAGATGACCAGGACCTCGCAGCCGGCCTCGGCGAGCGCCTCGGCCACGGCGCGCGCCTCGTCGGGATCGAGGGCGGTCAGGATGTCTCCCTCGGCGCTGACCCGTTCGTCCACCTCGCGGCGGTCCTCGCGGTCGATCAGGGGCTGGAAATCGCCGAACAGCCCATACGTCTGGCGGCGGTCGCGACGCCCCATCTCGAGGACGTCTCGGAAGCCCCTGGTCGTGATCAGGCCGCAGCGGGCACCCTTGCGTTCGATCACGGCGTTGGTGGCCACGGTCGTGCCGTGGATCAGCAGATCCACCTCGTTCAGCGGGACGCCCAGGATGTCGATCCCGCGCATCAGGCCGTCCGCTTGGTTGGTCGGCGTCGACGGCACCTTGGCGAGACGCAGTTCGCCCGCTTCGGTATCCACGAAGACCAGGTCGGTATTGGTGCCGCCGACGTCGACGCCGATCAGGTGGGCCATGCGCGAGTTCCCGTGGGAGCGGGGAATACGGTGAAGACGCCGTCCTTTAGCACAGTTCTCCGAGCGACGAGAGACACCGTATGGGACGGGTCATAGGCTTCCCCGCCGCCGGATCCGTTCGCGCTCCTCCCCCCTGACAGGAAGGAGGCCGGGAGGGGGATACGGCTGGCGCGCCCCTACCGCCTCAGCCGCAGGTCGAGCTCGACGCCGTGGTCGGGGTCGGCGGCGCCTTCCTCGCGTTCGGCCTCAAGGCCGACGGCGAGGCCCGGCCCCAACTCCGCGACAGGCCCTTGTCGAGGGCGATCGTCCTCTCCTATGGTGGGCTGGCGGATGACGGTGCGCCATGCTTGCGACGGGAACCACCATGATCGACAGCGCCAACCTCCGGGTGGCCTTCGCCGGGGCGGGTCTGATGAGCCAGTTCCACCTCAATGGCTGGTCGGTGGTGGAGGAGGTGGATGTCGTCGCCATCTGCGATCCGGTCGCCGAGAAGGCGGAGCGACGCGCGAGAGAATTCGGCATCCCGGCCGTGTACACGGATTTCGCCCGGATGCTGGAAGACGCGCGGCCCGAGGCCGTGGACATCGCGACGCCGGTCGATACCCACGCCGACCTGGTCCGCCTCGCGGCCGATCACGGGGTTCATGCCTGCTCCCAGAAACCCGTGACGCCAACCGTAGCGGAGGCCGAATCCCTGATCGCGGACGTCGGCGACCGTATCCGCTTCATGGTCCACGAGAACTATCGCTGGCGGCCTCACTACCTTCAGATGGGAGAGTGGCTGCGCGAAGGCCGCATCGGACGGGTCACCCATGCACGGATGACCGTCCGCAGCCCCGGACTCGCGCCATCCACCGACGGAGCGACGCCACCGGATCTGGTCCGCCAACCCTATTTGGCGACGTTCGAGCGCCTCATCGTGTTCGAGCTGTTGATCCACCAACTCGACGTCCTGCGCTCCCTGCTCGGTGAGTTCGAGGTGATATCCGTGGAGATGGACCGGATCAACAAGGACCTCGTCGGCGAGGACGTGGCGATCATCGTCATGCGGGGAGAGAACGGCGTGACGGCCGTGGTCGACGGCAGCATGTCCGCGCCTGGGTATCCCGCGAGGCCGAGCGACAGACTGGAACTGATCGGCGCCAGGGACGCCATGGTCTTCGACCGCGACAGACTGTTCCTCGTCGGCGACGACGCGCCGCCGGTGGAGCACGACCTCGCGGCGAACTTCCAGGCCTGCTTCACCAACGCGGTACGGGACTTCGCGAACGGAGTGCGCACGGGCGAGCCGTTCTGGACCGACCGGCTGGACAATCTCGAGTCGTTGCGGTTGATGGAACGCTGCTACGAGGTCGCCGGCGTCGCTCCGTGACCGAAGTCGGCCCTGAGACGCGCTTGCGCCGCGTCCAGAAACCGGCACAGCAGCGGACGCGTGGCGCGCGGGTCGATGACGTCCTCGACGGCGAAGGCCTGAGCCGTGAGGAACGGCGAGGCCAGCTCGCGGAACTCCGCCTCGAGCTCGGCCTCCCGCTTCCTGGGGTCGGCCGCGGCCGCGATCTCCCGTCGGAAGGCCACGGCGACACCCCCTTCGATGGGCAGCGAGCCCCATTCGGCGGACGGCCAGGCGACCTGGAAATCCACGCCGTTCTTGTCGAACGGCACGGTGCCCGCGATGCCGTAGCATTTACGCACGATCACCGTGAGCACCGGCACCCGCGCCTTCAACAACGCGGCCATGCTCTCTACGCCGTCCCGGATCATCCCTTCCTCCTCCACCTTGCGACCCACCAGAAAACCCGGCGTATCGACGAAGAAGACGATGGGAATATGGAAGGTGTCGCAGAGCCTGATGAACCTGGTCTGCTTGCGGGCAGACCTGGGATCGACGGCGCCCCCGTAGTAGGCGGGGTTGTGAGCGATGACGCCCACGGGCCGGCCCGAGAAGCGCGCGAGGAACGTGAACACGGCGCGGCCGAAGGTCGGCTGGATCTCGAAGCCCGATCCCCGGTCGATGATCAGCTCGACGAGCCGCCGCATGTCGTAGGGCCGCCGCCTCTCCCGCGGCACGATCGACAGGAGCTCCTCCTCCGCCCGGTCCGGAGGATCGGCGGCGGCGACCGCCGGCGGAAGTTCGTACACGTTCCGCGGCATATAACCGAGGAAGCGACGGATCTGCGCGAAGCTCTCGTCTTCGCTGTCGACGGCGTTGTCGACCGTGCCCGCGATGTCGACCGCCACCCTGTACCCCCCGAGCCCCTCCTTGTCGATGTCCTCACCAAGGCCGCGTTCGGCGATCGCCGGGCCGGCCACGAAGACATGGCTGATACCCTTGACCATGACCGAAAAATGGGTGAGCACGGCGCGTGCGGCGGGGCCGCCGGCGGCCGATCCCAGGACGGCGCCGATCACCGGAGCCGTGTCCATGAGCGCAACGTTGCGCTCGAAGCCGTGCGCCCCGGGAAGCACCGTGTACCCCCGCCGCCTGGCCGATGTGACCGACCCACCGGCCCCGTCCAGCAGGTTGATCAGGGGGATGCGGTATTCGTAGGCGAGGTCCTCGACAAAGCCACTCTGCCCGCCCTTGGACCGGGCGCCGCTCCAGCTCGCGCCGCCCCGGATCGTGAAGTCCTCGCCGCCGACGCAGACCTCGCGGCCGTCGATCCGCGCCAGTCCCATGACGTAAGGCGCCGGCACGACCTTCTTCAGCTTCCCGTCTTCGTAGACGGGGTTCCCGGCGAGTTTGCCCACCTCGTGGAACGATCCGGGGTCGGTCAGGCGGGCGATACGCTCGCGCACCGTCCGCCGTCCCTGGGCATGCAAGCGCTCGACGCTCTCGCGGCCGCCGAGCTCCTCTGCCCACGCGCGGCGCCGGTTGAGTTCCTCGACCTCGCGCTCCCAGCTCATCAGCGTCACGATGTCGCGGACGCCGGGACCTGTCAAATCGTCCCGCCGACTGGTAGCGTCGGGATCCGCGCTTTGTCCGAACGCGCCGGCGAGGGAGAGTCGGGATGACATTGAAGCTGCGCTATAACCTCATGTCTCCGTATATCCGCAAGGTCGTCGTGATGATCGCCGAGACCGCGCCGAGATCGCCCCCGAAGACCGCGTGATGCTGAATACCGCCATCATTGGCCTCGGACGCTGGGGCCGGCGTCTGGTCGATTCGGTGCAGGACGCCGGGCACCCCAAGGGGGATCTGATCCGGTTCACCCGCGCCGTGACCCGCACGCCCGCCAGGGCGGACGACTTCGCCGAACGTCACGGCATGATGCTCGGCAGCGACTACGCCGCGGCGCTGACGGACCCGACGATCGCCGCCGTGGCGATCGCCACGCCGCACACGCGACATGCGGAGCAGATTGAACGGGCCGCGGCGACGGGGAAGCACGTCTTCGTGGAGAAGCCATTCACGCTCACGGCCGAGAGTGCACGGCGGGCCGTCGCCGCTTGCGAGACCGCGGGCGTGGTTCTGGCGCTCGGTCACGACCGGCGATTCCTCCCGGCCATGTCCATGCTGAAGAGGATGATCAAGGCCGGCGAGGTCGGCCGGGTGCTACATCTCGAAGGCCAGTTCTCGTCGCCTTACGGCCTCGATCTGACGCCGGAGATCTGGCGCTCCGAGGGCGTGGAGAGCCCGGCCGGCGGCATGACATCGCTCGGCATCCATTGCATCGACGCCTTCATCCACCTCGCCGGTCCCATCGCCCGGGTCCAGGCCCACAGCCTCCGGCAGGTGCTGGCGGTGGAGTCGCACGATACGACCGCCGTGTTGCTGCGCTTCGCCACCGGAGCCACGGGCCTGCTCGGCACGCTGACGGCGACCGCGCGCCTGTTCCGCCTCCAGGCGTTCGGCACCGAAGGCTGGGCGCGTATCGACGAGGATGGGTCGATGACCGTACGCGCGACCGACGGACAACCGCGGACGCGCGAATTTGAAAAGCTCGATACCTGCCGGTCGGAGCTCGAGGCGTTCGCCGCCGCGGTCGCCGGCGGCGATCCCTACCCGCTGCCGACCGATCAGGCGATCCACGGTGTCGCCGTCCTCGAGGCGATTGTCGAGTCGGCGGCCCGCGACGGCGGCGCCGTCGATCTCGCGTAGCCCGCCGGGAATCCGGGGATCGCTTGCGCCCGGCGCGGACGCGTGAGAGGATCGTTTCTCCCGTCCGGTCTCTTCTTCAAAGGAAAGTGCTCCCGATGAGCCAGCAGGAATTTCTCCCCTACGCCGAGAACATGGAGGATTATGGCGTCAAGCTCCGCGCCGCGCGGGACGACAGCGGGACGCCCCAGTTCTTCAATCTGACGGCGCGCCTGCCGGAGAAGGGCAATACCGACACCATCCTGGCCGCGACCGGGCGTTCGTGGGTCGTCATCAAAACCTATGCCGAGGGCGGCGAGAACGCGATCCACGCGCATCCCAACGACGAGCATACCTTCGTCGTCCTTCGGGGACGGGTGGATTTCATCGGGCCCAGGGACGAGCGGCGGTCGTGCGAGCCATACGAAGGCGTCATCATGCCGGCCGGTGCCTACTACCGCTTCGAGTCGGTCGGCGAAGAGCCGCTGGTGATGATACGCATGGGGTTCGTCATCGACCCGGAACAGGACCCTCTCGGGCGGATCAAGGCCGACGGCACGGACTTTGACGCCTATACCACCGAGAACAAGTCGGACACGCTGGTACTGTCCGAAACGGCCGTCTTCCCGTAGGTCGGGCCGGTCTCTTCGCGCGGTTTCCACCGTCGCGCTACCCGAACGGCCCAAAGTCCGCATCGCCGCGCCGTCCGGACGGCTCTGCTATCATTGGGGACCCGCGTTCGCATCCGACCCGGGAAGGTCCCATGAACGACTCCACCCATCGCGAGATGGTGCCGCTCGGTGCCGACGATACATCGTATCGTCGTTTAACGACGGATCACGTAAGCCGGATCGACGCGGGTGGACGCTCCATCCTGAAGATCGATCCGGCGGCGCTGACCCTGCTGGCGGCTCAGGCGTTCGAGGACAGCGCCCACCTTCTGAGGACCGGACACCTGCGACAGCTCGCCGGGATCCTGGAAGACTCCGAAGCCTCGGATAACGACCGCTACGTGGCCTGGGAGCTGCTCAAGAACGCCAACATCGCTGCGGGCCGCGTCCTGCCCATGTGCCAGGACACCGGCACCGCCATCGTCATGGGCAGGAAGGGCGAGACCGTGTGGGTGGACGGCGACGACGAGGCGGCAATCTCGGCCGGCATCCTGCGGACCTTCACGGAGAGCCACCTCCGGTACAGCCAGATGGCACCGCTGTCGATGTACGAGGAGATCAACACGGGCAACAACCTGCCCGCCCAGATCGAGATCCATGCGGACAAGGGAGACGCCTACAGATTCCTGTTCGTGGCCAAGGGCGGCGGATCGGCGAACAAGTCCTTCCTGTTCCAGCAGACGCGCGCCCTGCTCAACCCCGACTCCATGATGAGCTTCCTCGAGGAGAAGGTGAGAACGCTGGGAACCGCGGCCTGCCCCCCCTACCACCTCGCCATCGTCATCGGCGGTTTGTCGGCGGAATTCACCATGAAGATGGTGAAGCTGGCGAGCTGCCGTTACCTCGACACCCTGCCGACGAGCGGTAACGAGCACGGCCAAGCCTTCCGCGACCTGGAGCTCGAGGCCAAGGTTCACGAGATGACGCGGGGACTTGGCATCGGCGCGCAGTTCGGCGGCAAGTACTTCTGCCACGACGTGCGGGTCGTCCGCCTGCCCCGTCACGGCGCCTCCTGTCCGGTGGGCATCGGCGTGTCCTGCGCCGCCGACCGGCAGGTGCTCGGCAAGATCACGTCGTCGGGCGTGTTCCTGGAGGAACTCGAGACGAACCCTGCGCGGTTCATGCCCGATATCCGGGAAGACCGGCTCGGCGGAGACGTCGTCGAGATCGACCTCAACCGGCCCATGGATGACGTCCGCGCCACCCTCGGCGCTCATCCGGTGCGGACGCGGCTGTCTCTTTCGGGGCCCATGATCGTCGCCCGCGACATCGCCCATGCCAAGCTCAAGGAACGCATCGACGCCGGCGACGGACTGCCCGATTACGTGAAGGACCACTGCGTCTACTATGCCGGTCCCGCCAAGACACCGGAGGGTTATGCCTCGGGATCGTTCGGTCCGACCACCGCCGGCCGCATGGATTCCTACGTCGGCCTGTTACAGTCCCACGGCGGCTCGCTGGTGATGCTGGCCAAGGGAAACCGGTCGCGCCAAGTGACGGAGACCTGCAAGACCCACGGTGGTTTCTATCTCGGCTCCATCGGCGGCCCGGCGGCCCGCCTGGCCCGGGACTGCATTACCGAGGTCGAGTGCCTCGAGTATCCGGAGCTCGGCATGGAGGCGATCTGGCGCATCGAAGTCCGGGACTTTCCGGCCTTCATCGTCATCGACGACAAGGGGAACGATTTCTTCGCCGAGTTCAACATCCCGCCGGAGGTCTGAGACGCGGGACGTTCCAGCGGGTCGCGCTACAGGATGAGCTGTCCGCCGTCGACGACGAGCTCGGCGCCGTTCACGAAACTCGCTTCGTCGGAGGCCAGATAGCACACGGCATTGGCGATGTCCTCGGGCCGCCCGAGGCGGCCCACGGGGACTTGCTTGCGGCGTTCCTCCCGTCCCTGTTCGGGATCGTCGAAGAGCAAATTGAGAACGGTCTCGCCCATCGGTGTTTCGACAATGCCCGGATGGACCGAATTGCAGCGGATTCCGTAACCCCGCTGCCCGCAGTAGGCGGCCACCGACTTGGTTAGCTGCCGGACGGCGCCCTTGCTCGCCCCGTAGGGGACGAGCCCGGGAGTCGCGTAGATGCCGGCGATCGAGGACAAGTTGACGATCGCGCCGCCCCGGTCCTTCATCGCCATGATGGCATGCTTGCAGCCCAGCAAGACGCCGTCGACGTTGACCTTGCCGATGGCATGCATCTCGTCCAGCGACAGGTTTTCCGGGTCCTGCGGCGCACCGGTACCGATGATACCGGCGTTGTTGACCACGATGTCGACCTTGCCGAAGCGATCGACGGCCTCCTTCATGACGGTTTCCCATTGGCTTTCGTCCGTCACGTCGTGACGGAGAAACACGGCGTTCGCGCCGATTTCCACGACGACCGCGGAACCCGCGTCCGAAGCGATGTCCGTCGCCACGACGGTCGCCCCTTCCACCGCGAACTTCCGAACCGTCGCCGTCCCGATACCCGACCCTCCGCCGGTCACGATCGCTACCTTGTCCACCAGACGCGCCATGGTTCTCTCCCTCTTCGCCCTTCGGCCCTGGTTCAATTCGGTCACGGTTCCGCGCGCGAGGCTTCTCGACGACGAACCCCGCGCGTCCCCGTCCACGTTACCCTTGCCGGCGGTCGCTGCCGACGGTCAGCGGTAGACGTAGATCGGGCTCGACCACGCGAGATGCCCGTCTTCCTGGGTCACGCGCACGAACAACGGGTTGTCGCCGACGTCCTTGAGGTCGATCCGCCGTTCGAGACGCATGGCGCGGTGGGGATTGTCCTCCGGCAACCGGAACACCCGCACGCGACGGTCGAGGCCCCCGGCTTCGGACACGCGGTCGTCGTACCCGATGTCGTCCAAGGGAAGATCAAGCTTCACCAGCGGTGTATCGAGCTTCAACGCGCCGCCGTTGGCGCCCGTGATCCAGGCGTCGAACCCGCCGAGGTTTCCAGTGGTCAGGGCGCGCCATCGGAGCGTGTCGTCGCCGATCCGGTCGATGGTCTTGTCCCGGTTGAAGAAGTTGATCGGGCGATGCCGTTCGATCCTGGCGCCCTCGAACCTCGCCGTTCCGTCCCAGATGACCTGCCGGAAACGGCCCCGATACTCCGCCCCCTCCCAGACCACCCGGATACGGTTGCCGAGCTCGCCGGCGCCGTAGGGACGGACGGTCTCGACATGATCCAGTCCGTTGAAGATGTCGAGGCGCTCGATCGGCGCCGACGCGAGCACATCGACGGCCAGCGTCACGCCGCCGGACGGCAGATGGACGATGTCTCCCATCGTCGCCCCGGTTGCCGGTCGCCCGTCCGCCGGGCCTAGATCGGGATCATCGTGATAGAGGGTCCCTTCCCCGTCGAACGTGGTCAACACGTCCATGACGAGGCGCCCGCCCGTGGTCGCGTAGTGACGGCGCTTGCGCAGGCAGTCGAACACGGCCGCGCGCGTGAGCTCGGGCATGAGCAGACAGGTCAGGCCGCCGATGGCGCCGAAGTGAGCGGCGCCGGGATAGCTCGCACCGGGGCGCCCCTTGTGGCCATCGGAATTTCCGACGATGCCGATCCGGTAGCCCATCTCGAAGGCGTCCCGGACCAGCCACTCGAAGGTCCCCCACGAGGAGTGGATCTCCATCGAGCGCTCGACGACGCCGTCGTGCGCGAGCTTCACGTCGGCGTAGCGGCCGCCGCAATGGGCGAAGCAGACGACGTTCTCGTCCGCTTCCCGCAGGACCTCGAAAAGATCCGCGGCCGTGTTGCAGTCCGTGTCGATATCGGATTTGTCGTCCACCAGCGCGTGCGACGACCGACGGATGGGGCGGTCGTCCGTCATGTAGTACACGTTGCGGTCTCCGCCGAGCGCCGTGTTCCCCGACCACTCGTACCCCGGCAGGGTGACGAACCGTCCGGGCTCGTCGAATTCGGCGGTGAACCCGTTCAACGCGTTCCAGAAATCCCCGGTGATCTGGAAGTCATTCCCCTGATGTCCGGCGACGTCGACGAACGCGCGGTCACGCGCGAACTCGAAATACTGGCGCGCGCCGTTGGTGCCGATGGTCTCCTCGCTCTGGCCGTGCATGTCGCCCCAATAGGGCCGAAGGTCCGCCTTCTCGACGATGCGAAGCGCGTTGGCGCGGCAGAGCGCGGCGCCCGAGTCGTCCAGGAGCTCGATGTCGACGTCCCCGGGTGCGTCCACGGAAAGGTTCTCGACGTGATACGCGAATTCGCCCGCCGGGAAGCGGATCCGGTCGGGCAGGCCGTTGACCGGCCGGGACGACCGCAACGTCAACGTCCCGTCGGCCTTGTCGGTGGGGTTGCCCCACTTGTCTTCCGCCTTGATCGAGAGGCGGAACGCCTCGCCGGCCTGTCGCGACGTCGGACATACGGCAACCCATCGGTCCACCGGCCCCGGGACCAGCCTGATCGTCGGCTGGACCGGCAGTTGCTGGTAGTTGTAGGTGGCGATGGGGTCGACGAGGACGCGGAACTCGAACGTATCCTCGCAAAACGTCTGTAGGCGCATGCCGGGGGAGCCCTGGCCGATATCGCCAAAGGTGACGGTGATCGTGTCGCCCTTCCGCATGAATCCGCGGACAACCTTGATGTAGAGGGTGCGGTCCCAGGGCCTGATGTTTCCCTTGGGGTCGTAACGGTATTCCAAGACCGCGTTGTTGCTGGCGACGACCGTGGTGTAGTTGGGTCCCTTCGGGTCGTCGAACTGCGGGCGGGTCTGGTCGGCCGCGAACCGGAAGACGACGCGCAGACTTCCCGAATCGTCGATGCCGAAATATCCGCAGGTGTATGTCAGGGTGAAGGTCTGGTAGGATCCCGCCTCGAACTCCCCGCCGGGTGCGAGCTCGGCGTGACCGAGCTCGTGGGGCGCGATCGGATCTTCGAAAATTCCGGCGGTCGTCGGCATCGTCCGTCCTGGTCGCGGTTGTCGGACTGTCGGAGTCGAGGCCGATTATATACCGACGATTCCGGCCGGGTCTCCCACCCGGATCTCGCCGCCGGACACCACGCGGCAGGTGCGTCCGCCGCGCCAATCGGGGGTCAACGCCCGTCTCAGGCCGTCGTGCTGTTCGTCCATGCGCTCGCAGGGGCCGGTCTCGCCGGTGATCTCGAGCAGGCATTGGCCGATTCCGACACGGCCGCCAGCGACGCGGGGGATATCCACGCCGTCGAGCAGCAGGTTCGCGCGCCGCACGGTCCAGGGCAGGTCGGCGCCCAGTTCGTCGCAAACCGCCCGCCAGTCCGTGGCCGAGAGAACCGTGACCTGGCGGGCCGCCATATCTCCGTGACGGTCGCCCGCGAGACCAGCCTCGACGCTGACCGAAACGGAGTCGACCTCCTCCATCGCGGCGCGCGATGCGCCTCGTATCGCGATGCCTTTCAACTGGCCCATGCCGCGGACGCGCCTCCTTCGCTAAGCCGGGACGTCGGTAACGATCGCGAAGCGTCATTGTCGAGGGCCGGCATCGGCGGCGTCAAGCGAACCATGCCAAATCCCTTTCTCCCAGATATCAAGATCCCGGCGTTACCTTCGTTTATCCCGTCCGCGGACACGGTTGACGCGCGGGCGGCGATACCGTCATCAATGAGCGCGACACGGATGGGAACAGGGCAGAGGGGGAGAGGCGGATGCTGAAGGTCTGGGGCCGGGAGACGTCGATCAACGTCCAGAAGGTGATGTGGCTCGCAGGAGAGCTGGGCCTCGAATACGAACGGGTCGATGCCGGCGGGCCGTTCGGTGGTCTCGACCGGCCGGACTACGTGGCGATGAACCCGACAAGTCGCATACCGACGATAGAGGACGGCGGTTTCACGCTGTGGGAGTCGCACGCCATCGTGAGGTATCTCGCGCGCAAGCACGGGGCCGGCTCCTGGTGGCCGGACGATCCCCGGACGCTCGCGGTGGCGGATCAATGGATGGACTGGCCTTACAATCTCGCCTATCCGCAGCTGATCCGGGCGTTCCTCGGACTTTACCGGACCCCCAAGAACGAACGTGACGACGACACGATCGCGCGGGCCCTCCAGGTCTGCGCCACGGAATTGCGCGTCCTCGATTCGCGTCTGGAGCGAAACACGTATGTCGCGGGAGACACGCCGACCATGGGCGACATCCCCGTCGGTTGCATCGCCTACCGGTGGTACGCCATGGATATCGAACGCCCCGAACTGCCGAACCTCGGGGCCTGGTACGCGCGGCTTCGGGAACGCCCGGCGTTTCGCGAACACGCCATGATCCCGTTGAGCTGAGCACGTCGAGTCCGTATCGCCATCACGCGAGGAAACGCGACGGACTCGCCATCCTCTCGTCCCACGGCCGACCCGGAACCGCTCTCCGGCGCGATCCCACGCTGGACCGGGAAGCGGACGTCAGTGCGCCCGGTCGACGCAGAAGTCGACGACGTCGAGCAGGATCCGCTTGACCTCGCTTTCGGGGAAGATGCCGAGGGCATCGCGGGCCTTGGCCCCGTAGTGGCGCGCTCGCTCCAGAGTATCGGCCAGCGCGCCGCGCGCGTCCAGGTACGCGATCGCCTGCCCGATATCGGCGTCCGTCCGCGCGCCGTCTTCCAGGGTCCGCTTCCAGAACGCCCGCTCCTCGTCGACGCCGCGGCGGAAGGCGAGCACGATGGGCAAGGTGATCTTGCCCTCGCGGAAATCGTCTCCCACGGCCTTGCCGAGCGTCACCTCGTGGGCGGAGTAGTCGAGCACGTCGTCCGCCAGCTGAAAGGCGATGCCGAGGTTGCGGCCGAAGGACTCAAGCGCCTCCTCTTCCATCCGCGGCCGGTCGGCCACCACGGCGCCGAGTCGCGCCGCGGCGGAGAAGAGGGCCGCGGTCTTGGCCGAGATCACCTCGAGATAGGCATCCTCGGTGGTCGCCGTGTCGTTGGTGGTGAGCAGTTGCAGGATCTCTCCCTCGGCGATTACGGCGGAGGCCGAGGAAAGGATGTCGAGCACCCGGAGCGACCCGTCCTCGACCATGAGCTGGAAGGCCCGGCTGAACAGAAAATCCCCCACGAGGACGCTGGCCTGGTTGCCCCACACGGCATTGGCGGTGGCATTGCCGCGGCGCAGGCCGCTATCGTCGACGACGTCGTCATGCAGGAGCGTCGCGGTGTGGATGAACTCGACGCAGGCCGCGAGCTTCACGTGGCGCGAACCGGCGTACCCGCACATGCGGGCGCAAGCGAGCATGATCAACGGCCGGAGGCGCTTTCCGCCAGCGGCGATGATGTGGCCGGCGAGCTCGGGGATCAGCGGCACGCGGCTATGCATGCGCGCGAGGATGACGTCGTTGACCTCGGCGAGATCCTCGCCCACGAGGGTCTTCAGTTTGTCCAATGCCCGCCGCGACGGCGGACCGGGCTGTTGCGCCAGGGAGACGACTGTGGCCACGACCGGCTCCGCGCTTGACCTCGTTCGCAAGCGTGGGCGAGCATAGTGACGCGTCCTGCCAACGGCAAGCCGTTGTCCTGGTTCAGGCACGTGTCTTGGTGACCTCGTTCAGGCAGAGGTGAGACGCAGGTAGAATAAAGAGGGATCCTGTGGCTGTTCCCGATTTTCAGTCCCTTATGTTGCCAGCCCTCAAAGCGCTGGCCGATGGCGCGGAAACGCCCGTCTCCGAGATTCGCGACCGCGTGGCCACCGCCGAGGGACTCACGGAAGAGGACCGACGGGAGATGCTTTCCGGCGGCAGGCAGACCGTGCTCGCCAACCGGATCAGTTGGGCGCTGTTGTATCTTGGACGCGCCGGTCTGACAGAACGGATTCGGCGTGGCGTGTGGCGGCTGACGGCGGAAGGCCAACGGTTGCTGACTGACCCGCCGCCCCGCATCGACCGGAAATACCTTGGCAACTACCCAACCTACGTCGACTGGCAGGCTGGCGGGGCCAGCAAGAACACCTCTTCCTTCGACGGCGTTTCCTCCACTCCGCCAGCGGACGAGTCCGTGGATACGCCCGAAGAGGCGCTTGACCGGGCGGCCCGGCAATTGCGCGACATGCTGGAAGCCGAAGTGCTGGACCGGGTGCGCGAAGCGCCGCCCGAGTTTCTCGAACGGCTGGTGGTGGACCTGCTGATCGCCATGGGCTATGGCGGCGGGGACGCCGCGATGGGGCGGGTCACCAGACGTTCAGGCGACGGCGGGATCGACGGGATCATACGGGAAGATGCCCTCGGCCTGGACAATATCTATCTTCAGGCCAAAAAATATTCAGAAAACCAAACTGTGGGCCGGCCCGAAGTTCAGCAGTTCGTTGGCTCAATCCAGACTAAAGGCACGAACAAAGGCGTGTTCGTCACGACGGCCAATTTCACTAGGGACGCCGAGAATTACGTGGTGGAGTTACACAGGCCTATCGTCTTGATCGATGGCAAGGAACTCGTGCGCCTAATGTTCAAGCACGATATCGGTGTGCGCGAGAAAACGACCTACAGGGTCAAACGGGTCGACAAGGATTATTTCGATTCGGGAGACCTGTAAACCATGACAGCCTCGATTGAAGAGATACTCCTCAGTGTCGCCCCGCCCACCGGATCGGAGCTCCGTCACCAGAGCGAGCCGGCGGAGATCGTCAGATCCTGCATGGTGACACCGATGGCCTCCTCGCGGCAGAGATAGAGCGCGAGCGTGCCGACCTCGGAGGGCTGGACGAGACGCCCCTGCGGGTTGGCGGCCTTCACGTCGGCGATGTACGCCGCGCCCGATCGGCCCTCCTGGGTCTCGGCGATATCGCTCATCCAGTCCTTGCCGAAGCCGGTCTCGACCCAGGTGGGACTGATGGTGTTGCAGGTCACGCCGTGGGCGGCGCCCTCGAGGGCGACGCAGCGGCTCAGGCCGACGACGCCGGCCTTGGAGGCGCAGTAGGCTCCCGACGTGGGCGCGCCGACGGAGGCCGCCGTCGAGGCGATGTTGACGATGCGACCCCATCCCCTCTCGATCATTCCGGGCAGGCAGAGCTTGATGGCGCGGTAGGTGCCGTTGAGATTGACGTCCAGCACCTTGTCCCACAGTGCGTCCGTGTGGCCGACGATGGTCTGCTCGGCCGTTATGCCGGCGGCGTTGGCCAGGATGTCGACCTTGCCGAAGGCCCCGACGGTCGCGTCGAAGAACGTTGCGACGGACTCCATCGACGTCACGTCGAGTCCCATTGCCATCGCTCGCGCGTCGCCGTGGGCTTCGATTTCCACGGCCGTGGCGTCGAGCTCTCCCTGTCCCGGGAGATAGGCGATCTCCCCCTCGGCCACGGTCCCGGAGCGATCCGACAACAGCGAGCCGATGGCGACATCGGCGCCGGCTCCCGCGAAGGCGAGCGCCATGGCCCGGCCCATTCCCGAGGCGCCGCCCGTGACCATCGCCGTGCGCCCCTCCAGAAAACGGTCGCCGTTTCCGCTCATGTATCGTCTCCTCGGGTTCGACCCGTGACGGTTCGATCGGGGTCCGAACCGTGCCCGGCCATGCAAGATTCAGAACGGGGCCTCGACGTCGCCGAGCTCCACGTAGACGCTCTTTCGCTGGGTATAGTGCTCGATGGCCGCGAGGCTGTTCTCGCGTCCGAGACCGGAATGCTTGTAGCCGCCGAAGGGCATCTCGATGGGAGTGACGTTGTAGTTGTTGATCCAGCACGTCCCCGCCTGGAGACGGGCGACGACGCGATGTCCACGGGCGAGATCCCGCGTGAACACGCCAGCGGCGAGTCCGAACTCGGTCGCGTTGGCGCGCGCCACCGCCTCGTCCTCGCCGTCGAACGTGAGCACGCCCATGACCGGACCGAAGATCTCGTCCTTCATGATGGTCATGTCGTCCTCGCAGCGGTCGAAGACGGTCGGCATCACGAAGTTCCCCGATCCCAGACCTCCCTCGACCGCCCGTCCGCCGCCGATGACGAGCTCGGCGCCCTCGCGCTTCCCCGCCTCGATGTAATCCATCACCTTGTCGAGATGCTCGCGGCTGATCAGCGAGCCGACGGTCGTCTCGGGGTCGAGCGGGTCGCCCACCTTCATCGCTTCCACGCGCGGCAGCAACCGCTCGACGAACGCGTCGTGGATCGGCCTCTCGACGAACACCCGCGTGCCGTTGGAGCAGATCTCGCCCTGCGTATAGAAGTTCGCCATCAGGGCCGCGGAGACCGCGTTGTCGAGATCGGCGTCGGCAAAGATGATCAGCGGCGACTTGCCGCCCAGTTCCAGCGTGACATGCTTCACCGTCGCTGCCGCGTCGGCCATGACGACCTTGCCGGTATCGACGCCGCCGGTGAGCGATACCTTGGCGACATCCGGATGGCGCGTGAGCGCCCGGCCCGTCTCCGTCCCGCCTTGCACGACGTTGAAGACGCCGGGCGGCAGGCCCGCCCCGGCGTAGATTTCGGCGAGCCGCGCCGCCGTCAATGGCGTCTCTTCCGAGGGCTTGAACACCATCGCGTTGCCGCACGCCAGGGCCGGTCCCGACTTCCAGCAGGCGATCTGAAGGGGATAGTTCCAGGCGCCGATCCCGGCGCAGACGCCGAGGGGCTCGCGCCGCGTGTAGGCGAAGGCCGAGCCGAGATCGAAATGCTCGCCGTGGAGCGACGGCGCCAGCCCCGCGTAATACTCGACGCAGTCCGCGCCCGAGGCGACGTCGACGCCCCGGGCCTCCGAGATCGGCTTGCCGGTGTCCAGCACCTCGATCTCGGCGAGCTCGTCGTTGCGGGCCCGCAGGAGGCGCGCCGCTTCCATCAGAACGCGCCCCCGCTCCGCGCCCCCCATCCGCGACCACGTCTCGAACCCACGCGCGGCGGCGGCGACCGCCCGGTCGACATCTCCGGCGTCCGCGACATGGACGGCGCAGAGCGCCTCGCCGGTCGCGGGATTCACGTTCTCGAAGGTTCGTCCGCTCGTCGCGGCGACATACGCGCCGTCGATGTGGAGCTTCTGCTCCGGGAAACGCTTCATGCTCCGCTTCTCTCGGGTGAGCCCGCGGCAACGATGGCCGCATCGCCGCATACCAGACTCGGCGCCTCGCGAACAAGAACCGCGCGCAGGCCGGTTGTCGTGCTCCGGGGCGCCTCCGCCGCCGTTCCAGGCGCCGGAAATGGCCGATAACTCGTCGATTCCGAATGCCTCCCAAGACCCGAATCCGGTACGCTACGGGCGTCATGCTCCTGTCCAGGGAGGTCTGCGCGATGAACTGGGAGGCATTCATCACCTGCGCCGTTACGGGCGCGGGCGACACCACGGGCAAGCATCCGGGGATTCCGGTCACCCCCGAGGAAATCGCCGCCGCGGCGATCGAGTCCGCGGAAGCCGGGGCGGCCATCGCGCACATTCACGTTCGGGACCCCGAAACGGGCCGTGGCGCCCGGGACCCCGCGCTTTATCGCGAGGTGGTCGAGCGCGTTCGCGCGTCCGGTACGGATGTCGTGCTCAATCTCACGGCCGGCATGGGCGGCGACCTCGTGTTCGGCAAGGGGGAACGTCCGTTGCCTCTCGACGAGGAACTGACCGACATGGCCGGCCCCTTGGAGCGGCTGGCCCATGTCGAGGAATTGCTGCCCGAAATCTGTACCCTCGACTGCGGCACCATGAACTTCGCCGAAGGCGACTACGTGATGACGAACACGCCCTCGATGCTGCGAACCGGGGCGAAGCGCGTGCGGGAACTGGACGTGCGCCCCGAGCTCGAGGTCTTCGACACGGGTCACCTGGTCTTCGTCAAGACGATGATCGACGAAGGCCTGATCGACACACCGGCGATGGTCCAGTTGTGCTGCGGGATTCCCTACGGCGCGCCGGACGATCCCGGCACCTTGATGGCCATGGTCAACCGGCTTCCACCGGGCACGCACTGGTCGGCATTCTCCATCGGCCGCATGCAGCTACCCTTCGTCGCCATGGCCGTTCTCGCCGGAGGCAACGTGCGCGTCGGGCTCGAGGACAACATCTACCTGGAACGCGGCGTCTTCGCCTCCAACGCCCAGCTCGTCGAGCGGGCGGTCTCCATTCTGGAGGCCATGAACGTGCGTGTCCTCGGACCCGACGAGGTTCGGGAAAAACTTTCGCTGAACCGGCGCGGCTGACGCGGACTTCAGGAGCCGTGGCCGCCATGAGCGAGATCGAGCGCGTCGCCCTGATCGGCGCCGGCGTCATCGGAGCGGGCTGGGCGGCGCGGTTCGCCGTGAACGGCATCGACGTCGCCGCCTACGATCCCGACCCGCGTGCCGCCGCCCGTATCGCCGACGCACTGGAGAACGCGCGTCGCGCTTACGCCAAGCTGACCCTGGCGCCACCGGTGCCGCCGGGACGCATCGCCATCGCCGGCGAGATCGCCGAGGCCGTCGCCGGCGCCGATTTCGTTCAGGAGAGCGCGCCCGAGCGCGTGGAGATCAAACGAGCCCTGCTCGCCGAAGCGAGCCGGGTCACGGACCCGGGCATCGTCATCGCCTCCTCGACCTCGGGTCTGCTGCCGAGCGAGCTGCAGGCCGGTTGCGTGGCGCCCGACCGGATCTGCGTCGGACACCCGTTCAATCCGGTTTACCTGCTGCCACTGGTCGAAGTGGTCGGGGGCCAGGCCACCGCCGGGAACGCCAAGGCACGCGCTGCCGCGGTCTATCGCTCGGTCGGCATGTACCCCCTGGTTCTGGACACCGAGATCGACGCCTTCGTCGCCGACCGGTTGCTCGAAGCTCTTTGGCGCGAGGCTCTGCACCTGATCGACGGCGGCGTCGCCACGGCCGACCAGATCGACCAGGCCATCGTCTATGGCCCCGGGTTGCGCTGGAGCGTCATGGGAACCTTTCTGCTCTACCGTCTCGCCGGAGGCGAGGCGGGAATGCGCCACTTCCTCGAGCAGTTCGGCGGGGCGCTCGACCTGCCGTGGGCGCACGTCGAGGGTCCCACGCTCACGGACCGACTGATCGAGCGGATCGTCGCGCAGTCCGACGCGCAGGCAGCGGGGCGCGCCATCCGCGATCTCGAACGCCTGCGGGACGACTGTCTGGTATCCGTCATGCAGGGCCTGCGCACCCAAAACCACGGCGCCGGCGCCGTGTTGCGTGATTACGAGGCCCAATTGTTCTCGCGCGCTCATCGCGCGTCCCGGACAAGCGAGCGCGACCTGTCCCGGCCCTTGCGACTTCACACGGTCCGGGTCGCGCCCGAGTGGGTGGATTTCAACAACCATATGACGGAAAGCCGTTATCTTCAGGTGTTCGGCGACGCGACGGACGCCTTGTTGCGGTTCGTTGGCGTGGACAGCGACTATCTGGCGGCGGGCCATAGCTACTACACGGTGGAAACGCACATCCGGCATCAGCGCGAGGCTGCGGGAGAGGAACCCCTCGCCGTCTCGACCCGGGTGCTGGGTTGCGACGAGAAACGGCTCCATCTCTTCCATCGCATGAGTCACGAGGAGACGGATACGGAGCTCGCCACGGCGGAACACATGCTCCTTCACGTCGATACGCGGGTCGCCCGCGCCGCGCCGGCGGCGCCCGAAGTGCTGGCGCGTCTCCGCGAGATCGAAGACGCGCAAGCCGGTCTCGGTGCGCCGGATGCTGCCGGGCGCGCCATCGCCATGCCGACAGGGCCGGATCCCGGGGCCGACTCCAGGTGAAACGAACGAGGCGGACATGGAGTTCGGGCTGAGTCAGGAACAGCGGATGGTGGTCGATACCGTGAGGAGCTTCGTCGAACGCGAGCTCTATCCCCTCGAGAACGAGGTCGAGCGGACGGCCCTAGTGCCGCGGGAACTCGGCCGCGAAATACAGGACAAGGTCCGCGCCCTCGGTTTCTATGCCCCCAACATCCCGCGGGAATTCGACGGCGGCGGCTTGGACCACCTGACCTTCACCCTTCTCGAGCGCGAGCTGGGCCGGACCTCGATGGCGCTTTCCGTGTTCTGGGGCCGGCCCTCGAACATCCTCTGCGCCTGTAACGAGGACCAGCACGCGCGCTACCTGTCGCCCAGCGTACGCGGCGAGAAGATCGACGCCCTCGCCATGTCCGAACCCGACGCCGGCTCCGACGTGCGCGGCATGAAGGCCTTCGCCCGCCGCGAGGGCGACGACTACGTCATCACGGGCGCCAAGCATTTCATCAGTCACGCCGACATCGCCGACTTCGTCATCGTCTTCGTCGCCACGGGAGAGGAGGAGACGCCTGCCGGACCGAAGAAGCGCATCACGTGCTTCCTGATCGACCGGGACACGCCCGGCTTCGAGATCCGTCCGGGCTATCGCGCCGTTTCGCACCGCGGCTATCACAACGGCATCCTCGCTTTCGACGAGTGCCGCGTTTCCGCGAACCAGATTCTCGGCGAGGAAGGCAACGGGTTCGACATGGCCAATACCTGGCTCTATGCCACGCGCCTGACGGTCGCCGCCATGTGCGTGGGCCGAGCACGGCGCTGCTTCGACCTCTGCGTCGACTGGGCCGCGCGCCGCCGGCAGTTCGGCCAACCGATCGGCAGGTTCCAGGGCGTCTCCTTCAAGCTCGCCGACATGGCGACCGAGATCGACGCGGCGGATTGGCTCACCCTGGCCGCGGCGTGGCGGCTCGACCAGGGGCTCGATGCCAACCGTCAGATCGCCCAGGCCAAGCTCTATGCGTCGGAGATGCTGGCCCGCGTCACCGATGCGGCGGTGCAGATCTTCGGAGGCATGGGTCTCATGGACGACCTGCCGATCGAGCGGTTCTGGCGGGATGCCCGCGTCGAGCGGATCTGGGACGGCACCAGCGAGATCCAGCGACACATCATCGCCCGCGATTTACTGCGGCCGTTAGGCGCGTAGGACAGTTGAGCCGGGAGCCGCACACGTTCCACCCGTCTTCTTCCCAGCGTGGCGAGGGGAAGACATGGGACCTCGCCCGCCTTCTGAAGCCCCGTTCGATCTGTGTCGTCGGCGGCCGCGAAGCGGCGCGCGTCGTCGAGCAGTGCCGACGCATGGAGTTTCCCGGCGCCATCTACCCGGTCCATCCCGAGCGCGCGGAGATCGAGGGATTGTCCTGTTTCAGGAGCGTCGACGACCTGCCGGAAGCGCCCGACGCCGCCTTCGTCGGCGTCCGCCGGGATCTGACCGTCGCCGTCGTCCGGTCGTTGGCCGCGAGGGGCGCGGGCGGAGCCGTGTGTTACGCGTCCGGTTTCGGCGAGTCGGGCGAAGAGGGTAGGGGTCTTCAGACCGCGTTGCTCGACGCCGCCGGCGACATGCCGATCGTCGGGCCGAACTGTTATGGGCTGATCAACTACCTGGACGGCGTGCCGCTGTGGCCCGACCAACACGGCGGAAGGCGAGTCGAACGGGGCGTCGCCATCCTGTCCCAGAGCAGCAACATCGCCATCACGCTGACGATGAATCGGCGCGGCCTGCCCATCGCCGCCGTGATCACGCTCGGAAACCGGGCCCAGCTCGGCGCTCCGGCGGTGATGGACACCCTGCTCGATGACAGGCGCGTCACCGCGATCGGGCTTCTCCTGGAGTCGCTGGACGACGCGGCAGACTTGGCCCAGGCGGCGGAGAAGGCACGCGAGAAGCGCATCCCGATCGTGGCGCTCAAGCTCGGGGGCAGCGCCGGGGGCGCCGAACTCACGCTCTCGCATACGGCCTCCCTGGCTGGATCGGACATCGCGGCGACCGCGTTTCTGAAGCGGGTCGGGATCGCCCGCGCTCCGTCCCTGCCGACGTTCCTCGAGACCCTGCGGCTGTTGCACGTGTCGGAGCCGTTATCGGGGCGCGACGTGGCGTCGCTGAGCTGTTCGGGCGGCGAGGCGGCGCTGGTCGCCGACGCCCTCGAACGCCGCAATCTCGCCGCCCGGACGTTGACGGCGGACGAAAGCGCGAGGGTCCGGGCGACGTTGGGCGATCTCGTGATCGTCTCGAACCCGCTCGACTACCACACCTTCATCTGGGGTGACGCGGAACGCTTGGCCGCGACGTTCTCGGCAATGCTCGGCTGCGGCTTCGATATCGGTCTCCTGGCGATCGATCTGCCACGCGACGACCGCTGCGACGACGGCGATTGGCGGATCGCCCTGGACGCGTTCGAGCGGGCCTGCGACCGGACCGGCACCCGAGGCGGCGTGCTGGCGATCCTTCCGGAATCGCTCACGGAAGCGCTCGCCCACGAGATCATGGTTCGCGGCATGGTCCCCTTTTCCGGCGTCGAGGAAGGCCTTGCGGCGATCGAGCTGGCCGCCGATATCGGCGAGACATGGGCGACGCCTCCTTCGCCGCCGTATGGGCCGCCCCCCCTTCGCGCGGGCACCGACACGGTCTTGAACGAGTGGGAGGCCAAGAAGCGGTTGGCCGACGCTGGCGTCCGCATCCCCAGGGGTGAAGTCGTGCGTCGCCTCCCGGAGGCCATGGGCGCGGCCGAGCGCATCGGCCGACCCGCCGTGGTCAAGGCCATGGCTCCGGGTCTCGCCCACAAGTCGGACACGGGCGCGGTGCGTCTCGGCCTCGGGAACACCCCCGACGTGATCGCCGCGGCCAGCGAATTGTTGCCTGTCGGCGGCGTGGTGCTCATCGAAGAGATGATCGAGAACACGGTCGCCGAAGTGATTGTCGGCGCGCGCCGCGACCCGCAAGTCGGTCTCGTTTTGCTGCTCGGATCGGGCGGTGAGTTGGCCGAGCTCGTCGGGGACCGCGTCCTGTTGATACAGCCCGCCACGCGAGACGAGATCGTCTCCGCCGTGGAAGGGTTGAAGGTCGCCGCGCTGATCGACGGCTTCCGCGGACGATGCCCCGGCGACCGCGACGCGCTGGTCGAGACGGTGCTCGCCATACAACGGTTCATCCTCGACCACGCCGACAGCCTGGTCGAGCTCGATGTGAACCCGGTCATCGTGCGACCGCGAGGCGGTGGCGCGGTAGCGGTGGATGCCCTGATGCGACTCGTCGAAGGAGAACCGACATGACCGCCGATCCTCTCCACGTCGCGCGGCGCGGCCGCGTGCTGGAGGTCGCTCTCGACCGCCCGAAGGCGAACGCCATCGATGGCGCCACCAGCCGCCGCATGGGCGATCTGTTCGCGGAGTTCCGGGACGATCCCGACTTGCGGGTTGCCGTCATCACCGCGGCCGGCAATAGATTTTTTTCGGCGGGCTGGGACCTGAAAGGCGCCGCGGAAGGCGAGCCGCCCGATACCGACTATGGCGTGGGCGGATTCGGAGGCTTGCAGGAGCTACCGAATCTCAACAAGCCAGTGATCGCGGCGGTGAACGGGATGGCGGTCGGCGGGGGTCTCGAACTCGCCATCTCCTGCGACCTCGTCCTGGCGGCGGAACATGCGCGCTTCGCCCTGCCGGAGATCAACGTAGGCGTGCTCGCCGACGCGGCCAGCATCAAGCTTCACCGGCGTATCCCGTTCCATGTCTGCATGGACCTGCTGCTGACGGGACGCTGGATGGATGCCCGGGAGGCGGCGCGCTGGGGTCTCGTGAACGAGGTTCTGCCGCCCGGCCGGCTGATGGACAGGGCGCGGGAGCTGGCCGATCTCCTGGCGGACGGGCCACCGCTGGTGTTCGCGGCGATCAAGGAAACCATCCGCATGACCGAGGACCTCAAGGTACAGGAAGCGTTCGACCTGATGCACGGCAAGGGGATCCCCGCCGTCAACACGCTCTACGCGAGCGAGGACCTGCAAGAGGGCGCGCGCGCCTTCGCGGAGAAACGCAAGCCGGTCTGGAAGGGTCGTTAGGGGCGGCTTTCACGCCGCCTGTCGCAGCTTGTCGCGCAGAACGTAGTGCAGGATGCCACCGTTCAGAAAGCACTCGACCTCGAAGGACGTGTCGAGCCGGCAGATCAACGGCACGGTCTCGCCGCGACCGCCCGCGCGGACGATCCGGCATTCGATCTCCATCCGGGGCGCGATCGCGCCGCCGAGTCCGGTCACGTCGATCGCTTCCGTGCCGTCGATGCCGAGGGTGTAGCGGTCGATGCCGTCGGGGAACTGAAGCGGCAAGATACCCATACCCACGAGATTGGAGCGGTGGATGCGCTCGAATCCGCTGGCGAGGATGGCCTTGACCCCGAGGAAGCGGGGACCGCGGGCCGCCCAGTCGCGCGACGATCCCGCGCCGTACTGATATCCCGCCACCACGACCAGCGGCGCGTCCTCCGACCGGTAGCGCACGGCCGCATCGTAGATCGTCATCTCCTCGCCGTCGGGCATATGGCGCGTGAACCCGCCCGTCTTGCCGGGCACCATGTCGTTACGGAAGCGGACGTTGGCGAAGGTGCCCCGGACGCCGACGTCGGCATTGGTCCGCCGCGAGGCATAGTTGTTGAAGTCCGCCGGCTCGACGCCTTGGGCGACGAGATAGTGACCGGCGGGCGAAGCCTCGGGAATGCCGCCGACCGGCGAGATGTGATCGGTCGTGACGGAGTCTCCCGCAAGGACCAGCACCCGGGACCCCAGGATGTCGCCGATCTCGGGCAGCTCGCGCCGCATGTCCTGGAACATGGGCGGGCGGCGGAAGTAGCCGCTGTCTTCGTTCCAGGCGAAGGTCGTGCCATCCGCCGCTGGCAGTTCCCGCCAAGCGGGCGGCCCTTCCTCGACCTCGGCGTAGCGAGCCTTGTAGATATCCGGGGTCAGTATGTCGTCCATGATCGCCCGGATCTCGTCCTCGCCCGGCCATATGTCCGCGAGCGTGACGGGCTTGCCGCCGGCATCCACGCCGAGGGGGCCGTTCGCGAGATCAATGTTCGTCGTGCCGGCGATAGCGAAGGCGACGACCAAGGGCGGCGAGGCCAGGAAGTTGGCCTTGACGAGGCCGTGCACGCGGCCCTCGAAGTTGCGGTTCCCCGAAAGGACGGCGCAGGCGACGATATCATCCGCGACGATGGCGTCGGCGACCTCCGTCGCCAGCGGTCCCGAGTTCCCCATGCAGGTCGTGCAGCCGAACCCCACGACGTTGAAGCCGAGTCGGTCGAGAAAGGCTTGGAGGCCCGACGTCTCGAGGTAGTCCGCCACTACCCGGGACCCGGGCGCCAGCGAGGTCTTGACCCAGGGCTTCGCGGTCAGCCCCCTCTCGACCGCGTTCCGCGCCAACAGGCCCGCGGCCACCATGACCGACGGGTTGGAGGTGTTGGTGCAGCTCGTGATCGCGGCAAGCACCACGTCGCCGTGACGGAGGCGCCGGTCTCGGCCCGCGACCTCGAACGCGGTCTCCGGGTTCGCGGTCCGGTCGGGAAATTCTCCGGACAGCGCCGCGCGCGTTTCGGAAAGGGGCAGGCGCGCGTGCGGCAGCTTCGGGCCGGCCACGCTGGGTCCGATGGCGTCGAGATCGATATCCACGACGTCCGAGAAGCGGATCCCGTCTCCGCTCGCACCCCACAGGCCCTGGGCCTTGGCATGGGCTTCCACGAGCGCGACGTGCGAGTCCGCGCGCCCGGTAAGGCGGAGGTAACGCAGTGTCTCCTCGTCGACGGCGAAGAAGCCGCAGGTCGATCCGTATTCCGGCGCCATGTTCGAAAGCGTCGCCCGTTCCGTCGCCGGGAGCGCCGCGGCGCCCTCGCCGAAGAACTCCACGAACTTGCCCACGAGATCCCCGGTTCTGAGGGTCTGTGTGACGGTCAACACGACGTCCGTCGTCGTAACGCCGGGGCGCGGCCGGCCGACGAGGCGGCAGCCGATCACCTCCGGCAGGCGCATCGCGACGGGCTGGCCCAGCATGGCCGACGCGGCCTCTATACCGCCGACGCCCCAGCCGAGGACGCCGAGGGCATTGATCATGGGCGTGTGACTGTCCATGCCGAGCAGCGTGTCCGGATAGACCAGCGGCGGTTCGCCGCTGTCGTCCCGCCACGCCACCCGCGCCAGGTATTCCAGGTTCACTTGGTGGCAAATGCCCATCCCCGGCGGTATGACGCGGAAGTTCTCGAAGGCTCGCTGTCCCCACTTGATGAATCCGTAGCGTTCGCCGTTGCGGGCGAACTCGATCTCCATGTTCCGCTGCGCGGCACCCACCGTGCCGGCCACGTCCACCATCACGGAGTGATCGACGATCACATCGACCGGGGCGACCGGGTTGATGTCGTTCGGGTCGCCGCCGAGCTCGACCATCGCATCGCGCATCGCCGCCAGATCGGCGATGAGCTGAATACCGGAGGAGTCCGGCATCATCAGCCGCGCCGGACGGAAGGATATCTCCCTGTCCACGGGTTCCGCGCCCGCCCGGGCCACGGCGCGGATGTCGTCCTCCGTGACCGTCTCGCCATCCTCGTGTCGCAGCAGGTTCTCGAGCAGTACCTTCAGCGACCGCGGGAGTTTCGAGACCGGACCAATCCCCGCCCGCTCCGCCGCGTCGAGACTGAAGTAACGGTAACGGCGCCCGTCCGCCTCCAGAGTCCGGATCACGTCGCAACCGTCACGGCTCGTAGCAGGCATTTCCACCTCTTCTCGCGATGTCGGCGGACGGTCCACGCGCACGAACCGTAGGCGAGCGCGAAACGTCTCCAAGCGTCAATGGCTGGTCCAGCCGCCGTCGACGACAAGATCGTGCCCCTGGATGAAGTCGGTCTCGCACGTCGCCAGGAAACAGACCGCCTCGGCCACCTCATGGGGCGCGCCGAGGCGGCCGACCGTCGTGCCGCGTTCGAGCTTGTCCCACATGGCCCGGTCGTTCGCGAGGCGGTCGATGTTGTATTGGGTGGCGATGGGACCCGGGCTGACGCAGTTCGCCCGAATGCCGTCCCGTGCCCAGTCGAAGGAGATCGCCCGCGTCAGGTAGATGAGTGCCGCCTTGCTCATGCCGTAGAGGGCGAGGTCGTCGAAGGCCACCGATCCCATCTGGCTGGTGATGTTGATGATGCGCCCGCCACCCTGTTCGCGCATGGCCGGCAGCGCCGCTTGGCTGGCGAAGAAAGGTGTCCGGATGTTGACCGCCTGGACGAACTCGTAGTCGTCCTGAGTGAACTCGCCGAAACGTCCGCGTCGGCGCACGCCGGCGTTGTTGACGAGCACGTCGAGGCGCCCGAACTCCTCGAGGCAGGCCGCCACCATGCGCACGCCGGCGTCCACCTCGGAGAGCTCCATGATGCCGTAACGCGCATCCACGGCGTCATGCCGCTCGCCGCATTCGGAGCAAGCCGTCCGCAACTCGGTCTCCGTCTCGTCCGCCACCAGGTAGAGCGACGCACCCTCCTCCGCCAGTTTGAGCGCGATAGCCTTGCCGATGCCGCGCGAGGCCCCGCTGACGAGGGCCACCTTGCCTGCCAGTTTCGTCATATCGACGTCCTCTCTACCTCTTGCCGAGCGACCCGTCGCCGGCCGAAGGATGGCATGAATGGATCGAGGGTGGGTATAAGGGTGGAGGATCGGCTTGGCTTGGCGCGCCCGGGCCGCGTCCGTGCGACCGATGGAGCGATCATGACGAAGACCCTGCGTGGAGCCGACATCGTGGCCCGGACACTCGACAAGGCGGGCATGCGCGCGATCTTCTCACTGTCGGGGAACCATATCATGTCGATCTACGACGCCGCGGTCGACACGATGCTGGAGCTCCTGCACGTCCGCCAGGAGGCGGCGGCGGTGTTCATGGCGAGCGCCTGGGCCCGCCTGACCGGCCGGGTCGGGGTCGCCCTCGTCACGGGCGGCCCGGGTCATACCAACGCGGCCGCGGCGCTCTGTACGCCCCTGGCCTCGGAGACCCCCATGCTCCTGCTGTCCGGACACGCGGGTACCCATGAGATCGGCCGGGGCGGATTCCAGGAGCTGCCGCAGGCGGCGATGGCCGCGACCGTCGCCAAGGAGTCCTGGACGGTCGAGCGCGCGGTAGATCTGGGTCACGATCTCGCGCGCGCCGCCCGCACCGCCGCGTCGGGGCGCCCGGGTCCCATCCACCTCAGTCTGCCGTCCGACCTCCTCGAGGCGGAACTGGCGGACGATCCAGCCCTGTGGCCGGAAGCGTCCGCCTTCGATCCCGTGGTCCCTCCGTTGGGCAAGGCGGCGGCGTCCGCAGCGCTCTCCGCCATCGTCGCAGCGGAACGCCCCCTGATCGTCGGCGGTCCGACACTTTGCTCCGCGCCGGGCCGAGCCGCGGCGCGGAAGTTGGAGGACGCCCTGAACGTTCCCGTGATCGGCATGGAGAGCCCCCGCGGGCTCAACGATCCGGCGCTCGGCGCGGTCGCGGAGGTATTCCGGCGGACCGATCTTCTGGTGCTGCTCGGGAAGCCTCTCGATTTCACCCTCCGGTTCGGCGAGGCGCCCGCCTTCGATCCGGCCTGCGAGTTCATCGCGTTCGACCCCGATGCCGAAACGATTCGCCGCGTGGCGCGGGACAAGGGCGAGCGCCTGATCCTGAGCGGCGTTGCGTCCCCCCTGGCGTCGGCCGCTGCGCTCGCGGCGTCCGGTTCGGCGCATGGCGACGGTGCATGGCTCGCCGAGGCGCGCGCCGCCGTGGGCTATCGTCCTCCCGAATGGGAAACCGCGACCGCCGCCGGCGATGGGGCGCTCCACGCGCTCGATCTTTGTCGCGGCGTCCGGGAGTTCATGGCGGAGCACTCCGATGCCGTGCTCGTTTGCGACGGTGGCGAGATCGGTCAGTGGTCGCAAGGTATGCTCGATTCGGAACGGCGCATCATCAACGGCGTCGCGGGATCGATCGGCTCCGCCATCCCCTTCGGCCTCGCGGCCTGCGCGGTCGAGAGGGAGGCGCCGGTCGTCGCCATCTCGGGGGACGGTGCCTTCGGGTACCACCTCGCCGAGCTCGACACCGCGGTCCGCTACGGTCTCCCGCTGATCGTCGTCGTCGGCAACGATGCCCGATGGAACGCCGAGCATCAGATCCAGATCCGCGACTATGGCGAGAACCGGGCGCACGGCTGCGGGCTGCTGCCGACGCGGTACGACCTTGTCGCGGAAGCGCTTGGCGCGCACGGAGAGCTCGTGACCCGACCGACGGAACTGTCGGCGGCGTTGGCCCGTGCCCGCGCCAGCGGCAAGCCCGCCTGCGTCAACGTGACGATCGAAGGGAACCCGGCGCCGGTCGTCCGGCGCTGAGCGAGAGAGCTCACGCCGTTCCGGCCGGGATCCGCGCCGCGACGGCGGCGCCGAAAGCCGCGGTTCCCAACGGGCCGCCCAGATCGGCGGTCCGGCCTTCCGGGTCGGCGAGTTGCGCGTCGACCGCGCGGTTCATATCGGCGGCCGCTCGCCTCAGATCGTCCCGGTCGCACCTCGGTCCCAACCAGTCCAGCAGCATGGCGACCGAGAGGATCATGGCCGTCGGGTTGGCGACGTCCCGTCCGGCGATATCCGGCGCCGCACCGTGGGCCGCCTGGGCGACGGCGTGCTCGCGTCCGGCGTTGATCGAAGGCCCCAGCCCCAGTCCGCCCGACAGTTCGGCGGCCAGATCGGAGAGGATGTCTCCGAACATGTTGGTCGTCACGATCACGTCGAACGCCTCGGGTTCGCGGACCAGACGGGCCGCCGTGGCGTCGACGAGATGCTCCTCGACCTCCAGTCCGCCGTGACGTTCAGCGACGGAGAACGCCGTATCCCGGAACAGCCCGTCGGTCAGGCCCAGGACGTTCGCCTTGTGCACGACCGCAAGCCTGCCGCTACGGGATGCCGCGATGCGGCAGGCCTCCTCGGCGATCCGGCGGGAACCCTCGCGGGTGATCTTGCGGACCGCCAACGCCACGTCCTCCGTGGGCATGAACTCGCCCGAGCCCCGGGCCATCGAGCGATCCGCGTAGAAACCCTCGGTATTCTCCCGCACGACGACCACGTCGATGCCGGGAGACGGCGCCGGGACACCGGGACGCCCGCGGCTCGGCCGGACGTTGGCGAACAGATCGAGACGCTTGCGGATCGTCGCCGAAACGTTCGTTCCGCCCTCTTCGGGCGGCGGATAGGCCATGTTGTGCTGCGGTCCCAAGACGATACCGTCGCTAGCCAGAACGCGGGCAAGGGTCTCGTCCGGCAATGTCGTCCCGAGCCGTTCCAGGGCGTCGAGGCCGACCGGGGCTTCCCCGATTTCGAGGCCGAGGCCGAATGCGCCGTCGGCCGCCTTCAGAACCTCGATCGCCGCACCGACGATTTCGGGTCCGATGGCGTCGCCACGAAGAACCAGGAGCTTCATGCGCCCAATCCAGTGTCCTGGCGCCGAAATACGTTTCATTCTCAGAGAGAAAATCTGTGTCACCAAGTTCGCCTGGCGTCAAGAAATTCAGCCTCCCGACAGAAGCGTCTCTATGTGTCGAACTTCAGTTCCGGGATACCAGGGAGACGCAGACACGATGTGCGCGGCGGCGCGTGCGGAGTTGGTGCCGGACGATAGCGGCAGGTTGTCGCGATTCTTCACGACGAGCCGGTCTTATTTTTCCACGTGGGGCGACGAAGAGGTTCTGGCGGAAGAACCTCGCGAATGGATTTGAGCCGGCGTCCGGCACGCGCCCGGGAGTGCAGGGAGTCGGCGACCGGGCCGTGATAGCCTCCACGAATGTTCGGAGAGCGGCAGCGGACGTTTCTGGACAGCCGGCGCGTCGGACGGCTGGCGACGGCGGACGCCGGCGGGCGGCCTCACGTGGTGCCGGTGTGCTTCGCGCTCGGGGCGCGCGGCGTCTACGTCACGATCGACGAGAAGCCGAAGAGAGAGGCGCCGCGGCCCCTGAAGCGCATCCGCAACATCCTCGAAAACCCCTCGGTGGCGCTGGTCGTCGACCGCTACGAAGAGGACTGGAGCTGCCTCGGCTGGGTCATGGTGAGGGGGCCGGCGGAAATTCTGGAGAACGGGGAGGAGCACGACCGCGCACAGGCGATGCTGCGGGACCGATACCCCCAGTACCGGCGGATGGCGCTGGAGGGCCTTCCCGTCATCGCTATCCGCGCCGAGCGCGTGACGGGCTGGGGAAATCTCGGCTGATTGCGCCTATTCCCCGGCTTCCGGCGCCGGTCGCCGAAGGGCCATCAGGATGCCGGCGAGATGGCCGAGCACGGGGACTTCGCCATTCGCCGCGGCCCGCGCCAACTCGTCGCGGGTCATGAGCACGGTCTTGATCTCTTCCAGGTTCGTCGACGGGTCGGGCTCCTGCTTCCAGACGCCGCCCGACGCCAGGAAGAAGTGCTCCTCGCCGCAGCGCTGGTTGTTGTTGCGGCAGAAGGCGCCGAGATGCCGCCAGTCCCGACATTCATACCCCGTCTCCTCGAGCAGTTCCCGGCGGGCGGCGGCGAGCGGTTCCTCTCCCGGATCCACGATCCCGCCGGGAAGGGTGAGCGCGATCCGCTCCGGTCCGTGCTTGTACTGCCGCTGGCAGATGAACCGGCCGTCCTCCGCCGTCGCGGCCACCCAGGCCTGATCGGCAAGATCGACCCGGTAGTAGGGCTCGTATCGCCGGCCGTCGGGCAACTCGACCGTGTGGGTGGAGACCGAGAGCCGCCGAGGGACGACGAATATCTCTCTCGATCCCAGCAACTTCCACGGTCGGAGGCCGCTGGTCATGGGCCGGTCCCGGACCCGATGAACTCCGCCGCGTACGCCTCCATCCCCTCGAGCGTGCCCTCGATGGTTTCCCGTTCGAAGTTGACGATGATGGAGTCGACGCCGATCCCCTCCATTGCCGCCATGTCGTCCTTCATCCGCCGGGCGCCGCCGCTCAGGAGGCGCCGGTCTCCACCGGGGAACGAGGCGTCGACTTCCGCCGGCCGAAGCGGTTCGCCCGGTTCCGTCCCCCACCACAGCGTGAACCACGTGACCCGGAGCGACGCGGGATCCCGCCCGGCGCCCTCCGCGAGCCGATGGAGCCTGTCCACGTACGCCCGCAGTCGTTCCAACGTGTCGAGGGGAACCCTGGCGTTGTGGGCCATGGGGATCCAGCCGTCGCCAAGCGTCGCGGCGCGCCGCATGGCTGGCGGGCTCTCGCCGCCCACCAGGATGGGCGGACGCGGTTTCCGGACGGGTTTCGGTTCGAAGGTGATGTCCGAGAAATCGGCGTAGTCGCCGTGGAACTCCGGGTCATCGCTCGTCCAGAGCTCCTTGAATACCTCGATGTATTCGTCGGCGACCCTGCCGCGCTCGGCATGGGGCGGGGCGCCCAGCGCCTCGAACTCCTCCTTCATCCATCCCGCCCCGCACCCCACCGAGAGGCGGCCGCCGGAAAGGTAGTCGATGCTCGCCAGCGCCTTCGCCGTCGGGACCGGCGAACGGTGCGGCAGCACCAGCACGGACGTCAGCAGACCGATGGAGTCGGTCAGAGCGGCGACGAACGCCATCGCCGTGAGCTGATCGACGAAGTCCCCGAAACGTCCGGGCAGCCAGTCGCCGTCCCTGGTATACGGATAGTCCGAGACCCGGCTTCGCGGCACGACCAGATGGTCCGTCATGGACAGAAAATCGAAGCCGAGCGCCTCGCCCTTCCGGGCCAGGGCCGACATGTTCTCCGGTGCGCTCAACGGTCCCCGCGTGGGGACGTAAAACCCTATTTCCATGAAACGTTTCCTCGTCGCCGCGCCGTTACGCGTCGCGGCCCGCTCGACCGTCCGCCGGCCTGGCCGCGAGCGGGATGACGTCGCGGGCGAACGCCTCCATCCTGTCCATGGTTTCGGAAAGGCCGGGGCGCTCGAAACTCAACATGAGCGCCTTCACGCCGAGCTCTTCCAGCGTCGCGATGTCCGCCGCCATCTGCTCCACCGATCCCGTCATCAGGCGGCGGTTGCCGTCGGTCGCCGGACCGTCCGTCCCCATCGGCGGCAGGGGATCGCCGGGTTCCGATCCCCACCGCATGATGAAGAAAGCGCACTCGATGTCGTCGATGCTCCGTCCCTCCCCCTCGGCGAGACGCGCCAAATCTTCGAGGGCCGCCTCGTATCGCTCGCGGGTGTCGAGAGGGAAGCTCGGATTGTGCGCGATGGGAAGCCAGCCGTCGCCGAGCCGGACGACGCGGCGCAGGGCGGGCTTGCTCTCGCCCCCGACCCAGACCGGCGGACCCGGCCGCTGCACGGGACGCGGGAGGAACACGATGTCGGCGAAGTCCGCGTAATCGCCATGGAATTCCGGGTCTTCGGCGCCCCAGAGCTCCTTGAACACGCGGATGTACTCGTCGGTGACCTTGCCGCGCTCGCCATGAGGAGGCGCTCCGATCGCCTCGAACTCCTCCTTGCACCAGCCGGCGCCGACGCCGACGGTGAGACGGCCGTGAGACAGGACATCGATCGTCGACAGCATCTTCGCCGCCAGCACCGGCGGCCGGTGCGGCGCGACCATGACCGAGGTCAGGAGGCGGGCCGAACCGGTCCGCCCGGCGAGATAGGCGAGAACCGTCAGTTGGTCGCAGAAATCCCCGAACCGTCCCGCGGGCCAGTCGCCCCGGTCGGTATAGGGGTATCTGGAGTCCACGCCGCGCGGTACGACGACGTGATCGGTCACCGCGATGTAACCGTATCCCAACTCCTCGCCCCTGGCGGCCAGCGCCGTCATGTGCTCGGGCGTGCCGAGAGGGCCCCGTGTCGGAAGGTAGAAGCCGAATTCCATGTCGCCGCTCCTCAAACCGTGAATGATCCGGATCGTTCGCGTTCATATTTATAGCGGATGGGTCCCGCGCATGTGACCGGCCGACCGGCAAGGAACGGCGGTGCGGTTTCGGTCGAACGGGACAGGCCGGCGCTCATGCCTCCTGTCCCGGCGGGGCGAGAGTGACGAAGCGCTCAGCCGCCGTCCACTCCCACGGGGTCGCCGACGACGACGATCGCAAGGCCGCCTCCGCCCAGCAAACGCCTGGCGACACGCCGAACGTCGTCCAGGGTCACGGCATCGATCAGTTCCGGGCGCCGCTGGATATAGTCCCTGCCCAGGTTGTCCAGTTGGATGCCCACCAGCACGCGGGCGATCTTGGCGTTGGAATCGAGCCGCAGCGGGAACGACCCGTCGAGAAACATTTTGGCGCGTTCGAGCTCGTCCGCGGTGATCCCGTTCTCGGCGACGTCCGCGATCTGCGCCTCGATGATGTCGAGGGACTCGCCGATCCGCTCGTTCACGGTGGCGACGCCGCCGAGATAAACGGCGGAGTAGTCGTAAGGATCCAGGTACGTGTACACCGAATACGCGAGGCCGCGCTTCTCGCGAACCTCCCGGTGGAGACGCGAGGTGAATCCGCCTCCGCCGAGCACGTGGTTCATGACGTAGGCGGCGTAATAGTCGGGGTCGTCGCGTTTCAGTCCGGGGAGCCCGAACATCGCCACGCTTTGCGGGACCGGCTTGCGGATCACGGTGGTCGACGCCTCGGCCGACGGTATCGCCTCCGTCACCTCGACCGGCTCCGCCGTTTCCGCGAGATCGCCGAAAGCGAGGTCCAGCAGTCGCGACAACTCTTCCGGCGCGACGTCGCCCACGACCCCGACGATGGCGTTGTCTCGGGCGAACCGCCGGCGGACGAAGGCCGCGAGATCGTCCCGGGTGATCTCGGCGATGCCCTCGAGCGTCCCGCGGCTCGGCCTTCCGTACTCGTGATCGGGAAACGCCTTGGCGAACCACGCATGGTTGGCGACGCGATCCGGGTCCTCCGCGTCGCGGGTCAGAACGACCTCGAGCTGCCCGCGGATGCGCTCCACGGGCTGCGGGTCGAAACGCGGCGCGGAGAGTGCCAGCCCGAGCATACGAAAGGCCTCGGCGCGGTTCTCGACCAGCGTCCGCATACTCAGGCGGAACGTATCCTTGTTGGCGCGGGCGGAAAATCCGATGGCGAGTTCCCGCAGCCGCTCCTGAAAGGCGGCCGAGTCGAGGTCGCCGGCCCCCTCGTCGAGGAGGCCGGCGACCATGTTGGCCAAGCCCTCCTTCCCCGCCGGATCGGTGATGGAGCCGCCGCGGAACGCGACCTGGACGGAAACGATGGGGATGCTGGGTTCGTGCACGAGCCACGCCTTCACGCCCCCGGCGCTCTCGATCTCGAAAATTTCGGGAGCCGCGAGTGCCTGCGCGGAAGGCAGGGTCATGACCGCGACGAACGACGCGACGGCGACCAGTGATCGAATCATCGCTCTGCCGTCCCCGTCATCGCGCGAAACCGCTCGACGACGGGACCGCCTCCGGAGTCGACCGGAGCGCGCGGTAGATTTCCAGGGTCCGGTCGACCACGCGGTCGACACCGAACTCGTTCTCCGCCAGACGCCGGCCTTCCTCCCCCATTCGCCGGCAGAGCGCCCGGTCCTGGATCAGGCGTCCCAGCGATTCCACGAGCGCGTCGAGATCTCCCCTGGCGACCAGAATGCCGCTCGATCCGTCGACGACCGCTTCCCGACATCCCGGTACGTCGTAGGTGACGATCGGGCGCCCGCACGCCGCGGCCTCCATCAACGCCTTGGGGACGCCTTCGCCGTAGGTGGACGGAAGGCACACCACGCTCGCCTCGGCGAAAACCTCGGGCATGTCTTCCCGGCGTCCCCAGCACTCCACGACTCCCTCCGCGTGCCAGGCCCGCAACGTCTCTTCCGGTATCGCGCGCGGATTGCCGGGGTGCGCATTTCCGACGAGGGCGAAACGCGCCTGGATACCCGACGCTTTCAGCCTCCGCGCGACGTCGACGAACGCGCCGACCCCCTTCTCCCATATCATCCGCGACGGAAGGACGACGAGCGGCGGCCCTTCCGGCCAGGCCGCGGGCCGGAAGTCCCGCAACGAGACGCCGGACCCTCGCGTGACGGTCGTTCGCTCCGCGTCCGATACGCCGAGGCGCCGCAAGGTCTCGGCGTCGTGCCGGTTTTGAACGATCACCCACGAGTTCGGATGACCGGTCGCGAACCTGTAACCCCGGACCAGCACTAGTCTGACGAGGCGCGCGCCGGGATTCGAGGCCGCGAAGTAATGACCGAGCCCCGGAAACGCGGAAACGACCGCCGGGACCCCGGCGAGTCTGGCGGTCACGCCGCCGTAGAGAACGGCCTTGGCCGTGACGTGGTGCGCCACCGCCGGCCTGACGTTCCGATACAGCGCGTACAGGGATTTGATCGTCGCGAGTTCCCCGGACGGACGCATGCCCCACCGGGAAAGCGGGATTTCGTGGTACGTGATCCCGCGATCGGCGAAGAAGAGCCGGGTCTGGAACGCCCCGGGCGCCCAGACGTTGTCGTCGGGCGCCGCCAGATGGACGTCGTAGCCTTCCGCCATGGCGCCAGCGGCCAGCGGCAGCCGATGCGATACGAAGAAATAGGGTTCGTTGACGACGAACAGGAGAATCGGACGCTCGTTCCGCACGTCGTCAGTGCCCCAGCAGGACGCGCTCGAACTCGGGCATCACGGCTTCGAGGGTGAACTCGTGGGGGAGCAGGGAGGCCCGCAAGTTCCGGGGCGGCGCGGGTTCGAGCGACCGCACCGCGGATAGGAACTCCGGCCCCGCGGCGGCCAAGGTGACGGCGTGCGGCGCCGACGCCTCGACTTCGGGCAGTCCGCCCGATTCGGGCGTGCCGATGACGGGGGTGCCGCAGGCGAGCGCCTCGAGTGCCGCGTTCGGCATGCCTTCCCAGCGCGACGTGAGAAGGAACGCATCGGCGCCTCCGTAGTATGGCCAGGGTTTGTCGACGAAACCGGCGAAGCGGATCTTGCCGGTGATATCGAGGGATTCGGCCTTTCGCTTCAGGTCCTCCCGGAGCTCGCCATCGCCCAGGATCGTCACGTGGAGATCGCCATCCGCTTGCGCGACGAGGTTCAGCAAGCGATCGAACGCCTTCTGTCGCGTCAGTCGTCCCGCCGCGACGCACCGTATGCCCGATCCCGGTTCGCGTATCGGCGGCCAGGCCTGTCGCCGCAGGGCGTCGCCGTCGACCGGGTTCCTCACGCAGGACAGCAAGTCCGGAGGAACGCCGTAGGAACGGGAAAGATCGTCGGCCATCAAACGCGACTGACAAACGATGGCGTCGGCGCGGGAATAAAGCCGCTTGTAGCCGATTTGAAGAAGGGATGAATAGGCCAGGTGCGGCAAATTTCGGGAAGGCGTGTTCGATTCCCGGATGACGATACGGGGCCGAGACGGCAGGAAGCGTTTCATGGCCAGCAACGCGAGGTTCGCGTGCCCCATCGTGGAGAACACGATGTCGGGTCTCAGACGGACCAACGCCCGATACAGGGCGAACGCGGCGGAACGCAATCGGCGTCGATGGAGCACGGCCGGCGCGACGCCGGGCGGAACGAGACCCGCGAGAGGCCCGTCCCCCGACAGCGCCAGCAGTCTCTTCTCCACCCGGTTCGGGTCCAGATGGGCGAAATACGTCAGCAGGACACGCTCGGCGCCGCCGCCGCGGAAGGACGGGAGCACGAATACGGCGTTCCTTGCCCGGGACTTGCCCGGTTCCCGCGTCATGGAAAACCGCGGAATGTCCGGACGGATTTCCGTGAGCCGCCCATCTTCGAGACTCCTCGATTCCCGACGGATCGAAGATAATCGCGCCGGCACCCTAACTTTCGGTTCGCAACAGCACGCGCATGACGATGAGAACGATACCGACCGAGACGAGGATCACGATCGGCAGGATCGCCTCGATCAAGACGTTCGGCGTCAGCGGAAACCGCGACACGTATGCGGGTTCGATGACGCGGGCGGCATAGGGAAGATCGGCGGTCAGCATCATCGACGTCTGCTCTTCCTGCAGGAGCAGCGTCGCGAGCGCCTGGCGCATTTCCACGACGGTCGATTCGGTCAATTTCTCGTCCAGATAGTCCTTGCGCTCGCTGTTCGCGACCTGATCCTGCCTGCGAAGCATGTCGTCCGCTTCCTCGTACACCGTCCTGAGCAACCAGAGGGAGAAGTCGGGGTCTGGGTGGGCGTAGCTGATCTCTATGAAACGACTGTCCTTGACGAGTTCGAATTCGATGCCGGATTGGAGGTATCGGGCGAGCGATTCGACCGACGGAGCCTGCCAGGTGCCGAGATTCAGAAACGAGAGGACTCCTTGCTCCCACTCGAACAGCGTCCCGGCCGGGCGTTTCCAGCTCCGCGAGTCTTCCCGCCAGGTATCCTCGTGGATACGTTGCAACAACCCGAACTTGTCCTGCAGGTGGCGGGCCAGCGTGACCGAACCCATGACGAGCTTCAGCCGATCGAAGGTCGACGCTTCCTGTCGGCTTCCGAGCGACAACCCCAGTTGCTGGAAGGCGGCCGAGAGTCGTGAAGCCCTGCCGGAAAGTCCGCCTTCTTCCCCCGATGCCGGGGCCACGACCATGGAAGCCCGATACGTCGGCATGTAATTGTACATCCCGTACGTTCCATACAGGCCGCCCGCCACGATGAGCGCGAGAAAGAGCCATCGGTAGCGCCAAAGCATCGCGAACAGGAACCGCAGATCGACGACGTCCAGCGCGTCGCCGGAACGTTGGTCGAACGGCGGGACGTCCACGGGCCTTGCCGACGTCTGAGTCACCTGATCCATGCGTTGCCGGATAGGGGGGGAGGGGTACCCGCACCATACCCCGCCGTTCGGAATGATCAAGACCGATCTTCCGGCGCCCGAGGCCGCGCGGTCGTCGGGCGGTCTCTCCGGTCGCGCCGCGCCTCAATCCATGAACCGGTCCCAGTCCCTGGCGACCGTATTCAAGTTGGCGCCGCCGGTCCGGTCGTACAGGCGGGTCGAGACGTGAACCATCTGGCCGCCGTCCCTGGTGAGCGGACGATAGGCGATGTGTCCCGAACTCGTCGTCGACCGCGGGAGGAGCAGATCGAAGGGGATATTTATGAAGAAACCCTTGTCGAAGCTGCCTTCGCCGAACTCCTCGGCCGACACGTTCGTCAGCGTGAACCATGCGCCCATGCGCACGCCGCTGTCGAACTCCCGCGAGAAGTTGAAGGTCGCTCCGTCGTCCCGCGCGAGATACCTGCCGACGTTCACGATCGACAGGATGTCGTACCAGGGCCATTGGTAGTAGACGCTGAAGTGCCCGGTGCCGGTGTCGTAGTCGCGGAATTTCAGGGACGCGTCGAAATCGCGTTGCCGGACCCAGTTCCATTCCGCGCCCAGCGCCAGCCGGGACGTGAAAGGCCGGTACAGAACCTCCCCGCCTACCCCCCCGAACATCTCCTCGAACAGGCCCGCGGACAGTCGCGCGTATACCTCCCTCAAGGGGGAAAACGCGTAGTCGGCCTGCAAACGGACGATGCCGCTCTCGCCCCGCTGGAGGTATTCCTTGATATCGCTCCTGACACGGGGCAGGACGCTGTCGGACTCTTGTCGAATCGCGCCGAACTGGCTGTAGACGTTCTGGCCGTACGCGGCGCCGATGGTGAGGCCCGGCAGAACGTCCAGCTCGGCGTTCGCGCGCGCATAGACCTGATAAAGGATGAATCTCTCGGGTCCCCCGATGTGTTGCCGAAATCCCGGGCCGATACCCCAGGAGAGACGGGGATATCGGTCGGGATTGACGATGACGTCCCGCGGCCGGTCGGGCCGTCCCGGAAGGACCTCCGCGCGGGCCCACACCTCTTCGGCGCTGCCGAGGCCATTCGCGGCGTTTTCCAGATCCTTGCGCCAAATCTTGACGCGATTCGTCTCGATCCCCTTGTGCAGGCTCGCGACGGTCAATTCCTCGATGGAGTCGGGGAGGACGTTGGCGGCTATCCGCAGTGTCCGGCCGGCGTTCCTCGCGAACTGCCGGAACCTGCCGGACGCGGTGTAGACGACGGCGGAGCGGCCGGTGATCCGGAGCGCTTCTCCGAGTATCTCCTCCTTCGCGAGTTCCTCGAACAAGGCCGTGGCGATCCTCGCCTGATCGTCCCTGGATAGCGGCGATAGCGGCGGCTGCGCGGTTCCGAGCGGCTCCCGGCCGCTCGTCACATCGGGACCGGTATCGCTTCGGGTCGCCGCGACTTCTCCCGTCTCGCTTTCCGCCGCCGAATCCCGCTCGATCCCACCGAATCCCGGCCGATCCCCGGCCGTGGCTCGCGCGGCCCCGACAGGCGTGTCCGGTTCCGGGCCCGTCGTCGAAGCGACGTGAACGGTGACCCGATCACGGCTCGCGTCGATACCAGCCTCGTCCCCGACGCTCGAGAACGTCACCCTCTCGATGGGCACGGGCAGATGCGCGGCGACGTCCCCGGCGACGCGTTCCGCGATTCCCTTCACGTCCCCGCCAAGATCGTTCTCGACAACGATTCGAGCCTCTCCGTGCGTCAGCTCGATCTCCTGAATGTCGAACCCGGCCCGCTCGAGCGAAACGAACAGTTCATCGACCGACTCGGCGATCGGCGAATCGGTCTCCCCGTGACGGCTCGCGGCGGGTTCCGGTTCTTGCCCGGAACGCGGTCCGGTCGCGGCTTCCGGACCCTCCGACGGTTCCGCTGGGGGTATTCGCGCGATGCCGCGCGGGCGGATCCTGACCGCCGGCGGCGGTGGATCGAACTTCGGCAACCCCGGATCGTGGAGCACATGCCTCAGCGACAGACGCGACGTGATGGAGTTCCCGCGCTCATAGGCGAGAGATACGTCGAACCACGGAAAGGGCCGATAGTTGAATCCGAAATTCAGGGGCGTCGAGGCCTCGAACGCATTCCCCAGAGGCTCGTTGCGGTAGTCGTTTCCTTCGTATTCGAGCTTCAGGGTGAGGCCATCCACGGGAGTCCGGTACTCGACACCGAAAAACGGGGCGACCGTCGCCCCGGAAAAATAGGACTTGAGCGACGGGCGGCCTCCGCCTGCGCGGTTCTCGGTCCGGTCCGAGAATCGACCCCAGACGTCGATGAGAGGATTGCGCCAGCTCCCTCCATGCGCCAGGTATCCCCAGGCAATCCCGAAGGACAGATCCAGATCGAGGAATCGCTTGCTGGCGACCAGATACTCCGACTGGAACTGGCCGGTCCCCAATCCGTCCTGAAGGCCGACGGCGATCTGCGGGATCAGCCGCCGCTCCTTGACCAGGCGAATCTTGATGTCCGCTCCCTTGTCTTTGTACGACTGGCTCCCGCTGTAGGAGAACACGTTCGAGTACAGCCGGTTGCGAATGTCCGTGTAACGGAACGTGCCTTCCAACCAGGGCAGCGCGTGCAAGGTGACGTAGTAACGAAAGTATTCATCGACGAAACTGCCTCCGACATCCAGCAGTCCATCCGGACCGAAACGCGCCGTCCGCGTCTGCAGGAGTCCGACCCCGCCGAAATCGTTCATCGAGACGTAGCGCTCGTCCTTCGGCTCGGGCTCCGCGGCCGAGCGGGCGTATGGCGCCGCCGCCGCCACTACCACGATGCAAGACGCGAACAGCAAGCTCCGCATCGGACGGAGCGTTCGGCGGCGATGCGGCGCCAACGGCAATCCGGACAGACCCGGCGAAAGGGGGGTCGGATCAGTTGTCGCCGATTACCGCGATCGAGGCCGCGGTGATGGCGAATTGGCTGAGCACTTGCGCCAGACTCGTGCTGAACGAAAGGACGTCGAACGGCGCGGGGTTCTTGGGAACGACGATGGTGCTGCCGGGCGGAACCTGGACCGGCCTGTAGTTCCACACGCCGAGGGATATCGGTTGGGCGGCGCCATCGGGGTAAACGACGAATACGCCGTCCCGGTCCGCGGATCGCTGAAGATCTCCGGCCTGCCGGATATAGGAGTGCGCGTCGTTTCCCGAGACGAACTGCAGCGCGCCGGGGTTGAGCACATCCCCGGTCACGAGCACGGAGTTCGGGCGCTTCGGCATGAACAGCCGATCGCCCGGCTCCAGCACGACGTCCAGTTCCGCCCGGGCCTGGAGCACCGTGGGATCCGCCTCGATAACCATGCGCCCGACAACTTCGGTCGATGTCAGATCCCGGATCAGTTCCCGCAAGACCGTCAAGGCCGCGGAGTCGGCCCCTTTCTTGGCCGCCGCATAAGCCGCGCCGGCCCGCAGTTCCCGCGCGACGCGCCGTAATCCCGCTTGCTGCGCCCGTTTGATACGTTCTCGCGTGAACACGGCTCCGTACGGATAGGCATACGGCGTCACGCCCCCCGCGCGGGCAATGACTTCCGATAGACGTTCGCCGCGGCGGATATCGTACAACCCCGGCCGCACGAATTCGCCCGAGAGCAGGACGGGGCCGTCATCGCGGCCCGCGAACGCGGACACGCGATTGAACCGGATGACGTCGCCGGGACTCGCCACGACATTCACGGTTCCCGTTCGATCCACGTCGAGCGTGCGCCGTTCGACGGCGGTCGAGCCGTCGGGTGAATCGGAAGCGAACCGCGTAACTTCGACTTGTGTGAGATCCGCCTTGCGGGTCAGTCCGCCGGTAACGCCGATCAGCGACCGCAACGAAGTCCGCCGCGTGATCGGATAGATGCCGGGAGTCCTGATTTCTCCGTCGACCGAGACCACGTGCTCGAGTACGAACGGCAACAGGTCCGGATAGCGGTCGTAGACCTTGGGACACGGCAGGGGGTTCACCGACGGCGATAGCTGGGCCGAGCCCGTACCGCGCACCGCATGAACGAACCGGCCGGCCCTTGTCGTGGCGATGACCGTCGCCAATGCCTGAAGGCCGCGGCAGGGGAACGATGTCGCCTGGGCGGTCTCGTCTCGGCCCTTCTCCTCCTCGTCCTCCCGCGCTTCCCTTCCGGACGGTCCGATTCCGATATTGAACCGGGACAGGAGGGTTTGAACTTCCGACAACGGTTTCGGCTTCGACGCCCGGCCTTCCCGGTCCGGTTCCGGAGCGCGTTCCGTGGAAGAGAGGCCGGACGCTTCGTCGACCTGGAGGGCCCGGGCCAGTTGGACGGTTTTCTGAACGTCGTCGGACATCAGATACCGGATATCGTCCGCCCCCAGGACGATCAGTCGATCGCCATCGCGCAAGGCATGGTTCCGGCGACCGTCGACGATCTCCTGCAGATCGACGGGGAAGAACCTGCGCGCCAGGGTATCCGGGTCCGTCGTTTGCAACACGCCGAACAGCAGGTAGGGATCGTCCGCCAGGTTTCGGGCGCCGCCCAGCAGCGCCCGCAACGTCGGCGCGGACGCGAGCGACCTGCGGCCGGGGACGCGCACGTGACCGACCAGCGTGACGCTCCCCACTTGAACGTCTTCCGCCTTGTTGACGACGACGATATCGCCGTCCGAGACGACTCCATCCCCAATGTCGCCTTCCAGGATCCGTTGGCGTCCCTGAACGTCGAAGGTGATCCTGAGTATGCGGTTTCCCCTGGGTCTGAGCGGCCCTCCCGCCAACGCCAGGGCCTCCGGGACGGATACGGAATCCCGGCCTTCCGGAAGCTCGTAGATGCCGGGACGTTTGGCTTGTCCCCCGATCGCGACCGTCGCGCCGATCGTGGGAACGACGATGCGATCGCCTTCGAAAACGGTCAGGTCGTAAGCGATACCGCTGGTGTAGAGGAGGTCGTAAAGGTCGACCCAGAAAATTTCGTCGCCCCGGACGACGTGGACACGCCGAAGGCTCCCGGTCTTCTTGACGCCTCCCGCCACCGCCAGGGCATCGAGAATGGTCGACAAGCCCGTGAGCTGATGAATACCCGCACGGCGCACCTCGCCGACGACCGCGACGGACGTCAGACGCACGTTACCCACCGAGATGTACACGTCGGCGCCGACGAACGCCCTCGAAACGAGGGCCTCGATTTCACGCCTCACTTCCCCGAACGATCGTCCGGCCGCCGAAATCGGCTTGAGATTCTGAAGAATGAGGCGGCCTTCCCGATCGACCCGTGTCCGCATCGTCCTGGCCGTCCGGCCGTGGAGCGTCACGATAAGGTCGTCGCCGATACCCAGCACATAGCTGTCCTGGATCGCGCCGAATTTGAGTTCCGGAGGAATATCCGCCGCGTTCAACGCATCGTAGCCGAATTGGAACAGCGGCATTCGGACACGGAGGCAATAGTCCCTCTCGAGCGGGGAGAACTCCTCGATCAGCACGAAGAGGGGCCTTTCCTCCTCGCCGAGTGTCTGGCGACAGAACTTCTCGATCAGCAGTCGTTCAGCTGGACGGAGTTTGGGCGGGACGGGAAACCCCGCCGGCGCCCCGAACCGGGATCTCCCGCCCAACCCGGTCCGAGGGTCGAAGCGCCCCCCCTGCCTTGCGGCGTCAAGAGGAGGGGTGACGCTGTATTCTCCCAGCGCTTCTCGCGCGCCCAGTCCCGGAACCTGTTGCTGTAGCGTCCGGAGTTGGTCGATTATGTTCGGCAGCCCGCCCGGAGTGTCCAGTTGGGCATGCGCTGCCGGCCCTCGGAACACGAACAGCGCGAGAACCGCCATGGCGACCCGGGCGCCGACGAACTTCAGGGCTTCGAGTACCCGACGGCATGACGCTTCATTAAACGACGACAACGGAGACCTCCTTATGAAACCCGACCGGACGACAGGCCGCCGCCAGTTCATCGCGTTCGGGGCCGCCGCGTTGGCGACCGGTTGCCAGACCAGCCCCCTCCTCGGGAATTTCTACGAGGCGGTTCGTTTCCTCGCTTTCGGTCAGCCCGATGTCGAGATCACCCGCCAACTGATCGACAAGATACCCTACGCTTCTATTAGCGCGAAAATCGGGAGGGGGCCAAGGTCTTTGCTGGTTCTGGGGCGCATGGAACGCCGGGACCTGCACTGGCTGTCGGCGGATCGCGCGACCGTCGTGACGAGGCATGGCCGTGTCGTCGCGACCGCCGGATTTCCGGAGAACATCCGGGCGACGAATTCGTTGAGCGAGGATCCGCTAGGCGAGTCTCCGCACCGACTGGCGCGGACCGTCGGATTCAGCCGGACCGTCGATATCGACAAGGGCAACCACTACGGCCTGCCCATCGAGTCGACGTTCACGCCCCTGGGCGCGGCCAGGATAGAAATCGTCGATCTGGAACTGGAAACGGTTCTCGTCGAGGAGGCCAACTCCGCGCACGCCGTCGACTGGTCCTTCCACAACTACTACTGGGTCGACAAGCTCGATGGGTTCGTGTGGAAGAGCGTCCAGCATGTCGCCCGGAGTTTTCCCCCGATCGAGATCGAGGTGCTCAAGCCCGCCGCCATATAGCCGAAACCCCTGGAAACCGGGAAGGCCGCCGATGGTCGAGGACGCCGGCTCCGGGCACGATCTCACGGTGCAGGCGACGCCGTACCCGAGCCAGCGGAATCATGAGCCTGTGAGATTGAAAGGGCAGCCAAAAGGCGGCCCCTCCGATCCCGACAACCTTTGCGGGAAGTCACCTGGATGATGTGGTCCCTGCGGGCCCTCCCCCTCCGGTCTTTGTGGTCCCTGCGGGCCCATTGGTCCCTGCGGGCCCATCGTCATCGCTGGCCGCGGCGACCGCCACCGCGATGGCCGCGGCGATGGCGACACCCGCTGCGATCGTACCGGCCGTCAGGCCACCCATGGCAGCCCCGGCCCCGGCCTCGGCGCCCGATGCGGAGGCCGTTCCCGGCATCCCCCCCTTTTCAAGGTATTGCGCCTGACCGAAGGCAAGCGCGGGCACCATCGCGAACGCACCAGCCGAGACCGCCGCCGTTATCGTCTTTCGCAGGGACATCTCGAAACCTCCCGATCCTGAAACCCGTTGAATACCGTAGCCATGCCGTCGGAGACGGTCAAGCCCTGATTTCGGTAAAACTTCACGGCCTGTGTCGTCCATATCGCTCGCCGAGTCAAGGCCCTATCCGGCCCGAGACCGGCGTTTGTGTCCGCGGCACAGCCCTTCAAGGGAATGGCGCGCCCGGGAGGACTCGAACCCCCGGCCTCCAGATTCGTAGTCTGGCGCTCTGATCCAACTGAGCTACGGGCGCCACCCTGGTTCACGGGAAGACGGACCGTCTCCGTGAAAGCGCGATGACACTAGTTGAAGCGCGCGTCCGCCGCAAGGGACCGTCCTGGTTCGCCGGCCGCATTGCGCCGGGACGCGGGCGGGGTGTACGTTGACCGCCATGATGATCGAAATCAGCGGCTTTCTCGCTCTCGCGGCGCTGACGATCGGCTTGTTCGCCTGGCTCAGGACCGACATCTCCCGGCTCGGCGAGCGTATCGACGATCTGGGCGAACATCTCGGCAAACGCATGGATGTTCCGGACGCGCGGCTTCGGGCGGTCGAGCATAGCCAGGCGAAGCTCGAGGGCTTGCCGGAACGCTTGGGGGCGGTCGAGCAAGCCCTGCGGGCGGTCGAGCATAACCAAGCGAAGTTCGAGAGCCTGCCGGAACGCCTGGGGGCGGTGGAACAAGGCTTGCGGACGGTCGAGCGGGGCCTGCGGGCGATCGAGCACAGCTAGGCGAAGCTCGAGGGCCTGCTGGAAGGCCTGCGCGAGGCGATCGTCGGCCGCAACGCGGCCTGACCGAACCCGCGTCGAGTCGGACCCATGGACCTGGAGGCGGGTCCAGGATCCGACCGCGACAAATTCCCTCGACTCCCTTGGCGGACGCGTTCCCGCCGCACATAGTAGGTGGCATGTTCAGGTTTATCATCACGCCGGACCCGCTGAATCCGCGCCTCGTCGAGACCGTCCGCGCCACCGACCACACGGGTGCCGACACGGAGGCGGCCGTGCCCGTGGAGAGACCGCTCACGCTCTTCCTCAACTCCCGGGAAGTGGTCACCATGATGACCATCGGCGACTATCCCGAGTGCCTTGCAGTCGGCTACCTGCTCAATCAGAACATGCTTCGGCCGACGGAAGAGATCGTGGCGATCGACGTCGACGAGGAAATCGACGTCGTCGTGGTGCGGACGGAGCGCGAAACCGACTTCGAGGAGAAGTTGAAGCGCAGGACGCTGACCTCCGGATGCGCCCAGGGCACGGCGTTCGGCGACGTGATGGAAAAGTTCGACGAGACCGTTCTGCCGCCCGACGCCATCGTGAGGACCTCATGGATCTACGGGCTGTCGCGCGCGATCAACACGCAGCCGAGCATCTATCTGCGCGCCGGCGCCATCCACGGATGCGTGCTGTGCGAGGCGGACCGGCCGCTGATCTACATGGAGGACGTAGGGCGCCACAACGCCATCGACAAGATCGCCGGCTACATGCGCCTCGACGGCATCGGGTCGGAGAACAAGATCTTCTATACGACGGGCCGTCTGACCAGCGAGATGGTCATCAAGTGCGTGCGGATGGAGATTCCGATCCTCATCTCCCGGTCGGGGTTCACGGCCTGGGGGGTCGAGCTCGCGCGCCGGGCGAACCTGACGCTGATCGGGCGCGCGAAGGGCAAACGGTTCCTCTGCGTCTCGGGCGGGGACCGCCTCGTCTTCGATGCCGACCCCGACCGGGTGCCGGAAGAGAATCCCCGCGTCCGGCGCGAGGCGAGCCCGCGGGAAGATGCCGCCTGACGTCGCCGGCGTCCTCCTCGCCGGCGGGCGGTCGCGCCGCATGGGGGGCGGCGACAAATGCCTCGAGACTCTCGGCGGGGAAACACTGCTTTCCCGCGCGGTCGCGCGGGCGCGACCGCAGGTCGGACCACTCCTTCTCAACGCCAACGGCGACCCCGCCCGGTTTTCGGACTATGGCCTCCCGGTGGCGGCCGACGTGGTGGAAGGCTTCCACGGCCCGCTCGCCGGCGTTCTCACCGGCATGGACTGGACAGTCGAACGGGCGCCCACGATCCGCTGGATCGTGACCTTCGCGACCGACGCCCCCTTCTTTCCGCTCGATCTCGTCGAGCGGTTCCTGGCGGCCGCGGAAGAGGCGGCGGCCGATCTCGTCTGCGCCAGGTCGGCGGGGCGGACCCATCCGGTCTTCGGGCTCTGGCCGGTGGCCCTCGCCGGGGCGTTGCGTTCGGCGCTGGTCGAGGAAGGGCTGCGCAAGATCGACGCATGGACGGCGCGTCACCGCCTCGTGGAGGTGTCGTTCCCGGCCGGGCCGTTCGATCCGTTCTTCAACCTCAACAGCCCCGAAGACCTGGCGGAAGCAGCGCGTCTGGTCGGGGCGCGGCCGTGATACGTCCGCCGTCCCGTCCCTCGCCGGCACCGCAAGGAACGCGGCGGCGGAGACACCATGCCGACGAGCACTCCGGTCGAGCGGAGCCGAGCATGACCGCTACTCGGCCGCGAGGCCCGCCTCGACCTTCTCCACCTTCGCCGCGCAATACTTGAACTCGGGGATCTTCCCGAACGGGTCGAGCGCCGGGTTGGTCAACAGGTTCGCCGCGGCCTCCACGAAGGCGAAGGGGACGAAGACGGTCCCGGGCGGCACGTCGGGGTCGGCGCGGACCGCGAGCTCGATCGTCCCGCGCCGGGTCGAGACACGTACACGGTCGCCCCCCCTCGCGCCGAGGTCTCGCAGGTCCCGTGGAGCCATGTGGCAAACGGCCTCGGGCTCGATCGTGTCGAGAACGCTGGCTCTCCTGGTTATGGCGCCGGTATGCCAGTGCTCGAGGACGCGCCCCGTGGTCAGGATCGTCGGATAGTCGTCGTCGGGCCTCTCGTCCGGCGGAACGATCCCGGCCGGCACGAACTTGCCGCGACCGGACGGCGTCGGGTAGCCGTCGCCGAAGATGATCGGCCTGCCCGGATCGTCCTCCGAGGCGCACGGGTAGGTGACGGCGCTTTCCCGCGACAGCCGTTCCCACGAAATACCCCGAATGCTGTCCATGCATTCCCGCATCTCCTCATAGATGTCCGCGGGACCGGTGTAGTCCCAGTCGAGGCCGATACGGCGGGCGATCTCCTGGACGATCCACCAGTCCTGGCGCGAATCGCCGGGCATGGGCAGCGCCAGACGCCCCATCTGGACCTGCCGGTTCGTGTTCGTGACAGTCCCGTCCTTCTCCGGCCATGCCGAGGCGGGCAGCACGACGTCGGCGAACATCGCGGTCTCGGTCATGAAGATGTCCTGAACGACGAGATGCTCGAGCCGGGCCAGCGCCGCGCGGGCATGACTCGCGTCCGGATCCGACATGGCCGGGTTTTCGCCCATGACGTAGAGGGCCTTGATGTCGCCGTCGTAAGCGGCGTTGGCGATCTCGACCACCGTCAGACCGCGGCCCGGATCGAGTTCCGCGTCCCAGAACTTCTCGAACTTCTCCCTGGCTTCCGTGCTCTCGACGGATTGGTAGTCGGGGTAGACGGTCGGGATGAGGCCCGCGTCCGAGGCGCCCTGGACGTTGTTCTGGCCGCGCAACGGGTGAAGGCCGCTCCCCGGCCTGCCCACCTGTCCCGTCATCAGGGCGAGCGAGATCAGGCACCGCGCGTTGTCCGTCCCGTGGATGTGCTGCGAGATCCCCATGCCCCAGAAAATCATCGCCGAGCGGGCGTTGCCGATGATCTCCGCAACCGCCCGGATCGTATCCGGATCGATGCCGCAGACCGGCGCCATCGCCTCCGGCGTGAACGCCTTCAGATGCTCCTCAAGTTCGTCGAATCCGTCGGTGAAGCCCGCGATGTAGTTCTCGTCGTAAAGGCCCCGTTCCACGATCGTGTGCATGATAGCGTTGAGCAGCGCCACGTCCGAGCCGGCCTCGAACCGCAGCATGTGGGTCGCGTACCGCGACAGGGCCTGGCCGCGGGGGTCCATGACGATCAGCTTCGCGCCGTTCCTGGTCGCGTTCTTGAAGAACGTGGCCGCGACGGGATGGTTGACGGCGGGGTTGGCGCCGGTGACGACGATCACATCCGCGTTGCCCGCTTCGGTAAAGGGGGCGGTGACCGCGCCGGACCCGATGCACTCCAGCAGCGCCGCCACCGACGAGGCGTGACAGAGGCGCGTGCAGTGGTCGACGTTGTTGGTGCCGAACCCCACGCGCACCAGCTTCTGAACGAGGTAGGCCTCCTCGTTCGATCCCTTGGCCGAGCCGAAGCCCGCCATGGCCTGGCCGCCGTGCGCGTCGCGGACGCGCTTGAGGCCCGAGGCGGCGAAATCGAGCGCCTCCTCCCAGGTCGCCTCCCGGAAGTGCGTCGACGAATCCATCGGGTCGATGTCCAGGGACGAGTCCTTGCCGACGCCTTCCTTGCGGATGAGCGGCCTGGTCAAGCGGCCGGGATGGGCCACGTAGTCGAACCCGTAGCGGCCCTTGACGCAGAGCCGTCCGCGATTGGCGGGTCCATCGCGGCCGTCCACGGACAGGATCCTGTCGCCCTTGATGTTGTAGGTGATCTGACAACCGACGCCGCAGTAGGGGCAAACGCTGTCCACCCGGCGGTCGATCTCCTCCTTGCCGACCTCCGCGGCGGGCATCAGGGCGCCGGTGGGACAGGCCTGCACGCATTCTCCGCAACCCACGCAGGTACTCCGCCCCATGGGGTCGTCGAAGTCGAAGACGATCTTGGCGTGGCGTCCCCGGTAGGCCATGCCGATCACGTCGTTGACCTGTATCTCCCGGCAGGCGCGGACACACAGGTTGCAGTGGATGCAGGCGTCGAGGTTGACGGCCATCGCCGGGTGGCTCGCGTCGGGCGCCGGGCTCGTCCGGGCCGGGAAACGGCTTTCCCGCTTGCCCATTTCGTCCGCCCACCGCCACAGCCGCGACTTCGGATCGTGAGCCGACTCCCGGGGCGGCTGGTCCGCCAACAGCAGTTCCATGACCATGGCGCGGGCCGTCGTCGCCCGGTCGCTCGCGGTGCTCACGGTCATGCCGTCGGTCGGCTCGCGGATACACGACGCCGCGAGCACGCGCTCGCCCTCGATTTCGACCATGCAGGCGCGGCAGTTGCCGTCCGCCCGATAGAGCGGCGCCGTCGACCAGCAAAGGTGGGGGATATCCGCGCCGCGCCGTGCCGCGACCTGCCAGATGCTCTCCCCCGGTCGGGCCGTGACTTCGCGACCGTCGAGGGTGAAGGTGACCGTATCGGTCATGCGACTTCCTCCGGGAAAAACTCGAGGACGTGCCGGAGCGGGTTGGGGGCGGCCTGGCCCAGTCCGCAGATCGAGGCGTCCACCATGCATTGCCCGAGCTCCCGGAGCAACGAGGCGTCCCACGCGGGTTGCCGCATGAGCTCGACGGCCTTTTCCGTCCCGATCCGGCAGGGCGTGCACTGACCGCAGCTCTCGTCCTCGAAGAACCGCATGAGATTGAGGGCGCTGGCCCTCACGCTGTCCGCCTGGGACAGGACGATGACGGCCGCGGACCCGATCAGGCCTCCGTGCTCCTCGAGGGTGCCGAAATCGAGCGGCGTGTCGGCGAGCGACGCGGGCAGGATCCCGCCGGACGCGCCGCCCGGCAGGTAGGCCTTGAACACGTGGCCGTCCGCCATCCCGCCGCAGTACTCGTCGATCAGCTCGCGCGCCGTGATGCCGGCCGGCGCGAACTTGACGCCGGGGTCCCTGACCCGGCCCGACACGGAGAACGACCGCGGTCCCTCGCGGCCGTTGCGCCCCTGGTCGGCGTACCAGTCCGCTCCGCGCTCGAGAATGTCGCGCACCCAATAGAGCGTCTCGACGTTGTTGATCAGCGTGGGACGCCCGAACAGTCCGACCTGGGAAGGGAACGGAGGTTTGTGGCGTGGCAAGCCCCGTTTTCCCTCGATGCTCTCCAGCATCGCCGATTCCTCGCCGCAGATATAGGCGCCCGCGCCCCGGCGAACGTGAATCGTCACGCCGTCCGCCAGTCCTTCCACGCGAACGCGGTCGAGTTCGACCGTCAACAGCTGGCGGATGGCGGGATACTCGTCCCGCAGGTAGATGTATACGTCCTCGGCCTCGACGACCCAGGCGGCGATCAACATGCCTTCGAGGAACCGGTGAGGGTCCGTCTCGAGGTAGTGCCGGTCCTTGAACGTTCCCGGTTCCCCTTCGTCGGCATTGACGGCCATGAGCCGCGGCCGGGGTTCCTGCCGGACGAACCGCCATTTGCGGGCCGTGGGAAATCCGGCGCCGCCCAGACCCCGAAGGGCGCTTCGTTCGACACGGTCGAGAACGTCCCCGACCGGCCTGTCGCCGCCGACGCACGCCCGGAGCGCCGAGTAGCCGCCGTGCGCGACGTAGTCGTCGAATCCGATATACGCGGCCACGGCCTCTTCTGTCTCTCCATTGTCGACCGCGCGGCCGACTGTCTCCACGGTCGCCCGCTTCAGGTAGTTGCGCCCCACGCAGGCGACGGGCGCGCCCTCGCACCGTCCCATGCACGGGCCGGGCACGACCCGGGCGTTCCCGCCCAGCCTCTGCCCGAGCTCCTCGATGAGCCGCGGCGCTCCGAACATCTCGCAGGTCAGGCTGTCGCAAACCCGGACGGTGATCGCGGGCAGGGCGGTGTCGTCGTCGACCACGTCCCAATGGGCATAGAAGGTAGCCGTCTCGAACACCTCCGCCATCGGTAGCCGCAGGTCGTGAGCGAGCGCCACCAGATGACGATGAGAGAGCCGGTTGTAGCGGTCCTGGACGAGATGCAGGTATTCGATCAGGAGGTCCCGCCGCCGGGGCGCATCGCCCAGCAACGCCCTGATCTCCCGCAGCGCCTCGGGGTCGACCTGCCGGCCCTTCGGAAAGGGGCGGGCCCTGCCGCGCCGGGCGCCCGGGCTTCGCATCCCGCCACTGAACTTCTCCGGTCCCGGCATCTTTCCCCACGGGGCATCGGTGAATCGAAAACGTCAGCCCCAGGCGATGGGGCGCGCGACCGCGCACGCTTGTTCGTTCTCTTCCCTTTTCAAATCAAAAGGTCGTGAAAGTCAACGGGTGACCGGCCGGGGGTCTTACCATCCGAGACCTCTGCCTAAAGCTGGATTTCAGGAGTTTTCCCAGGAGGGTGAGTTCGATTGGGGATTTGGGTGCTTGGGTTGGGCTTCGATGCGTCGATTTCGCCATCCATACCGCCGTTGAGGGCCGGTTCGCCGCCGCCCGGGCGCACTTGTCCCCCGCGCGCCGGCTCGGCGTCGCCGTACAGACACAAGAACGACGACCTGAACGCCCCGTTCTCGACCTCCAGGTCGAGGGTGTCGGAGAGGAGCCGGTCCACGGTCTCGACGCCGGCGGACCGGCGAGACAGGGACGGCGGGCGGCATGACTCGTTTCGAAGTCGAAGGCGCCACGCGCCACGACGCCCGTTGATGTAAGAATGGCCGGAGCGACGTTCCGAAGGGAGACAGGGCATGAACGGTAACGGGGGCTACAGTGGGGAGACCGTCCGGGCGATGGCCCGGGAGCTCTACGGGATCGAGCTGACGGAGGATCGCGCCGCCGAGATCGCGCGGCAGGCCGCCGCGCTCGCTGGAGCGGCGCGGCGCGCCGGACGCGTGCCCGACTTCGACGAGGAGCTGGCGAGCGCTCACCGGGCGCTGGATCGAGCCGCGCGGGAACGGCCGGGAGCGTGAGCGTGGACATCACCGACCACACGCTGTGCGACCTCGCCGACGCCATCCGGGCGCGCCGCGTTTCCTCCGTCGAGGCGACGGAAGCGACGCTGGCCCGGATCGACCGGACGCAGCCCCTCGTCAACGCCTTCATCTCCATCGACGGCGACCGGGCACTCGACGCCGCCCGTCGCGCGGACGCGGCGCTGTCGAGGAGAGACGAGGCGCCGCCGCTCCTCGGCGTGCCCATGGCCCACAAGGACTTGCTCTACAGGAAGGGCCGCGTGTCGACATGCGGTTCGAAGATCCGGCGCGACGCGGTGGCGGACGTCACCGCGACCGCCCTGGAGCGGCTCGACACCGCCGGCGCGATCGAGGTCGGCACCCTCAACATGGCGGAGTTCGCCGCCGGCGGCACCGGCCATAACGAGCACTTCGGCGATTGCCGGAACCCGTGGAACACGGATCACGTACCGGGAGGATCGTCCAGCGGGTCCGCGGCCGCCGTGGCGGCGCGCATGGTGACCGGTTCCCTGGGTTCGGACACGGGCGGGTCCGTGCGTATCCCGGCTGGTCTTTGCGGCGTCGTCGGGATCAAGCCGACCGACGGCAGGGTGTCGCGGCACGGCGTCATGCCGCGCTCGTGGGCGACCGACACGCTGGGCCCCATGGCGCGGACGGCGCGGGACGTGGCCAGGACGATGACCGCCATCGCCGGCTTCGACCCGCGCGATCCGCAGTCGAGCGCCGAACCCATCCCCGACTACGAGGAGGGGCTGGAGACGTCCCTGAAAGGCCTCCGGATCGGAGTCGCCGCCAACTACTACAACGAGGACATCGACGAGAGCGTCGCCAGGGGTATGGCGCATTCCCGCGAGGTGTTCCGGGCGCTCGGCGCCGAGCCGGTGGAAGTCTCCGTGCCGAACCCGGCCCTGGCCATGCGCCTCGGACAGCTCATCCTGGCGGCGGAAGCCGCGGCGCTTCACGAGAAGTGGCTCGCCGAACGGCCCGACGACTACCAGGTCGCCATCCGCGCGCCGATGGAACCGGGCCTGTTCATTCCCGCGACCCGTTACATCGAGGCGCTGCGCCTGCGCGGCCCGCTGCTCGACGAGTTCCTCGATCAGGTGCTAGACCGCGTCGACGTCCTGCATATCCCGACGGGGCCGGCACCGGCGCCGGCCCTGACGGACTGCAATCCGGCGTCTCCGGAGCGCGCCGCGCGGAGCATGGGCCTCTTCCCCAAGTTCACACGGCCCGTCAGCTATTTCGGTCTGCCCGCCGTCTCGGTCCCCTGCGGGTTCACGGACGACGGGCTTCCCGTCGCGTTTCAGCTGGTCGGGCGGCCGTTCGCGGAGGCCCGGTTGCTGAACATGGCGCACCTGTACCAGCGCGAGACCGGCTGGCACGAGCGGGCGCCGGACCTCCCGGTGTCCTGGTCCGGACACATGTGAGACACCGGGCGTCGGCGTGAGTATCGTCGGGAAGGAGGGGAGGGGCGGGACAAGGATGGACGAGAACCGCGTCGGTATCGGCGAGGCGCCGAAGCGAATCGAGGACGAACGGTTCCTGACCGGCGCTGGCGCTTATATCGACGATATGAAGATGGACGGGATGGCGCACGCCGTCGTCCTCCGATCGCCCCACGCGCACGCCCGTATCCTCGGGATCGAGACGGAAGACGCCCGCGCCGCGCCCGGCGTTCTCGCCGTTCTCATCGGCCGGGACCAGACGGCCGCCAACATCGGGCCGATCGCGCCCTATCGGTCGCGGAGCCCCCTGACCGGCGCGCCGTTCGCGTACCCGCCGCGCTTCCCCCTCGCCGTGGACCGCGCGCGCCATGTCGGCGAGCCGGTCGCGATGGTGGTGGCCGAGACGCGCGAACGGGCGCTCGATGCCGTCGAGCGCATCGCCGTCGACTACGAGGACCTGCCCGCGGCGGCGACTCCCGCGGCCGCGCTCGCCGCCGACGCGGCGCCGCTCGACGAAGACTCCGGCGGCAACCTGTGCGTCGAGGAGTCCGTCGGCGACCGGGCGGCGGTCGACGCGGCGTTCGCGGCCGCGGCGCACGTGGCGCGAATCGACGTGGCCAACCACCGCATCGTCGCGAGTCCCATGGAGCCGCGCGGCGCCATCGGCGCGTTCGACGCGGCGTCGAAGCGCTACACGCTGCATGTGGCCTGCCAGGGGCTGTATGCGATCCGCGACAACGTCGCGGCGACGCTGGGGGTGGAGCCCGGGCGTGTCCGCCTCGTGGCGCCGGACGTCGGCGGCGGGTTCGGGGCCAGGAACTTCCCCTATCCGGAATACGCGCCGATCCTCTGGGCGGCCCGCGAGACGGGCCGGCCCGTGAAGTGGATCGCCACCCGCTCCGACGCGTTCGTCGTCGACGATCAGGCCCGCGACCATACGAGCCGCGCCGAGCTCGCGCTCGACGTCGAGGGCCGGTTCCTCGCCTTGCGCGTGTCCACTATGGCCAACCTCGGCGCCTATCTGACGGGCGCTGTGGGGGCGGTCGGCGGCCTGCAATACGTGGCTCTCATGGGCGCCGTCTACGCGTTGCCCGCCTTCCACGTCGATTTCGAGGCCGCGCATACGAACACGGCACCGCTTGGCGTGACACGCGGCCCCGGGTTCGCCGAGGCGGTCTACCTCATGGAGCGCCTGATCGACCGGGCAGCCCGGGAGACGGGTCTGGATCCCGTCGAACTGCGCCGCCGCAACCTCGTGCCGGGGGCCGCCATGCCGTTCACCAACGCCTGCGGCACGACCATCGACAGCGGCGATTTCCCCGCCAATCAGGAGACCGCGGTCGCCACGCTCGACCTCGCCGGATTCGAGACGCGGCGGCGGCGGTCGGAGGCACGGGGAGTCCTGCGCGGTCACGGGATCGCCCACCATATCAAGATCACCCTGGGTCCGCCGGAGGAGAACGCGGCGCTCCGCTTCGACGACGACGACCGGGTAGCGCTGATCGTCGGGACCACGGCCATCGGCCAGGGGCACGAGACCACCTTCCGGCAACTCGTTTCCGGAATGCTGGGTGTGCCCAACGCGCGCGTCCGCTACCTCGCGGGCGATACGGACCTCTTGCCGACGGGCGGCGGGCACGGCAGCTCCCGCGCCACGTTCATGGCGGGGACGGCGATGCGCTTCGCGGCCCGGAAGGTCGTCGCCAAGGGGCGGGTGGTCGCCGCGCGGATCCTCGAGGCGGCAGAAGCGGACATCGAGTTCGTCGACGGGCGGTTCCTCGTGACGGGGACGGACCGCGGCCTCGATCTGTTCGAGGCCGCCCGGCTGGCCCAGGATCCGGCCAACCTGCCCGAGGGCGTGAAACCGGGCCTCGACGCCTACCACCTGTTCGCGCGCGAGCGCGGGACCTTTCCCAACGGCTGTCACGCCGCCGAGGTCGAGGTCGATCCCGACACCGGCGTCGTGACGTTGTTGCGCTACGTAGCCATCGACGACTTCGGCGTGATCGTCAATCCCATGATCGCGGCGGGGCAGGTCCACGGCGCGGTCGCCCAGGGCGTCGGGCAGGCCCTGCTGGAGCGGGCGGTCTACGATCCGGACACCGGCCAGCCGCTGACCGGGTCGTTCATGGACTACGCACTGCCGCGGGCCGACGACCTGCCGTCCTTCGAGCTGGCGTTCCAGGGCATTCCCTGCGCGACCAACCCCCTGGGCGTGAAGGGGTTGGGCGAGGCCGGCGCCATCGCCGCCTTCCCGGCGGTGATCAACGCCGTCCTCCACGCGCTGGCGCCGCGCGGCGTGACGCGCCTCGATGGGCCGGCCACACCACAGAGGGTCTGGCGCGCCCTCCGCGAGGCGGGAAGCCGGACCCGGTCGTGACGACTCAGGATCGTCCGTGCCTCGACCGGGGCGGCGGAAGTCGCTACCGGTGTTCGCGGCGCCGGCGACCCGCGGACGGCGGAAACGATCCATGCGGCGCGACGATCGGACGACCGGCCCGTGCGCGCGCCCGTCAGTCCCGGGTCGCCGTCGGTGCGTCCACCCGGACGGTCACGATATCCGCGCCGTGGTATTGCTGATGGCGGACCGAGGACGCGAAGTGCCGCAGCAGCCGTAGCGAGATTTCCGTCTCGGCCCGGATCTCGCCGGCCCGCTCGTCGAGCAGCGCGATCCGGTCCTCGAGGTTCTCCTCGCCGGCGGCAGCGATGAACTCCAGCACCGCGCCGCCATCTTCCTTGTGCGCGGTGAGCAGCAGGCGCCGAGGGCCGCCTTCTCCGTCGTCGTTCTTTTCCAGCAAAGTCAGCAACGTCTCCTCCGCGGCGGCGTCGAGACGGCGCGCCATCGTGTCGTTCCAGCCGCCGCGGGACGCGAAAGCGCCGACGAACTCCCGTATCCCGGGCAGGGCCGAGACATCCAGCGTCACCTGGATCCGGCGGCGGCGGGGCGCCGTCACTTCCATGAACAGGGTTATGAGAATGGCCACGAGGCCCCCGGCCGTCATGCCATTCTCGAGGATGCCACCCCCGAACTTCGAGACGTACTCGGGAAAGATCAGGCCGTTCTGAAACCCCACGCCGACCCAGAACGCGACGCCGACGACCAGACTCTTGCGATAGTCCACCCCGTCCTGGACGACGATCCTCATGCCGCCCACGAACAGCATGGCCAGCAGCACGGTGATGTAAGCCGCCGCGACCGGACCCGGTATCGCCAGGACCACGGCGAGCCCCTTGGGAACGAACGCCAGGACAACGAACGCCACCCCCACCGCAACGCCGACGGCGCGGGCTCCGACCCCGGTGAGCGCGGTCACCGAGATACTCGTCGAATAGGTCGTGTTGGGCACCGTGCCCGCGAGGCCGGACAGCAGGTTGCCCACGCCGTCCGCGGCCACCGCGCCCTGCACCGACCGGAAGTCCACCGCGCGGGGCCGGCGCCACGACACGCGCTGGATGGCGACCGCGTCGCCGACCGTCTCGATGGCGCCGACCTGAGTCACGAACAGGAACGCCGGAAGAAGCGTCCAGAAGACCGGCCCGAAGTCGAGATCGAAACTCGGCCATCCGTTCTCCGGGAAGCCGATCCACGACGCCTCCACCACGCGCCCCGTGTCGTAGATGCCGTAGAAAGCGGCCAGCGCCGAGCCGGCGGCGACGCCGATGACCGGCGCCCACAGGCGCGAGGCGCCCGTCGCCTTGAGCGCGATGCCGCCGATGACGAGCGCAGTCGTGAGGGCGCAGAATGGCGCGGCGGACGCCGGTGTCCCGGAGGGCACGTCTTCGAACCCCTTGAAGATGATCGGCATCACCGTGACCGGTATCAGCATGATCACGGTCCCGGTCACGGCCGGAGTCAGGATACGCCGGAGCAGCGAGAGGCGCGCGGCAAGCGCGAACTGGCAGAACGACGAGATGATCACCAGCGTGGCCAGCATCGCCGGACCGCCCTGGGCGAGGGCCGCGACGGAGACCGCGATGAAGGCCCCGGACGTGCCCATGGCGAGGACGTAGCCGGCGCCAATCCGGCCGATCCGGACCGCTTGCAGCACCGTTGTCGCGCCGCTGACCGCGACCGCGGCGAACACCGCCCAGGACAGGTAGGTCTCGGTGCCGCCGGCGGCCCGTACGATGATCAAGGGCGTCAGCACGATACCGGCCACGCAGAACAGGGCGAGCTGCAGGCCGAGGCCGACGGAGAGCGCCATCGGAGGCCTGTCGTCGGGCTGGTAGCGAACGCCCGTGTACCGATCGGAATCGCCGGCTGCCATGCCGTCATCCTTGCTGGTTCGCGAAGCGACCGGTGGGCACTGTCGCACATCTTCACCCGGCGGTCGCGGCGACTGTGCATGGCCGAGGACGGAGGGTATGCGCACCGAAGGACTTTCTGGACCTCGGGAGCCGCCAAGCCATCGACCAGGCGCTTTCGCGCCTCGTCGTCAAGAGTGGCCAAGCGTGCCGGATCGGGCGCGACTTCTACGACTGGCCGGGGGTCGGCGACGTGCTGAAGCGGCCGGCGCCGGCCGATCTCGATGCCGCCGTCGCGGCCATCGCGCGGCGGGACGGTATCCGGATCCCGCCCGACGGCACCATCGCCGCGCGCCGGCCCGGCCTCACCAACGCGGCGTCCGCCAAGGATCTGCTACATAACGGCCCGGACTTGCCGGGTTGGGCGCCGCCGGTCGCGCGCGACATCGCGAGCGATCGGGCGGCCACGGCATGACCGGTACGCGGAAACCGCGATAGACCAGGCGTGCCCCCTGTCGGCGAGGATGTCTCGATCATGTGCGGCCGCTTCACGCAGACCTTCACCTGGGATCAGGCGGATCTGCTCCTCGATCTCTCCGGGCCGCCTCTGAACCTCCAGCCCCGCTACAACGTGGCGCCGAGTCAGGATGTGGCCGTCGTTCGCGCGGATCGGAACGGCCGTCGCCGGCTCTCGATGCTGCGTTGGGGCCTCGTGCCGGGATGGGCCAGGGACCCGCGCATCGGCCACAAGCTCATCAACGCGCGGGCCGAGACGGCGCGGTCGAAGCCGTCGTTCCGGGCCGCGTTCGCCTCCCGGCGCTGCCTGATTCCGGCGGACGGGTTCTACGAATGGAAACGCGAGGGCGCGGCGAAGCGGCCCTGGCTGATCCGGATGAAGGACGGCGAACCCTTCGCGTTCGCGGGCCTTTGGGAGCGCTGGTCCGCGCCGACTGGCGGAGCGGAGGCGTTGGAGACCTTCACGATTCTCACCACGGCGGCGAACGTAATGTTGACGCCGATCCACGGCCGGATGCCGGTGGTCCTGACACCGGAGGCGTTCGGCCCCTGGCTCGCGGGCGCGGATACTCCGCTCGAACCGTGTCCGCCGGAGACCATGATCGCCTGGCCGGTGAGCGCCCTGGTCAACCGCCCCGCGAACGACGATCCGCGATGCGTCGAGACGATCGCCGTCGGGTGACCCCGAGGCGCCCGCACCGCCGGCCGGTACGAAGACTCGACGAATGGAAGCGGCGTTCCCGGAACCGAAGGCTCCCGGAAATGTCGATGTTTCCAAGAGGTCGCGTCGGTTGCGGGGGCAGGGTCCGAACCCGCCGACACGCCCTGGACCGCATGGGACGACAAGCTCACCGGCTTCGGCGTCCGTATCCAGCCCTCCGGCGTCAAGTCCTTCATCGTCAGCTACCGCGCCGGGGACGGCGGCAGAAAAGCTCCCAGCAAGCGTGCCGTCCTCGGCCGCTACGGCAAGATCGCCCCGATGGCGGACATACCCCTGTCGAGTACCTTGCCAAACACACAGCCGAAGAACCCCTCCCGTCTCATATGTCCTGAACCAGGACACTCCGTTTCCGTGGGCCCCGCTCGTGTGATAAGGTTGGCCGCCACTCTCGTCATCGGGGCGCCCAAGCTCCTGATCCTACCTTCAATCCCGTTTCGTCGAACATGGCCGAGCCGCGCATCCTGACCCGGGCGGATGGGACCACGATCGCCTATCACGCACATACCGGCACGTCGCCGGGCGTCGTCTTCTGTGGCGGCTTCAATTCGGACATGACCGGCATCAAGGCCGTGGCGCTCGATACCCACTGTCGGGAAACCGGCCGCGCCTTCGTCCGTTTCGATTATTTCGGACACGGCGCGTCCTCGGGGAAATTCCGGGACGGAACGATCGGCCGTTGGAGGGACGACGCCATCGCGGTCATCGACGACCTCACCGAAGGTCCTCAGATCGTCATCGGGTCGAGCATGGGCGGATGGATCATGTTGCTCGCGGCCCTGGCGCGGCCGGTCCGCGTGATGGGGCTTCTGGGCATCGCGCCAGCCCTGGACTTCACCGAGGACCTGATATGGGATCGGTTCGACGACAACATGCGGGAGATACTCCGACGCGACGGCGTCTACATGCGGCCCTCGGAATATGGCGACGAACCCCACGCCATCACGCTCCGCCTGATCGAGGAAGGTCGAAACCACCTGCTTCTCCGGCAAACGGTGGGACTGACCTGTCCCCTGCGGGTTCTTCAGGGCATGAACGATCCCGACGTCCCGTGGCGCCACGCGCTGAAGCTCATCGAGGCTTACGAAGGGGCCGACGTGGAGGTCACGTTCGTGAAGAACGGCGATCACCGGTTGTCCGAACCCGACGACATCGCCCGGCTTCTCCGGGCCGTCGACGGACTGGCGGCCATAACGTAAGGGGGTTCAGCCATTCGCGAGCGCGGACAGACCAGCACGATAGTCCGGGTATCGCAACGCCACGCCGAGGTCGTTCTTGATGCGATCGTTCCTGACCCTCCGGCACTCCGTATAGAAGGATCGCCCCAGTTCCGTGAGTTCCGTCTCGTCGAACGGCGCCAAGGGCGGGACCTCGCGCTCCACGAGACCGCACGCGAAAGCGACGACGTCCTGGGGCGGCGCCGGCTCGTCGTCGCAAACGTTGTAGATGGCGCCCGGGTCGGGGCGCACCATCGACGCGCGCAAGACCCGGACGATATCCGAGACGTGGACACGCGAGAAAACCTGACCGGACTTGAAGAGCCGCCTCGCGGTTCCCCGCCGGGCCGCTTCGAGCGGGTTCCGCCGGGGTCCGTAGATACCAGCCAGGCGGAAGACATGCACCGGAACGTTCTCGCGCCGACCCAGGCCCAGCCAAGCCTGTTCGGCCGCCGCGCGGCGGACGCCTCGTTCGGTCGTGGGGCGACACTCCGACGTCTCGTCGACCCAACCGCCGCGACGATCGCCGTAAACCCCGACGGTGGAAAGGTAACCGATCCACGACAGAGACCGGATCGACCCGACGTCGCTGGCATGGAGATCGAGGACAGGGTCACCTTCCAGGTCCGGAGGTATGGAGACGAGCATGTGCGTAATGCCCGCCAATACCCCTGCCGGGCGAGACAGGGGACGGTTCCGATGGAAGACATGCATTCCGGTCCCCTCGGACCCGGACCCGGCGCGGTGGGATCCATCGCTTCTCGAAGTCCCGGAGATCACCCAGCCCTCGGGTCGGAGCGACGCGGCCAGCGCCCGGGCGGTATAGCCAAGGCCGAAACAGAACATGGCCCTGTCGTTTGTCACGGAATAACGTCCATCTTTCGGAACCGAGGCTTGCACCCACTCTCGATCTACCCGACTCTTGCGGCTATGCCAACCGCGGACACCCGGATGCGCATATGGCATCGAGGGCCCGCCCAGGCCATCGTGATCGGAGCCGCTTGCGCTCTCGTGACGGTGACCATCGGTGGCCCGACGGAGGCTGCGGCCGATCGCGAACGCTATGCGGCATGCATCGCGAAAATCGAAAGCGGCCCGCGCGATGCGTTCGACACGGCGGCGCTCTGGCGATTCATGGGCGGTGGCATTCCGGCCGCTCATTGCGCCGGTCTCGCGCTCGTCCGCATGGGGCAGCACAAGTACGGCGCCGAGCGACTCGAAGCTGTGGCCCGCAAGATGTGGAACTCCGACGACTTCAACGAACCGGCCAAGATCGCCGAAGTCCTGGCGCAGGCAGGACATGGCTGGATGCTCGCGGGCGATCCCGCGCGCGCCAAACATGTTTTCACCAAGGCGCTGGAGTTCATGCCGGGAACCGCGGAATATTTCGTCGACAGATCCCTCGCGGCCATCGACCTGCGAGACTTTCGTTCGGCCGAGCGCGATCTCGACGCGGCGGTGAGATTCGACCCGGAAAGCGCCGACGCCTACGCCTTTCGCGCCCGTATCCGTCGAAAACTGGGCGATGTCAACGGAGCGATCGCCGATGCCGAGCGCGCGGTCTCGCTGGACGCCAATCATCTCCCCGCCTTGCTCGAACGCGGTTCGCTCAGACGCCTTTTGAACGATAGCGAAGGCGCCCGCGCCGACTGGCGACGCGTAGTCGAAGTGGCGCCGGGAAGTTCCGAGGCGGTTTCGGCGAAAGCGATGATCGACGCCCTCGACGGCCGGTGACGCGCGACCTTCCCCGACCCCTTACCGGGCCGTCCCGTCCCATTCCGATAATACCTCGGGATGACGTTCCGCCGGGCGCAGTGCGGCGCGTCTCGCGCCGAACCTCTTCTCGTCGACGAGCTCCCGGAACGCCCAAACGGCGGCGGCGCGCACCAGGGATGAGGAGTCGAGAAGGCAAGCCTCGACGTCGGGGACGGCTTGCTCGTTCCCGCTGTTGCCCAACGCGATCAGGACGTTACGGACGAATCGGTCGCGCCCTGTGCGCTTGATCGGAGAGCGCGAGAACATGCGTCGAAACCGGTCGTCGTCCAGTCGCGCCAACTCCGCAAGGCGCGGGGCGGTCAACTCGGCGCGCGGCAGAAACGCCGCTTCCCTGGATATGCGCGCGAACTTGTTCCAAGGGCAAACGGCAAGGCAATCATCGCATCCGTATATGCGATTGCCGATGGCTTTCCGGAATCGCGTCGGAATCGGGCCCTTGTGCTCGATGGTCAGATAGGAGATGCAGCGTCGGGCATCGAGCCGGTAGGGCGCAGGGAAGGCCGCTGTCGGGCATATGTCGAGGCAGCGTCGGCAGGATCCACAATGATTGGTCTCCGCGCGATCCGGCGCGAGGTCCAGCGTCGAGAATATCTCTCCCAGGAAAGACCAGGAGCCCAGCGCCCGGGAGACCAGATTCGTATGCTTGCCTTGCCAGCCGACGCCGGCGGCCGCGGCCAACGGCTTCTCCAGAACTGGCGCGGTATCGACGAAGACCCTCGCCTCCGCCGCATACCGTTCGGACATCCATCGCCCGAGACGCTTGAGCCTGGATTTGACAACGTCGTGGTAATCGCGCCCTCGGGCGTAGATCGAGACGGACCCGACATCGGGCCGGCTCAACAACGCCAGAGGATCTCCGGGAAGGCGGTAGTTCACGCCCACCACGACGATCGACCTGACCTCGGGCCACAGCGACCGGGGATGCGCGCGTCGTTCGGCGTTGGCGGCCAACCACGTCATGTCTCCGTGCCAGCCCCGATCGATGAAGTCCCGCAGCCGAACCCCCGCGTCCCCGATGCCGTCGGGGGTCGCGATTCCGACGGCATCGAACCCCTCTTCGTACGCGCGCGCGCGAACTTCCGCGGCCATCGAGATCGGAGCGTGCTCGACCATGTCCACATTCCCCCATAGGCGACGACCTCTGGAGCGGTTCCGGCCGATGGAGAACCGCGCTAGAAATCCAGATTGCCGTAGTGCTCCGGGGGCGACAATCCCGGAATGTGATCCGCCAGCAGACCCCGGAAGGACGGCCTGGATTTGACGCGCGCATACCAATCCTTGGCCCGGGCATGGTCCTCCCAGTGCACATCGCCGAGGTAATCGAGGCAGGACAGATGGGCAGCAGCAGCGAGGTCGGCGAGGCTCAAGTCGCTCCCGGCGAGCCAGCGGCGCCGATCAATCAGATAGGCAATGTAGTCCAGATGGTGTGAGATATTGCGGTAGGCGGCCCGCACGGGACCGGAATCGGGTTCACCCATGCCCATGAACCGTTTCATCACCTTTTCGTTCAGCAGATGGCGAGTGACCTCGCCGTGAAACTTGAGATCGAACCAGCGCACCAAGCGGCGAACCTCGGACCTCTCGCGTGGCGTGCCCGGAATCAACGGCAGATGGGGATACGTTTCCTCAAGGTATTCGCAGATCGCGTCGCTTTCGGAAACCACCGCGCCATCGGTATCGACGAAGACGGGGACCAGCCCCGTAGGGTTGAGTCGCAGAAACTCGTCGCGCCGTTCCCAGACCGGCTCGACGACCATCTCGTAGTCGAGGGACTTTTCTTCCAGCACCAGGCGGACCTTGCGGCAGAACGGCGAGAGCCAGATGTGAAAGAGCCTGCGCATGTCGCGCCAATAATAGCCCGAAAGCCGGACGAAAAACGGTTCCCGGTCAAGCCGTCGCGACGGCGGCCAGATCGCTCAACGGATACTCCAGCCGATTCACCATCTCGACCGGACAGACTTGCCAGATGTGGCCGACCTCGGCTTCCCACTCCGCCAGCAGTTTGCGGGCGAACGCCGATTGGGTCGCCCGGGCGTGCCGGCCGATCAGGTCCCGACAGTGGTTTTCCCAATGCGCCGATTCCAGTTTTCGATAGACAACGCTGTCGGTATTGACGCGGGCGGGCAAGGTCTCCTCGGGATCGTAGACGAAGGCGAGGCCGCCGGTCATCCCGGCGGCGAAATTGTCGCCGACCCGTCCCAATATCGCGGCGACGCCTCCGGTCATGTACTCGCAGCCGTTGTCCCCGCAACCCTCGACTACCGTGACGGCTCCGGAATTGCGGACCGCGAACCGGTCACCGGCCTGGCCTGCGACGAACAATGTCCCTCCGGTCGCGCCATATAGAACGACGTTCCCGACAATGACATTCTCGTTCGAAACGAGAGGACTGGACATCGTTGGCCGGATCACGATATCGCCGCCGGACAATCCCTTGCCGACATAATCATTGGCGTCCCCGAACACCTCGAGCTTGAGTCCCTGCACGGCGAAAGCACCCAGGGACTGTCCGGCGGAACCGCGCAGACGTACGGTGAGGTGTCCCGGCTGCAAGCCCGCGATGCCGAAACGCCGCACAAGGTGCGACGAGAGCCGCGCGCCGATGGCCCGCTGCGTGTTCCGGATGTTGTAGGTGAGCTGCATCTTCTCGCCTTCGTCGAAGACCGCTCGGGCATCCTTGATCATCTGCGCGTCCAGCGTGTCGGGCACCTCGTTGCGCCCCTCCAGCGTACAGAAGCGCGGCGCGTCGCCCGAATCGGCCTGGACGAGCAGCGGGTTGAGGTCGAGATCGTCGAGGTGCGGGCTACCGCGGCTGACCTGGGTCAGCATGTCCGTGCGCCCAACCACGTCCTCAATGGACCGAACGCCCAGCGAAGCCAGGATTTCCCGCACTTCCTCGGCGATGAAACTGAACAGGTTGACCACCTTCTCCGGCGTACCCGCAAACTTCTCGCGAAGCGCCGGGTTCTGCGTACACACGCCGACGGGACAGGTATTGGAATGACATTGCCGAACGAGGATGCATCCCATGGCCACCAGAGACGCCGTGCCGATACCGAACTCCTCGGCGCCCAGCATCGCCGCGATGACGATGTCACGACCCGACTTCAGGCCCCCGTCAACGCGCAGCCGCACGCGGTGGCGCAACCGGTTCAACGTCAGCACCTGGTTGACCTCGGCCAAGCCCATCTCCCATGGCGTTCCCGCGAACTTGATGCTGGACTGGGGACTCGCGCCCGTGCCGCCCGAGTGACCGGACACCAGAATCACGTCGGCCTTGGCCTTGGCGACGCCCGCCGCGATGGTCCCGATCCCCGATTCGGAGACTAGTTTCACGCAAACTTGGGCGGTCGGGTTGATCTGCTTCAGGTCGTAGATGAGCTGGGCGAGATCCTCGATCGAGTAGATGTCGTGATGGGGCGGCGGCGAGATCAGCGTGACGCCGGGTGTGGACAGACGCAATCCGGCGATTTCGTCGGTAACCTTGAAGCTGGGCAACTGACCGCCTTCCCCGGGCTTGGCGCCTTGGGCGATCTTGATCTCGATCTCACTGCAATTGTTGAGGTACTCGGCGGTCACCCCGAAGCGACCGGACGCGATCTGCTTGATGGCGGAGTTGGCGTTGTCGCCGTTGGGACGCGGCCGGGCACGACCGGGATCCTCGCCACCCTCGCCGCTGCATGATGCCGCGCCGATGCGATTCATGGCGATCGCCAGAGTTTCGTGCGCCTCCTTGGAGAGCGCGCCATGCGACATGCTGCCGCTGGAGAAACGCTTGCGGATACCTGTGATCGACTCCACTTCGTCGAGCGGAACCGGATCGCGTTTCGGCTCGAAATCCAGGAGATCGCGGAGATTCACGGGCCCCATCTCGCAAAGGCCCTGGCTATACCGCCGATAGAGACCGTAAGAGTCGCTGGCCACGGCGGACTGCAAGATGTGGATCAGCTGCCCGTCGAAGGCATGCAGCTCCTCGCCGCGGCGATAGCGGTAGAGGCCGCCGACCGAGAGGGGCACCACGTCCCCGGAAGTGTACGCTCGGGCATGGAGTGCCAACAGATCGCGCTTGATTCCCGACAAACCGATACCCGAGATCCGCGAAGGCATACCCGGGAAGAACTCGGCTACCAATGACCGGGAGAGGCCCACAGCTTCACAATAGTAGCCACCGCGATAACTGCTGAGCACGGAAATGCCGATTTTCGACATGACCTTGAGCAGACCCTGATCCACCGCGTTCTTGTACTTTTGGAGACAATCCCTGAGCGTCGATCCCGGGAACAGGCCGTGCGCATGGCGATCATGGATGGCGGCCTCGGCGAGATAAGGGTTTACCGTCGTGGCGCCGACACCGATCAGCACGGCAAAGTAGTGGACGTCCATGCACTCCGCCGAACGAACGTTGAGAGACGTATAGGTGCGCAAACCGTGTCGTACCAAGTGCGTGTGGGCACCCCCGGCCGCGAGGATCATCGGCACGGCGGCGCGTTCTGGACCGATGTTTTCGTCGGTCAGCACCAGATGGGTCTTGCCGCCGCGAACCGCGTCCTCCGCCTCCCGGCGAATACGTTCCAATGCGGCTGTCAGCGGCTTGCCCTCATCGGTCACGCCGAACGTCGCGTCGATAACCGCGACGGAGTCCCCCATATAGGCGACCATGCTGTCGAATTCGCCGGAGGACAACACTGGCGACTCGAGCACCAGGATATCCGTCTGCGACCGGTCTTCGTCGAACACGTTGCTGAGGTTGCCGAGACGGGTCTTCAACGTCATGACCCGTCGCTCCCGCAATGAATCGATTGGCGGATTGGTGACTTGGCTGAAAACCTGACGGAAGTAATGATGCAACTGGCGATGATGGCCGGAAAGCACGGCGAGAGGCGTGTCGTCGCCCATGGAACCCGTGGGCTCCTTTCCGTCCTCCGCCATGGGGTGGAGGATGAGTTCCAAATCCTCGGACGAACAGCCGCACGCCATCAGACGCCGCCGCAGATCTCGCTCCCCGTACGACGGCCGCGGCGACGGCTCGACGTCGATGAGATTGTGAAGCGCTACGATGCCCTTGACCCACTCTTCATAAGGATTGCCGGCCGAGAGATGGTCGACCAGCTCGTCGCTGCGGAAAAAGCGCCCCTGGTCCAGATCCACCGCGATCATCTGCCCCGGTCCCACCCGGCCTTTTTCGACGAGCCCGGGTTCGGGCAGCGGCACCATGCCGGCCTCGGAACCGACGATCAGAATGCCGTCGTCGGTGACGGTGTACCGCAGAGGGCGCAGGCCATTCCGGTCCATGCCGGCCACAACCCAGCGACCGTCCGTCGCCGTGATCGCCGCGGGTCCGTCCCACGGCTCCATGACGCCGTTGGCATAGGAATAAAGTGCCTGATGTGCCAGCGGCATGGCCGGGCGCGGCCAGGAATCCGGTATCATCAGGACCTTGGCCATCGGCGCCGAGCGTCCGGCCATGACCAGCGCCTCGTAAACCGCGTCGAGTGCGGCCGAATCGGAACTGCCCGGCTGGATGATGGGCTTGATGTCCTCCTCCTGTTTGCCGAGAAAATCGGAGGCAAGCCGCATTTCATGGCTCTTCATCCAGTTGACGTTACCCCGTAGCGTATTGATTTCACCGTTGTGCGCGAGAAGTCTGAATGGTTGCGCCATCCGCCAGGTAGGGAACGTGTTCGTCGAATAGCGCTGGTGGTAGATGGCGAAGTTCGACGTGAACCGTTGATCCAAGAGATCGGGATAGAAGGAGGTAAGCTGTTCGGCGAGAAACATCCCCTTGTAGATGAGCGACCGGCACGACAAGGAGCAGACATAGAAATCCGCGATCTGTTCTTGCAGCAGGCGGCGCTCGATGCGGCGACGAATGAGGTACAGGTCGCGTTCGAACTCCGCATCGTCGATGTCGCGCCGGTTGTCGATCATGATCTGCTCGATCTCGGGGCGCGTCGCATTCGCCTTCTCACCGATGACGGAGGTGTCGATCGGCACTTGGCGCCATCCGTAGATCCGGTATCCGGAATTGAGAATCTCAGTCTCGACGACCTCGCGGCAACGTTCCTGCGCCAAGAAATCGGCCTTGGGCAGGAATACCGTACCCACGGCCAGCCGACCCTCGCTCGGCTCATGGCCCGTGCGCGCGATGTGCTCCTTGAAGAAGTCCTGGGGTATCTGGACATGGATGCCAGCGCCGTCCCCGGTCTTGCCGTCGGCGTCGACAGCCCCGCGATGCCAGACGGCCTTGAGCGCCTTGATCCCGGCCTCAACCACAGAACGACGCGGCCTGCCATCGACCGCGGCGATCAGCCCGACTCCGCAAGCCTCATGCTCGTGAGCGGGATCGTAGAGTCCGTTCCGGGAAAGCCAGACCGCCTGCTTCCGCCAGTTCTCGACGAACGCGATTCCCGACTCCCCCGGGCACCGACCATCATTCATATCCGCTTCTCCGCCTCGCCTGGCTCGCCAGCGCCATTTCGATCGCCGCAGGTTCGCGTTTGGCTCGCAAATACCTGTCGATACCGGCCGCGGCGTCCCGGGCGTCACGAATGGCCCACACCACGAGGGACGCGCCTCGCACGATGTCACCGGCCGCGAACACACCGTCCATGCTGGTCATCATGGTGCGAGAGTCGATCTGGATCGTACCCCACTGCCCGACCTCGAGATCGGACGTTCCGAACATCCCGGGGATATCCTCCGGATCGAATCCCAGTGCGTTGATGACAAGGTCTGCCTTGATCACGTGGTTCGAGTCCAACACCGGTCGCGGAGTCTGCCGTCCACTGGAATCCGGCGAGCCCAGGCGCATTCGAATGGCGCGAACGCCTTCGAGCCTGTCGTCCCCCAGGAAAGCTTCGGGCGCCGTCAGCCAGACGAAGTCGACGCCTTCTTCTTCAGCATGCGTCACCTCCCGCATGCTGCCCGGCATATTCCCTCGGTCGCGGCGATAGAGGCACTTGACCGATTGCGCGCCTTGACGCACGGCGGTCCTGACGCAATCCATCGCGGTATCGCCACCGCCGATCACCACCACCCGCTTTCCGTTCGCGTTCAGCAGGCCCGAATCGAACTCCGGCACCGGGTCGCCGAAGCCCTTTCGATTTGATGCCGTGAGGTAGTCGAGCGCCTGTTTGATTTCAGGAAGACCCACGCCGGGCGCCGTGATTTCCCGCGACCGATATACGCCCGCGCAGATCAGGATCGCATCGTGACGAGAACGCAGATTCTCAAGAGTGGCATCACGTCCGACCTCGAACCGAAGGTGGAACCGGACACCGCCGTCATGGAGCAATCGCGCCCGGCGCCCGACGATATGCTTCTCCAGCTTGAATCCGGGGATTCCGTATACCATTAGCCCTCCGACCCGGTCGTGGCGATCGTAGACGTCGACCTGATATCCCGCCTTCCTCAATTGCTCGGCCGCGGCCATGCCGGCGGGTCCGGCGCCGATGACGCCGACGGACTGCGCCAGATCCTGATTGGGAGTCGGCGGCTTGACCCAACCGTTCGCGAACGCGGTTTCAGTTATGTAGGTCTCCACGGAGCCGATCGTCACCGTGCCGTGCCCGGCCTGCTCGATCACGCAGTTACCTTCGCAGAGGCGATCCTGCGGACAAATGCGGCCACACACCTCGGGGAGGTTGTTCGTTCTGGAGGACAACTCGTAAGCCTCCTCCATCCGACCCTCGACGGTGAGCTTCAGCCAATCCGGGATGTGATTATGAACCGGACAATGAATCTGACAGAACGGAATACCGCATTGAGAACACCTTGAGGCCTGTTGCGTCGCCAAATCTGGCCAACAGCTCTCGAATATCTCCCGGAAGTCATGGGCCCGCCTTTCCGCTTGCCGCTTTTCCGGCATGCGTCGCGCCACATTCACGAAGCTCAACATTCGCTCCGGCATGAAGAAACACCCCCATCCGCACCCATCGTTTGCCAGTGTTCACTGATGGGCATCCGCGTTCCGATGAGACAGGTATCTGATTACTCAAGGGAACACCAGAAAAATTCGATTTTAGGTCAGTTTTTCTGACATATTTAGGTTGGCAGGCATTTGACGTCCATTGTCCAACACCTTCAGCCCATGTCGAATCTCTAATTTAGTACCGTTATTGTACCATATGATTCTTGGACCGCCCCAGGTAGAGTGATATAAGTCTGGTCCCGACCGGCTCGCCGAAGTCACCTTGCCCGAGGCGCACGCCCCAACACATGGCACATGCTCCGCATTGCTGACGTCTTTTCAGATCGTACTCCTCGCGTCCGTGCAGGGCGTCACCGAATTCCTGCCGATATCCTCGTCGGGGCACTTGGCCCTGATTCCGATATTGACCGGATGGGTCGACCAGGGGCTGATGTTGGACATCGCCGTACACGTCGGGACTCTGGGCGCGGTCATCATCTACTTCTGGCGTGACTCCTGGACCTCGACCAAAGGACTGGTTCACCTGTTCGGCGGACGCTCGTCGCCCGACGCCCGGCTTGCGGCCAATTTGATCGTCGCCACGATCCCGATCGTCGGCGCGGGCGCCGCGGCAATCTATTTCGATCTTTCCCCCCTGTGGCGAAACGCCGAGGTCATCGGCTGGGGCATGCTCGGCTTCGGCATCCTGCTTTATGTCGCCGACCGCCTGAGTATGACCGTGCATCGCATCGAACATATGCGCGCCGGTGCCGCCCTGACGATCGGCGTGGCGCAAGTCGCGGCGCTCATACCCGGCACGAGCCGTGTGGGCATCACCATAACCGCCGCCCGCCTGCTCGGTTTCGAGAGAGCCGAGTCCGCGAGATTCTCAATGCTCCTCTCCATCCCGACGATCTTCGCGGCCGGGTTCGTCAGCGTCCACGGTATCGCCAACTCCCGGGACGCGGCACTGGGCATGGACGCAATCGTCGCGGCCGGATGCGCCCTCGTTACCGCCCTTCTCGCCATCGCGCTGCTCATGACGTGGCTGCGCCGCTGGGGTTTTACCCCATTCGCGATCTATCGCGTCGTCCTGGGCGCGGCTCTCTTGTATTGGGTATACTTCTGATGCCCGGACCGATGGTCAGCTCGACGTCGCCGGTTCCCGGGCGGCACGGCGTCGATATCTCTGTAGATAGCGTGGAACGATGGACTCGACGGAGCGCGGAGTCATTCCAAGATGCGAGAATCCCAGGGTATCGTCGGCGACCACGTTGTCCTCCGACAAGAGCACGAGTTGATCCCGCGTCAACGGTGGAGTCGGGAGCAACTCGAGGAACAGGGCCTTGATCCTGGCGACCCTGAAAGGCACCGGCGCGAGAAGGCGTCGGCGTTCCGTCTGGCGGCAAATCAGTTCCATGATCTCCCTGTAGGAATATGTCCGTGGGCCTCCCAGTTCGTAAGTCCTGCCTTTGCTCGTCTCGGTATCCAGTACCCTCACGATGGCGTCGGCCACGTCGCCGACATAAACCGGTTGCAGTCGGCTGCCACCGGCATCGCGTAAACCGTGGCCGAAGATCGGTAGCACGGGAGACATGCGCGCGATCGCCGCGAACCGATTGAAAAACCGATCCTCGGCACCGAATACGACACCTGGGCGCACCACGGTGACCGAGGGAAACGCCGCGCGTACTCGCGCCTCGCCCGCGGCCTTTGATGCGGCATAAGCGGATTCGGACGATGAATCCGCGCCCAGGGAGGAGACGAGAACCAGACGTCCGACGCCGTACTCCGCCGCCGCCTCGGCGACCCGTTCCGCACCCTCGACATGGATGGACTGGAACGTTCGAAGACCACGGTTGTAAAGGATGCCTACCGAGAAAATCGCCACATCGGTGCCCCGCATGGCGGATCTGACGCTGTCGTCATCACGAATGTCGGCGGATACGGAAACGATCTGTCCTACATCACCCATCGGCTGCAGGAACCGTGCGTTCTCCGCGTCGCGCACGGCGACGCGAACGCGATCGCCCCTGGCGGAGAGGCGCTTGACCAGATATCGTCCGATGAAGCCCGACCCACCGAATACCGTTACCAACCGATCGGCCACTCCCATGCTCCCGATCCAGAGTCCTCTACCGCCAGTATTGTCACCTTCCGAACCTCCAGACAAGCGACCACGCGAGGCTAACGGATCGGATGCTTCCGGCCCGGAACATTACGTCGTGATCTCGTTCAGACAGATGTGAGACGCGGTCCATCGGGCCAGTGGGCATCCGGTCCTGCCATGGCCGGAAGTCCGCTTATGACCATGGCTGCCCCCGGAGGCACTGGGAACGGCGGGTCACCCGAAGGGCCGGAACGCAGCGAAGGAGCCGCGAAGCGGCTTGACGCGCCGTTCCCAGCGGCACACGCGGCGTCTCATATGTCCTGAATCAGGCCAGGACACGCCGTTGACATCAGCGGAGCGCGGCGGTAACGACTAACGACACCGAGCCCAGGTGGCGGAATTGGCAGACGCGCTAGCTTCAGGTGCTAGTGGCCGTAAGGTCGTGGAAGTTCGAGTCTTCTCCTGGGCACCACCCGCCTCCGTTGAAGTGGCGCGGGGCCCCGCAAGGCGACATGATGGCCATCGAAGTCCACAAAGATGACCTGCCCGCCGGTCTCGATTTCGGCACCAGCGTCGCGGTCGATACGGAAACGATGGGTCTGAACCCCACACGTGACCGCCTGTGTGTCCTGCAAATATCGGAGGGCGATGGAAACAGCCATCTCGTCCAGTTCGGTCCCGACGAATTCACCGCGCCGAACCTCTTGGCATTGCTGGCCGATCCCGGCGTCACCAAAATCTTTCACTTTGCTCGATTCGATATCGCGGCGATTCGCCAGCACCTGAACGTTCTATGCGCGCCCGTATACTGTACGAAGATCGCGTCCAGGCTCGCCCGAACCTATACCGACCGTCACGGTCTCAAGGATCTGTGCCGGGAGCTTCTCAAGATAGACCTCAACAAGCAGCAGCAGTCATCGGACTGGGGCGCCGAAACGCTCAGCAAGGAACAGTTGGAATACGCGGCCGCGGATGTGCTGTATTTGCACGACCTGAAACAGGCACTCGACGTGATGCTCGAACGTGAAGGGCGAATGCATTTCGCCAACGCCTGTTTCGCGTTTTTGCCGGTGCGCGCGGAACTCGATTTGGCGGGCTGGTCGGAAGAGGATTTGTTCACGCATTGAGACCGTTCTCCCATGCAGGTTTCGATCTCCGGACTCACCCGACCCGGCGGGAGGCATCGGCCCGCCGGTTGCGTCCGACACATGCATGCCGCGTTCGTGGACCGATGCCGACATTGCTCGGCGGAACACCGGTTTTGAAGGCATGAACGCCAGGCACGCGCCAACTGCCGCGGACATCGGTGGCGAGAGGGACCTCGGCGCCGCCCGGCATGTGCTGGCGCTAGAGATCCGGGGTCTGGAAGCACTGAACCGGATTCTCGACCGCGCCTTCACCGATGCCGTCGGCGCGATGGCCACGACCGCCGGGCGCGTCGTCGTGACCGGGATGGGCAAGAGCGGCCACATAGCCCGCAAGATCGCGTCCACGCTGTCCTCCACCGGATCGCCGGCCTTCTACATCCATCCAGGCGAGGCTGGACACGGAGACCTCGGCATGATCGCCGCCGGCGATGTCGTCGTCGCATTATCCAATTCGGGCGAGACACCGGAACTCTCGGCCATCATCGCGTTCACGCGCCGGTTCGAGTTGCCGCTCATCGCGATTCTCGGCAACCCCGACAGCACGTTGGGCGAGGCCGCCGATATCCTCCTGACCCTCCCGGCGGTGCCCGAAGCCTGCCCGATGGGCCTTGCGCCGACGACCTCAAGCACCATGATGCTCGCGTTGGGAGACGCGCTCGCCGTCGCCCTCCTCGAACGCCGGGGATTTTCGCCCGACGATTTCCATGTATTGCATCCTGACGGAAAGTTGGGACAGCGCCTGATCCGGGTATCCGAAATCATGCACACCGGCGACGTCATGCCGCTTGTCCCCCCGAATATGGGAATGGCCGACGTCATCGTGACCATGACCGCGAAGAGTTTCGGCTGTGTCGGAGTCATCGGGGAACGGAACCGGGAGCTCCTGGGGGTCATCACAGACGGCGACCTGCGCCGGCACATGGATGAGAAACTCCTTGATCGATCCGCCCGCGACGTCATGACCCCGAACCCGAGAACGATCCGGCCTCAGGCTCTGGCCGCCGAAGCCGTTCGCAGCATGAACGCTCACGATAGGCCGATCACCAGCTTGTTCGTCCTGGACCGGGACCGGGTGGTCGGAATCGTCCATATCCACGACTGTCTGCGGGCTGGAGTGGTATGAACATGTCCGTTTCGGCCCGCGGACCGACGCGCCCGGAGTCTCACGTCCGAACGGCCACGGCGTTGATGCCTGCCATCACGGGAACCGAGCGCTTCGGGGCTCTCCACAGCCGTATCGTAGGTACGCTGAAGGTGCTTCTGCCGCTGGTCGCGGCGGCCATCGCCGGCTTCACTCTCGCTTGGCCCGGCGTCTACAACGAGCCGCGGGGAATCGCGCTTACCTTCTCGGAAACCAGTTCGACGGACGCCGTGACGCCGAGCATGATCAACGCCCGTTATGTGGGCATGGACGCGGACAACCGATCCTTCTTCGTGACAGCGGACAAGGCGACCCAGGATCCTGCCCGACCGGACCTGATCGACATGGTCGATATCCATGCCGACATGACACTGGACAACGGCGTGTGGATGTCCGTGGCGGCGTCGCGCGGCAGATACGACCGCGCGCACCAGACCCTGCAACTCGCGGGGCCCATCGATATTTTCTCCGACCTCGGTTACGAGTTCCACGCCGAGACCGCCCACATCGACCTCCGAAACAAGATCGCGGCAAGCGATGCCACCGTCCAAGGTCACGGTCGGTTCGGGACGTTGCGCGCCGACCGCTTCCGGATCATGGATCAAGGCAGAAGGTTGCTGTTCGACGATAACGTCAGGATGACCATCCGACCGCATGGAGATGGATGAGAATTGCGCCCGCTTCGACGAAAGTTCAGTGGCCTGAATTCGTTCCGTCATCCGCTCCTCGCGGGCTTCATCATCTATGCCGCTTCGTTGTCGACAGCTCCAGTGTGGGCACAGAGCACGCCCCTGTCCGGCCTGGACACCGACGAACCCTTCGAGATCTCCGCGGACTCCCTAGAAGTCCAACAAGACGAGAACATCGCCACGTTCGTGGGAAACGTGGATGCGCGTCAAGGAAACATACGTTTGAGAGCCGATCGACTGACGGTCCACTATCGCGGTGGTAAAAGCGGCGAGGCAAGCACCAGCGCGGTCAGCCGGGTCGACGCTTCCGGATCGGTCTTCATCGCCTCCGGCCGCGAAACGGCGCAAGGTGAAGCGGGCGTATACGATGTCGAGAACGGCCTCGTCACCCTAACCCGAAACGTGGTCCTGACCCGGGGAGAAAACGTGATCCGTGGAGATCGGCTGGTTCTGAACCTGGTTACGGGACAGACTCGTGTCGAGGGCGACGCGGACGCGACCCGGCCGGGGCAACGAGTCCACGGCTTGTTCGTTCCACGACAATCGACCGATCAGAAAACGAACCGGAGTGACATGCGTTGACGGTTCGCGGCAGTTCGGGAAGGGCAACAGGGACCGACGAGCACCGCATGTGCGATCAACAATCCGTTCTCCTCGACGGCAACGGGACGGGAACCGCCCCGGCGTCGCCCCGACTCCTGGCAGACAACCCGGGGCTGCTCGCCAGCAATATCGGCAAGCGCTTCAGGAAACGCCCCGTGCTGCGGGACGTCACGCTGACGGTCCAGCGCGGCGAGGCAGTCGGATTGCTGGGTCCCAACGGTGCGGGCAAGACGACCTGCTTCCATATCATCACAGGGCTGGTTTTCCCCGACTACGGTGCAGTCATCCTCGACGGTCGTGATATCACCGATTTGCCCATGTACCGGCGCGCGCGCCTGGGCATCGGATATCTGCCGCAGGAAGCGTCCATATTCCGGGGGTTGACCGTCGAGAACAATATCCGTGCCGTCCTGGAGGTCGTCGAGCCCGTACGCGACACCCGTGAAGCCATGCTTGATGATCTGCTCGGTGAGTTCTCGATTTCGCATCTACGGAGAACGCCGGCCGTCGCGTTGTCGGGAGGTGAGCGACGCAGGGTCGAAATCGCGCGCGCCCTGGCCACGCGACCGAACTTCATGATGCTCGACGAACCGCTGGCCGGTATTGATCCGATCGCGGTGGGCGACATCCGCGACCTTGTATCCCACCTCAAGGACCGCGGTATCGGCGTGCTGATCACGGATCACAATGTGCGGGAGACCCTCGACATCATCGATCGCGCGTACATCCTTCACGAGGGTCGGTTGCTGCTGGAGGGCGCGCCGTCCGACATCGTCGTGCACGAGGATGTGCGCCGCGTGTATCTCGGGGATCGATTCAGTCTGTAGAGCGCCTCATGACATCGACTCTGAAACTGGAGTTACGGCGGGGCCGGTCGCCGGTCGTGACGCCGCGCCAGCGCATACGACGCCAAACGCTTCCTCGACAAGCTCCAGGCCGACATGCCCTTCCCCATCCAAGCCATCCAGGTCGACGGAGGCTCCGAGTTCAAGGCCGACTTCGAGACCGAATGCCGGCGCCGCCGCATCGACCTCTTCGAACTCCCGCCCCGATCGCCCAAGCTCAACGGACACGTCGAGCGCAACAACGGCGCATGGCGATACGAGTTCTACGCCTCATGGGACCTGCCCGACGACAACCTCGACCGCATCGACCGATGGATCGACGCCCTCGCCGACGAGTCCGACACCTTCAGACCGCATCAGGCACTCGACGGACACACCCCTGCCGAGTACCTTGCCAGACACACAGTCGGAGAACCCCCTCCGTCTCACATGGCCTGAACCAGGACAGACGGTTGACAGAAAATGATTCCTGCCCCTAGTGTCCCGCCGCCTCGCGCGGATCTGGATTTTGCCGTGCAATCGGAATGCCCATATCGGTGCTCGGGCCGGACGAGATATCCATGCACATCACCGTGACCGGAAAACAGATAGACGTGGGCGACACGCTCCGAGCCCATGTCGAAGAGAGAATTACGGCAGGAACCGAGAAGTATTTTGGCAACCCGATCGATGCCCAAATAGTGTTTTCTCGCGAAGGCCCCCTGCATCGCGTGGATTGCTCGGTACATGTCGGCGCGGGGATATATGTCAAGTCCCACGCCTCCGCCGACGACGCCTACGCCGGGTTCGATGCCGCGGCAGAACGCGTGGAAAAGAGGTTGCGGCGATACAAGCGGCGCTTGAGAAATCACCACAAGACACCACCGGTCGAGATCGTGGAGGTGCCGACCTACGTCTTGTCCAGCGAAGAGGAAAGTCAGTACGCCGTGGAAGACGCGCAACCCGTGATCGTCGCCGAGTCGACCACCGATGTGCCGACCGTCACGGTCAGTGAGGCCGTGATGCGGCTCGACCTCGCGAACGTTCCGGTGCTCATGTTCCGTAATCGCGCGCACGGCGGACTGAGCGTCGTGTACCGACGCGAAGACGGCAACATCGGTTGGATCGATCCGAGGAATCCCGTCTGACCCATCGCCAAGCCCATCGGAGTGCATTGAATGGAGTTCGCCGACTTGCTGAAACCGGAAGCCGTCATTCCTCAACTGAAGGTGGACAGTAAAAAGCAAGCGTTGCAGGGGCTGGCGGCCTTCGCGTCCGAACTGACCGGCGTCGAGGAGCGCACCATTTTCAAAGTACTGTTGGAACGAGAGCGGCTTGGAACTACCGGGGTCGGCAATGGAATCGCCATTCCTCATGGCAAGATCGACGATGTCAAGGAACTGTGCGGGATGTTCGCTAAACTGGATACACCGGTGGATTTCGATGCCATCGACGACCAGCCGGTGGATCTCGTTTTCATGCTGCTTGCGCCGCAGTCCGCGGGCGTAGACCATCTCAAGGCGCTTGCCTGGGTCTCCCGGCTACTCCGCGACCGCGCGGTTTGTGAGAGGCTCCGCGAGTGTGCGGACCGCAAGGCGATTCTTCAACTGATCAACGGATCGACGACCCCTCACACCGCTTAGGGTCTCGTTCCGGACTCGCACGACGTAGAGGAGGCGATCCCCCGCCGGGACTCGGGCCGTGCCCGCCATCGCCCGGTTCGCTCGTCGCCGGGACGTGCACCACGCGGGTCGCTACGTTCCGAGCCCGGCCCCGTCGAGATCCCGAAGCCGAGCACGATCAAACGCTCCGAGACCGTTCACGCGTATGATCGCACGGATCGTTTCAATGTACTTGGACCTGCGCTCCGAATATCTGTGAAGCACCCCGATCAGGCGTTCCCCGGTCAACGCCCGGTTGGAATTCCGCAGCTCGTGCCGCATCCGACGGAACTTCTCGTAGGCCCAATGGATATTCAGGTTGTGCATGTAGGCCGATACGGATTGGCGTAGCTCCTCGAAGGAGCGCACTTCATGATGCTTGCCCACGTCACGCCGCTCCGGCACGACCCCCGATCCCTTACGGAACGTCCATTGACCGAAGACCGCGTTTCCTTCGATCGCGAATCGCGACGTCCCCCAACCCGACTCCTCGGCCGCTTGGGCAATGGCCAAGGACGGAGGCACGATGTCGACGCGACTGACGAGGTCCGAGGGATTCGAGGGATCCGCGTCGTAGCGATTGGCCAAGGCCGTGATCCACGCCCTGTCCTGTCGCGACAGCGGGCCCTGGGCACTCAGGAGACGGAGGAGCTTGCGACGGTCGTCCAGGATTCTCTCGTTGGTCTGAAGGATGAGTGGCAACATCAATTTGATGAAGAGTCGTTTCCGCTGTTTGACGGACTTCAACTGGGCCAGATCCGGTGGCAGCTTACCAAGTTGCAGACGAGGCACGAACGCGGACCCTTTTCGAATGTCATCGAGGCGGTAATCGAGCGCTGCCAGTTTCCGATCGAGGTCGTCGGTGCTGGCCACCTGGAACGTGACACCCGCCGATCCGGTTTCGCCGCGCGACATGACTTCGGACGCGTGAGCAGGCGTCCGACGAGCGAGCTCCGGCACCAACGAAACCAGCTCGGCCGACATGGGTTCCGTTCGTGCCAACACCGTGGGCCCCCGAGGACGCTGGGCCGCCGCGCCCGCCTCCTGTGCCAGGATCGGGCCCTCGACGGGCACAGTGAAGAGCACCGCGCCCAGCGCATAGAGGCACAAGACGCCCGCGCCGAGGAGCCCGAAAGTGCCGCGCGCGAAGCGACCACCGAATACTTGAAGGTAGGACATGAGCGAGCTCCCCACCGCCGGTCAACAGGTGAACGAGAGACCCTTGCCGGGCTCTGCGGGCTACGATTCATGTGCCCTGACTATTCCTCAGTCTGGATCGAGTGTGCCTTGACGACTCCGTCGAGTCCACCACGCCCTAGCCTCAGGACCTATAAGTGGTCTTGAGTATCCGGGCGGCATGTGATTCAAGTTCCCCGGATATATGGGGGCTACCATGTCCGACCGCCACTTCTGGCTATCCGACGCCCAGTTTGACCGTATCCGGCCGCTGCTGCCCAACTAGGTTCGAGGCGTACCCAGGGTCGATGACCGTCGGGACGGCGGGTGTCGCGGCGAGAGGCGCTATTCCGCCGCCGCGGCGGCGGCGAAGGAGCGCTCGTAATCCCTCAGCGCGCCGTCGATGAAGGCGTCGCGCTCGACGCCTTCGTAGGCGTCACCCGCGACCACGATCTCCAGCACCTTCTTGCAGACCTCGCGAACGAGCGCGTCGTCGTCGCCCTCCCGCACGGGGATGTCGAGGACCGTGTTGTTGGTATAGACGTAGTTCCGCCTCCCGGCGTTGGCGCGCGCGTGAACGGCGGTCTGCGCCATGCTCGGATTCTCGCCGCGAACGGCCATGCGCAGATTCTTGCGGTTCATGTAGACGCCGACGTCTTCCTTCGTCGGGTTCTCCATCGCGTGCCTGGCGATCCGCCGCTGGCTGGTCACGGCGTCCCAGTCGCCAGGCAGGCGTTGCGCCACCTCGCGGGGCCGCTCGCCGGTCTGTCCGTCGAGGAAATCCGCCTTGTCGTATCCGCACTTGGACTTGTCGCCCGTGCCATACGGGTCGATCGAATCGCCGAACATGCGGAGGCCGAAGACGATGCTGTTCTCGTCGTCGATGGGAACGTACCAGCGCGCCATGTAGACGCGATGGAAATAACGGGCCTCGCGGCCGTCCTCGGCGGTATGGGGGTGGAGGGTGAGGTTGGGCAGGATGACATCGTTGAGACGCACCCAGACCCGTTCCCTGCCCACGCGGCGTCCGGCGCTGAAGATCATCGCCGTGTCGTCGCGGACCGAGGCGTACTCCATGACCGGAAGCTGCGCGAAGACCGGGTTGAAAGCGGTCGTCGGATAGCCGCCGTCGTCGTCATCGCCGATCACGCGCATGTGCGGGCTGTGGAGCTGCGAGGTGTGGATCTGGTCGGGGATGTTGTCGAACACCTGCAACCAGTTGCACGGGTAGATGTTGGAATAGGAGGCGAACTCGAGATCGTCGTAGGTGTGGAAGAACTCCCACTCCGGGAACTTCGGCATCTGGTCGTAGCCGCCCATGTAGGCGAACACCATGCCGTAGCGCTCGAACGCGGGATAGGCGCCCTGACCGACCGTCCTCGACATGCGTTCGCCGCCGTCCGGCTCGCCGGGCGCGTCGAGAAGGGTTCCGTCCACGTCCCAGTGGAAACCGTGGTAGCAGCAGCGGATACCGGTCTCCTGGATGATCCCGTATTCCAGCGAGGCGCCGCGATGGGCGCAGTGCCGATGGAGCACGCCGACCCGCCCCGACTTGTCGCGGAACGCCACGAGGTCCTCGCCCAGGATGCGGATCGCGCGGGGCACGTCGGTCAGCTCCTCCGACAGGCACACCGGCTGCCAGAAGCGGCGCATGAGATCGCCCATGGGCGTTCCCGGATCGGTATGCGTCAGCTCGGGATCCTCGGGCAGGACCCCGGTCTTCTCGTAACCCCTGTAGGCTTGGCCGCCGCCGCGGGCGAAATCCGGATGGGTGTCTGGGTTGTCCATACTCACCGGTCGTGCCTCCGATATCTTCTGATGTCCTCAAGGTCGGGCCGCCGATATCACGTCGATATGGCTAACTCTCCGTTGCCGTTATCCTATAATATAAACATCGCGAACAAGCAAACTCCCGGGGCAGCACATGGTGCATTTCGATCCCAACGAAGTCGGCATGCGTCCGCCGCCGTTCAGGCACACGGTCTACAACGCCCTCGTGGTGCCGCGGCCGATCGGCTGGATCAGCACGATGAGCCCGGACGGCGACTTCAATTTGGCTCCCTACAGCTTCTTCACTCAGGTCAGCGGCTCGCCGCCCTGCGTCATCTACTGCCCCAACTACTTCAAGCCGAGCACCCGCGAGACCAAGGACTCGCTCGCCAACGCCGAGGACACGGGCGAGTTCGTCTACAACATGTGCACTGCCGACCTGATCGACCAGATGGTCGTCACGTCCAAGCACTCGCCCCGGAACTTCGACGAGATGAAAGAGGCCGGGCTGGAGGGCGTCCCGTGCGAGAAGGTCAAACCGCCGCGCCTGAAGGACTCTCCGGTCGCCATGGAATGCAAGTACATGCAGACCGTCGACATGCCGACGCCGCAGGACGGCAGCCGGGCCGCGATGGTTATCGGCCACGTCGTCCAGATCCACGTCGCCGACGAGATGATCACCGACGACGGACTGATCGACATGAAGAAGCTCCGCCCCGTGGCGCGCCTCGGTTACTACGACTACACGGTCATCGAACCCGAGAACATCTTCCCCTACAAGACCCCCGACGACGACCGTTTCCACGGCGACGACTCGAAGGCTTGGGACGAGATCCAGCCGCGAGCGACGGAATTCGTACAGGAATGATCTCGGTGGTCTCCGCCGCAGACCCATACCCGCGGCGGCGCGCCGCCGTCCTCGGCCGCTCCATGGCCTACGTGGAGGCCGGGGGCGGGCGGTCCGTGGTGTTCCTGCACGGAAACCCGACGTCGTCCTACCTGTGGCGCAACGTCATCCCGTGCGTGGAGCCCGTGGCGCGCTGCATCGCGCCGGACCTCATCGGCATGGGGGAGTCGGACAAGCTGCCGTCGTCGGACGACGAAGCCTACCGGTACGCCGTCCACCGGGACCATCTCGACGCACTGCTCGATGAGCTCGATCTCGGCGACGGCGTCGTCATGGTCGGCCAGGACTGGGGTTCGGTGCTGGCCTTCGACTGGGCGCGCCGACATGCCGGCCGCATGGGCGGCATCGTCCACTTCGAGGCCATCGTGACCCCCTTCTCGTGGGAGGAATTCCCGGAGAACCCGGAGGACACGGACTCCACGCGCCGCTGGTTCGAGCGCCTGCGCTCCCCGGAGGGCGAGCGGATGATCCTCGAGGAGAACATGTTCGTGGAGACCCGCATCCCGACGCGCACCCTGCGCGACGTGACCGAGGAAGAGATGGGGGTCTACCGGCGGCCCTTCGCCGAGCCGGGCGAAGGCCGGCGCCCGACGCTGACATGGGCGCGCAACCTGCCGATCTCGGGCGAGCCGGCCGACGTCGTCGCCACGGTGGAGGCCAACGCCGCGTGGCTCCGGGAAACGCCGATTCCCAAGATCTTCATTCGCGGCCAGCCGGGCGGCATCGTCCAGGGACCGCGCATCGACTTCTGCCGCGGCCTGCCGAATACGCGGGAGATCGTCGTTCCCGGAATCCATTACATCCAGGAGGACAGCCCCGACGAGATCGGGCGGGCGGTCGCCGGCCTCGTCCGCGAGCTCGGCGGCGGTCAGGGAACCGCGGCGTAGGCCTCGATCTCGACCTTCCAGTCGTCGATCGCGAGACCGGCGACGATCACGGCGGTGGCCGCCGGGAAATCGCTCGGGAAATTCTCCAGCCGGATCCACTTCCAGGGCGGAATCGCGTCCTTGGTCGTGAAGTAGGCGTTGACCTTGACGACGTTCCCGAGCCCGGCGCCCGCGGCCTCGAGCGCCGCCTTCATGTTGGTCATGGCCTGCCGGATCTGGGCCTCCACGTCGTCGCTCACGGTCGCGCCGTCCTCGCCGACCGGTCCCTTGCCGGCAATGAAGAGAATACGGCCCCCGCGCACGCCGACGACGGAGCTGTAGTCGGCGACCGGCGCCCCGAGGCCCTCGACCTCTGGGCGATCCACGACGAAACCGAACCGAGCCATCATCCAACCTCCCGGCGGACTTTCGGAGCAGCGCGGCCACGCGCCCGGCTCCAATCATAACCCGACGCGAACCCCCGCGTCTCACATCTGTCTGAACTAGGTCACACATCTGTCTGAACGAGATCACCGGTCACGCCCGCCGGACGGAGCGACCGCTTTCGGGTTCAGGAGGGGAGGTCGGGAGGGGGGCTGAATGGACGTGCGACCGCCCCGCCCGTCGGACTCGTCGCGTTTGCGCTGTTTTGGACTCCCCGCATGTCGCGCCGGGAACAGACGCCGGCGCCGGGGGCGCGGATATTCCGAACGACGGCGAGGGGACGCGCGCCCGTGCGGCCCTTCCGAGCCTCGAACGCCTTCGTACATGGGGGTCATCGCCATGCTTGCCCAATCTTCCGCTTCCAAACCCGCCCGGCCGCCGAAGGCCGTCGGCAAGTCCAGGGGCCACAAGTCGGGGGCCAAGCACCCGCCGGTCATCGACATCAAGAAGCGCGGCGTTCCCATCAACGTGCGCCAGAGCGGCAACAGCGAAGGTCGCATGTTGATTTCGACCCGCGTTCGCAAGAGCCCCTACTGGCATCTCTCCCAACAGGAAGGCTGCTGGGCCTACACGGTCTACAACCACATGTACCATCCGCGGGCCTACATCAGCATGACGCGGGGCGGCCTGATGAGAGAGTACGAGCACCTCACCAAGCACGTGACGCTGTGGAACGTCGCGGTGGAGCGGCAGATCCAGATCAAGGGGCCGGACGCCGCGGAATTCGTGAACCTGCTGATCACCCGCGACGTCCACGAGAAGCTGCCGACGAACATGTGCCGCTACGTCATCCTCTGTAATCGCGAGGGCGGAATCGTCAACGACCCGGTGCTGCTGCGGGTCGCGGACGACGAATTCTGGTTCAGCATCTCGGACTCGGACGTCCTGCTGTGGGCGCAGGGCGTCAACGCCTATTCGGGCCACGACGTGACGATCCGGGAGATCGACGTCGCGCCGGTGCAGATCCAGGGACCCAAGTCCGTCAAGCTGATGACGGGGCTGTTCGGGCGCAAGGTCCTCGACATCCCCTATTACGGCCTGATGCACGCCGGTCTCGGGCGGTTGAGCGTCGTCGTCTCGCGCACGGGGTTCTCCGGCGAGGTCGGCTACGAGATCTACCTGCGCGACGCCACGCGCCACGCCGACGAGCTATGGCGCGCGGTCAAGAAGGCCGGCGAGCCGCACAACCTGCGTGTCATCGCGCCGAGCCACATCCGCCGCCTGGAGGCCGGCATTCTGTCCTACGGCCAGGACATGGACATCGAAACCAACCCGTTCGAGGTCGGTCTCGGCTGGCAGGTCGATTTCTCGAAGGACGACTTCATCGGCAAGGCGGCGCTCCAGAAGATCGCGAAGGCCGGCGTGAAGCAGAAGCTCGTCGGCCTCAGGATGGGGGGCAGCCCCATCACCTGGTACAACGAGGACTTCTGGCACGTGACCAACCGCTCGGGCCGGGAGGTCGGTTACATCACCAGCGCCTTCTGGTCGCCGACCCACGACACCAACATCGCCTTGGCGACCCTGCCGATCGCCTACGCCAAGGTCGGCGCGAGGCTGAAGGCGGTGCTGCCGGCCGAGGACGCGCCCGTGGACGCGGAAGTCGTTCCCGTGCCCTTCAGGGACCCGAAGAAGGAGATCCCGAAGCAGGCGGTGCGATAGGCCGCGTCGCCGCTCCGGCGCCCGCGGCCCCCGGAGCGGCGAAGCCCGAGCGCGACGACGAGCCGCGAGACCGAACGGCTACATCGGCAAGTGGGTGCCGATGCCGACCTCTCGGGTCTCGAGCCTCATGTCGCGGTCGGCGATCAGCGGCGCATCGCCGGAGATGTCGATCACGTCGTGGTAGCGACCGACCGCCCAGACGCTCGTCGCGCCTTCGGGCGTCGTGTAGTAGACGGTCACGTAGGTGAGCGCCCTGGCGGTATCGGCGCCGTCGCGCTCGATGTCGTAGACGGTGGCGTGACGCATGAAGCTGCCGAGCAGACGAAAGTGCAGGGGCACGTTGGCGAGCAGCCCCTTCATCTCGCCCCGGTCGACGTCCATCCACTCCTGCTCCTTGCGGATCTCGCGGGAGTAGTTGGTGACCTTGTACCCGAACTCCTCCGTATAGAGATCGAGGTAGTCGTCGAACTCCTCGGCGTCGAGAAGCCGACACGACTTGTAGATCAGGTTCCTGATCTGATCGTCGGTGATCGTCATCGCGGTCGGTCGAACCGATGGAGCGGGTCGCCGGGACCAGCCCCGGACGCAAGGGCGCTACTCGGCCGCCATCATGAAATTGCTGGGATTGTTGGCCGGCCGTCCCATGAGCCTGCCCCACTCCTCGTAGAAGTGACGCAGATAGGCGTCGCTGTGGATGCGCTCGTGCATCCGGTCGTCGAAGTGCTCGACGCGGGACATCAGGTCATAGGGGTTGGCCCCGCTCTCCTGGCAGGCATGGGTCGCCTCGACGTAGGCGCAGTCCTCCGACGCATTGCGACTGAACGGCCCCCAGATCTGCACGAACTGCTTCGATCTGACCCTGCGGTCCTCCTTCGACTCGCCCCTGACGCCGAGCCCGCGCTCTTCCATGATCGTGTGGCCCGGCGCGATCGGCGTCGAATGGTTGAGGCGGATGCAGGTGGCGCGGAAGAAGACCGACAAGTTCGGAAAGATATCGGTGACCCGGAACTCGCCCGGTGCCAAGCCCTTGAAGACGAGGTCGTCGCGGTTCTTCCAGCTCTTGTACTTCTTGTACTGGACCTGGAACGGACTGCCGTCGATCAGGTGCGCGTTGTACCCGTGGCCGTTCCGCTGCATCCGCCAGGGACGGTCGTGATAGCCCGGCGTCAACACGCTGGTGGTGCGGTTCACCAGGTGGGACCACTCGTGATAGAGGTCGCAGTTGGTGAGATACCACGCCTTCCAGTTCCCGCGCATGTGGGTCTGGTTGTAGTGGAAGACCTCCAGCTCGTGGTTGTCGAATATCTTCTCGAAGGGCTCTCCCGCCTCGCCGATGTAGTCGCGCAACGACTCGGCGTCGCCGTCGAAGTTGATGAACACGAGGCCGGCGAAAACGTCGGTGCGAATCTCGCGAAGGGAAAGGTCCTCCCGGACGGGGCCCAATTCCGCGTAGCCTTCCTCGCGGGGCTGATAGGTGCAGTTGCCGAACAGATCGTATTCCCACATGTGGAAGAAGCAGGTCATGTGCTTCATGTTGCCGGCCGGCTCGCGCACGATCTTGGCGCCCCGATGCGAGCAGGTGTTAACGAAGGTGCGGATCTTGTCGTCGTTTCCGCGCACGGTGACCAGCGGCACGCCGGTCCACTGGTGGGCCCGGAAGTCGCCGACCTCGGCGACTTCGCTGACGTGGCAGACGAACTTCCACGTGCGGCGCAGGATCTTCTCCTCTTCCTCCGCGAAGATGTCCGGGTCGGTATAGACCGACGCGTGGATATAGGCGTCATCCCGAACCCTGGGCGGAGAGAGATGCTCTTCGGCTGTGCGCGACATGCTGAGTCCCCGGAATATGTGGCGTTTTCCCCGATTCTCAAGCCAGCGACCCTGACCTGATCCGTAATGATACGATATCATCGAGAATGCCGCAATCGCGTGTCCTAGTTCAAGACACAGCACCCCTGGATTGGGTAACGTCGATATCCATGCACCGGGGAGAACGGGGTAGCGATTTCCCGTGCCTTGTTCCGGTGGAGGAAGACGGCGGGGAGATCGGAAGACCATGACCACATTCAACGAACGCGAGAAGGCCGCCGAGGCCAAGTTCGGCCGCGACCAGGAGACCACTTTCAAGGTCACTGCCCGGCGCAACAAGCTGCTCGGGTTGTGGGTGGCCGGGTATCTGGGGCTCGACGGCGACGAGGCGGCGGTCTACGCGCGCGAGGTCGTCAAGGCGGACTTCGAGCGTCCGGGCGAGGAGGACGTGTTCGAGAAGGTCTGGGGGGACCTCCGGGACAAGAGCGTCGATCTCTCCGAGCATCGCGTCCGCCGCCAGATGGCCGACCTCATGGAGGAGGCGGAGCGCCAGATCGTCGAGAAAGGTTCGTAGGTCCCTTGGCCACCTTCCCCGTCGGGGGAATGGGAAATCGTCCGGACCGGCCGGGACGCCTTCCCGGCTATTCCCCGAACACGCGCTTGAAGATCGTATCGATGTGCTTGGTGTGATAACCAAGGTCGAACAGCGCCTCGAGCTCGGCGACGCCGAGCGCGCCCGTCACCCGTTCGTCCCTCTTCAACAGGTCCAGGAATCCGCCGCCGTTCTCCACGGCTTTCATCGCGTTGTCCTGAACTGCGGCGTAGGCGTCCTCGCGGCTGACGTCCGCCCGCGTGAGCGCCAGCAGGACGCGCTGCGAATGAATCACCCCGCCGAGTGCATCGAGGTTGCGCCGCATGTTCTCGGGAAAGACGACCAGTTTCTCGATCACCGAGGTCAGGCGCGCCAGCGCGAAATCCAGCGTCACCGTGGCGTCGGGAGCGATCGTCCGCTCTACGGACGAGTGCGAGATATCGCGCTCGTGCCACAGCGCCACGTTTTCGAGCGCGGGGACGACCGCGCTCCGGACCACGCGGGCGAGGCCGGTCAGGTTCTCGGTCAGGATGGGGTTCTGCTTGTGCGGCATCGAAGAGGAGCCCTTCTGGCCCTCCGAGAAGGACTCCCGGGCCTCGCCCACCTCGGTCCGCTGCAAATGCCGGATCTCCGTCGCCAGCCGCTCCACCGAGCTCGCGACGACGCCGAGCGTCGCGAAAAACGCGGCGTGCCGGTCGCGCGGGACGATCTGCGTCGACACGGGCTCCGGCTCCAGTCCGAGGCGCTCCGCGACGTAGGCCTCGACCCTGGGGTCGATATTGGCGAACGTGCCCACCGCTCCCGAGAGCTTGCACGTCGCCACTTCGCGCCGCGCCGCCTCCAGCCGTTCCCGGTTGCGCTGGAACTCGGCGTAGAAACCCGCGAGCTTGAGGCCGAAGGTGGTCGGTTCGGCATGGATGCCGTGACTGCGACCGATGCACACCGTGTCCTTGTGCTCGCGGGCCCGGCGCTCGAGGACCGCGAGCAATCCGTCGACGTCGGCGACGAGAATGTCGGCGGCGCGCGTGAGCTGGACGGCGAGACAGGTATCGAGCACGTCCGAGGACGTCATCCCCTGGTGCACGAACCGGGCGGGCTCGCCGACATGTTCCGCGACACTGGTCAGGAAGGCGATCACGTCGTGGCGCGTCTCCTTCTCGATCTCGTCGATCCGCTCGATATCGAAAGCTCCGCGCTTCCGTGCTTCCCGGGCCGCCTCCCGCGGGATGACGCCGAGATCGGCTTGGGCCTCGCAGGCCAGGACCTCGATGTCGAGCCAGATCCGGTATCGGGATTCGGGCTCCCAGATCGTGGCCATCTCCGGGCGGGAATAGCGGGGGATCATCGCGCCGACACGTCCTTCCCGTCCGGGGTGCATCCTCCGGGCGACGCCGGGGACGGACCGGCGACCCCGGCGCGAGATACAAGATAGTGGAACCGCGGGTGATCGGAAAGCGATTGTCCTGGTTCAAGACATATGAGCGATTGTCCTGGTTCAAGACATATGAGATGGTCGGGCCTCTTGGGATGTCCATCTGGCAAGGCGCTCGGCGAGGGTATGTCCGTCGAGGGCTTGGTGAGGTCTGAAGGTGTCGAACTCGTTGGCGAAGGCACCCAACATCCTGTTTCTGATGTCGGACCAGATGGGAGCTCCCGTCCTGCCCATCCACGGTCACGAAGTATGCCAGGCGCCACACCTCGAGGAGCTGGCGGACGGCGCCGTGGTCTTCGACAACGCCTATTGCAACTACCCGCTGTGCGCGCCAGCCCGGTTCTCCCTCCTGGCGGGGCGGCTCGCGCCCGCGATCGGCGCCTACGACAACGCCAGCGAGTTCACCGCCGATACGCCGACGATGGCGCACTATCTCTCGCTCCTCGGCTATCGCACGATTCTCTGCGGCAAGATGCACTTCATCGGGCCGGACCAGTTGCACGGGTTCGAGGAACGACTCACGACCGACGCCTACCCGGCGTCTTTCTCGTTCCTGCCTGACTGGGAGAAGGGACCCCGATGGATATCCTCCGGCACCGACCTCAGCTCGGTCGTCGAGGCGGGACCTTGCGTGCGCAGCCTGCAAATCGACTACGACGACGAGGTGGAGCACTTCGCCACTCAGAAGATCTACGACCTCGCGCGGGATTCCGACGAACGACCGTTCTTCCTGTGCGTCTCGTTCACCCAGCCCCATTCGCCCTACACCCCGGGGCGGGAGCATTGGGACCGCTACCGGCACGACGACATCGACATGCCCCGGGTGCCGGAAATTCCCTACGACGACCTCGACGCCCTCGGCCAGGGCCTCTACTACGCCCACGGCCGCGACCGGCATACGGTCACCGACAACGACATCCGCAATGCCCGGCGCGGCTACTACGGCATGATCGGCGCCATCGACGACAAGATCGGGCGGCTCCTGGCGCGACTCGACGAGACGGGTGTCTCTGATAACACCGTCGTCGTCTTCACGACCGACCACGGCGACATGATGGGCGAGCGGGGCATGTGGTACAAACACTGCTTCTTCGAGTGGTCCGCCAGGGTGCCATTGATTATCCGCCATCCGGACGGCCCGGAGCCCCGCCGCGAGGCCAGAGCCGTGTCGCATGTCGACCTGCTTCCGACGCTGATCGACTTCGCTGGCGGCAAGCACCGCTTCGACCTGTCCGACAAAGACGGGAACAGCCTCGCGCCCCTGCTGTCCGGAGAGGACGGGACGTGGCCCGACACGGCGGTCTGCGACTATCTGGCGATCGGGCCGTGCACCCCATGCCGGATGATCCGGAAGGACAGGTTCAAGTACATCCGCATTCATGGCCACGCCCCCCTGCTCTACGATCTGGAGGCCGATCCGAACGAGGTCGACGACTTGTCCGAGAACCCGGCGTATGCGGATGTTCGCCGGGCCCTCGAGGCGGAACTGACGGCCGGTTGGGATCCCGACGAACTGGACGTCCGCGTTCGCGAGAGTCAGCGCCGCCGCCGTCTGATCGCGCGTGCCAACGGCGGAAGGGAGCGCTGGGACTACATCGCGCGGGAAGGAGACGACAGGCGTTTCGTTCGCGCCAGTCTGGTCGATTCGACCAAGCGCGCGAGCCGCTTCCCTCCGGTCGACGAAGTTCCCCCGGACCATCCGCGGGGCTGTGAATAACGCTTGCCGATATTGTTGGTTTCGCGTTCGTCCAGGGGTTAAGATGGATCCGCCGATGGAGCCGTTTCCTCGCGACTACCGGGTCGACGGTTTCCTCGGCGCCATGCTGAATCATTGACCCCGTGGACAATTCCATCGCCAAAACGCGGGTGCGAAACAGGGAGGCGACATCCATGAAACTCAACGGACTATTGCGCGCGGTCGCGATCGCCGCCGTATCGGTGGGCGTGACCATGCTGGGCGGACCGCGGGACGCCGCGGCCGAATACCCGACGAAACCGATCCGCATCATCATTCCGTACGACGCCGGCGGCGCCGCGGATCTGCAGGCCCGAATCGTGTCCTCGACCGCGCCCGAATACATCGGCCAGGCCGTGCTCGCCAGCAATCGCACCGGCGCGGGCGGCGTGACCGGATCGAACTACGTGGTGCGCTCCAAACCCGACGGCTACACCCTGCTCCTGGCGCGCGTGGGGTCGCAAGCGGGCGTGCCGGCCATCAACCCGGGCATCCCGTACAAGTGGAACGATTACACGTTCCTCGGTCTCCTGGAGAAGAATCCTTTCGTGCTCGTCGTGAATTCCAAGTCCGACCTGCATTCCCTGAAGGACCTCGAGGCCAAGCTGAAGAAGGGCGAGAAGCTCTCCTACTCGACGGGCGGCGTGGGCACGTTGCCGCACATCGCCATGATCATGGTGCTCGACGGCATGGGTCTCAAGGCGGACGGCATGACCCACGTGCCGTACAAGGGCGGCGGCGCGGCGGCGGCGGCCCTCGTGGGCGGCCACGTCGACATGTTCTTCCAGAACCTGTCGGGCGTCATCGGACAGATCCAGGCCGGCACGCTCCGCGCCCTGTTCGTCACGACGCCGGAACGGGTCAAGGTGATCAAGGACGTCCCGACCGTGGCGGAAGTCGGACGGCCCGACCTCGAGCTCGCCATCGGCTGGAGCGCTCTGTACGGTCCCAAGGGGTTGCCCCAGGAAGTCGTCGACAAGTGGGTCGACACGCTCCAGATGCTCAAGAAGGACAAGTCGTGGAACCGCATGACCACGAAGCTCGGCTCGATCCCCGCGATCAGCTCTCCGGCCGAGATGGAGAAGTTCGCGGAAAGCCAGTTCAAGGCGATGCGGGCCGTGGCCGAAAAGGTCGGCATGATCATCAAGAAGTGAAGTAAGGCTGGAACCTCGAGAAGGGCGGCCCCCGGGCGGCCCTCTCTCGTTTTCCTCCACGGCGTCCGAAGGGGTTTGGCGTCACGGCCGGTGGGCGGCGATCGCCCGGCGGGGTCGTGAGTGCGAAGGAGCATGGAGCGGATGGCCGCGAAGAGACCCAACATCCTCGTCATTCAGGCGGATCAGTTGGCTCCCCAGGCGCTTCCCGTCTACGGCCATCCCCTGGTCGAAGCTCCCAACATCCAGGCCCTGGCGGATCAGGGGGTGGTCTTCGAGAGCGCCTATTGCAATTTCCCCCTTTGCGTTCCGTCGCGCTATTCGATGTTGACGGGGCGGCACACCAGCGCCATCGCGGCGTGGGACAACGCGATCGAGCTGCCGTCGGAAATGCCGACGATGGCGCACTACCTCGACGATCTGGGGTACCGCACCATCCTCTGCGGCAAGATGCACTTCATCGGCCCGGACCAGCTCCACGGCTTCAAGGAACGGCTGACCACGGACATCTATCCGTCGAACTTCGTCTGGACTCCGGACTGGCCCAACGAGCCCGAGTACCGGCCGACGGGCATCAGCCTGTTGCCCGTCGTGCAGTCCGGGCGTTGCGTCCGCAGCCTTCAGATCGATTACGACGACGAGGTCGAGTATTTCGGCCTCCAGAAGATCCACGACCTCGCGCGCTATTCCCGGGACGATCCGTTCTTCCTCGTGATCTCCTTCACGCACCCGCACTCGCCGTTCATCACCACGGATCGCCACTGGGACCTGTACGACCACGACGCCATCGACATGCCCGACGTGCCGGCCATCCCGGTCGACGACCTGGACGAGCACAGCCGCTGGCTCTACTACGGGCACGGCACCCACCTGCACACCGTTACCGACGAGCACGTACGGACGGCCCGCCACGCCTACTACGGCATGATCTCCTATATCGACGACAAGGTCGGCCGGATCATGGACGCGATGCGGGCGACCGGCCTCGCCGACGACACGGTGGTCATATTCATCAGCGACCATGGCGAAATGCTCGGCGAGCGGGGCATGTGGTACAAGCAGACCTTCTTCGAACGGTCCGTCCGGGTGCCGCTGATCGTCAGCCAGCCGGGGACTTGGGCGTCCGGCCGGGTGGACGAACTGGTCTCGCTCGTCGACCTGTTGCCCACGATGCTCGACGTGGCGACGGACGGCGACCCGCCCGATACGGTGGACCCGATGGACGGCCGCAGCCTGACGGGGCTGCTGAACGGCGGCGGCGACTGGACCGACGAGGTGATCTCCGAATACACGGGCGAGGGGGTCAAGGCGCCGTGCCGGATGCTCCGCCGCGGCAAGTACAAGTTCATGTACACTCACGGATTCCCCGACATGCTCTACGATATTGAGGCCGATCCCCTGGAGCGGGAGAACCTGATCGACCGGCCCGAGATGGCGACCGTGGCCGACGAGCTCCGGGAGGCCATTCTCGACGGCTGGGACCCCGACGACATCAACGAGCGCTGCCTCGAATCCCAGCGGCATCGGCGGTTCGTCCAGCGCGCGACGGGGGGCGAGCCCTTCTGGGCCTACATGGCGCGCGAAGGCGACGACCGCCGCTTCATCCGCAACGCCGGCGGCATCCCGACCAAGGCCAGGGCGCGCTTCCCTTACGTCGAACCCGCGCCGTTCGAGCGCTGATCCGACGCGGCGGCCCGGCGATCTGATCTCCCTCGTGCGCGCAGCCGATTTCAGCGACCTGACCGTCGGCGGGGCGACAATCGCGTTCGCGTGCCTGGCGTTGTTCGTGCTGGTCCCTCTCGGTGTCGAGGATCCCGGCGCGATCGACATCCTCGCTCTGGGCCCGGCGTTCTGGCCGTCGATCGTCTCGACCTTCATGTTGCTCATGGGCGCCGTCGTCGGGGCCCAGGCCCTCCGCCGGCTTCGGGCCGGTCGCGCGGCGGCGGAGACCGACGGAGAGGACCGAAGGTCTCTCGCCACCGCCCTTTCCGAGTACGCGCTCGGACGCTGGCTCGGCGCGCTGGTCCTGCTGGCGGCGTTCTACGCGCTGCTCGAGCCGCTCGGCATGATCCTCGCGTCCATGCTGGCGATGGTCGCCCTCATGGTCCTCGGCGGGGAGCGGCGGCCGGCGCTTCTGGCCATACTCCCGATAGGCCTGCCGTTCGCGCTCTTCCTGTTCTTCCGGTACGCCGCGAACGTCGTCATCCCTCTCGGCGTTCTCGATCCCTGGCTGGCCTGAACCATGGTCTGGACGACCCTGCAAGCCGCCCTCGAGATCGTTCTCACGCTGGAGGCCGTGCTCGCCCTCTTCGGCGGCGTCGTCATCGGCACCCTGATCGGCGCGATCCCCGGCATGACGGTGACGATGGGCGTGGCGCTCACGCTGCCGTTCACGTTCGGGATGCATCCGGCCGTGGGAATCCTTCTGTTGCTCGGCGTCTATAAGGGCGGCGTCTACGGCGGGTCGATCACGGCGATCCTGATCAAGACTCCGGGCACGCCGGCGGCCTCGTGCACCGTGCTCGACGGTTACCCGATGTCGCGGAACGGCGAGGCGCGCAAGGCCCTGGACATAGCCCTTTACGCCTCGTGCTTCGCGGACTTCATCTCGAACGTCTCGCTGATCCTCTTCGCGGGCGTGCTCGCGAGCTTCGCGCTTCGCTTCGGACCTCCCGAATACTTCACGCTGATCGTGTTCTCGCTCACCATCATCGCGGGGATCGCCGGGGACAACATGGCCAAGGGCATGATCTCAGCCGGCATCGGCCTGTTGCTGGCGACGATGGGGCTCGATCTCGTCTACGGGACCAACCGCTTCGTCTTCGGCGAGGTCGAGCTGATGGCGGGCCTCAACTTCATTCCCGTACTGATCGGGTTGTTCGCGCTGCCGGAGATCATCAATTACTACGCCAAGCGGTTCGAGGAGCGCGGCGACATACAGGCGCTGGCCGGCGGCCACGCGACGTTCGCCGAGTTCCGCCGCTGCTTCAAGAGCATCTTCCGCGGCAGCGTGATCGGGGTCGTGCTCGGCGCCATTCCCGGCATCGGCGGCGCTCCGTCCGCCTTCCTGTCGTACAGCGAAGCCCAGCGGACCTCGAAGAACCCGGAGAACTTCGGCAAGGGCGAGATCGAAGGGGTGGCGGCGTCGGAGGCGGGGAACAACGGCACCTGCGGGGCGACGCTCATTCCCTTGCTGGCGCTCGGCGTGCCGGGCGACATCGTCACGGCGGTGATCCTCGGCGCCTTCATGATCCACGGGCTTCAGCCGGGGCCGCTGCTCTTCGAGGACAACCTCGATCTGATCTACAGCCTGTTCATCGGCATCATGATCAGCTCGGTGTTCCTGTTCATCGTCGGCAAGAGCGCGATCCGGGTGTTCAGCCGCGTGGCGCTCCTGCCCAACCAGATACTGTTCCCAGTCGTGCTGGTGCTCTGCGTGTACGGCGGATACGCGGTCAACAACAACCTGTTCGACATCCTCGTGATGATGCTGATCGGGCTGCTCGGGTTCGCCATGCTGCGCGGTAACATCCCGGCGGCGCCGTTCCTCATCGCCTATGTCCTCGGCCCCCTGCTGGAGGACAACTTCCGGCAGTCGTTGCTACTGTCCCACGGAGGCCTCGATATCTTCGTGCGCAACGAGATCTGCATGATCTTCTGGGCGCTGACGGCGCTCGCCCTGTTCCTGATCGTCCGCCGGCAGCGCAAACTGCCCAAGGGCGCGGAGTGACCCTCTGGAGGCCGGACGCCGGCCGGAATGGACAGACTGCGGCCCGCCGATGAAGTCGGCGGCCTGTCTAGCGGCCAACCCGATGGGCGAGGCGTCGGCGACCCGTGCCCACTTCGCCGACGCCTTCCCGAGCGCCACAGGCGGACGCGTGGTGGGGCAATCGGGCAGAAGCTATATTATAGGGAATTATCCCGAATACTTGGGGGATAATCCCCTTACTTTTTGATGATCCTAAGAGGGACACGATGGTATCGATTGACGATTTCAGAAGAGAACTTGGAACGCAATTGGCCCGTGCGGAAAGGCGAGGTGAGTCTCGTGTCGAAATAAATGCCGGGGAGCTCCACCGACGGGTGGGCGACTATCCCGGCCCTAGTCATCGGATGCCGGTTTGCTGCAAAGCCATGTATGGCGAAATGACTGACGGTGACAAGATGGTAAAGAAGCCTCCAAAGGGCGAAGGCGCTTCTCTCACAATCCGTTATCGCCTGCCGCGAGGGCACTCCACCTAGAGAGTGAGCACCAAGAAAATTACGGACGTCCGGCCGCCGCGCAAAGTTGCGCCCACGATCAAAGCACGGTCGGCGTCCGCTCGGCTCGCGGCCGCGTGTCCTTGCGGCCCCCCTCCCGGCCTCCCCCGCCACGCGGAGGAGCCAGCCCGGTCGACATAGCGGCCGGAAGCAGGTTCATGGCGGACGCGCCGCGACGTATACTGACCGTCCTTGCATTACCCGTTCGCGAACGCGGGGCGCGCCGGACCCAGGCGGCGCCACTCCAAAAGACGTGACGGAGTTGGGCTGGAATCACGAGCGAACGTCGGCCGGGCACGGCGGGAAGACCGCGCGAGCGCCGAAGGGATGACTCCGAGTTGACCGCCGCCGACACCGACGTTCCATCGGTCCCCGCATCCGCGACCGACGACCGCGTCACGCTCCGCCAGTGGATCGCGGTGTCGGGCGCCATCATCGGCTCCTTCTGCGCGGTCCTGAACCACCAGATCACGAACACCTCGCTGCGCGAGATCCAGGCGGCCCTGTCCGCGAACCTGACCGAGGCCTCGTGGATCACGACCGCCTACCTCGCCGCCGCCATCGTCATCATGCCGTTGACGGCGTGGCTCACGCGCGTGTTCTCCGTCCGCACCTACGCGACGGCCAACACCGCCGGGTTCATGATATCGCTCGTGGCTTGCGCCCTGGCCTGGGACCTGAACGCGATGATCGCGCTGCGCTTCGTCGCCGGTCTGTTCGGCGGCGGCCTCATGCCCATGGCCTTCACCGTCATCCTGGCGACGCTGCCCCCGTCGAAACGGCCCGTCGCCTTCATGTGGTGGGCCCTGCTGACGGTCCAGGCGCCGACCGTGGGGCCCGCGCTCGGCGGCTGGTTGACGGATACGTTCTCGTGGGAACTGATCTTCTACGTCCAGACGATCCCCGCCGGCGCGGCGCTCGCCTGCCTGCTCCACGGGCTCGACAGGTCGCCCCGGTCGCTGGGGCTCCTGCGCCGGATCCAGTGGTTCAGCATCGCCATCATGGCGGTGGGGTTGTTCCTGTTCATCACGGTGCTCGAGGAAGGCAACCGCAACGACTGGTTCACGTCCGACCATATCCTGCAGCTGTCAGCGATCTCCGGCCTGTGCCTCCTGGTCTTCGTCGCGATCCAGCTCTTCAGGAAGGAGCCGTACATAAACCTGCGCCTCTACGGGAGGCGCAACTTCGGCATCTGCTGCCTCCTCTTCTTCGGCTTCGGCGTCGGCGTGTTCGGCACGATGTTCATCATCGCGCTCTATCTGATCCAGGTTCCCCAGTACACGGCGACCCAGGTCAGCACGGTGATCATGTGGATCGGCATTCCGCAGATCATCGCCGCGCCTCTGGTGCTGTGGCTCCTGCCGCGCGTGGACGCGCGCCTGCTGCTGGGGTTCGGGTGCATCCTCTTCAGCGTCAGTTGCTTCCTGAACGTCGATATGAGCTTCGATACCGGCTACTGGGAGCTCATGTTCGTCAACGTCATCCGGGCCGTGGGGCAGCCTTTCATCATGGTCGTGCTGCCGATCTTCGCGACGTCCCTGCTGGAACCGGCCAACCACGGCTCGGCCGCGGCGATCCTCAACATGACCCGGGACATCGGCGGCGCCGTCGGCATCGCCTGCCTGAACACGGGAATCTCCCGACGAGCGGACTTCCACGTCGATCACGTCGGCGAGCACGTCTCTTCCTACGACGCGGAAACCCTGGCCCGGCTCGATCAACTGACCGGGCATTTCGCCGCCTACAGCGGCGACCTCCAGCTCGCCCGGGATCAGGCGGTCGCGGCGTTGAACTCCCTGGTCTCGCGGGACGCCACCATCATGGCCTACAACGACATGTTCTTCGTCATCGGCGCGATCTTCGCGATCGGGCTGATCGCGTGCTGCTTCCTGCGCAAGGCATCCGCGCGATGACGCGGCCACGGCGGTTTCGGTTCGACCGGAACTGCCCCGACATTCCTTGTCGCGTGCGTCCGCCGGGAAACCGGGAGCCATTCACCCCGGATACGGGTTCGCCTCGATCTCCTTCAGGCGCCCGACGATGTGGGCTTCGCGCGCATCGGCATGGGGGACGGCATCGCCGGACTTGACCGCGTCCATGACCCGCCGGCCAACCTCGCGCTGAACCTCTTCGTCATTCAGATCATCGCGCGACGGCACGCGCAGAACCGTGTCGTGCGAGTACGTGTACACGACCTTCTGGCCACTGGCGTCGCCCGTGGAGATGACGGGCTGTTTCTCGCCGCGAATCACCCGGCGCAGGACGCGGCGCAGCATGGCGACGCCGACGTCGGTCGAGCCCTTGTGCTCGAGATCGTGGATGGCAATCGGCCGCTGGCTCACTTGCGCGTCCCAGTCGCCGGGATTGCGCTGGCGCTCCTCATAGGGCCGGTTCCCGTCCTGGCCGACGAAGTCGACGGAATCGTGACCGCACAGGTCTTCCCGGCCCTTGCGCAGTGGATCGACGACCTCATTGAAGTGACGCAATCCGAAGATCCAGCTATGGGTGTCGTCGACGGGCACGACCCAGCGGGTCAGGGACACGCGCCCGAAGTATTTCGACGCGTCGACCTCCTCGAACAGGCCGCCGGTCTGGCCGATGTTGGGCAGGGTGTACTGTGCCGCGCGGATCCACAGGAACTCGCCCGCGCGACGAATCGTCAGGTAGTGCATGCCGTCGCCGGTTTCGAAGAACTCGTAGACCGGCATCTCGGCCCAGGGCTGCGTGAACTGGACCTCGTTCATGCGGCTGTGCAGGAAGACAGCGTGGATCGGGTCCATGCCGTTCTCGCGGATCTGAAGCCAGTTGCAGGGCTGCCAAATCGAATACGGAACGAGACGGTTGTCCTTCGGTGTGAAATAGGTATCGAAGACGGGGAAGTCCGGCTTTTCGTCCGGCGGCCCCATGTAGGCGAAGACAAGGCCGTGGCGTTCCTCGGCCGGATAAGCACCGTGGACGAAACTGTCCTTGAGCTTGGAATCGGGCGGCTCGCCGGGAGTCTCGAGAATGCGGCCGTCAACGTCAAAGAGCCAGCCGTGATAGCAGCATCGGATCCCCCGCTCCGACGGAACGCCGTATTCGAGTGACGTGCCGCGGTGGCTGCAATGCCGGTGGAGCACGCCGACCCGGTTCGACCTGTCGCGGAAAACAACGAGATCCTCACCGAGAATGCGGACGGCAAGCGGCAGGTCCGTGACGTCCGATGACAACGCCACCGGGTGCCAGTACTGGCGCATCAACTCTCCGCACGGGGTTCCGGATCCCACGTGGGTCAGCTCGGCATCCTCGGCGGGAATATCCCGCCGGTAGTAGCCCGAGTACGGTCCCTCGATCGATTGGGCCTGTTCCTGTACGGCCATCTGCAATCCCTCCTCCACCCCCCTGCCTGGGAGAGGGTTCCGATGGATCGACCGAGACATTAGCGTCGGCCGACGTCGAAATTCATTCGAATGTCTCGACGACCCGATCCATCGCACGAAAAGCCGGTGGTTCGAGGCGTAAAGAACCGAACCACTGGCGCTGATACGCCCGGGCGGGCTTGCGCTTGCCGACGAAGGGCGCCGATCCCTTTGCCGGCGGCCCGGAAGACGCGAGTCTCCCGGGCCGGGCTACTTCCGACGGATTACGCCTACTGGAAGAAGATCCTGTTGAATTCCTCGTTCCAGGTCTTGGCATCGTAGTGCGAGTAGTCGACATAGTAGGCGTTCGCGAGCTCACCCGCATCGAGGATGAGCGCCGGATTGCCGTCCTTGCCGCGCACGGGATCCGACGATACCTTCGCCAGCGTCGTCTTGTTCACGGGGACGATGCCTGCGACATCATACCATTTCTCCTGCTGGTCGGCGCCGACGTGTCCTGGTTCAGGACATATGAGACACGGGGGTCTCTTTGGCTGTCAGTGAGTGAAGGTACTGGGCGGGGGTGTGTCCGCCAAGGGCCTGGTGCGGTCTGAAGGTGTTGAATTCGTCGGCGAAGGCGTCGATCCATCGGTTGATGTCGTCGAGGTTGTCGTCGGGCAGGTCCCATGTGGCGTAGAACTCGTATCTCCAGGCGCCGTTGTTGCGCTCGACGTGACCGTTGAGCTTGGGCGAGCGTGGCGGGAGTTCGAACAGGTCGATGCGGCGGCGCTGGCATTCGGTCTCGAAGTCGGCCTTGAACTCGGAGCCTCCATCGACCTGGATGGCTTCGATGGGGAAGGGCATGTCGGCCTGGAGCTTGTCGAGGAAGCGCCTGGCGTTGTGTGCGGTTGCGCGTCTCCAGGCCTGTGCGCAGGTCCACTTTGCGACGGGGTCATGGGCGGTGAACTGCTTGATGGCGGGCCGGGCTGTGTGTGGCGAGACGGTGAGGGTGTCGAGTTGGACGATCTCGCCGGGACTTGTGGGCTTGCGGCCCTTGGGCAGGCGTCTGGCGTATGGTCTGAGGCGCCGGGCGGCGCGCGGTCCGTTGCGGCGCAAGGTCGGGACCGGGGTGACGGCGCCGCGCTCCATGAGGGTCTTGAGGATGCGGCCTGTGGTGCTCTCGCTTGCCGCGTGCCCGTTGCGTCGGAGCAGGACGGCGATCTTGGCCTTGCCCCACATGGGGTAGTCGGCGCGTGTCTCCCGGACCGCCGTCACCAGCGCCGCCGACCAAGTGGGCCGGCGCGGGGTGTGCGGGCGTCGCGAGCACGGCTTGAGGCGGTTGCGGTCCGCCAGCCTCTGCCACCGGTAGAGGGTCGATCTCGGCACGCCGACGGCGTTGGCGGCCGCTCGTGCGGTCAGGCCGTCGGCCCTGGCTTGGCGCCAGCGCTCAAGGGCGTCGCGCCTGTGCGCTTCGTCGCTCCGCTCCTTGCCGCACAGGCGCGACGCCAGGGCGGCTCCTCGTGTAATCTGCCGGGGCAGGCCGAAGGTCTGCATGGGGGTTCTCCTTCACGCTGCTTGTTCAGCACCAACAGCGTCGGAGACCCCCGCCCTTACATCAAGGGCCCGTGTCTCACATCTGTCTGAACGAGGTCACGACGAGCTCGTTCATCAGCCAATGAGCCGCCTCCGTGTTCTTGGACGCTTTCGACAGGGCGATGTAGCCGAGTGTCGGCAGACCCTTCTTCCCTCCGACCTCCGGATGTACGACGGCCACGGGGCGACCCGCCTTGATCAGGCGAACCCCCCAACCGGCATGCAGCATGGAAGCCCAGACATCGCCCGATTCCATTAGTTGTGGACCTTGGCTGCTGAAGCCGAGGAAGGAGTGCAGGTCCATCTCCTTCAACTTCTCGAGACCCGGCGTGATATTCGCCTCGCCGCCGCCGAACTCGTGGGCCAGACCGACCACCGGATAGATGCCGGTGAAGTTGGTGGAGTCGCGGGACACGACCCGTTTTCTCAACTTGGGATGAAGCAGGTCCGAGTATTTCCTCGGCGCCGGAATTCCGTTCTCCTTGAACTTGTCCACGTCGTAGATGATGGACTGCAAGACAATCCAATGCCCGATCCGATAGTCGTCATACATCCTGGAGTCGAGCTGGGCGAGATTCCCGGGGATTCGCGAATCCCCGACCTCCACGAAGAAAAGTCGCGCTGCGAAACGATGAGGATCGTCGCGGATGACAAGAGACTCCGGTCGATCTCCCCGTGACCGAACGCGCTGCGGCTCTGGCGGGGTCTGCCGCTCACCGGATGCGGGAGCCTTCCGACCCGGATACGCCCTTGCCGCCCGGAACGATCCCGGGCGGCAGGGTCTTGCACCAGGTCGCGATCTCGCCCGGGGTCGTGAGCCAGATGTCGTCGCGACACCGCATGACGTGCTCCATGGCCCGGCGCAAGGGCCGGATCCGGAACGGATGGCCGAGCACGAAGGGGTGAAGGGAGAAGCAGAACACCAGGGGCCGGCGCCGCGACTCCTCCAGCATCTCGTCGAACTGGTCGACGATCAGCTCGGCGAACTGCCGCGGCGTGTAGCGCCACGTGTTGACGATCGCCGGCAGGTCGTTGATCTCCACCGAATACGGCACGTAGAGGAGCGGCCCCGCCCGCGTGCGCATCCACACGGGCTGGTCGTCGAAGGGCCAGTTGAGGGTATAGTCGTAGCCAGCTTCCTTCAGGAGGTCGGGCGTGACGGCGGTCTCGGCCAGGAACGGGCTGAGCCAGCCGGTCGGCCGCTTGCCGCCATGCCGCGCGATCGCCTCGGCGCAGTGCTCGATCATCTCCTTCTCGTCGGCCTCCGCGAATCCATCCTGGCGCTCCGAATTGGTGCGGCCGTGGCCGATCATCTCGTCGCCGCGCTCCCCGATCCGCTCCGCCACCTGGGGCGCGTGCTCGAAGACGGCGGTGTTGACGTTGTGCGACGCCGGGGCGCCGAGATCGTCGAGCAGGTCGAACAGGCGCCAGATGCCGACCCGGTTGCCGTAATCGCGCGAGGCGAAGGTCCGGTGCGTGGGTGGCGGGACGGTCAGGCCCGCCTCGTTGAGCCCTTCCCTGAAGGCGAACTCCTCGACGTTGTTGCCGAAATAGACGGCCAAACGCGAGCCGTTCGGCCATGTGTAGTCCGGCCGTTCGTCGATGGGAACGTAGTCGTAGCGGTCGTGGCGGGGGAATTCCATGGCTTGCCCTCGCGCGTGCGCCTGTCTCGGGGATTGTGCCGGGCCCGACGCGACGGCGCAACCGCCGCCGGATCCGCTTGCCGGGAAGGGCCGGGCGCGGCTAGAACAGACCCGACCGGACTCCACGCGGAACGAGAAGACGATGACGAAGGACGTTTACGACGTGATCGTGGTCGGCGCCGGCAACGCGGCCCTCTGCGCGGCGCTGTCGGCGCGGGAGCACGCATCCGACGTGCTGGCGCTGGAACGTGCGCCGCGAGAGGAACGGGGCGGCAACAGCCAGTTCACCGCCGGGGGAATGCGCATCGTCTACAACGGCGTCGAGGACATCGAGAAGCTCGTCGATCTCTCCGACGAAGAGAAGGAGATCACCGACTTCGGCGCGTACACGTCCGACCGGTATTTCGACGACATGGGCCGTATCACGCGCTACCGCTGCGACCCCGATCTCGTGGAAGCGCTGGTGACGAAGAGCTTCTCCACCGCCCGGTGGATGAAGTCCAAGGGAGTCCGTTTCGTTCCGATCTACGGCCGCCAGGCCTTCAAGGTGGACGGCAGGTTCAGGTTCTGGGGCGGCGTCACCGTGGAGACGGCGGGCGGCGGCCCCGGTCTGGTCGATTCGCTGCACGCGGCCGCCGCGCGGGCCGGCGTGAATATCCTGTACGAGGCGCGAGCCGTGTCGTTGCTGCAGGACGACGACGGCGTCCACGGCGTGCGCGTGCGCGACGGCGGCCGGACCCGGAACATCCGCGCGCGCGGCGTCGTGCTGGCGTCGGGCGGGTTCGAGGCCAACGCCGAGTGGCGCACCCGCTACCTCGGTCCGGGATGGGACCTCGCCAAGGTGCGGGGATCGCGATTCAACACCGGCGACGGCATCCGCATGGCGCTGGACGCGGGCGCGTCTCCGGCCGGCAACTGGTCGGGGTGTCACGCCGTGGCCTGGGACCGCAACGCGCCGGAGTTCGGCGACCTCGCGGTCGGCGACCAGTTCCAGAAACACAGCTATCCCTGGGGGATCGTGCTGAACTCCCGCGGGCGGCGTTTCCTCGACGAGGGAGCGGAGTTCCGCAACTACACCTACGCACGCTACGGGCGCGAGATCCTCTCGCAACCGGGACAGTTCGCATGGCAGATCTTCGACGCCAAGGTCGCGCACCTGCTGCGGGACGAGTACCGCATCCGGCGCGTCACCAGGATACGGGCCGACACGATCGAGGAGCTGGCCGCCGGGATGGACGATACCGACGCGGCCGGCGTCGTCGCAACGATTCGGGAGTACAACGCCGCCGTCCGCACCGACATCCCGTTCGACCCCAACGTCAAGGACGGCCGGCGCGCCGAGGGCCTGACGGTGCCGAAGTCGAACTGGGCCAACACCATCGACGAACCGCCCTTCGAGGCCTACGCGGTGACCTGCGGGATCACCTTCACGTTCGGCGGCCTGCGGATAAACCCGCGGGCTCAGGTGATCGACACCGACGGCCGGACGATCCCCGGGCTGCACGCGGCGGGCGAGCTGGTTGGCGGGCTCTTCTATTTCAACTATCCGGGGGCGACGGGCCTGACCTCCGGTGCCGTGTTCGGCCGAATCGCGGGCGCCACGGCTGCCGGCGCCAACGCCTGATGCGCCCCGCCCCACCCCGGTTTCGGATCGTGGTCCACGGGCAGGCGCGCCATGGGTAGGTTCGGCGTCGGGCAGCCCGTTCGCCGGATCGAGGACCGGCGCCTCCTGCGGGGCCGCGGGCGCTACAACGACGATATCGACCTGCCGCGGCAGGCCCATGCGACCGTCCTGCGCTCTCCCCATGCGCACGCCAGGATCTCGGGCATCGATACCGCCGCGGCCCGGTCGCGGCCGGGAGTCCTCGGCGTCTTCACGCATGCGGACCTCGCCGCGGACGGACTGGGCCCCCTTCCCTGCCCGGGGGCGGATCGCGTGTCCGGGACCGGAGCCGAGGTGACGAGACCCCCGCGTCCGGCGCTCGCCGCCGACCGGGCGCGCTACGTCGGAGATTACGTCGCCCTGGTCGTAGCGGACTCGGTGGAGGCCGCGCGCGACGGAGCGGAGGCGATCGACGTCGCCTACGAACCCCTGCCGTTCGTGATCGACACGGCGGCCGCGATCGAGAGTCACGCGCCGCGTCTCTGGCCCGAGGCGCCGGGGAATATCTGCGTCGACTGGTCGAAGGGCGACGCGCCGGGCGTCGAGGCGGCCTTCGCCGCGGCCGATCGCACCGTCTCCCTGCGGGTCGTCAACAACCGGATCGTCGTCAACTCCATGGAGCCGCGCGGGGCCATCGGCGAATTCGACGAGGGTACGGGACGCTACACGCTCCACGCCGTCAACCAGATTCCCCATCGTCTGCGCCACGCCCTGTGCGACAGCGTTCTCGGCATACCGGAATCCCGACTGCGTGTCGTCACGCCGGATGTGGGCGGCGGGTTCGGGATGAAGAACATCTACCCCGAACACGCCCTCGTGCTGTGGACGGCGAGGAAACTCGGACGGCCGGTGAAATGGAGCGGAGGACGTTCCGACGCCTTCGTATCGGACACCCATGCCCGCGACAACGTGACGGATATCGAGCTGGCGCTGGACGGCGAGGGCCGTTTCCTCGCCATCCGGGCGTCCACTGTCGCCGACATGGGCGCCTATCTCTCCACGTTCGGTCCCATGATTCCGACCGTGGCGGGTTCCAACCTGCTGACCGGGCTCTACCGGATTCCGGCCGCCCATGTCCGCGTGCGCTGCGTCTTCACCAACAGGGTTCCGGTGGACGCCTATCGGGGCGCCGGCCGGCCCGAGGTCTGCTACGCGCTGGAGCGCGCGGTCGACTCGGCGGCGCGGGAATTCGGGCTTTCGCCCGTGGAGATTCGCGAGCGGAACTTCATCCGGCCGGACGCCATACCCCACGAGACCTGCCTGGGGGAGGTCTACGACAGCGGCGACTTTCCCCGCAACCTGACCGACGCCCTGGACAACGCCGGGTGGGCGAACCGCGCGCCACGCCGGGCGGCCTCCGCGGCCCGCGGGAAGCTGCGCGGTGTCGGCCTCGCCACCTACGTGGAGTCGTGCGGCGGCGGCGCCAACGAGATGGCCGAGATCCGGGTCGACCGCGACGGTGGCATCTCGCTGTCGATCGGCTCCCAGAACAACGGGCAGGGGCATCCCACGGCCTACGCCCAGGTCGTGTCCGAACATCTCGGACTGCCGCTCGACCGGATCCGCCTAGTCCAGGGGGACACCGACATCGTCGCCTATGGCACCGGAACCGGGTTCTCGCGCTCGGTGACGGTCGGCGGCGTGGCGGTCGACCGGGCGTCCGCGCAGATCGCGGACCGTTGCCGCCTGATCGCCGCCCACATGCTGGAGGCCTCCGACGCCGACATCGAGATCGCGGACGGCGCGGCGACGGTCCGCGGCACCGACCGGTCGGTGACGTTCGAGAAGATCGCCGCGCTGGCCTACACGCCGCGCGGCCTGCCCGAGGAGCTGGGCTTCGGCATCGCCGAACGCCATGAATACATGCCGCCGGGTCTTACCTATCCCAACGGCTGCCATATCTGCGAGGTCGAGGTGGATCCGGATACCGGCGTCGTTGACGTGCTCCGGTACACGGTGGTCGACGATCTCGGCAGGCTGATCAACCCCCTGCTCGTCGACGGGCAGGTCCACGGCGGCATCGTCCAGGGCCTGGGCCAAGCGCTGATGGAGAACTGCGTCTACGACCGCGAGAGCGGGCAGCTGCTCTCCGGGACGTTCATGGACTACGCCATGCCCCGCGCCGACGATTTCCCGTTCTTCGACATCGCCTACAACGAGATCCCGTGCGTCACCAACCCGCTCGGCATCAAGGGCGCCGGGGAGGCCGGCACGATCGGATCCGCACCCGCGGCGATCAACGCGGTCATCGACGCGCTGTCGCCTCTCGGCGTGCGCCACGTCGACATGCCCGCGACGCCGGCGAACGTCTGGCGGGCGATTCGACGGGCCGGGGCCGAGGCCCGAAGTTGAAGCGAGATACGTTCGCCGCGCGGCCCCTCCGTCACAGTCCGTATCGCCGGAACATGGCGTAGTCGACGGCGCGGCCGATGCCGCGGCGCAGCCCCTCGAGGCGCAGGCATTGCCCCGCCGCGATGTTGGCGAAGTTCACTTCCGGGCCGAACCGCTCGATGATCCGGCCGTGCTGTTCTGGGAACCGATAGGGATCGCCTTCGATCAGGACGTCGGGAAACCACGGCTGGTCGGGGAGCTTCGCGAACGCGGCCGGCGCCGCGTCCTCGAGCACGTCGAGCTCGCTCTGTTCCAGGATCACGTGATCGGCGCCCGCGTCCATGGCTTCCCGGATCATCGCGCCGACCTCGTCCAGATCGAACGGCCCCCGCGGATTCTTGCGGCCGAACTCCCAGATCACGCGCAAGCCGCGCCCGGACGCGCGCGCGATGAAGTCGCGCCGCGCGTCCGGTTCGAGGGTGACGTAGTTCTCCGAGATCTCCAGCGCGGGCACGCCAAGCCGTTCGACCCGGTCGAGCATGTCGTCGACCTCGCCGCGCAGCCAGGCGTATTCAAACAGGACGCCGCCGGTGTAGGGCGTCACGTCGTTGTCGCGGTAGACAGCGACATTGGCCTTGATCGCGTCGTCGGGCACGAGGATGGCGTTGAGGGCGTAGATCTTCGCCATGTCGATGAAGGGGGCGGCACAGGCCATGAGATCCCGCAGGCCGTTCTCGCCGGTCCATCCCATCTCGTCGGGACCGAAGTCGATCATCGCGGTGATCCCGACGGCGCGCGGTTTCGCGGAGCGGGGGGGTGGCGCAAGGGTCATGGCATCCTCCATCATGCGGGGAACCGATCGGCATTCTCTTCCGTACGGGGGCGACGCCCATGATGCGCATGGACGTGAAAGGGGTCCGGGTTCCCGCGCTGGGGTTCGGCACTTGGGCACTGCGAGGACGCCAGTGCGCCGACGCGGTGCGCATGGCGCTCGACGTCGGCTACCGCCACATCGACACGGCCCGCATGTACGGCAACGAGACCGAGGTGGGCCGCGCCGTCCGCGACTCGTCCGTCGACCGGGAGGACGTGTTCATCACGACGAAGATCTGGCCGGACGACCTCGCGTACCCGGATGTCAAGCGCTGCGCGGAAGACAGCCTGCGGAACCTGGGTAGCGGCTACGTCGACCTGCTGCTCGTCCACTGGCCGAGCAAGGCCGTCCCGCTGCGCGAGACCCTGAAGGCCTTCAGCGAGATCAAGGCCGCCGGCAAGGCGCGCCTCATCGGGGTCAGCAACTTCAACACCGCCCTGATGAGGGAAGCCGTGGAGGAGTGCGACACCGACATCGCCTGCAACCAGGTCGAATACCACCCCTTCCTGCCGCAGAACCGGGTTCTCGGGCTGGCGCGCGAGTACGGCATGATGCTCACCGCCTACATGCCGCTCGCCAAGGGAAAAGTCGTGCGGTGTCGTTAACAGAGGATATGACCGGATTATGTACCAACTGATCTGTCCGGTTTTAGAACGTATTCAGGCCAAGGAGGGACTGGATGCGTCGGACGGAGCAGCGACAGGGACTGAGATTGATGAAGTTCGAGGAGGTTTACGGTCGCACCCATCGGGGTGTGTTGAGCCAAGGCGAGGCGGCGGAGGTTCTGGGTGTTTCGGAACGGACCTTCCGGCGCTGGCGCGACCGCTACGAGGCGGAGGGGGCGGAGGGGTTGTACGACCGCCGTCTGGGCCGGGTCTCGGCGCGCCGCGCCGGCGTGGACGAGGTGGCGCGGGTTCTGGCGTTGTTCGACACCCGCTACTGGGACTTCAACGCCAAGCATTTTCACGAGAAGCTGGTCACCGCGCACGGCATCAAGCGCAGCTACAACTGGGTTCGGCTGACCTTGCAGGCTCATGGCCGCAGGCGCGCGGCGCCCCGGCGCGGCGCCCACCGGCGCAAGCGGCCGCGCCGGGCACTGCCCGGCATGATGCTGCATCAGGACGGCTCGCGCCATGAGTGGGCACCCGGTCGGGAGTGGGACCTGATCGTCACCCTGGACGACGCCACCAGCGAGGTCTACTCGGCCTTCTTCGTCACCGAGGAGGGCACCATGTCGAGCTTCCGGGCGCTCCGCGAGGTGATCCGCGAGCGCGGACTGTTCTGTTCGCTCTACACCGACCGCGGCAGCCACTACTGGCGCACCCCCGAGGCCGGCGGCAAGGTGGACAAGGACACTCCGACCCAGGTCGGTCGCGCGCTTCACCAACTCGGCATCGAGCACATCGCCGCCTACTCGCCCGAGGCCAGGGGGCGCTCGGAGCGCATGTTCGCCACCGTGCAGAAGCGCCTGCCCCAGGAACTCAGGCTCGCCGGCATCACCGACATGGCCGAGGCCAACCGCTTCCTCGAGGAGGTCTACCTGCCGGACCACAACAGACGCTTCGCGACCCCGCCCGAGGCCGAGGGTTCGGCCTTCGTGCCCTTCGCCGGCGCCTTGGAAGACATCCTCTGCGTCCAGGAGGACCGCACCGTGTCAGGCGACAACACCGTGCGCTACAAGGGACGCAGCCTGCAGATCCCCGCCGGGCGACATCGCCACCACTACGTCAAGGTCAAGGTCCGGGTGCACGAGTACCCCGACGACACCCTCGCCGTCTTCCACGGACCCAGGCGCCTCGCTCACTACCAAGCCGACGGAACCCCGCTCGAAACCCAAACCCGCAAGGCCGCGTGACCCGCTTCGACGCAACCCGCCGGCGCCCTGTGGACAAGTGGACAGCCGCCCCGCGCCTGACCACTTCCCCACAGGGCCAACAACCCCAACAGAAGCGGTCAATCCATTTGGTACATAATCCGGTCAACTCAAAATGTTCTCGACAGGGAAAAGTCGTGCGGCATCCCGTCCTGATCGAGATCGGCGAACGCCACGGCAAGACCGCCGCGCAGGTCGCGCTGCGCTGGCTGATCCAGCAGGGACCGGTGGCCGCGATCCCCAAGGCGGGACGCGAGATTCATTGCCGGGAGAACTTCGACGTGTTCGATTTCGAGCTCTCCACGGAAGACATGGCCCGCGTGTCGTCCCTGACGGCGCGGAACGACCGTCTGGCGGATTTCGCGCTGGGACCGACGTGGGACCCGCCGTAAGCCCGCCGACGATCCAGCCCGCAGATATTCGCGACGCCAAGACGGCACCTCATGTAGAATGACGAGGCGGGTTGGGAAAGCCAAGAAAACGGTAGGAGATATCGTTGCCGAGCGTCTTCAGACGGGCAGCAGCAACGGGAGTGGCGGAACGGAAAATCGGATAACGCGACTCGAAGTCGAATTCGAGTATGTCCGCAAGGACCTGGATGAGATCAAGTCCGACACCAGGGGTATTCTGGTGAAGCTCGCAAGCGTGCCGACCAGCAACAAGCTCTTCGGCTACACGGCCACCGTTGCGGCGTTGGCCGTCGCGATCATCGGTGTGCTGTCCTACGTCGGCAAACTTGGGTGACTCCTTTCCATCGGTCGCGGCATCCAATCGGCCCACGGACGCTCACGGCGGAGCCGACGGCTTGCGGGCGGCCTCCGGATCAGGAGACGAGCGCGGCGGCGCCTTCGCCGCCGAGTCGGCCGAGCGTCGTCGCGGTCATCAGGCCCGCACCGGAGGTGTAGCCCCAGCACGACGGGCCGGTGAGACCGCGCGCGGCGCCGCCCCCCGCGAACAGGTTGGGCAGCGGTTGCCCGGCGCCCTTGCGCAGGACCCGCGCCCCGGTGTCGACGACAAGGCCGCCCTGGGTGTGGAAAAGGGTGCCGGTCACCTTGACCGCGTGGTACGGGGGCTCCAGCGGCGCCTTGTCGCCGAAGTCCCGGCCGAAGGGGTCCGCCTTCCTTCCCGCGAGGACGTCGTTGACCTCGGCGATGGTCCCGGCCAAGGCGTCCCCGGGCAGCCCGGTGATCTCCGCCAGCCGGTCGAAGGTCTGCGCCACGCGAACCGCGCCGGCCTCGACCGACTCCCGCTGGTGGCTGAACTGCATGGCGACCTGGTGAGCGGTTTCGCTGAAGATCGCCCAGGCGAAATTGCCGGGCTGGCGGATGACCTCGATAGCCTGCTCGGAATAGCCCCGGTTCTCGTGGCTGAAGCGCCTGCCGTCGGCGTTGACCATGATCCCGCCCTCGGTGATCGAAGGCCAGCCGATGTGCGTGTTGTGAGGCGTCGCGACGGCGCCGTGGCCCTGGTAGCTGCCCATGTCGGCGACGTCGGCGCCGATCTCCAGGCCCCACTTCACCGCGTCGCCCTTGTTGCCCACGTGGCCGAAATAGAGGGCGTCGGAGATCTCGGGGATATACTCCCGGACCATCTCCGGGTCGCCGCCGAATCCGTTGCAGGCCAGCACCAGGGCGCCGCAGCCGACATCCTCATGGCCCCCGTCCGGGCGCCGGAGGCGCACGCCGGTGACCCTGCCGTCCTCGTCGGCGTGGAGGTCGGTGGCCGTGGCGGCGGTCAGCGTGTCGATCCCTTCGCGCGAGACCGCCTCGAGCAGGCAGGCCAGCAATTCGGCGCCGTCCCGGTTGGGCGTGCCGTGCATGCGGTGTTTCTTGTGACCCGGGTAGAAGAAATCGGTCAGGACCTCCAGCGGCGCGCCGTAGGTGTCCACGAGCCAGTCCACGGTAACGGTGGAGCCCCGGGAGACGGCGAGCGCCATCTCCGCGTCGGTCTGGCGGCGCGCCTTCTCGAGGATTTCCTCGGCGAACGCCTCCGGCGTGTCCTCGATGCCCGCCGCCTTCTGAAGCCTGGTGCCGGCGGCGGGGATCTGTCCGCCGGAGAGGGACGTGCTCCCCGTCGGCGGCTCGTCCCGCTCGATGATCAGAACGTCGGCGCCACGCTCCTTCGCGGCCAGCGCCGCGCTGCATCCACAGGCACCGGCCCCGATCACGACCACGGGAACGGAGGTGTCGAACGGCCGACCATCGGATCTGACGATACCCATCGACGCGCGCCTCCCCACCGGCTGGTTACGTGTCGGACTCCGAGATTACCATACCGCGCGGGCCTTCCGCCCGGCCAGTCGTCGCCGATGCCGATACGCCTGTCGGTCGACTCCCGAATGTCGCGCCCTGCCATCGGCCGGCGCAACGTGAAAACGAGGACCGATGATCGATACTCCGAGGACCATCCATCAAATTTCCCAGCGCCAGCACAACGAGGACCGCTTGCGCCGCGCCGACAGTTGGCTTCGACGCAGCGAGGCCGCCAAGGACGACACCGAGAGGTTCATTTTTCTCTGGATCGCGTTCAACGCCGCCTATGGCCGTGAAACCCTCCCTTCGCATTCCGATATACAGCGGACCGAACGCGAGAAGTTCCGGAGTTTCCTGCGAGAAATTCTGGAGCGGGACGATGACGGAGTTCTGGAGGATGCGCTTTGGCGCACTTTCTCCGGGCCAATTCGCGTCCTCCTGGAAAACCGTTACGTTTTCGATCCCTTTTGGGACGCGGTTCGAGACCGAGACCCGACTGCGGGAAAGAATTGGAAGAAGAAATTTTCCGACTCGAAGCGTTCCGTACTGCGTTCCGTGGAGGAAAGGAACGTTCATCGCGTTCTGACGGTGCTGTTCACGCGGCTCTATACGCTGCGCAATCAGATCGTCCATGGCGGCGCGACCTTCGCGACAGGTTGGGGCCAGGATCAGGTGAGGGACGGCAGCCGAATCATGGCTTCCCTGGTGCCATCGATTCTGAAGATCATGCGAGCCGATATCGAAAGAAACCCGGAGTCCGGCGTCTGGGAGCCGGTCGCGTTTCCCCGCGTCAACGATGACCCCCGATAGCCGCCGGTCCATGCCGGCACGACCTGGCGATGCCCGCTTGTCCGCAAGAGGCCGACAATTTCCCCGTCAAGGGAAAGAAGTGTGGGTAGACCCGGCGGCGATGGGGCGAATCACGCCGGAGCGACGAGGATGGCGCGGAAATCGTTCACGTTGGTGAGGGTGGGGCCCGGTTTCACCAAGTCTCCGATCGGGGCGAAGAACCCGTAGGAATCGTTGTCGCCGAGGTGCTTCTCCGGGTCGAGGCCCAGCGCCCGCGCCCGCGACAGCGTGTCCGGGAACACCATCGCGCCAGCGTTGTCCCTGTTGCCGTCGATCCCGTCCGTATCGCAGGCGATGGCCGAGATCCCTTCCGCGCCCGCCAGCGCGACCGCCAGAGCGAGCGCGTATTCCGTGTTGGGTCCACCGTCTCCGGTCCCCCGCACGGCGACCGTCGTCTCGCCGCCGGACAGCAACACCGAGGCCTTCCCGCGCGCACGGACGTCGCGCGCCAGGGCGGCATGAGCCCGCGCCACCTCGCGCGCCTCGCCCTCGACCGCGTCGCCCAGCAGAACCGGTTCCAGCCCCGCCTCCCGGGCCACGCGCGCGGCCGCCGCGAGCGCGTCGGCGCCGCCGGCCACGACCCGGAAGCTCGCGGACTCCAGAACCGGATCGCCCGGCTTCGGCGTCTCGCCCTCCGTCCGCCGCAGGTGGCGCGCGACGGCGGGCGACGGGTCGATGCCGAACTTCTCCAGAACCCGGCGGGCGTCGGCGAATGTCGTCGGGTCGGCAACGGTGGGGCCGGACGCGATGACCGAGGGGTCGTCCCCGGCGACGTCGGAGATGGCGAGCGCGACGACGGGCGCGGGATGGGCCGTGGCGGCCAGGCGTCCGCCCTTCACGGCCGAGAGGTGCTTGCGCACGCAATTGATCTCGTCGATCGTCGCGCCGCAGGCGACGAGGTCCCGTGTCGCCGTCCGCTTGTCTTCGAGGGACAGTCCCGGGGCCGGCAGGCTCAACAGAGCGGATCCGCCGCCGGAGAGGAGGCAGAGAATCAGGTCCCGGGGCCCGCGGTTCCGGACCGTGTCCAGAATCCGGGCCGCGGCGACGACGCCCGCCCGGTCGGGGATCGGGTGTCCGGCCTCGACGATATCCACGCCGCCGATCCGGGTCTCTTCCGGACCATGGCCATAGCGCGTGACGACGAGGCCCCGGGCGGCGGCGCCATAGCGCTCCACGGCCACGCGCGCCATGGCGGCGGCGGCCTTGCCGGCACCGACCACGACGAGGTCTCCGGCGGGAACGGCGGGGAGGCGGCTGCCGAGGCATCGGTCCGGCCGGGCCGCGTCGACGGCGCTCCGGAACATCCCCGCCAGCAGCGCCGCTCCCGCGCGGCTCATGGCGCGGCCGACCCCTGACGATCTCGCTGGCCGCGGGTCAACGCCGGCGTCGCGCGTCGGGCGAAGACGATGGAAGCCAGGACCGCCGCCCCACCCGCCGCCTGAAGGGGGCCGAGAGTCTCGTCGAGAATGAGCCAAGCGAGGACCGCCGCGGCCGGGGGGCCGATCAGGATGACGAGCGACGAGAAACCGGCCGGCAGATGAGCGAGCGCGTAGGCGATGGCGCCCTGTCCCCCCGCGTGAGAGAGCCAGGCGAGCGCGAGAAGGATTCCCCAGCCGTACACTGTGGCGGGCAGGAGACTCTCGCCGGACACGACGACCAGCGGCAGGAGCGCCGCGGCCGTGACCAGGCTGGACCACGCCATGATCGTGGCGGCGGAGAGGCGGGACCGCAGATGCTTGACCGTAAGCTGATAGGCGGCCCAGAACATGCCCGTCACCACGCCGATCCCGTCGCCCAGAATGTGGGCGCGGTCGAGATCGAAGCTGCTCCCCACCACCATCGCCGCGCCGCAAAGGGCGACCAGCAGCGCGACCAGGAACAGCGGCGTGATCCGCTCGCCGAACGTCACCCAGGCGCCGACGGTGACGAAGATCGGCGCGGTGTTGGCGAACAGCGTGGCGTTGGCGACCGAGGTCAGGGTCACCGCCCAATGCCAGGTCGCGAGGTCTCCGGCGAAGAACGACCCGGCGAGTGCCAGCAACCACATATCGCGGCGGCCGGGTCGTCGTGGGTCCGGCGCTCTTCCGCGCGCGCCCGCGTTCCCGAGGGCCGTCCAGACGTACAGCACGGGCAGAGCCAGAAACGCGCGGTGGAACGCCGTGGCTGTCGGCCCCAGCTCGCTGAGACGCACGAAGACGGGCGAGAACGCGACGAGCAGCGCGCCGACGGCGAGGATCGTGAGGCCCGGACGGGCGACCCGCGGGTTGGCCATGGGGATGCGTGATCTCCCGCCGTGGTTGGAGGGCGATCAATACTCCGACGGCTTCGCCGGCGCCAGCGATGCCGGTATCATGCGACGCCATGACCGACGCGCGCGGACAGGCGGACGCTCCGGCCGGGGCGGAGGAGGCCGACGCCGTTTCCGACCCGGCCCCGTTCGCGACGCTGAACGAGTCGGGGACGGCGGATATCCTGCTGGTCTGCGATCACGCGAGCAACGCCCTGCCCGCGGCCTACGGCGCGCTGGGCCTCGATCCCGAGCTGTTGCGTCGTCACATCGCGTTCGACATCGGCGCGGCGGACATCACGCGGCGCATGTCGAAGGCGCTCGACGCCCCGGCGGTGCTGTCCGCCTACTCGCGTCTGCTGATCGACTGCAACCGCCGGCCCGGACACGCGACATCCATCCCCGCGGTCAGCGATGGCATCGAGATCCCGGACAACGGAGGGCTCGACGCCGCCGAGATCGAGCGCCGCCAGAACGCCTATTTCCACCCGTTCCACGAGGCGGTGGACACGGCGCTGGCGCGATTCTCTGGCCGGGGCGTCGTGCCGGCTTACGTCGCCGTGCATACCTTCACGCCGATCATGGACGGGTACGAACGGCCATGGCACATGGGCGTCCTGTGGAACCGCGACCCGCGCCTCGCGCGGCCGCTGATCGCCGCGCTGTCCGAGTGGCCCGACGTCGTCGTCGGCGACAACCAACCCTACTCGGGCCGCGACGCCGTGGGCTATTCGATCCACGCCCACGGCGGCGACCGGGGCATTCCTCACGTGCTCGTCGAGGTTCGGCAGGATCTCGTGGATACCCATCACGGCGCGGAGCTCTGGGCGGCGCGGGTGGGACGGGTCGTCGCGGCCGTCGTCGACCGCGAAGGTCCCTTCGACATCGAACGCTATTGAGGGAGGACGGCATGGCCCCGAGGGAACCGGCATTCACCGTCGGGATCGAGGAGGAATACCTTCTGGTCGATCGGAAGACGCGCGACCTGTGCGCGGAGCCGCCGCCGGCGATGATGGCGGAGTGCGAGAAACGGCTGACGGATCAGGTCAGTCCCGAGTTTCTCCGGGCGCAGATCGAGGTCGGAACCCGCGTGTGCCGCTCCATCTCCGAGGCCCGGGCCGATCTCTCGCGCCTGCGCGCGACGGTGGCGGACGTGGCCGCCCTGCACGGTCTCGCGCCCATCGCGGCGGCGACGCACCCGTTCGCCGACTGGCACGACCAGAAGCATACCGACAAGGAACGCTACAACATGCTGGCCCGGGATCTGCAGGCTCTCGCCCGGCGTCTGGTGATCTGCGGCCTCCACGTCCATCTCGGCATAGAGGACGAGGATCTGCGTATCGACCTGATGGGCCAGGCGCGCTACTTCATGCCTCATCTGCTGGCGCTGAGCACGTCCTCGCCGTTCTGGGGAGGGCTGGAAACGGGCCTGATGTCCTATCGGCTGAGCGTCTTCGACGGGTTGCCGAGGACCGGCATCCCGGACCTGTTCGAGAGCTACGGCGAGTATCAACGGCTCGTCGGCCAGATGGTGTCGGCGGGCCTGATCGAGGACGCCAGCAAGCTGTGGTGGGACGTGCGCCCCAGTGCCCGCTTCCCGACGCTGGAAATGCGTATCTGCGACGTATGCACCCGTCTCGATGACGCGATCACGATCGCCGCCATCTACGTCTGCCTGATCCGGATGCTGTATCGCCTGCGTCAGGGGAACCAGCGCTGGCGCATCTATCCACGGACTCTCATCGACGAGAACCGGTGGCTCGCGCAGCGCCATGGTCCGGGCGGAGAGCTCGTCGATTTCGGCAAGGGCGAGCCGGTGCCCTATCCCGACCTGCTGGAGGAAATCGTCGAGATCGTTCGCGAGGACGCGGAAGCGCTGGGCTGCGTCGACGAGGTCGAGCACGCGCGCGACATCGTGGCCCGAGGGACGAGCGCGCAGCGCCAACTCGCCATTTACAGATCGGCGCTGGAGGCGGGCGCGGACGCGGCCGAGGCGCTGCGTGCGGTCGTCGACTGGCTGATCGAGGAAACCGTCGCCGGCGTCGGCGGCTGAACGCCGACGCTGTACTTCGTTGAACGCGCTGCGGCGATCGACGCCGGGGTAATGCCGACTGTCGGGCTCCGTGCGCGGCCCCGCGAAGAAGAGCGCCGAACACGACGACGAACAGCGCATTCCGCTTGTGGATGCGATCCTGCGCGGCGCGTTCGTTTTCCCGATCGACTACCCGAGCATCGAGGGAAACGCTGGCGTACTCAGCATCGGCCTTGATCTCGGTTTCCCGAACATCGAGATCCCGTCCCCTGATCCGCAGCTCGCTTTCCTGTACATCGAGAATGCGATTGACGGTTTCGGCGGGGAGGCGGGCCTCCGAGGGTTCGTGCGACTCAGCCATGCGCGCCCGCCGGGTGGCCCCGGGGCCGTTGTTGCGGTAACAAGTCGGGGAATTTCGGATGCCAGCCACGGAGGTCGGACATGAACGAGAAGGCGCTTGACGAAAAGACCCGCACGGAGCTCGAGGCGGCGGCGTTCCGCACGCTCGTCGACCATCTGCGCGAGCGGACGGACGTCCAGAACATCGATCTCATGAACCTCGCCGGGTTCTGCCGGAACTGCCTGTCGAAATGGTATCGCGCCGAGGCGGAGGATCGGGGTCTCGAGATGAGTTACGACGACGCTCGCGAGATCGTCTACGGGATGCCGTATTCGGAATGGAAGTCGAGACATCAGGCCGAGGCCACGCCGGAACAGCTCGCGGCGTTCGGCGAGGCGTCGCAAGAAGAGCGTTCGTGAACGGACGCAACCGGAAAAGGAGCCCCTCCGCCCCTCGCAAGCGTCATCGTCCCGACCGGAAGACGCCGTCCCGGTCTTTTCCCACGGCCCCATCCATCGGGGAGGCGCCGTGGTTCGCTCCGGCGCTGACCGCGGCCTATGCCCTGCTGCTCGCCTTCACCCTGTTCCACCACGAACTGTGGCGCGACGAACTCCAGCACTGGATGCTCCCGCGCGACAGCACGGGACCGTTGGACCTGTTCCGCAACATGGAATACGAGACGATCCCGAAGCTGTGGCATCTGTTGCTGCTGCCGATCACGCGGCTGACGTCTTCTCCGGTGGGGATGCAGATCTTCCACTGGACGATCGCCTCCGCCGTCATCTTCGTGGTGGCGCGGTATGCGCCCTTCGGCCCGCTCCAGAAGGTTCTGTTCGCCTTCGGCTATTTTCCTCTCTACGAATACGGGGTGATGTCGCGCAACTATGCGCTCGGCCTGCTCTTCATCGTCGTGACGTGCGCGCTTCTGCGGCATCGTTATCGAAAGCCGCTGTGGCTGGCCCTGGCGCTGGCTCTGATGAGCAATACCAGCGCCCACGCCTGTATCGTCGCCATTGGCGTGCTGCTCGCTCTCGCGCTCGATTACTGGCTCAACCGCCGCGCCCTGGTGGAAGACGATGCGGTGGACGCACGAAAACTCTACGCCGGATTCGCCATTGCAGCCGCCGGGATCCTGCTCGCAATACTGCAAATGATTCCACCGGCCGACATGACTCTGTCCTCGCTGAACGCGACCTGGCATTATTCGTGGCACCTGGAATGGAACCCGTCGCGGCTGGCGCAACGCTTGAAAACCATTCCGTCCGTCGTCTTCTTCCCCATCGACCCGAAATTCCTGCCGGTGGTGACCCTTCCGGGGCAGCCAGAGACCATCTATGGGGTCTATGGAGTAGCGATGGCGTTGGCGCTGGTGGCGACCGTCGTCGCCTTCTGCTGGCGGAGGCCCGTCGCGCTGTTTCTTTTCCTCTGCCTCGTGGCCGGATTCCTGATTTTCTTCTACACGATCCATTACGGTTCCTTCCGGCACCACGGTTTTCTTCTGATCTCCCTTCTGGTGCTGGTGTGGGGCGGAAGGTATCTGGACGGCGGCCCCGCCGCCGACCGCGAGAGCCGTCGCGCGGTCGCCGCGCGTCGTGCGGGAAGCGTTCTGCTGACCGGTCTCCTGGCGATGCATGCGTTCGGTGGATTGAGAGCCGTCGCCATCGAGGTCGAACGTCCCTTTTCCCTCGCGGAGCGCACCGCCGAATACATCCGGGCCAACGACCTGGAGTCCTTGCCGATGATCGGTTTCCCGGACTGGTCCGCCAGCGCCGTGCTCGGGCATCTGTCGCCGAAGAAGCGGATCCACTACGTGCAGGGAAACCGCGAGGGCTCCTTCGTTCGCTGGGACGGGGCGCGTATCGGCGTCGGGCCGCAAGGCAGCATCGATGCCCCGACCTTGCTCTCCCAAACGCAGGCCCTGGCCGCCCGCAACGATGGCAAGGTTTTGATGATCCTCGCGGTCGAGTTGCGGATTCCACCCGGACAACGGCGTGTCCGGCCGCTCGCGTCTTTCACGGGGGCCATCGCTTTCGACGAGAATTTTTATCTGTATCTCTACGAAACGCCGGCCGACGGGGACCGGACTCGACCCGACTCCGGCCCAGAGTGACGCGCGGCGCCTGCCGTTCGAGCGGAGGTTCCATTGATTCCGGACGCCCTCACCATCTCGGTGTTCTGCCGCAACGAAGCGAAGACGATCTCCACGGTCCTCGAGGACGCGCGCCGCGCCGCGCCCGGCGCCCGGCTCCTGGTCATCGACAACGCCTCGACCGACGGTTCGGGCGACCGCGCCCGAGAGGCGGGCGCACAGGTCGTCTTCGTGCCCGAACCCGGTTTAGGCCATGCCTGGCGCGCCGTGCTCGCTTCGGTCGAGACGCCCTGGTGCGCCGCCACCGACGGCGACGGCGAATGGCCTCTCGAACCGGTCCTTCCCCGGCTCATCGACGAGTTCGAACGTTCCGGCGCCGACTTCCTGATGGGCTGGCGCACTTCGAGCACCCGCCCCTGGTACAACGCGAAGCTCGGTTCGCCCACGCTCACCTGGCTTGCGCGGTGCGTGCGGGGAATCCCGCTCTCGGATCTGCACGCCGGAGTGCGCCTGTTCCGTACCGCGTCGATCCGCGATCTGCCGATCCGCTCCCACGGTATGGGCGCACAGACCGAGCTCGTCCTTCGGATGAACAAAGCGGGCCTGAGCCTCGCCGAAGGTCCGGTCGCCATGGGTCCCGCCATACCGGGACGCAAGTCCTACCTCCGCCCGATTCGCGACGGTCTCGCCTGCGTCGCTCTGACCTTGGGCGGCATCGAGGTCCTCGATCTCCTTGCCGAGTGGCGCCGCCCGTAGCCCCACTCCCGGCTTCCGAGGCGGACAGACCGCCCCCGTGAACGAGTCACCCTTCGACTCCATCGCCTGGACGTCTTCATGTGCGGGATGGGCGGCGCGGACGAGTCCGGCCTCTCCGGGGTACGCCATGTCGGGCGGCGCATGTCCGTGTTTCGCGTCGGTGGGAGCGGGCCGGACGCCGCCACCGGCGTCCGATCTATTCGGCTGCTCGCGCGTGCGGCGCCGGGCTCCGAAAGAGGGACAACAGATGCCGTTCCTCCGCTTTCGCCGTCTCGACGTTCCGTTCCTTCACGTGCCCGAATCCCCGGATCCGTGACGGCAGGGCGGCGATCTCGATGGCCAGCGCGTGATTGTCGACGTCGAGGCCGTCGATCAGCTCGCCGATCGTGCCCTCGTACTCCGTTATCAGCCTTCGCTCCATGCGGCGTTCCCGGGTATGTCCGAAGACGTCGAACGCCGTGCCGCGCAGCCGTTTGAGCCTGGCGAGGATGCGGAAGACGGTCAGCATCCAGGGGCCGAACTCGCGCTTTCGCAACTCGCCGGTCCGCGGGTCGCGGCGGGACCCGATGGGCGGGGCGAGATGGAACCGGAGCGTGAAGTCGCCCTCGAACCGCGCGTCCAGGTCGGCGAGAAAGCTCTCGTCGGCGTACAGGCGCGCGACCTCGTACTCGTCCTTGTAGGCCAGCAGCTTGAAGTAGTTGCGGGCCACGGCCTCGGCGAGACCCGTCATCCCCCCGGCCCTGCTCCGTTCGGCCGCCGCCGCGCGGTCGACGAGCTGGCGATAGCGCCGCGCGTAGGCCGCGTCCTGATAGGCGGCGAGCTCGGCCTCGCGGATCGCCGCAATGTCTTTCAGGTCCGTAGCGACGGATGCCGCGCCCTGGAACACGGGCCGGGCCGCAGCCTCGACGCGGACGGGATCGTGGGCGGCGGCGCGCCCCCAGCCGAACGCCCGCAGGTTGCTCTCCACGGCGACGTCGTTGAGCTCGATGGCGCGCCGAATCGCCTCGGCCGAGACCGGGATCAGGCCGCGCTGATAAGCGTAGCCGACGAGGAACAGGTTGGTGGCGATGGCGTCCCCCAACAGGGCGGTCGCCAGTCCCGTGGCGTCCACGAACTCGGCGAGGTCGTCGCCGGCCGTGGCGCGGATGACCTGGCGCAGGTGCGCCTCTCCGAAGTCGACGTCCGGATCGAGCGTGAAATGGGAAGTCGGCGTCACGCGGCTGTTGATCACCGCGCGCGTGGCCCCCTTGCGCACACGCATCAGGGCTTCCTTGTCCGCCGCCACGACCATGTCGCAGCCCACGAGGACATCCGCCGCGCCGGCGCTCAGGCGCACGGCGTGGAGCCTGTCCCGCGTCTCGGCGATACGCACGTGCGAGATCACGGCGCCGCCCTTCTGGGCGAGTCCCGTCATGTCGAGGATCGTGCAGCCCTTCCCCTCGAGGTGCGCCGCCATGCCGAGCAGCGCGCCGACCGTGACGACGCCCGTGCCGCCGATGCCGGTCACCACGATTCCGTAGGGCGAATCGGCCCTGGGCAGATCCGGCTCGGGCAGTCCGGCGACCGCCGCCGCCGCGTCGACGCTCGCCGCGAGCCGCCGCGCCCCGCCGCCATGCACCGTCACGAAGCTCGGGCAGAAACCGTCGACGCAGGAATAGTCCTTGTTGCAGGACGACTGGTTGATCGCGCGCTTGCGGCCGAACTCGGTCTCCAGCGGCTCGATCGAAACGCAGTTCGCGGTCGCGGAACAGTCGCCGCACCCCTCGCAGACGCGATGGTTGATGAAGACCCGCTTGGCGGGGTCGGGGAAGAGCCCGCGCTTGCGGCGCCGGCGCTTCTCCGCCGCGCAGGTCTGGTCGTGGATCAGGACCGTGACGCCGGGGGTGTCGCGGAGGCTCTCCTGGACCTCGATCAGCTCGTCGCGACGGTGGATCGTCGTTCCCGGCGGGAAGTCGGCGGCGGTCGGATACTTGCCGGGGTCGTCCGACGTCACGGCGATCTTCGCGACGCCCTCCGCGTGCACCTGCCAGGCGATCCGGGGGACCGTCAACTGGCCCTCGATCGGTTGCCCGCCGGTCATGGCGACCGCGTCGTTGAAGAGGATCTTGTAGGTCATGTCGGCGCCGGCGGCGACGTTGGCCCGCACCGCCAGCAACCCCGAATGGTAGAACGTCCCGTCGCCCATGTTCTGGAACAGGTGCGGCGTGCCCGTGAACGGCGCCAGGCCGATCCAGTTGGCGCCCTCGCCGCCCATGTGCGTGTAGGTGAGGGTGTCGCGGTCCATGTACAACGCCATCCAGTGGCAGCCGATCCCGGCGTTGGCGAACGAGCCGTCGGGCACCTTGGTGCCCGTGTTGTGGGGGCATCCCGAGCAGAAGTAGGGGGTGCGCCGGCGCCCGGGATCGAGGGAGGCGACGTCCGCGTCCTTGGAGTCCAGGAACGCGAGGTGTTCGGCGATGCGGTCGGTCGCGTGGAACGGCGCGATCCGCCGGGCGATGGCCCGGGCGACGAGCGGAGCGCCCAGCTCCCCGGCCACCGGGACGAAGGGAGCGCCGTTCTCGTCGGACTTGCCGACGATCCGGGGACGCTCGCCGTCGGGCAGGTGATAGAGCAGGTCCTTCAACTGCTCCTCGACGAGGCCCCGCTTCTCCTCGACGACGAGGATCTCGTCGAGGCCCCGGGCGAAGGCCGTCATGCCCTCGGGCTCCAGGGGCCAGACCATGCCGACCTTGTAGACGGCGATACCGAGCTCGCGCGCGGCGGCCTCGTCGATCCCCAGGTCGTCCAAGGCCTGACGCACGTCGAGATAGGCCTTGCCCGCGGTCACGATGCCGAACCGGCGCCTGGGTCCCGACAGCACGGTCCCGTTCAGGGAATTGGCGCGGCAGAAGGCGAGCGCGGCCGGGATCTTGCATTCGTGCAGCCGGATCTCCTGCTCGAACCTGTCGTCCGGCCAACGCAGGCTCAGTCCATCGGCCGGCACCTCGAAATCTTCGGGCACGACGATGGCGGGACGGGACGGATCGATATCGACGATGGCCGTGCTCTCGGCGTTGTCCGAAAGCGTCTTGAACCCGACCCACAGGCCGGAGAAGCGGGACAGGGCGAAACCGTACAGTCCGAGGTCGATGAACTCCTGAACGTCCGCCGGGACCAGCACCGGCATCGACGCGCCGATGAAGGTGTGCTCGGTCTGATGGGGCGAGGTCGAGGACTTCGCCGCCGGATCGTCCCCAGCGATCGCCAGCAGGCCGCCGTGCCTGGCGGTCCCGTGCCCGTTGCCCTGCTTGAAGACGTCTCCCGAACGGTCGACGCCGGGACCCTTGCCGTACCAGACCGCGAAGACGCCGTCGTAGCGGGCGTCGGGGTAGAGATGCAGTTGCTGCGACCCCCAGGCGGCGGTCAGCGCGAGGTCCTCGTTGACGCCGGGAACGAACCTGACGTGGTGCTCCTTCAGGTATGCGTCGGCCCGCCAGAGAGCCTGATCGTAGCCGCCCAGGGGCGACCCTCGATAGCCCGATATGAAGCCGGCCGTGTTCAGGCCCGCCGCGAGGTCCCGCTCCCGCTGCATCAGGGGAAGCCGGACGAGGGCCTGGATCCCGGTCATGAACGCGCGGCCGCTGGAAGCCGTGTACTTGTCGTCGAGCGAGACGGCGGCGAGGCTCATTGCGCGGGTCTCCGGAAATGGATGGCCTCCGAAGAGGTACCTTATCGGCCCGATGGTGGCAAACGGGACCCGACACGGGAGCGGGGGATCGATCGACCGCGGACGCGACTCGTCGGAAAGAGCGTGATTTTGACGGAAAGCCGTTCTACGCTGGCGTTTCCCGCCGCGAGCCGGTACGCCAACCCTTGAGCAGCGTCCGCATATGACCATCCTCGTGACCGGAGCCGCCGGTTTCATAGGCTACGGCGTCGCCGCCGCGCTGCTCGACCGCAGGGACCGGGTCGTCGGCGTCGACAACGTCAACGACTATTACGACGCGCGGCTGAAGGAGGCGCGGCTGGCCCTGTTGAAGCGGCGCGACGGTTTCCGGTTCGTCCGGGCCGACATAAGCGACCCGTCGGCACTGCGGGACGTCGCCACCGGGCTCGGGCCGTTCAGGAAAATCGTGCATCTGGCGGCCCAGGCGGGAGTCAGGCACTCCCTCGAAAACCCCATGGCCTTCGTCGAGAGCAACCTGGCCGGTCACGCGCGCATCCTCGAGCTCTGCCGCCGGACGGACGGTTTCGAACATCTGGTCTACGCCAGCTCCAGCTCCGTCTACGGCGCGAACGCCACCGCGCCGTTCTCGACCGCCGACCGCGTCGACCGGCCGGTCTCGCTCTACGCGGCGACCAAGGCGGCGGACGAGCTGATGAGCCATGCCTACAGCCACCTGTACGGCGCGCCGCAGACGGGGCTCAGGTACTTCACCGTCTACGGGCCCTGGGGCCGGCCCGACATGGCGATGTTCCTGTTCACCGACGCCATCCTGAACGACCGTCCCATCCGCGTGTTCAACCACGGCGACATGCGGCGGGACTTCACGTACATCGACGACATCGTCGACGGGACCTTGCGCGCCCTCGACCGCCCGCCGCCGCGAGCGGACGGGACGCCGCCGCACAGGGTCTTCAACCTGGGCAACGGCCGGGCGGAACGTCTGCTCGACGTGATCGGCGCGCTGGAGGAGGCGCTGGGCAGGAAGGCGGAAAGACGACTCGAGCCTCTCCAGCCCGGCGACGTCCCGGAGACCCTCGCGGATATATCGGCCGCGGCGCGGGAGATCGGATACGCGCCCAGGACCACGATCGGGGAGGGCATCCCGCGGTTCGTGGACTGGTTCCGCGAATACCACGGCCCCTGATGTCGGGCGTCGGCCCCACCGAGTCGCGCAATCCCATCGCGGCCGACCTCGACGCCGCGCAGCGATTCGCCGACGCCATACCTCACGGGCGGGAGATCGGTCTTCGCGTCGAGGCGATCGCGCCGGGGCGGGCGCGGTTCCTGTTGCCGTGGCATGAGCGGCTGATCGGCAACCCGGAGACGGGAGTCCTGCACGGCGGTGCCGTCGCCACGCTGATCGACACGGCCTCCGGGTGCGCCGTGTTCTCGGCCCTTCCCGAGATCGTCCCCATCGCCACGCTGGACCTGCGCGTCGACTACCTCAAGCCGGCGGCGCCCCGAGAGCCGCTCCGGGCCGACTGCCGGTGCTACCGCCTCACCCGCAACGTCGGATTCACGCGGGCGATCGCCTATCACGACGACCCGGACGACCCCGTGGCCAACAGCGTCGGCACGTTCATGGTGGGCTCCTCCGACGCGATCTTCGGCCTCGGGGAGCCGGCGCGCGGCGCCCCGGCGTGACCCTCGCGGACACCATCGCGGCCGCCAGGGCCGCGGGCGACCCGGGCGCCATCGCGAAGGCCGTCCCTTACGCGAACTTCATCGGGATCGACGCATACCTCGACCGCGAGGCGGTGATCTGCACGCTGGACGGCGACGGTCCGATCGTCGGGAACCCGACTCTTCCCGCGATCCACGGCGGGGTGATCTGCGCGTTCCTCGAGCACGCGGCCCTGATGCAGTTGATCTGGGATCTGGCGCCGGGGCCGCTGCCCAGGACGATCAACGTGTCGGTCGAGTACCTGCGTAGCGGCGGGCTGGAACGAACCCATGCCCGCGCCCTGGTGACCCGCCGGGGACGCCGCGTGGCCAACGTCAGGACCGAGGCCTGGCAGTCGGATCCGGAACGGCCGGTCGCGGTGGCGCACGGGCACTTCCTCCTCGCCGGCTGAGACGCGCGGACGGTCGGCGGCTCATGCGCCTGTCGTGGAACGAGGTTCGCGCCCGCGCCGCCGGCTTCGCCGCCGGATGGGCGGACGCGACCCGGGAGAAGAGCGAGACCCAGAGCTTCTACAACGACTTCTTCGCCATCTTCGGCGTCGAGCGCCGCTCCGTCGCGCGCTACGAGGAGCACGTGCGCAAGCTCGACGACCGGCCGGGCTTCATCGACCTGTTCTGGCCGGGCGTGCTGATCGTCGAGCAGAAGAGCGCCGGGCGCGATCTGGCGCGGGCCTACGAACAGGCGGGCTCCTATTTCGACGCGCTGCCCGAAAGGGACCGCCCCCGTTACATACTGGTGAGCGATTTCCAGACCTTCGAGCTTCGCGACCTCGACGAGCGCGAGACCGTCGCCTTCCCGCTCGCCGACCTGCCGGCGCATGTCGAGGCGTTCGGCTTCATCCTCGGCGTGCGGCGTCGCGCGTTCCACGATCAGGACCCGGCCAATATCGAGGCCGCCGAGCTGGTCGGGCGGCTGCACGACGCGCTCGACGAGACGGGCTATCGCGGCCACGATCTCGAACGCTTCCTGGTGCGCGTCGTCTTCTGCCTGTTCGCCGACGACACCGGCGTCTTCGAGCCGCGCGACATCTTCCTCGACTTCATCGAGACGCGCACCCGCGAGGACGGCGCCGACCTCGGCCCGATGCTGACCCAGCTCTTCCAGGTCCTGGACACGCCGGAGGACGCCCGCGCCGCGGCGCTGGACGAGGACCTGACGCGCTTCCCCTATATCGACGGCGACCTGTTCCGCGAGCCGATCCGCATCCCCTCCTTCACCGGGGCCATGCGCGCGCGGCTGCTGGACGCCTGCCGCTTCGACTGGTCGGACATCTCGCCCGCGATCTTCGGGGCGCTGTTCCAGTCGGTCATGGAGCCCGCCGAGCGCCGCGCCCAAGGCGCGCACTACACGACCGAGAAGAACATCCTCAAGGTGATCGAGCCGCTGTTCCTCGACGACCTGCGCGCCGAGTTCCGGCGGCTGAAGGCGCGCCGCGACAACCGGCGCCGTCCCGATTTGCTGAAGTTCCAGCGGGAACTCGCCGGCCTCTCCTTCCTCGACCCCGCCTGCGGTTGCGGCAACTTCCTCATCATCGCCTATCGCGAGCTGCGCCGGCTGGAGATCGACGTCCTCAAGGAAGTCTACGACGCCAACCAGTTCGACGCGCTGGCCGACACCCTTTCCCTGATCGACGTGGACCGCTTCCACGGCATCGAGATCGGCGAATTCCCGGCCCGGATCGCGGAAGCCGCGCTGTGGATGATGGACCACATCATGAACGTGCGCCTGGGGCTGGAGTTCGGCCGCACCTACGCCCGCATCCCTCTGGAACGCTCGCCGCGCATCCTGCACGCCGACGCGCTGGAGACCGACTGGGCGGCGTTGCTGCCGCCGGAGAAATGCTCCTACCTGCTCGGCAACCCGCCCTTCGGCGGCGCGAAGTTCCAGACCGCTGCCCAGCGCGCGCAGGTGCGCCGCATTGCCGCCCTGGGCGGAGCCGGAGGGACGCTCGATTACGTCGCGGCCTGGTTCGTCAAGGCCGGGGACTACGCGCGGCACGGGCGAGCGCGGATCGGCTTCGTCGCCACCAACTCGATCACCCAGGGCGAGCAGGCGGCACAGCTCTGGCCGTTGCTGTTCGATCGCTGCAAGCTGGAGATCGCCTTCGCCCACCGCACCTTTGCTTGGGGTTCGGACGCGCGTGGCAAAGCACACGTCCATGTGGTGGTGTTGGGGTTGGACCGTCGGGAGGACGCGCGACCCGAGAAGCGGCTCTTTTCCTATCCCGACCTCAACGGCGACCCGGAGGAAACCCGCCATGCCGCGCTGTCGCCCTACCTGTTCGACGCTGGCGGTCTGCGCGATCCGCATCTCGTGGTACGCGAGGAAAACCATCCGATCAACGGGCTGGCGCGACTCAAGACCGGCGTCCAGATGATCGACAACGGGATTCTGACGTTCAGCGAAGAAGAGAAGGAGCGATTCCTTTCCGAGGAGCCGGGCGCGGCGCGGTATTTTCGACGCTATATCGGTGGGAACGAATACATAAATGGCTTCCACCGCTGGATTCTGTATCTCCGGGATGCTCATCCCGCCGATCTCGGAAACCTGCCCGCCGTGAAGGCGCTCGTCGCCGAGGTCCGTCGCTATCGCTCGTCGAGCAAGCGGACCAGCACCCGACGCATGGCCGACTATCCGACGCAGGTCGGCGTGGACGAACGGCTCGACCGGGATTATCTGGTGATACCGAACACAAGTTCGGAGCGCCGGGAATACGTCCCCATCGGCTGGCTCGGGCCGGATGTGATCGCCAGCCAGAAGCTCCGCCTCCTACCGAACGCCACTCTGGCCGATTTCGCGCTCCTTACCTCCACCATGCACATGGCCTGGATGCGGACGGTCACGGGGAGGCTCAAGAGCGACTACATGTATTCCGTCGGTGTCGTCTACAACACCTTCCCCGCGCCGCCGGCAGGCGCGGACCTCTCGGCGCTGGCTCCGCTCGCCCGAGCCGTGCTCGACGCCCGCGCCGCCCATCCCGGCGCGACGCTCGCCGACCTCTACGACCCGGACCTCATGCCCCCCGGCCTCCGCCGCGCCCACGCCCGCCTCGACCGCGCCGTGGACCGCCTCTACCGCCGCGCGCCCTTCGCCTCCGAGCGCGAGCGCGTCGAGCTCCTGTTCACGCTCTACGAGAAGGCGCGCGCGCCCCTGGAGACCGCCTGAACCCCATGTCTCGCCGCGACGACGAAGACTCCGTCACCGGGCGCGTGAGGCGCTACGCCCGGGTGTCGACCGCGGTCGGCGGTCTGGCGGCGCGGCTGGCGGGGGAGCGGGTCCTCGGCCTGCCTCTCGATCGCGCCGGGCACGCGGCCGAGCTGAGGAAGGCGCTGGGCGGCCTCAAGGGGCCGCTCATGAAGGTGGCGCAGTTGATGTCGACGATCCCGGAAGCGCTGCCGAAGGAGTACGTGGCCGAGCTCGCCCAGCTCCAGTCCAACGCGCCGCCGATGGGATGGCCCTTCGTGCGCCGGCGGATGGCGACGGAGCTCGGAGCCGACTGGCGATCCAGGTTCGAGTCCTTCGGTCGCGAGGCCGCGGCGGCCGCGTCGCTGGGGCAGGTTCACCGGGCCGCGTCCCACGACGGCCGGGAACTCGCCTGCAAGCTCCAGTACCCGGACATGACATCGGTCGTCGAGGCCGACCTGAGGCAGCTGAAGCTCGCGTTCGCGATCTACGCCCGCTACGACCCCAGCGTCGACACCAGCGAGATTCACGAGGAGATCGCGGAACGCCTGCGCGAGGAGCTCGACTACGCGCTCGAGGCACGGCACGCGCGGCTCTACGCCGAGCTGCTGAAGGGCGAGGCGAACGTCCACGTGCCCGACGTCGTTCCCGAGCTCTCGACCGGACGACTCCTGACCATGAGCTGGCTGGAGGGCCGGCGCCTGCTCGACTTCGCCGACGCGCCGCTCGAGACGCGGAACGAGATCGCGCTGGCCCTGTTCCGGGCCTGGTACGTTCCCTTCTACGACGGCGGCGTCATCCACGCCGACCCGCATCTGGGCAACTACTCGGCGGCGGGAGACACGGGGGAACTGTCCCTCAACCTGCTCGATTTCGGCTGCGTGCGCGTCTTCAAGCCGAGCTTCGTGCGGGGCGTCATCGACCTCTATCGGGCCATCGCCGACGGCGACCGCGACCTCGCGGCGCACGCCTACGAGACCTGGGGATTCGAGAACCTGTCGGACGAGATCATGGACACCCTGAACCTGTGGGCCGCCTTCGTCTACGCGCCGCTGCTCGAGAACCGCCCGCGGCGCATCCAGGAGTTCGAGGCCACCGGCGTGTACGGCCACGAGGTCGCGGCGAAGGTGCACCGGCGCCTGCGCGAGCAAGGAGGCGTGCGGCCGCCGCGCGAGTTCGTGTTCATGGACCGCGCGGCGATCGGCCTGGGGGGCGTGTTCCTCCACCTCGGCGCCGAGATCAACTGGTTCGAGATATTCCACGATCTCATCCGGGACTTCGACGAGGCGCGGCTGAAGCGCCGGCAGACGCGCCTGCTCGGGAAGATCGGCCTGCCGCTCCCGGAATGAGCGGCGGCGGGCCGGATGTCTGGCCCGGGCCATCGGGCGTGTGGCCGAATCGGGAAGGAGCGTGAACAGACCCGGCGGCGGCGAACCGGGACGCGGTTGACCGTCGCCCATCGTTCGATATATTCCCGCGCGACGACGACTTGGGCAGTTCGGGAGCGCTTCTCCAATGGCCGACGGCGATATGGACATCTCTCAGCAGCGGGAAACTTGGCGTGACTTCTGCCGGCTCACGGCGTGGAGCTGTATCGGCATCGGCGCGCTGTTGATCGTGCTGGCGGCCACCCTCGTCTGGTAGACGATGCCGCCGCGCCGATTCCGGTCGTTCGACGGGCCCTTCGCGATGGCCTGTCGATCCGTCGATCCCCAAGAACCGGGTTAAGGTATGAAGATCGCCGTTCCCAGGGAGCGACGGGACCACGAGCGTCGCGTCGCGGCGACCCCCTACACCGCCGGGAAGCTCGCGGACCTCGGCGCGCGCGTCGTCGTCGAACGCGGCGGCGGGCTGCGGTCGAACTTCGCGGACCGGTCGTACCGGGACGCGGGCGCCGAGATCGCCGACACGGAAGCCGAGACGCTGAGCGGCGCCGACGTGGTCCTGAAGGTCCAGGGCCCGATGACGGGCGACGAGGGCGATACGGACGAGCTCGGCATGATCCGGGAAGGCGCGGTCCTCGTCGGCCTTCTCGCGCCCTTCGACCGGCGGTCGACGGTCGACGCCTACGCCGAGCGCGGCATCGGGGCCTTCGCCATGGAGCTGATACCGCGGATCGCGCGGGCGCAGAGCATGGACGCGCTGTCCTCGCAGTCCAACCTCGCGGGTTATCGGGCGGTTCTCGACGCCGCCGCGGAGTTCCATCGGGCGCTGCCCATGATGATGACTGCGGCGGGGACCGTGGCGCCGGCCAGGGTCTTCGTCCTGGGGGCCGGCGTCGCCGGGTTGCAGGCCATCGCCACGGCGCGGCGGCTGGGCGCGATCGTCTCGGCGACCGACGTGCGGCCGGCCGTGAAGGAACAGGTGGAGTCGCTCGGGGCCAGCTTCGTGACGGTCGAGGACGAGGAGTCGGCGTCGGCGGAAACGGAAGGCGGCTACGCGAGGGAGATGAGCGAGGACTACAAACGCAAGCAGGCGGCGCTCGTCCGCGCCCACCTCGCGCGCCAGGACATCGCCGTGACGGCGGCGCTCGTTCCCGGACGCCGGGCGCCCGTGCTCATCGACGAGGACATGGCGCGCGGCATGAAGCCGGGCTCGGTGATCGTCGACCTCGCGGTGGAGGCGGGCGGCAATTGCGCCCTGTCCCGGCCCGGAGAGATCGTCGAGGCGAGCGGCGTCAAGATCGTCGGCTTCCACAACATGCCGAGCCGCGTCGCCGAGGACGCCTCGGCGCTGTACGCGCGGAACCTGCTCAACTTCCTCTCGCCGCTGATCGACGCCGAGGCCCGCCGCCTGAATATCGACTGGGACGACGAGATCGTCGCCGGTACCGCCCTGACCCGCGACGGCGCCGTCGTCCATCCGCTGTTCGCCAACGGAGGCGGATAACCATGGAAACGGCCGATCCTTTCGTTTTCCAGATCACCATCTTCGTCCTCGCGATATTCGTCGGTTACTACGTCGTGTGGAGCGTGACTCCCGCATTGCACACGCCGTTGATGTCGGTGACCAACGCGATCTCGAGCGTCATCATCGTGGGGGCGCTGATCGCCGCCGGGCCCGACGAGCCGAGCATGGCCAAGGTCCTCGGGTTCGTCGCCATGACGCTCGCGGCCGTCAACATTTTCGGCGGCTTCACCGTCACGCAGCGCATGCTCGGCATGTTCCGAAGAAAGAAGTAGGCGATGGCCATCTCGGGCAACCTGACGGCGATCGCGTATCTCGCCGCGTCGGTCCTGTTCATCCTCGCGCTGCGCGGCCTGTCGTCGCCGGAGACGGCGCGGACCGGAAATCTTTACGGCATCTCCGGGATGACGATCGCCATCCTGACCACGGCGATCAGTCCCGAGGTCGTGTCCTACGGCTGGATCCTCGCGGCGTTCGCGATCGGTGGCCTCGTCGGTACGACCGTGGCCCTGAAGATCCGGATGGCGGCGATGCCCCAGCTGGTCGCCGCGTTTCACAGCCTCGTCGGAATGGCCGCGGTCCTCGTCGCCGGCGCCGCCCTCGACAACCCGGGGGCGTATGGCATCGCCGACGCGACGGGCGCCATCTTCCCGCCGAGTCGCGTCGAGATGGGACTGGGCGCCGCCATCGGCGCGATCACCTTCTCCGGATCGGTCGTCGCCTTCACCAAGCTGCAAGGGCTGGTGTCGGGGAACCCGGTCGTGTTCCCCGGCCAGCACTGGCTCAACCTGCTGCTCGGGACCGCCGCCGTCGCGCTGCTCGTGGGTTTCGCGCTGGAGCAATCGCCCGGGATGTTCTGGGCCATGACCGCCCTGAGCTTCCTGATCGGGGTCTTGATCATCATTCCCATCGGCGGCGCCGACATGCCGGTGGTGATCTCGATGCTCAACTCGTATTCCGGCTGGGCGGCGGCGGGAATCGGATTCACGTTGCAGAACCCGGCGTTGATCGTGACGGGCGCGCTCGTCGGCTCCTCCGGCGCCATCCTCAGCTACATCATGTGCCGGGCCATGAACCGCTCGTTCTTCAGCGTGATCCTCGGCGGGTTCGGGGCCGCCGCCACGGCCGGCGGCGGCGGAGCCGGCGACAGGTCCGCCAAGTCCGGGAGCGCCGAAGACGCCGCGTTCATCATGAAGAACGCCGGTTCCGTGATCGTCGTGCCGGGATACGGCATGGCGGTCGCCCAAGCGCAACACGCCGTTCGGGAGATGGCCGACAAGCTGCGGGAAGAGGGCGTGCGCGTCCGTTACGCCATCCATCCCGTGGCCGGACGGATGCCGGGACACATGAACGTGCTGTTGGCGGAGGCCAACGTGCCCTACGACGACGTGGCCGAACTGGAGGAGATCAACTCGGATTTCGCGAGCACGGACGTGGCGTTCGTGATCGGCGCCAACGACGTCACCAACCCGGCGGCCCGGAACGATCCGGACAGCCCCATCTACGGCATGCCCATCCTCGACGTGGACAAGGCGCGGAGCGTGCTGTTCGTGAAACGGTCGCTGTCGCCCGGGTACGCGGGCATCGACAACGACCTCTTCTACCGGGACAACACCATGATGCTGTTCGCCGACGCCAAGCAACTCACGGAAGACGTGGTGAGCGCGCTGTAGACCGGCCGGCCCGATACCGGGCCTCGAACCTCGAGAACGTCGCGGGGCAGCCGGGGGGACCGGTCGCGGGGCGTCAGTTGTTTCCCTCGCGCTGGGCTCTCTTGCGGGCCAGCTTGCGGGCGCGCCGGACAGCCTCCGCCTTCTCGCGGGCCCGCTTCTCCGACGGCTTCTCGTAGTAGTTCCGGAGTTTCATCTCGCGGAACACCCCCTCGCGCTGCATCTTCTTCTTCAGAGCGCGCAGGGCTTGATCGATATTGTTGTCTCTGACGACGACTTGAACCAGTGTTCCTTCCTCCCTTCGGTGGGGCCCGGGGACGATTTCCCGCGCCCGAGCCGCCCGCGGCGGCGCACGCCCGCGGACGAACCTCATTCCCTAGCACGGGGCGGAAGCGTCTGTCCACCGTCTCGCGGCGGGCGGGCGGACGACACGCGGCGCCGGTGGCCCTGCCCCGCCGCCTTTACCTCGCCCTCGCGGCACCGCATATTGGGTTCATGGCCATACTCAAGATCGCGCGCATGGGGCATCCGGCGTTGAGGCGCCGGGCCGAGGAGGTCGCCGACCCGGAGGCGCCGGAAATCCGCCGTCTCGTCCACGACATGATCGAGACCATGGCGGACGCCCAGGGTCTCGGCCTGGCCGCGCCGCAGATCCACATCCCCAAGCGAGTCGTCGTGTTCCACGCGCCGGACGGCGACGCCGACCGGAAAACCGGCGACCCCGAGGAGTGGAAGCCGACCGTCCTGATCAACCCCACGATCGAGCCGCTTTCCGACGAAATGGCGTATGGATGGGAAGGCTGTCTCTCGGTTCCCGGACTTCGGGGAGAGGTCCCCCGCCACGTCTCGATACGCTATCGCGGCCTCGCGCCGGACGGCCGAACGATCGACCGCGCGGCCAGCGGCCTGCACGCTCGGGTCGCACAACACGAATGCGATCATCTCGACGGTATCCTGTACCCGATGCGGATGACCGACCTTTCGAGACTCGTCTTCGAGTCGGAGTTCCATCGCGTGGTCGAGGAGGCCGAACCGGAGACGGCCGATGTCTAGGCGCGTGGACGAGCTGCGCCGGCGCTGCCTGCCCGTTCTCCTGCGGCACGTATCCTTCGACGGCTGGAGCCGGCGGGCCCTGGAACACGCCGCGCGGGACCTCGGCGAGGACCTCGAGTCGGTGCGGCGGGCGTTTCCGGGAGGCGCCGCCGGCATGGTCGGCGCGTTCGTCGGGGCCGCCGACGAGGACATGGTCCGGACGCTGGCGGAGCGGGACCTCGGGACGCTCAAGATCCGGGAGCGGGTCGCACTCGCGGTCCGACTCAGGATCGAGGCCGTGGCGCCGCACCGCGAGGCGGTCCGCCGAGCCGTCGCCGTGCACGTCCTTCCGTTCAACGCGCCCCATGCCCTGCGCGCCCTCTACGGAACGGTCGACGCCATATGGAGGGGGATCGGCGACACGTCGACCGACTTCAGTTTCTACACGAAACGCGCCTTGCTCGCGGGGGTGTACTCGTCCACGCTGCTCTACTGGCTGGACGACCGCTCGGACGGTTCCGCCGACACGTGGGCGTTCCTCGATCGCCGAATCGAGGACGTCATGCGGATACAGAAGGCGCGCGGACGAATCGACGCGTCGGCGGAACGGATGGCCGGGCTGGCGGAGCGCGCCGCGAGGTTCCGGCCCCGGCGCCGCCGTCCCGCCTGACACCGGGGGTCGTCCCGGTATCGCGGCAAGGCATCGTGGAAAGGGACAGGAGGGCCCCATGGCGGAAGTCGGTACCAAGGTGATTTTCGAGGACGACGAGATCAAGGTGTGGAATCTCGTTCTCGACCCGGGCGAGGCCTTGGGCACGCACACGCACGGCCACGACTATTTCTACTATGTCGTCGAGGGCTCCGAACTGGAGATCCATCGCGAAGACGGCACGGTGGACACCGTGGCGATGGCGCCCGGAGACGTCGTGAGCGGCAAGCGAGGCGCCACGCACGACGCCCGCAACGTCGGCGGCGCCCGGTTCCGTAACGTGCTCGTCGAGATCAAGGGGACTCCCGCTTAGCCGCCGCCGGATATCGGGGAACCGAGGCCACGGGATGGACGCGCCGAACGCCGTGGAGGGCATGACCGTCATTCCGACGGGGGCGGCGCTCGGCGCCGAAGTCCGCGGGATCGACCTGTCCAGACCCCTTCCCCGCCGGACGGTCGCGGCGCTTCGCGGGGCGCTGCTGGATCGCTGCGTGATCTTCTTCCGGGGGCAGCGTCTCGGCGATACGGATCAGGTCCGGTTCACCAACTACTTCGGAAAGGCCGAGGTCCACGTGCGCGACATGCCGGACCGGCCGGTGAAGGAAATCCTCCTCGTCTCCAACGTCAGGGAGAACGGCAGGGCGATCGGCGCCCTCGGCGACGGCGAGATCGGTTTTCACTCGGACCTCGCCTACATGCCGAAACCCGGCACCATCTCGGTCCTTCATGCCGTGGAAGTCCCCGACACCGGCGGCGAGACGCGCTGGGGCAGCGGCTATGCCGCCTACGACGCACTCGACGCCGCGACGAAGGAACGCCTGAAGGGCCTCAGGGCGACCCACCGCCATCCGGATACCCCGCTCAACCCGCCGGAGGTCGTCGACCACCCGGTCGTGTGCACGCACCCGGAGACCGGACGGAAGGCTCTCTACGTGACGCCGCTGTTCACGCGCTCCGTGGTCGGGCTCGGCGAGAGCGAGAGTCGGGACCTGATCTCGTTCCTCACCGCCCACGTCGCGCGCCCGGAGTTCCTCTGGACGCACCGGTGGCGGGTGGGCGATCTCGTGATGTGGGACAACAGGCCGACCATGCACGGCCGCGGGAGTTTTCCGCCGGACCGGCGGCGTCTCCTGAAGCGCACCCAAGTCTTCAACGACGCCGCGCCGGTGGAGTGAGGCGGCGGGCGGCGCGGACTGACGGGAGAGCCGGCCGCCATGCGCCCGGCGGTCACGAGGCGGCTTCCATCGCGCCGACGGAGATCCAGACGGTCTTGGTCTGGACGTACTGGTCCAGGGCCTCCACGCCGTTCTCGCGCGCCATCGACCCCGACCGCTTGTAGCCGCCGAAGGGGGTCTTGACGTCGCCTTCCGTAAACCCGTTCACCGCGACCGTGCCGCACGGCAGACGACGGGCCATGTGGATGGCACGGTCGATATCCCGGGTGAACACCGTGGCGTGCAGGCCGTAGTCGGTATCCCTGGCGACGGCGAGGGCCTCGTCGAAATTCCGGACCGGCAGGACGCCGAGAACCGGCCCGAATATCTCCTCGCGCGAGATGGTCATCTCGGGTGTCAGGCCGTCGAACACGGTCGGCCGCACGAAATAGCCCGGCGCGTCCAGGGTCGAGCCGCCGGCGACCAGACGCGCGCCCTCGGCCCGGCCCTTTTCGATGTAGCCCATGACGACGTCCCGGTGCTCGGACGTGATCATGGCGCCGATCTCGGTCTCCGGGTCCAGGGGATCGCCGACCTTGTAGGCGTTGGCGCGAGCCGTCACCCGTTCGACGTACTCCCCGGCCCGTCCGGCATCGACGATCTGCCGCATGTTCGCGGAGCAGTTCTGGCCCGCGTTCCAGAAAGCCGAGAGCGCCGCGTGCTCGATGAGGGCGTCGTCGATGTCGGCGTCGTCCAGCACGATGAACGGGCTCTTCCCGCCCATCTCGAGGCCCACGGACTTGAGATTGCTCTCGCCCGCGTAGCGCATGAAATAGCCGCCGACCTCGGTCGACCCGGTGAAGGAAACGACGTCGATGTCGCCGTGCCGGCCCAGCGCCTGGCCCGTGGTCTCGCCGAGGCCCGGCAGGACGGCGATCACCCCGGGAGGCACGCCCGCCTCCGTCGCCAGCTCGGCCAGGTAGATCGTGGTGAGCGGCGTCTGCTCGGCCGGCTTGAGGATGAGGGAACAGCCGGCCGCCAGAGCGGTCGCCGCCTTCCACACGGCCATCAGGAACGGGAAGTTCCAGGGCAGGACCGCCGCAGCGACGCCGGCGGGCTCCTTGACGATGAGGGCCAGAGCGTCCTCGCCCGTCGTCGCGACCTTGCCGAAGGTCTTGTCGGCGAGCTCGGCGTACCATTGGAAATAGCGCACGGCCTCGCCGCCGATCTCCTCCATCGCGTCGCCGATCGTCTTGCCGACGTCGATGCTTTCCATCACCGCGATTTCCGCGGCGCGGACGCGCACGAGATCGGCGAGCTTCAGCAGGACTTCCTTGCGGTGCTCGGGCGCCGCGCGCGACCATTCGCCGCCGTCGAAGGCGCGGCGGGCGGCCCGGACGGCGCGGTCGACATCGTCGCCGCCGCAGTGCGCGATGTCGGCGATATGCTCGCCGGTCGCCGGATTGACGGTCGCGAAGGTCTTGCCCGACGCGGCCGGAGTGTAGTCGCCATCGATGAAGGCCTGGGCGCGGATGGGCAGCTTCCCGGCGATCTCGGCGATCTCGGTTCTGGACAGGTCGGTCATCGACGCCTCCTCCCGTGTGTTCCGTGCCGATCCTGTTTACACGCGCGGGCCGCGCGCCCTCAACCGGCCGAACGAACCTCGACCCGGTCCGCCCGGACATCTTCCGTTCGGGCGGCTGGAGCCGGGGCACCGCGACAGCCCGTGCTCATGACATGGCCGCCGCCAAGACGCCTCGCGAGGCCGGTTTCGATGAGCGCCAAGCCGAGACTGTCTCCGCCGTCATGCGCGATGCCGCCACCGCCGACCGCGACCGACGCCTTTCAGGCGACGGGGTCGGCGGGTTCAGCCCGACACCTCGTGAACACAGGCCCTTTCGGTCGGAAGGGTTGGTGCGGGCGGCTGGACTCGAACCAGCACGGGCTCGCGCCCGACGGATTTTAAGTCCGTTGCGTCTACCGTTTCGCCACGCCCGCCGGACAGGGATTGTCGCAATGGGACAGGGACGGTGTCTAGCGTCGCTCCAGCGCCGCGAGGCGGCGAAGGTCGGGCCAGAGATAGCAGATCTCCTCCAGCCGCCGTCCGCCGACGCGGATGTCGCGCGACGACAGCTCGACGCCGCCCAGATGCTCGTAGAATTCCCGCGCCGGATTACGGGCCAGCACCCAGACGCACATCGACGTGTACCCCGCCCCGGCCATGTCGTCGACGCTCGCCGACAGCAGACGCCTGCCGATACCGCACCCCTGGTAGGCGTCGAGCAAATACAGCGTGTAGACCTCGCCGCACCGCGAAAACCCTTCCTCGCGCGCCGGCCCGAAGGCGGAGAAGCCGATGACGCGGAACCTACCCTCCGCCACCACCGCGCCGCAGCCTCGACTCGACTCGCAGAGCACTCTCCACCAATAGCCCGTCTGCTTGAGCTCGTCGAGGGCGGCGAGCACCTGTCCGGGGATGAGCCCCCTGTAAGTCGTGCGCCAGGAGTTGACGTAGACATGGGCGATGGCCGAGGCGTCGGCCGGACTGGCGCGGCGCAGCGCGAAGGCGGCGACGCCCATTACACGCCCTCCAGCTCCTCCTCGGGCTCGGCGCCCAGGCCGCTGACCATGGCCTTGATCTCTTCGACGGCGTCGTCGACACGACCGGCGTCGGTCGAGCGGACCACCAGCGTGGTGCCGAACCGGCCCGAGCGATAGAACGGATAGCTGCCGATATCGGTGTCGGGAAACCGCTCCTGGATGTCGGCGAGCGCCGCCGCGACGGACCCCTCGGACAGGTGCGCCACGACCCCTCGCGAGCGCACGGGCGCGCCGCCGGCGATCCGCGACGCCAGCGCGTCGACCATGGCCCGGGCCACCGCGGGCACGCCGGCCATGACGAAGACGTTCTCCATCTGGAAACCGGGGGCCGCGGAGACGGCGTTCTCGATCAACTTGCCGCCGACGGGCACGCGCGCCATGCGCAGCCGCGCCTCGTCGATCCGATCGCCCGCGCGGGCTCGCAGGGCCTCCGCCGCCTTCTCGTTGATCTCGATCGGGACTCCGAACGCCTTGGCCACGCACTCGGCCGTGATGTCGTCGTGAGTCGGCCCGATTCCACCGGTCGTGAGCACGTAGTCGAACTCCCGCCGGCATTCGTTGACGGCGGCAACGATGGCGTCCTCGTCGTCCGGGATCACCCGGGCTTCGCGCAACCGGACCCCGAAATCGTTCAGCCGCTCGGCGACGTAGGCGAGGTTCCGATCCTGCACGCGACCCGACAGGATCTCGTTGCCGATGATGATCGCGCATGCGGTCTTCGCGGTCCGGGTCTCGGCCAAGACGTGCTTGCTCCCTATCACGCGACGCGGGCGACGGTGGCGACGAGCGCAATCCTCAACCCTCGGCGCCACCCGCGCAAGTGCGTCGTCACGAGGGTATCGTCGGGGCGCGGCCGGGAACCTTGTTTGAAGTCCCGCGCCGGTCCCACTACCCTTGAGCCATGCGGTTTCCCGATCCCCTCGTCAAGGGCGCCCTGATCAAACGCTACAAGCGGTTCCTGGCGGACGTCGAGTTGGACTCGGGCGGCGTGGTCACGGCCCACTGCGCGAACCCCGGCTCGATGCTGGGCCTCGCGGAGCCGGGTTTCGAGGTCTGGCTGTCGCCAGCCGCCAACCCCGAACGCAAGCTCCGCTACACTTGGGAGATGGTGCACGACGGCCGGGCGCTCGTCGGGGTCAACACGGCGCGTCCGAACACACTCGTCGCCGAGGCCATCGAAACGGGAACCATCGCCGAGTTGCGGGGCTACGGATCGCGGCGCCGCGAGGTCAAGTACGGCAGGAACTCGCGCATCGACATCCTTCTCGAGGGGAACGGGCCCGCCTGCTACGTCGAGGTCAAGAACGTTCACCTGAGCCGCGAGCCAGGAACCGCCGAGTTCCCCGATTCGGTCACGGCCCGGGGCGCCAAGCACCTGGTGGAGATGGCCGACATGGTCGCGCGGGGCCATCGCGCCGTCATGGTGTACCTGATCCAGCGGGACGACTGCGACCGTCTCTCGATCGCCGCCGACATCGATCCCGACTACGACGACGGACTGACCCGGGCGCTCGCGAGCGGCGTTGAAGCCGTCGCCTATTCCTGTAAACTCACGTCGGAGGAGATCGCCGCGGAGAAGGCCGTGCCACTGGCGCGACCGTAGCTTGGGGACGCGCGGAGTTCATGGCCGGCACCATCACCCAGACACGAGGCGCCTCCGCGCCGGTGCCCGTGCGCCGGACGACCGGGGCGAAACGCCACGGACCCGAAGCCTTCGAGGGCATGCGCAAGGCCGGCCGTCTGGCGGCCGAGACCCTCGACTACATCACCCCGTTCGTGGTTCCCGGAGTCACCACCGGCGAACTCGACCGGTTGTGCGGCCAGTTCGTGCTCGACCGCGGCGCCATATCGGCCCCGCTCCACTACCGCGGGTTCCCCAAATCGATCTGCACGTCGCTCAACCATGTCGTCTGCCACGGCATCCCGGGCGAGCGGCCGCTCAGGGACGGCGATATCATGAACCTCGACGTGACCGTGATCGTCGACGGCTGGCACGGCGACTCGAGCCGCATGTTCACGGTCGGCAAGGTCGGCCGAAAGGCCCGGCGCCTGTGCGACGTCACCTACGAAGCCATGATGCTCGGCATCGAGGCCGTCCGTCCCGGCGCGACCACGGGGGACATCGGCCACGCCATCCAGACCCATACGGAATCGCGCCAGTGCTCGGTGGTGCGGGATTTCTGCGGCCATGGCATCGGCCAAGTCTTTCACGATTCGCCGAACATCCTGCATTTCGGCGAACCTCGCACGGGCGTCGAGCTGGAGGCCGGCATGTTCTTCACCGTCGAGCCGATGATCAACCTCGGCACATGGCGGGTGAAGCTGCTCGCCGACGGCTGGACGGCGGTGACCAAGGACCGCTCGCTGTCGGCCCAGTTCGAGCACACCATCGGCGTGACGGAGACCGGGTGCGAGATCTTCACGCGATCGCCCAAGGGCTTCGACCGCCCGCCCTACGACCCGGCCGGTGACGGATAAGCCTCACTTTCGCGAGCACCGCAAGCGCCTGCGCAAACGCTTCATGGACGCGGGCGCGGACGCCCTCGCGGACTACGAGTTGCTGGAGCTCGCACTGTTCCTCGCCATTCCGCGCCGGGACGTGAAGCCCATCGCGAAACGGTTGATCGACACCTTCGGCAGCTTCTCCGAGGCGCTTTCCGCGGAGCCGACACGCCTTCTGGAAGTCGAGGGAATAGGCAAGGAGGCGGCGGTCGCCCTGAAAACGATCCAGGCCTCGGCCCAACGCCTGACGCGGGGTCCGGTCGGCGACCGCGCGACCATCGGTTCCTGGGACACGCTCATCGATTACTGCCGGACGGCCATGGCGTTCGAGACGACGGAACAGTTCCGGGTTCTCTATCTCGACCGCAAGAACGGGTTGATCGCGGACGAAGTCCTGGGACGCGGCACGGTCGACCATACACCCGTCTACGCGCGGGAGGTCGTGAAGCGGGCACTCGAGGTCGCGGCCTCGGCGGTGATTCTGGTTCACAACCACCCGAGCGGCGATCCCACGCCGTCCAGAGCCGACGTCGAAGTCACGCGGCAGGTTTCGGAGGCGGCGGACAAGCTCGGCATTGCCGTCCACGACCACGTCATCGTCGCCAAGAGAGGACATGTCAGCTTACGCGAGCGGGGCCTTCTCTAGTGTCCAGAAGACCGGAGGACCGCATGTCCGAAGCCCGGGTCGTCCCGGTCGCCAACGTGGAACGCTTCGTGGGCCGGCCCGTCGCGACCGAGGGTCCTCCGCGACTTGACAGGTCGCAGTCGCCGGCCTACTGCGGGAGAAAGTCCCATGAACCGCCGGGGCGCGTCGACCCATGACCAACGATTCGCCGACCCTCACCCCACTATCGCCGGCCATCGGCGCGGAAGTCCATGGTATCGACATGTCGCTGCCCGCGCCGCCCGATACCGTCGACCGCCTAAACGAAGCGTTGAGCCATCACTCGATCCTCCTGTTCCGCGACCAGTGGCCGACACCGGAACAGCACATCGCGTTCAGCCGATATTTCGGGGAGCTCGAGCCGCATGTCGCCGACCAGTACAACATGCCGGAACACCCGGAGATCTTCATCGTTTCGAACATCGTGGAGAACGGGCGCGAGATCGGCGCGCGCGGCGGGGCCAGGCACTGGCACTCCGATTATTCGTATCGCGAGCGTCCCTCGCTCGGCTCCCTGTTCCATTGCCTGGAATGCCCGCCCGAAGGAGGACAGACCCAGTTCGCCAGTATGTACGCGGCCTACGAGGCGCTGCCTGACGACAGGAAGGAGTTCCTCGCCAGCGTGCGGGCAGTCCACGACTATAATTACTACTGGACCAACTACACGCCCCACCGCGAGCCGTTGACCGAGGCGCAGAGGCGCCGAGTGCCGCCGATGACGCACCCGGCGCTGCGCACGCATCCCGTCAGCGGCCGCCGGGCGCTCTACCTCGCCCATCAGGTGGTCTCCCACTTCGAGGGCATGGAGATCGAGGAGAGCCAGGAGATCATCGAAGAGATCGTCTCCTTCGCGACGGAGCCGCGGTTCGTCCACACCCACGAATGGCGACCCGGTGACGTGATCTTCTGGGACAACCGCTCCGCCATGCACCGCGTTCTGCCCTTCGACGAGGAGAGGCACCGCCGCCGCATGCACCGGACCACGCTGAAGGGCGATCGTCCCTGTCTGGCACCCCTGCCCGAGGAGGAGGCCAAGGCGGCATGAGCGGCGAACGACGCCTCACGGCGATCACCGGCGCGGCGCGCGGGATCGGCGAGACGACGGCCCGGCGGTTCGCCAGGGGCGGCGACGAGGTCGTCATCGGCGACATGCTGGATGACGTCGGCGCCGAGACCGTCGCCGCGATCGAGGCGGACGGCGGCAGCGCGGTCTACCGCCCGCTCGACGTGACCGACGAGGATTCGGTCACCGGCTTCGTCGAGGCGATAGAGCGGGACCACGGCCCCATCGACGTGTTCATCAACAACGCCGGCGTGATGCAGGACGGCCTCGCCATCGAAGACCTGCCGATCAAGGAGCACGACCGTCTCTGGGACGTCGACTACCGCGGGGTCTACCTCTGTTGCCGGGCCATCGCGCCCCGCATGAAGGAGCGGCAACGCGGCGTCATCGGCAACGTCGCGTCCATGTTCGGTATCGCGCCCTACATGGTGACCGCATACTCTCCGGCCAAGACTGCGGTGATCTCTCTGACGGAGATACTCGCGGCCGAGTGCGGGCCGCACAACGTGCGAGTGAACGCCGTCTCGCCGGGCTATGTGCACACACCCATGATGCAGGGTCGCTTCGACGCGGGCGTCCGCGACAAGGACCGGATGGAACGGAGCGCCGCCCTCGGGACCATGACCGAGATGCGGGACGTGGCCGAGGCGTTCTGGTTCCTGTGCTCGGACAGGGCCAGGGCGATCACCGGCGTCAATCTGCCGGTCGATTGCGGCGTCCTCGTCGCGAACTCCTACAACGCCTTTCCCCGTTAGCCTCTCGTCGACCGCGCCGGGATCGCTGACCTCGTTCAGGCAGATGTGAGACGCGGCCCTTGAAAGAGGGGTGAGGGTCTCCGACGCTGTTGGTGTCGAACAACCAGCTTGTCGCGCCTAATGCTCAAGCGGTCCAACTCCGTCCCAGCGGTTCCTTGGGCAGGCAATAAAGAATACCAGATTGGATAAAGCGGGCGCGGCGGTCGTTAGCTCGCGTTCGGCAACCGGTGCGCCCGTGTCTATAATATCGTCGCGAGCGAGGCCAATCCGAAGGGGAACGAGATCATGCCCGACATGCCGACAGAGCCCTTGAACTGCCCCGAGAACTGGATCGGCGAGCGGTTCGCCGACAACGAGGACTGGATCGAGACCATGCCGCCGGAGGTGATCTCCAACGTCGGCGCCGCGCTGGCCCGGGCAAAGGACCGCGGCCTCCGGCCCACGGAATTCGGCAAGGAGGATTTTCCGCTTCCCGCGTTCGCGGCTTTCGCGCGCCGCCTCCAGAAAGAGATGGAGGAGGGGCTCGGCTTCGCCCTCGTGCGCGGGCTGCCGATGGAGCGCTACAGCAAGGACGACGCGGCGATCGTCTTCTGGGGGATCGCCAGCCATCTCGGCCACATCGTCTCGCAGAACCGTTACGGCGACCTGATCGGCCACGTGCGCGACTTCGGCCTCGATGCGAGGAACCCCAGCGTCCGGTTCTACGAAACGACGCTCAGCCAGGACGTCCACAACGACCTGTCCGACTGGATTGCCCTGATGTGCTTGCGTCAGGCGAAGTCGGAAGGCATGTCGACCGTGGTGAGCACGGCCGCCATCCACGACATCATCATGGCGGAACGGCCCGACCTCCTGCGGGTGCTGTACGAACCGTTCACCATCGACCGGCGCAACGAACCCGGTTGGCCCGAGGAGGAAAGCGAGCTCTACTACCGACTGCCGGTGTTCACGTATTTCAAGGGGCGGCTCACGACCCGCCTCCTGCCCAAGGCCTACTACGAGACGGCCGAACGGCATCCGGGCGTGGAGGGGTTGACGAAGGAACAGGACGAGGCACTCGACCTGCTCCTGGATGTGGCCCACCGTCCCGGCGTGTCGCACAGTTTCCTCATGCGGCCCGGCGACATCCAGTTCGCCAACAACTATTCGGCGCTCCACTCGCGCTCCACTTACGAGGACTGGGACGAGCCGGACCGCAAGCGGCACATCCTGCGTATCTGGATCTGCCCGCCCAACAGCCGGGAGCTGCCGCCGACCTTCAAGGCCCGGTATCGCAGCGTGGCGCCCGGCACCGCGCGGGGTTGGATTCCCAAGTCCGCGGAACGGGAACCGATAGCCGCGGAGTAGGACGACTCAGCCCACCAGCACCCTTCTCACCCACTCCGCGTGAACGAAGGCGCGACCGTCCTCCCCGCGGCGGGCGATGATCTGCACGCCGAGCGGCATGTCCGCCGGTCCCGTGCCGGCCGGCACGCAGACGCTCGGAACGTGGAGGGCATTCCACACCTGGCTGAAGATAGGATCCCCCGTGTACCCTTGGCCGACTTCCGCCACGCCCATGGCCGCGGGCGCCAGGATCGTCTCGTCCTCGCCGACCAGCCCCGGCAGCAGCGCCTTGCAACGCTCCGCCACGCCGAGCGCCCAGCGGTATCCGTCGTATGAACGACCGAAGGAGCGATCGATCTTCGCGGTCAGCTCCTCGCTCAGCATCCCGGGAAAATTGACACGTTCGTAGGTGAGGGCTTTTAGGGACTCGTAGTCGTTGAGTACGGCCTGGGCCTCCGCGATATCGTCGAAGTCGCGTGGGAGCTCGAGCGCCCGCGCCTTGGCGCCGGCGGCCCCGAGCCGCCTCTCCAAGCCGTCGAACAACTCGACGGTCTCGGGCCGCGCCCTGTCCCACGCCGTGGTGCGGCAGATCGCGACCCGAGGCTTCATGTCGGCGACGCCGCCGAGGTCCGTGGCCGGGTAACCGGCGGCGATCTCCAGGAACAGTGCCGCGTCTTCCACCGTGCGCGTGTAGTAGCCGACCGTGTCCAGCGCGTCCGAGAGCGGCTTGACGCCGGAGCGGTTGATCATGCCGAAGGTCGGCTTGACCGCGACCACGCCGCAATACGCGCCGGGGCGGATCACCGAACCGGTGGTCTGCGTGCCGTAGGCCACCGGCGCCATGAAATCCGCGACGGCCGCGGCGGAACCGCTCGACGATCCGCCAGGCGTCCGGGTCAGGTCGAGAGGGTTGCGCGTCTTGCCCGGATGACGGGTGGCGAATTCCGTGGTCACGGTCTTGCCCAGCGCCACGCACCCCGCCTCCCGAAGCAGCGCGACGCAGGCCGCGTCCCAGACGGGTCGCGTCCCCTCGTAGATCGGCGTGCCGTACTCCGTCGGCATGTCGGCCGTGTCGATGATGTCCTTGACGCCGAAGGGGACGCCGTGCAGCGGGCTCCTCGGCGTCTCCGCGTCCCGTCGCCGAGCCTCGGCCAGGGCGCGTTCGGGATCGACCCAGGTCCACGCGCCAACCTCGCCGTCCCGCTCGCCGATGCGCGTGAGGCAGGCGGCCACCAGCGCCTCCGAGGTGAGGTCGCCGACGGCGATCGCCCTGGCCGCGTCCGCCATCGACCACACGTTGGGGGGCGCGTTCTTCGGTACGTCCGCTCGCGCCGTCATGCGTGTTCCACCAGCCCGTAGGCCGGACCCTCCCGTGAAGCGGCATCGCGTCCGGGATACGGCTTGTTGACCCCCGCCCCGGCCGCTACGCTGAGAATTCGGTCGAGCGACTCTATGGGAACGCCCGAGACAGGGACAGGCCAGCATGACATCTTCCGATCTCTCCAGCTTGGAGATGATCCGCAAGTTCGTCGAATCGCCCACGGTAAGCCGGGATTCGAACCTCGAACTGATCGAGTTCATCCGGGACTATCTGGCCGGCCTCGGTGTGGAGAGCTGCGTCTTCAGGAACGCGGAGAAGACCAAGGCCAGCATCTACGCGACCCTCGGTCCCGCGGACAGACCGGGGATCATGCTGGCCGGCCACACGGACGTCGTGCCGGTCGACGGTCAGGAGTGGCATACGGACCCGTGGAAATTGGTCGAGAAGGACGGCAATCTGTTCGGGCGCGGCACCACCGACATGAAGAGCTTCTGCGCCGTCGCTCTCGCGTCCGCGCCGTTGTTCCTCGAACGGGGCCTGGAGACCCCGATCCACTATGGATTCACGTTCGAGGAGGAGATCAACCGCGTCGGCATCAACGCCATCCTCGACGGCATAGAGGATTTTCCCGTCCGCCCCGCCATGTGTATCGTCGGCGAGCCGTCCGAGATGAAGGTCGTCGTCGCACACAAGGGAAAGAAGAGCGTCCGCTGCCGCGTGAGAGGATTCGAATGCCATTCGTCGCTCGCGCCGACCGGCGTCAACGCCATCGAATACGCGGCCGAACTAATCGCCTACATCAAGGACCTGTCGCGGGAATTCGCCGATGGCGAGCACGACGAAGCCTACGACATCCCCTTCACGACCTTCAGCGTCGGCCTGATCCAGGGCGGTACGGCGCTGAACATCGTCTCCAGGGACTGCGCCTTCGAGTTCGAATTCCGACACCTTCCCAAGGACCATCCCGAAGGGCTCTACGACCGGGTCACCGGATACGCTCGTGACGAGCTCGAACCGCGTATGCGCGCGGTCCACGCGGACACGGGAATCGCGTTCGAGGTCATGTCGGAGTTCCCGGCCCTCGACACGGATCCTGACGAGGAAGTCGTCGCCCTGGCCAAGCGCCTCTCGAGGCGGAACGACCACGGCAAGGTCGCGTTCGGCACGGAAGCGAGCGTCATCTCGAAGCGCGGACGCATTCCGACCGTGGTCTGCGGGCCCGGCAGTATCGACCAGGCCCACAAGCCGAACGAATTCATCGCCATCGAGCAGGTGGCCAGCTGCGAGGCGTTCATGCGCCGGCTGGCCGATGCGGTGTGCGCGGACCGGAGCGGAACCTGATCCGCGCGCTCCCGTCCTGTCTCCCCGTTCCACTCGTGGCCGACGTCGATCGCCCGAAGCGCGCGGGGATGGGCGCGTGAAGGTCGATCCGGTCGATCAGGTCGTCATCGGTCAGGGACTGATCGCGGCGGCCCGGGAGATGGGCGCGAAGCTCATCCGTTCGGCCTATTCCACGATCCTGCGCGAGGCCAGGGACGGATCGGCGGCCGTTCTCGACCGCGACGGAAGGGTCGTCGCCCAGGCGGAACTCGTCCCGTTGCAGCTCGGTCCCATCGGCGAGACCTTCAAAGCCTGCGCCGCCGTCGTGTCGCCCGACGAACTGGAGGAGGGGGATTTCTACATCAACAACAGCCCCTTCGAGGGAGGGCAGCACCTGCCCGACGTGTACATATTCTCCCCGATCTTCGTCGAGGGATCCCTGATCGGGTTCAGCGGCAGTGTCGCCCACCACCTCGACCTCGGCGGCGGCGCGCCGGGCATGAACCCGAACGCCACGGACGTGCACCAGGAGGGGCTCGTCGTCCCGCCGTCGCGCTACAACATGGCGCACGATTGGAACGGAGGGTCTTTCGAGCGGCTGATCACGGCCAACACCCGCGTCCCGGATCTGACTATCGGGGACTTCAACGCGCAGTTTGCCGCCAACGCCCTCGGCGCCGAACGTGTGCGTCGGCTTTGCGCGCGCTATGGCCGGGACACCGTGATGTCCGTCATGGACGCGCATCTCGACTACTCGGAGAGCAGGATGCGCGCGGCCCTCGCCGACGTGCCCGATGGAATCTACGTCGGCGAGGACGCCGTCGACGACGACGGCGTCCGCGACGACCCCTTGCCCATCAAGGCGGCGGTCGTGGTATCGGGGGACGGGATCTCCGTCGACCTCACGGGCAGCGCGCCGCAGATTTCGCTCCACCTGAACTGTCCGTATGCGTCCACGCTCGCCGCGGTGTACACGGCAATCAAGACGGCGACGAGCTCCCCCGACGTTCCGTTCAACGACGGCCTGACCCGGCCCATCGAGGTCTTCGCGCCGCGCGGCTCGATCCTCAACCCGACACCTCCGGTTCCGGTCCGCGGCCGGTCGGTCACCGCCTCGCGAACGTTCGACGCGGTGATCAAGGCCCTCGCGAAAGCTATCCCCGACCGGGTCATCGCGACCGGGTTTGGTACGCCCTATTCCCTCTGCCTGAGTCGCTTCGCGGACGACGGCTACAGCATCTACATCGAGGTCTTCGGCGGCGGCTACGGAGCGGGACCCCGGTCGCGTGGCTGCGACGGGGTCGATGGCCCGCTCTCGAATTGCAGCAACATCCCCATCGAGGCCCTCGACCGGAAGTACGACTTCTTCCGGGTGACCGAATACGCCATTCGTTCCGGCTCGGGAGGCGCAGGCCGCTCGCGGGGCGGGGACGGGCTCCGCCGACGCTACGAGATCCTGGCCGACAACGTGACGCTGGCCCATTACTCGGACCGGTACCGCCTGCCGTCGGACGGCGCCCGTGGCGGGAAGCCGGGCGCGACCGCCCGGACATGCCTGTCGAGGCGGAATGGCGAGGAGATCGCCGTCGGCTCGAAAGACGGTCTCACGCTCGGTCGCGGCGATGTCCTCATCGCCGAGACGGGTGGCGGCGGGGGGTATGGCGCTCCGGACGAACGGTCGGCGACGTAAACTCCGGCCATGAACCCCGACCATGCCATTGGTCCCGGGGCTCCATCCACGACCCGGTGGCGACGAGGCCCAATTAGTGGGCTACAACGGCCCCGTGCCGGCCGAGAGGTCCTCCGCGCTTGGGCGGATACCACCCAGGAGGCGCAACCCGCGGCGGAAAACCGCCGCTGGAGCCGTCCCGGATCGACTCGAGGCGCGCCGCCCGAAACGCCACGGCGCGATGCGAGCGCCTCAGGACCTCTTCGTCACCTCGACGATGCCTCGTTCCGAGTCGACCCTGACCCAGTCGCCGTCGCCGATGAGATCCCAAGGCAAGCCTTCCCGGATACGGTCGATCGACGGGACACCGGTGTAGATCGTGAAACCGCCGCCGATGTTGTGCATCTCGCGGCAGATGATCGCCCGCGGCGTCGACTTGTCGATCTTCCATTTGGTGTAGAAGCTGAGCCCCGCGCCGGTGGAGTAGATGTCGGTATCGTAGACCAGGACCTTGCCCATGACCGACCGCCCCTGGAGGGGATGGCCGTCCATGCGCACGATCCCCTCGTCGTTGGTGATCGCGGCGGCAATGAACGACAGCGCCTTGTCCGTGACGATCGCCTCGCCTTCGGCGACGCCCCTGGAGATGGGGCGTCCGTGCAGCGTGATGGTTTCGCCCACGCCCGATCCTCCAGGAAGCCCGGCGACCGTCAGTTCCAGTGGGTGGGCCGGAACTTGCCCGTGATCGCGGCGTTGACGCAGTCCGTGAGCGTCCCGTAGCGCCACGTCGGCTTTCCTTCCCCGGCGACGAGACGGCGCATCTTCATGCTGTCGGCGGCGATGACCGTATCGGGACCGTACATGTGCTCGATCGGCATGCAGTATTCGCAGGTGTCCGTGGTCAGCAGCGCCCCGGCCCTGGCGATCCTGTCCGTCAGGCCCATGTGCTCGGCCAGGACATGGGTGACCCGGTCGGTATGGATGATGAACTTCACGCCGTCCTCGACCGTGTTGTCGCCGAGCAGCTCCGCCACCTCCTGGATCTCGTAGATGGTCTTGAAGGGGCAACCCGACATGACGACGTCGACGTCTTCCTTGGCGGTGTTGGAGAGCTGTTCGTAGGCGCGGCGCATGGCGTCAGCGTCGACCCACAGCCGATCGACGTCCCTCGGGACCTCGCCGCCGAACGCCTCCTCGACGGTGTTCGCTTCCGGGCTGACGCCGACGAGCAGCATCAGGGTCCCTATCAGGGCTGGAGAGCAGGCGGCGCAGATAGCCTTGAGCTCTTCCGTTTCCATGTTCGGGCGAAGACCCACGACCACCGGAACGCGGTCGTAGGCGAAGTCGCCGATGATCATGCCCAGAGCCTCGAAATCGGCGCAACGCCGGCCGTCGCCGCCGAGGCGCTCCATCAGGTTCGGATCGATCTCGACCAGGCATTCACCGACGCGGTTCCTCGGATCCAGAAGACCGAACTTGGGCGTGCGTCCCGCGATGCCGGCGAGCGGCGCCGTGATGCTGTCCTCCCGGTTTCCCCGCGCCCCCAGCACCGAATTGGCGTAGCCCGTCGCGTTCCCTTCGACCCAGGCCAAGTTCTCCCCGAACTTGGGCACGTTGTGACCGAGGTGCGGCGTGCACGAGAAGGTGAGCGCCACGCCGAGCTCGCGAAAGGCGTCCGAGATGCGCGTCTGCCTCTCCGGATAACCCTCCGGCCAGTCGAACTTGTCCATGTTCTTCAGGTCCATGGACATCGGGTCGCACGTCGTGGGCACGAGCATGGCGCCGCCCCACTCGACCAGTTGCTCGTAGAACTGGAGCCCGCCCTCGCCCATGGTGCGGTAATCCGACAGCAGGTGGCAGGAGTGCAGATCCACCATCTCTTCGGCCTCGAACGCCTCGCCCATCTTCACGAGGTGTTCCATGGCATGCCGGACCGCGGGGCCCTCTTCGCCGTCGAGTCTGCGTTTGTCGATGTCACCGAGCCGCACGGATCCGCCTCCGCCGCCTGATCGAGACCGAACCTGGAGGACCGTCTACGACTTCTTCGTCACCTCGACGATGCCCTGTTCCGAATCGACCTTCACCCAATCGCCGGTGCCTATCAAGTCCCAGGGCAGGCCTTCCTCGATCCTGTCCATCGACGGGATGCCGGCATAGATGGTGCCGCCGGCCCCGATGTTGTGGGCCTTGCGCCAGATGACCGCGGCGGGTGCCGTATTGAAGATCGTCTTCTTGGTGTACATGCTGAGGGCGCCACCGGTCGAAAAGATGTCGGTGTCGTAGATCAGCACCTTGCCGACGATCGACTGGCCGTTCAGCGGGTGCCTGTCGATACGCACGATCCCTTCTTCGTTGCTGATGCCGACGGCGATGAAGCTCAACGGCTTGTCGCAGACCAGCGCCTCGCCCTCGCCGACGCCCTTGCTGACGGAGTGCCCATGCAGGGTGATCGTTTCACTCATGATCCGGTTCCTCGGTTCCCGGGTTCGGTCGCGCCGGCGGGATCAATTCCAACGCCTCGGCTTGAACTTGCCGGTGACGGCGGCGTCCACCACGTCCGTAAGGGTGCCGTAGCGCCATGTGGGCTTGCCGTCGCCGGCGAGCAGGCGCCGCATCTTCATGCTGTCGGAGGCGATGACCTTGTCGGGACCGAACATGGTCTCGACAGGCATGCACCAGCTACAGGTATCCGTGGTGAGGAGAGCCCCGGCCGCTTCGATCTTGTCCACCAGCCCCATGTCCTCGGCCATGTTGAAGGTGATCCGGTCGGTGAAGATGTAGAACTGGACGCCGTCCGCGACCTTCCGCGCACCAAGCTGCTGGGTCAGTTCCTGGACCTCCTGCAAGGTCTTGAAGGGACAACCGGAGATGACGATGTCAACGTCTTCCTTGGTCGTCTGCTCGAGCTTCCCGTACATCTCGCGCAGATCGTCTTCCGTGACCCGGATGGTGTCGACGTCCTTCGGCACCTTGCCGCCGAATGCCTCTTCCAGGGTGCGGGCCTCCGGGCTGATGCCGACGAGCAGCATCAGCGTCGTCGTCATAGCCGGGGAGCAGGCGGTTACCAGGGCCTTCAGTTCTTCGTTCTGCATGTAGTCGGGCAGGCCCGTCACCACCGGAATCCGGTCGTAGGCGAAGTCGCCGATGACCGCGCCAAGCGCCTCGAAATCCGCCGTGCGCCTTCCCTCGCCGCCGATACGCTCGATCAGGTGCGGATCGATCTGGACCAGGCAATCGCCGACCCGGTTTCCGGGGTCCAGCATGCCGTACTTCGGTATGCGCCGGGCGATACCCGCCAGCGGGCTGGTGACCGCATCCTCGCGGTTGCCGCGGGCACCGATCACGGTATTTGCGAACCCGGTCGCATTGCCCTCGACCCAGGCCATGTTGGACCGGAATTTGGGCACGTTGGCATTCAGGTAGTGAGTGCAGGAGAAGGTGGGCTGGACGCCGAGCGTCGCGAGGGCGTCGACGATCTTTTGCTGACCTTCCTCGTAGCCGTCCGGCCAATCGAACTGGTCATTGTGATTGCGATCCATGGACATGGGCTCGCATGAGGACGGAAGCGAGATGTGGCCGCCCATGTTCACCAGATTCTCGTAGAAATTGACTCCGCCATCGCCGACCGTGCGGTAATCCGAAAACACGTGCACCGTGTGCAGGTCCACCATCTCCTCGGCGTCGAAGGCCTCGCCCATCTTGACCAAATGCTCCATGGCATGCTGAACGGCGCGCCCTTCGCCGCCGTCGAGCTTGCGCTTGTCGGCATCGGTGAGATTCATGTACCGCCTCCCTTGACCCGTGGCGTTGCCGCCCCTGGATATCGTCGTGACCGCGGGGCGCGAAAGCATGCGGTCCGGCCATTCCGGACCGGTCGGGATACTGCCGTACCGCCTCCGTCTTTGCAAGGGTTCCATGGCGCGCGGGACCGCCGGCGCTCAGCGCGGCTCCAGGCGCAGAATCGGGGAGTCTTCCTCGTCGAGCAGCAGATAGATGTAACCGTCCGGGGCGGCGCGGACATCGCGGACGCGGTTGTCGAAATCCTTGAGCAGGCGCTCCTCGCCCGTCACTCGATCGCCGTCGAGGACGAGGCGGACCAGGGTCTCGGCACGGAGTGCGCCGACGAACAGGTTGCCCCGCCATTTCGGGAACCTGTCGCCGTCGTAGAAAGCGAGGCCCGACGGCGCGATGGAGGGCACCCAGTAAGTCTTGGGCTGGGCCATTCCCGGCCGCGCGGTCTCGTCGGTGATCTTGGTGCCGCTGTAGTTCCGCCCGTAGGTGATGACCGGCCAGCCGTAATTCACGCCGCGCTCGATGACGTTCACCTCATCACCGCCGCGCGGACCGTGCTCGTGCGACCAGAGCCGCCCGGTTCGGCGGTCGACCGCCAGTCCCTGGGCGTTCCGGTGACCCCAGGACCAGATTCCCGGTTTGGCGCCGGGCCGGTCGACGAAGGGGTTGTCGGCGGGGATCGTCCCGTCGTCCTCGATCCGCAGCACCGAACCAGGGTGGCGCGAGAGGTCCTGGGCATCGGGCCGCCGGCCACGGTCGCCCACCGTTACGTAGAGCTTGCCGTCAGGACCGAAGACCATGCGCGAGCCGAAATGTCGTGCGGCCCGGCCGGCGGGAACCGCAGTGAAGACCGTCTCGAATCCCTCGAGACGTCCGGGACGCAGCTGGCCCCGACCGACCGCGGTGGTGACACCGCTGTGGATCTCGCGGATAAAGGAGAGATAGACCAGCCGGTTCCGCGCGAAGCGGGGGTGCAAGACGACATCGAGGAGGCCGCCTTGGCCGTATTCCTCGATCGGCGGCAGACCGCGAAGCGGCGCCGAAAGCCGCCCGGCAGCGTCCACGATCCTGAGAGCGCCGGCCTTCTCGGTCACCAGCATTCCGCCGTCGGGGAGGAAGGCGAGCCCCCAAGGCCGATCCAGCGGCGCCGAGACCGCGATCAGCGCGAAGTCGTGGAGCTGGGACCGATAGACGGTCTCGGCTGGCGTGGGCACGGGCGTAAGCGCGGCAACGACAGCGAGAGCACCCGTGAATTTTCGGAATCCGCCAAGCATGATTTCACCCCGCCGTCCGAGGGATGCCGGTCCGCCTTCGCCGGGATCACGAGATCACCGGCGGGCGGGCCACCCGCCGGGTCACCCGCCGCCGCGCTGGATGAACTCCATGGTGACGCCGTCGGGATCGCGCACGTAGGCGACCCGGCCGCCCCTGTTGGGGCCACCGGTGATCTCCAGTATCTCTCCCATCAACGTCGCGCCGTTCCGCAGGCTCGCATCGACGACGACCCGGAGATCATCGACGTCGAAGGCGATATGCGCGGCGCCGACATCGCACACCCGGCAGTCCACCTTCCCGCGGTCGTCCGGGCCCTTGTACTCGATGAGCTCAAGTGCGTGTCCCGGCATCTGGAGATAGGCGACGTCGATGTCGGCCCCGTCGATCCCGGTGAGCGCCTGGATCATGGCGGGGTCCCGCGGTTCGTGAGACGTCACCCGGAACCCCAGAACCTGGGTGAAAAACGAGATCGACCGCTCGATATCGGACACGGTGAAGCTCGTGTGATTGGTTCCCAGCACCTTGACTTCCGGCATGTCACCTCCCTCTCGCGATCATGGTCCGAGGACCTTATCGAGGATACGACGACTTTTCGATAAGGAATTATATAGAAAAGCTACAAAGCCCGTGCTACGCTGAAGTCGTGTGACAGACTGGTACCACTACTTCTTCGGTTTCTCCACGTAGTTGATCTCAACAGCGCGGGTCAGGGTGCGTATGACCTCAGTCGGCGATGGCACTGGCCCGTCCTTCTTGCGTAGTACCGTTGCTTCCTCCGTCTCCGCTTTCGTCGGCTGGTAGTCCTGCTGGACAAGGGTGATGGGCTTTTTTGGTCATGGTGTGTCTCCTTTGTACTGGTACGCAACCCTGAGTATTGCCTTTAGACCACCAACAGGAAGAGGGGGACGTCGTTTGTGCACCATCTGGTGACAATTAGCGCACAACGGGCAAAGGTTCTTCAATGCCTCGTCCACCTTCAACGGCTCGCCGCGCATATAAGATATGGGCTTGAGATGGTGTATCTGAATATAGCCCTTGCCGACAAGTGGATAGGCTGCCGCGAACTCGAAAGTACAAGCCTCACAGAGTATTCTCCCATTAGATGAATAATGTTCGACGGCTGCGGTTCTCAATTCTCGTGATCGCGTACGATATTCTTGGGCGCGCCAACGCAAATCCCCTTCCCGGACTGTTTCATCAAGCATCACTAAGGGTGCCTTGTCTGCCATATGGGTCAGGACTTCGGCTGCATCGACAAGCGGGAACTCCACCACTTCCTTGAGATAAAAAGCGTGTTGTTCATACGTTTTCCGACCAACAGATGTTATCCTGAATCGCCCTTGGTTCTCCGTTGCCAAGCCATCTCTTGTCAGGGTATTGTGCGACTTGAGGTTTCGAACCTTCTGTGAAAACTTGTCGTCATTCCGCCCAGCCAAAATTTCCAAGTCTTCGCCGGATGGCTGTAGCAACGCTCGCAAGAGCCTTCCGATCTCGGAAGTCATCAAGCCATCTTCGACTTGGGCCAACAGCATGAGCGTTGGCAGCACGAGCTCTCGTTCAGAAATTCGTGTCATAGTTCACCACCATGACGTGCGTGACGGATCGAGAGAACCTTCCCTTGATGTTGAACCGATACTCGCGCCGGTAATGGTAGGCGTACCATTGAGGGTGTTTCAAGTAGAGGTGCTCGACCATTGGAGTCAGCTTGCAGATCAGCATGAACTGGCCGGGATACTCCCTGAGCCATTCCGCTAGACGCGCTTGGTCATTGCCGTCAAAATCATGTCGGTCATACTTCGAGAACCGCGTATCGTAGGGCGGGTCTACAAACATAAAGTCGTGCCCGTTGAAGTCGTACTCGTCTAGGAAGTCTCTGAAGTCCATCGCTTCCAGGTTGGCGCACTTCATCTTTTCCCGGACCACATCCGAGCGTAAGTGGTTCACTTTTTCTCGGAGGTTCTTGTTGAATGCATAGGTGCGGCCAAATGGCACATTGAACTCACCGCGAGAATTGACACGGAACATCCCGCCGTAGGCCAGTTCACGAAGGAGAAAGAAGTCGGCAGCTTGGGCCGTGGGGGAACGACTATTCACGTTGTAGCGGTTGCGTACCGTGTAGTACATGGCATTCCGTTCGTCGAACGATGCCCCTTCCCACTCCACTATCCAATCATCAAGCAAACCGAAGAAAGCGGCGTCCTGCCGTTGAACACAGGCATAGACCATCATCAAGTCTATATGCCGATCATTAAGGAAATCTGGCGCTTGGATCGCATCGAAGAAGACTGCTCCGCCACCGAAGAACGGTTCAAAGTAACGTGCGTGAGATGGGATGCGAGGCCGGATGATGGACAACTCCCCCGCTTTACCGCCTGGCCATTTCAACAAAGGTCGGCAGGGGGTGGGGACACCATCCCCATTTCCTCCTATCGGGAACAGGGATATGGCCGCAGATACCCCGTTAGAAGACATCGCTCAACGGCGGTACTGTGGGCGCCCAGGCGATCAGGTCAGCGTACTTGGTCGCCATCCAACCATACCCCGGAACACAGTGACCATCTGGGCAACCGTGTCCTCATTCCTCAAATTGTGGCGTCCCGAGAACTCCGTCACGCACCTGTCCAAGTGCTCGGGACTCATCTTGTGGTAGACGCCATGATACCCCCGCTTGAGCATCGACCAAAAGGACTCGATACCGTTGGTATGTGCCATACCGTCCACGTACTCGCCAATACTATGCTTGACCGTCTGGTGGTTGGTGAGCCCGTGATAGCCGCCGTGATCGTCCGTATAGACCTTCGTTCCCGGCTCCATCTGTCCGAGCATGAACCCCTGAAGGGTCGGCGCGTCCGTCCGCTTGATGGACATGGCCGTGACTTGGTTGGTCTCCCTGTCCTTCATGCCGATCACCACCGCCTTGCCCACCGGCCCTCGCCACGCATTGAGCTTCTTGATCCCGTGCTTGTTCTTTTCCTTGCCGCCCATGTAGGTCTCGTCTACTTCAACCGGCCCGGTGAATGCAACACCCCCGTCATGTTCCCATGCCTCCCAGAGCCGGTGCGCTAGGTGCCAAGCTGTTTTCTGCGTCCGCTTCAGATCGCGGTGCAGCTTCATGCTGCTCACGCCCTTGAGGTTGGTCACGAACAGGTAGACCGCAATGGCCCATTCCTGATAAGTCACCTTCGACCCTTCCATGATGGTGCCAGTCTTGGTGCTGAACGGCTTGCGGCAACCCTTCGACTGGCACCTGTGAGGCATGGTCTTGTGGGCAGTGGGGTGCTGCACCTTGTCGGAATCGCAATATGGACAGCGCGGACCATCGGACACTGAGTGGCCGTGATCCAGCGTTCCGCCGTCTCGTTGTCGGGGAACATTCGGATCAACTCAACGATGCTGATTCCATTGCCGGGGGCTTTCTGTGACATCGACACCGCGCCCGCCGCCAAGCTGGAAACACAAACCTCCAAGCCGCTTCGAAAACCGAAAACCATGACCCAATCTGCCGAACCATCGGCAAACGATCCCGCCTATGCCATCACTCGGACAGGCTCCTAGCGGAACGATATTAAGTGTCGCCATCAGGGCCTGCGGCCCTTGCTCCACCATCCCCAACACGGTCGGGAGAACATGATGGCGACGGCGGAGAGACTACCCTTTGCCGTGAAAATTGCCCGGGATTTCGGCACAAACCTCCCCGCGCGGCAGCAGTGTGCTGCTCCGGGGCCACCGGGTGTTCTCGACGAACGGTACCCCTCTCGCGGACTGCGACCGGCAGGCTACCCCGATGTGGCCCGAAAACCGCAGAATACCGGCGTTTGCCGCCCCCTGCCACCAGACGACACGACTTTCTTCCCCCCTACAGACGCGGCAGAGCACCGCTTCCCCGGCGAGGTTGGCGCTGGCCGCCGTAGAGTGACCAGAGCAACGCCGCGGCGAATAACGTCAGGCGGGGGCCGTGCCAAGACATGATGCGGAGCCGTGGCCCATCGGTATCGTCGCTCTCCACTGCGCGCCGCGTCAATGCGCCGCCATGCCGACCTCGGCCTTCCAGGCCGCCGGCACCTGGCGGTGGCGGGTTTCGCGTTCGGCGATCAGGGCGCGGGCGAGAGATTCGCGTCCGGATCGGACCGCGGCCAGCACCAGGGTTTGATCGAAGACATCCCGTTGGGCGTGACTGCCACCGAACAAGTGCAGGTTGTAGCGGACGGGCATGACGAGGTCCACGGCCGCGCCGTAGTCGCCGTCATGAAACGCGCGCAGGGCTTCCGACAGGGCGACACCGGCATCGACGGCGCGCGAGGCGATGGGGTCGTTGCGAGCCGACCCCTTCCGTATCGCCGCGAGCAGATCCTCCACTGCCTCCCGCCGGTCGGTGGCCAGCAGAGCCATCATGTAGTTGGTGCTGAAGAAGGTGTTCGCGGCATCGCGCACGTGGGCCTCCGCGCGCTCCCCCAACTCCTCCCAGCGGTGACCGACGTCGGCACCCCGGAGCGCCAATCGCCAGAGCAGGGCGGCACCATTGGCGATATCTGTCGTGAAGTCGGTCTTTTCGCCGCGGACGCCGGTGTCGTAGAGATCGAGAACCTCGTCGATCTCGTTCCGCTCCAGGTGATAGAGGGAACGGTGCCACCACAGGTGAAAGCGGAAGTTGTTGTTCCCGAGCCAGTCCGCTTCCGTGCGTTTCAGCCATTCGATCCCATCGGCATGCCTTCCTTCCATCTCGATCGTATGCGCGACGGCATGGACGGCCCAAGAATCCTCGGGGTTCAGGTCCACGGCCTCGCGTCCCGTGCGCTCCGCCGCTTCGTAATCGCCGCCTTCCTCGAAACCGAAGGACAGCATACCGAGCACGAACCCGTAGCCCGGTGTGTCCGGGTCCCACGCATGCAAGGCGCGGCCGATGACATCGCGCATATTGGCGGCGTCGCCCCGCCAGAAATGGAGAAACTGCGTCAGCTTCAGCGTCATCAAGTCGGTCGGGTGGTCGATAGCGATGCCGTCGAGCGTGGCCAGCACGTCGACGGCCCTGTCGTCGAGCAGAAAGCGGGCCGCGGAGACATGGCGCCGTTCCCGGTCCGTCGCGCCCCCGGCCGCCTTCCTGGCCGTGTCCAGGCATTCGCGCGCGGCAGGCAGGAAAGCCGGGTCGAAGGCCATCTTCAACAGGTAGACCTTGAGGCAGCGAGCCATGACGAATTCCGGATCGGCGCCGAGCGCGGCGTCGAGGTGGTCCATAGTGTCGGGCTTCTGCGCCAGATAACCGGCGACCGCCTCCTCGTACGCCGCGAGCGCCTCGTCGTTGGCGACGGTGATGGGCAGACCGCGGACATCGGCGGACATGGATGAGCACTCCTTGATCTCTTCCGCGAGGCGGTGTCTCGATATTCACTCAGAATATCACCGAAGCGGGAGCCGAGTCAGGACCCGACGCCGCCGCTCGGTTGACCGGGAATTCAAGCACGCCTAGAAGATCGGCAGCGACCCCGTAGCTCAGTCGGATAGAGCGGCGGATTCCTAATCCGCAGGTCGGGGGTTCGAATCCCTCCGGGGTCGCCAAGCCTTTCCTCTCAGAAACCCTAGTGTTGTATCCCGGAGATACATGCGCAAAGTCGTTGGATTTTGGCGAGTATTGATTCGGGGGTTGCGGTCCACATGAAGGGGGTTGCATTGGCGTTGTAGTGCTCGACGAAGCGTTCGATTTTGTTGACCGGTTCCTTGACGCTGGAGAACGAGCCGCGTCGGATGGCCTTCTGGGTGATGATGCCGAACCAGCGTTCGACCTGGTTGAGCCAGGAGGCATAGGTGGGGGTGTGGTGGACGTGGTAGCGGGCGCGGGCGGCGAGCCAGGCTTTGACCTTGGGATGCTTGTGGGTGGCGTAGTTGTCGACGATGAGATGGATGTCGAGGGGTTCGGGGACATTGGCGTCGATGTGGTGCAGGAAGGCGAGGAACTCCTGGTGGCGATGGCGCCGCTTGCACTGGGTGAGGACCTTGCCGGTGGCGATGTCGAGGGCTGCGAACAGGGTCGTGGTGCCGTGGCGGACGTAATCGTGGGTGAAGCCTTCGACATAGCCCAATCCCATCGGCAGGATGGGTTGGGTTCGGCTGAGCGCCTGGACTTGGGTTTTCTCGTCGGCGCACAACACGACGGCGTGATCGGGCGGGTTGAGGTAGAGCCCGGCGATATCGCGGACCTTCTCGGCGAAGAAGGGGTCGTTGGACAGCTTGAAGTGGCGCTGGCGGTGGGGCTGAATGCCGAACAGGCTGAACCAGCGTTGCACGGTGGACTTGGAGACGCCGGCGTTCCCGGCCATGGCGCGTGTGCTCCAGTGGGTGGCGCCGTCGGGTGGGGTGGTTTGCAGGGCGGCGTTGATGACTTCGGCGAGGCGTTCGTCTTCGTGGGTTCGGGGCCGTCCCGGTCGCAGTTCGTCGTGCAAGCCCTCGATTCCTTGCAAGCGGTAGCGCTTGCGCCATTTGCCGACGGTGGTGGGGGTCAGGCGCATCCGTTTGGCGATGGAAGCGTTGGGCTCGCCGTCGGCGCAGGCGAGAACGATTTGCGCGCGCCGGACCAGCCCGTGGGGCAGGGAGCGGGAGTTGGCGAGGCTGAGGAGTTGAGACCTCTGCTCGTGGTTCAGAACGATGGGTTCGATTGGACGACCGCGGGGCATGGCCAGACTCCTGATGGGAAACCAGCCACAAATATACCAGTTACTTTTGGGCCATAACACTAGGGACGAGTACTATTCCAGGGTACGCGCATTCGGCTTGAAACCGTCGAATGTCCGGACCGTGTATCCGGACAACGACGGAATGACGTACAGCGTGCCCGATCCGGACGAGTACACGGCAGAGCAACGCCTGGAAATACTGCAACAGATCAAACGGCGACTTTCGATCGACTGAACGGCCCGCGCCGGCGCGGGCCGCCGCCATGACGTTCCGGTCTGAAATATCGGGGGAGCCTCACGCGCCATCGGCGGACCCTCATGGACAGGCGGGTTCCGGTTCGGCGGGCGCCCCGGCGCTTGTGCTATAACCGCCGTCGTCCAGCGACGCGGAGCGAGCGAGCAGGTTGTCGAGCGCGGCGGAAAATCTTGCCGAGGCCGCCCGCCTTTACCGGGCGGGAGATCGCGACGGCGCCAGGGATCTCTGCGAAAGGCTCGTCGCGGCGGAGCCCGGTAACGCCGATGCCCTGAACCTCCGCGGCCTGATCGATCACCGGGCGGGCGCCCACGCGGCGGCGGCGGACTGGATCTCGCGGGCCCTGGAGATCGAGCCGGAGAACGCGGTATTCCACTTCAATCTCGGCGAGACGCTGCGCGCGCGGGAAAAGGTCGACGAGGCGACGGCCGCCTACTACCGGGCGCTCGGCTTCGATCCCACCCTCGCCGGCGCCTACACCAACCTCGGGCTTCTCTGCCTGGAGCGCCGCCGCCTTCCCGAAGCGGCGGACGTCCTGCGGCGCGCCACCGCCTACATGCCCACGGACGGCGCCGCGTACGCGCGCCTGGGCGTGGCCCAGGCCGAGCGCGGCGAGCTCGACGAGGCACTCACGGCCTTCGCCCGGGCCATCCGTTTCGAGCCCGGCAACCCCGATCACACCGACCTCTTCCTGCGGGCGCTCGACGCCTGTCCATTCCCGTCCATGCCCCCCGGGCCCGTCGGGGAGCTCCGGGCCTGTTTCGATCTCGACACTATCGAGCATCAAAAACTGGTTCCCGCGGCGGTCGCCGTTCTCAAGAGAGACGAGCGGTTCGCGGGGCTCCTGGCGATGACCGACGGCGAGGATATCGTCGCGATCATGGCCGCGGCGGCGGGCGGCGTGTTCGACGACCTTCTGTCCGAACCCCTGCTGTTGGGGTTGCTCGTCAATACCGTCGTCACGGACGACGAGACGGTCAGGGTCCTGTCGACGGTCCGCCGGGCCATCGTCCTGCAGGGAGAACAGGGGACGGCTCCCGAGGATCTCGTCGTGGGCAGGCGCCGGCAGTTCGTCATCGCGCTCGCGCTGCAATGCTTCGCGACCGATTACGCCTGGCACGAGACGCCGAGAGAAGCCCTGGCGGCCGGATACATGATCTCCGAGGTCCGCCGCGGCCTCGACGCCATCGGCGACGCCTCCGGAGCGGAGGCGTGGGATCTCGAGATGTGGAATCGCCTGGCCGTCGTCGCGACCTGCCGCCCCATCCGCAGGATCGAGGGGATCGAAAAGCTGCTGGGTCTGGGGCTCCCGGCGGAAGCGCCCTACCGCCGCATGTTGATCCGGCGGCAGTTGGCGGAACCCCTGCGGGAACGCGAGCTCGCGACGACCATAACGCGCGTCGCCGGCCCTGCGCCGGAGTCCGGCGGGAACGGGGCCGACGCGCCGCCGTACCCTCGCTGGCGCCGTCCGGCCGAAGCCGGGCCGGGGGACCGCGCCGACAACCCGGAAGAGCCGGTCCCGGGTTTCCTGGCCCCGGAATACGCGCGCGCGGGCGCGCGCGTTCTCATCGCCGGTTGCTCCACCGGGAGGCGCGCGCTCCGGCTGGCGGCGGCGCACGACAACGTGGAAATCCTGGCGACGGACCCGAGCCTCGGCAACCTCGCCTACGCGGCCCGCATGGCCGCGGAGATGGGCGTCGGCAACATCGAGTTCCGTCAAGTTCCGCGCGAGCGGCTCGGCCGCATCGACGGACGGTTCCACATCGTCCATACGGGGGACACGATGCTCCGGACGGACGATGCCATGGGTCCCTGGCGCGCCCTCGCGGATCGCCTGCTTCCCGACGGCCTGATGCACGTCCAGGCGCGCGCGCGGCGAATTCCGGAAGCCCTTGCGGCGGCCCGAAGCCTCGTCCGCGAGAGATCGCTGGCCGGAGATGCCGAAGGGGTGCGCGAAGCCCGCAAGCTCCTGCTCGACCTGCCCGAGGGGGAGCCCGCCCGCGGGATCGTCGCGGCGGACGGCTTCCACGACCTCCATCGATGCCGCGATCTGTTGTTCCCCGACGGCGAGGAAGCCCTGTTCACCGTCGCCGACCTGCGGGAAGCCCTGCCGGATCTGAAGCTGCGGTTCCTGGCGTACGAAGTCCGGAAACGGGCGGCCATGAAAGATTTCGCGGAGCTGTTCGGCGACTCGGCGAATCCCGAGGATCTCGATCAATGGGCGGAACTGGAGGAACGGCGGCCCGGCGCCCTGGGCGACACGCACCGGATATGGTGCCGGAAGGCGCGGTAGGGCGGCGCCGGATCGACCGGAGCCGTCCCAAGGGCCCCGTTTCGCTTCAGGTCCGCCGTGGCGACGCAGCTGTCGGTCCCCCCGAATTTCATGGGCCCCGACGTCCGCCCGCCGGCGAGGTCACGCCGCGTCGCCGTCGGGCTCCAGGTCGAGGGCCACCGAGTTCATGCAGTAGCGCAAGCCCGTCGGCCTGGGCCCGTCCTCGAAGACGTGGCCGAGATGGGCCTCGCACCGGCCGCACAGCACCTCGGTGCGGATCATTCCATGCGAGAGGTCGCGTTCCACGACGACGCGGTCCTCGGCGATGGGTCGCCAGAAGCTGGGCCAACCCGTACCGGAATCGAACTTCGCGTCGGACCGGAACAGTTCCTGGCCACAGCAGACGCACTTGTACGTTCCGGGCGTTTTCGTGTCGTTGTACGCGCCGGAGAACGCGGGCTCCGTGCCCTTCCGCCGGCATACGTGATACTGCCGCGGCGTCAGTCGCTCGAGCCACTCGGCGTCCGGCTTGACGATTTTTTCGCTCATCTTCGTTTCCGATCCTGTTTGCGCGGTGCGGGATCGGCATCGGCTCCCGCTCCCGCCCCATACTGCGACGCCGCGGCGTCGGGTTCAACGCCGGGACGGACGGGCGCCCGGCCCCGTCATGCGCCGAAGAATTCCCGCAGATGGCGCGTGACGGCGCGCGGCTTCTCGAAAGCGACCCAGTGCCAGGCCCGCGGGAAATAGAACACTTCCATGGTGTCGATCCACGACGCCGCGATGTCGTTGACCACCGGATCGAGCGCGACGTCCCTTCGGCCCCAGAGCACGCGGACGGGACAGACGATGCGACCGGGAGTCGCGTGACGGCGGCGGGGGATTTCCTTCACGATCTCGCGGTAATAGTTGATCGCCGCGGTGGCGACGCCCGGCTTCTCGAAGGCCTCGCGGTACACGGCCACGTCTTCCGGCGGCATTACGCGGGCGAGACGTACGGTGCCGTCGCGGAACTGCGCCTTGTAGTTCTCCTCGGGAAAGTCCGGCAGCAGGTTGAGGAACACGTACCAGCTCTTGCGCTGTTGCTCGGCATGGGTCAGCCAGGCCCGGATCCAGGCGTCCGGATGAGGCGCGTTGAGGATGGCGAGTTTCCGGACCCGGTCCGGCCAGTCCATGGCCAGCTGATAGGCCACGATGCCGCCCCAGTCATGCCCGGCCACATAGGCCGGACCGCCGAGATGGTCGATGAGGTCCCGCATGTCGGTGGCCAGGGTCGCGGTGTCGTACCCGGCGGCCGGCTTTTCCGATTCGTTGAAGCCCCGCATGTCCACGGCGACGACCCTGAAGCGCCGCGACAGCGGGCCGATCTGTTTGCGCCAGGACCACCAGAACTCGGGAAAGCCGTGCATCAGAAGCACGAGGGGGCCGTCCCCCTTCTCCACCCAATGGAGCTCGACGCCGTTCACCCGCGCCCTTCGATGCGAGACGCGGCCCGCTCCCGAATCTTCGTCGGCCATGGCACCCTCTCTTTTTCGCCGTCACGGCCCGAGTGTAGCATCACGCCGCGCCGGCGCGGACGGATTTCCGTTACCCGAATTCGGGAAACGTGACGGTCTCGTCCCGCCGCGGACGTCATGGAAGGGGATGCGCGGAATGCCGGCGGCGGGACGAAACGGCGGCGCGCGGGAATTTCCCGTCACCGTCTTCCTGGGCGCCGCGATCATCGCGGTCGCCGAAATCCTGCTCGCCCTGGACGTCGCGTTCCGGGGCGGCGCCGTCGCGCCCTACGAGGCCGTTCCGCCGCCCGACGGGGCGCTGTCGTCGGTCGCCCGCGGCGCGGCCGTGTTCCTGACCCCGTTGTGCTGGACCGGGTTGCTGTTCCTGCTCGACGGGCTCCTCCACCGCGACGCGCTCCGGGGCGCCTCGCCGGTCCGCGACAGGCCCTGGCGGTTCGCCGCGATCTATCTGCTCAGCATCCCTGTCTGGCTGGTCTTCGACTGGGTGAACTTCCAGTACATCGACGCTTGGCGGTATCACGGTCTCCCGGAAAACTTTCTCGTCCGGTACGCGGGATACTTCCTGGCGTTCGGCGCCATCTGTCCGGGCATGTTCCTGATCGCCGACCTCGCGCAGCGGACGCGGGTGGCCCGCCTGCGCGGCCCGGCGCTCGCTCCCAACGCCGTCGTCCGCGCCGCACTGATCGCGGCCGGCGGCGCGATGGCGCTATATCCGTTCCTCGCGCGCGACCCCGTCGGCAGCCTGACGTTGTGGCTGGGCTGGTTCTTTCTGCTGGATCCCGTCAACGAACGGCTCGGCGCGCCGAGCATCTTCGGCGACTGGCGACGGGGGAGGTACGGACGCACCGTCTCGCTGATGGCCGGAGGCGCTGTCTGCGGCCTGTTGTGGGAATTCTGGAATTACTGGGCCGTCGCGAAGTGGACCTACAACCTGCCGTTCCTCGGTCCGTTGGAGGACATCGCGTACTTCGAGATGCCGGCGTTGGGCTTTCTCGGGTTCATGCCGTTCGCCCTGGAGTGCTGGGCCATGGTTCAAACGATCCTGTGGCTGGCCCGGAGACTCGGCTTCCGGCGTATCGAACCGTTGCCGTCCGTGGAGGCGATCACCTGAGCCCGGAACCGCCCGGCGCGACGCCCGCCGTGCTATGCTGGCGCCGCCCCCGGAGACTACTCGAACGGGACGGACGGCGCGGTCGCCCACGGGCGGTCCCGCGCGCGGCGGACAGAGGGAGCGATCGTGTTGAGGGAGAGTCTCGGACTGGAGGGCAGGGCGGCCATCGTCACCGGCGGCGGCGCGGCGGGCGAGGGTATCGGCAACGGGCGCGCGGCGGCCGTCATGCTCGCCCGCGCCGGCGCCCGCGTGCTGGTCGTCGACCGGTTTCTCGATCTGGCGGAGAACACGGTGGAGATGATCGAGGCCGAAGGCGGCGAAGCGGTCGCCCACATGGCCGATCTCGGTCACGAAGATCAGTGCCGGGGCATGGTGGCCGCGGCGCTGGAGCGGTTCGGCAGGCTCGACATCCTCGACAACAACGTCGGCGTCAGCAGCAAGGGCAGCGTCGTCGAGGAGGGCCGGGAAGCCTGGGAGGCGGTCATGCGGGTCAACGTCGAAAGCGTCTTCCTGGCCTCGAAATACGCCGTGCCGGCGATGGTCGGGAGCGGCGACGGCGGAGCCATCGTCAACATCGCCTCGACGGCCGCCATCCGCCCGCGCGGCATGACGGCCTATTCCACGTCGAAGGGCGCCATAATGTCGCTCACCCGCGCCATGGCGGTCGATCATGGCGCCGACGGCATCCGCGTCAACTGCATCCTGCCGGGCGCCATGCATACGCCGCGGCTTTTCCACAAGGGCATGACGGACGAGGCGCGCGAGCGGCGACGCAGGGCCTCCTTGTTGGAGATCGAGGGCGAAGGCTGGGACGTGGGTCGCGCCGTCCTCTACTTCTGCTCGGATTGGGCGCGATACGTGACCGGGCAATGTCTCGTGGTCGATGGCGGCATGAGCCTGACCACGCGCCCACGGGGCTCGGGGGTCGAGGATCGCCGCGGCGGCGCGTCGGCCTGAGCGCCGCCCCGCGCGCTCCTCGAAAACTTCTCGAACGTCCGAACGTCCGCGTTGCGCGGCGGCGACACCCGACCTATGTAACCCGTCGCGATGGATCGGCATTTCAGGACGACGGGCGAGGGGACATGACGACCAGACCGCGGGTTGCGGAATTCATCGAGGGCAAACGGGCCCAGACGTTCGTCACGGCGTTGATCGTTCTCAACGCCATCTCGCTCGGTCTGGAGACGTCGCCCGCGGTCATGGGGAGATTCGGCGGCGCCCTCGTCGCTTTCGATACGCTCGTACTCGGCGTGTTCGTCGTCGAGATCGCCGCGAAGCTGTTCGGGCGGGGGGTCGGCTTCTTCCGGGACGGCTGGAACGTCTTCGATTTCCTGATCGTCGGCATCGCCCTGCTTCCGGCCTCCGGCCCCCTGGCGGTGCTGCGCGCGCTCCGCATTCTCCGCGTCCTGCGCCTGGTGTCGGCGGTGCCCCGAATGCGGGCGGTGATCCAGGCGCTCGTCACCGCCATCCCGGGCATGGTCTCGATCGTCGGTCTGATCGCCCTGATCTTCTATGTCTCGGCGGTGCTGGCGACCAATTTCTTCGGCGGAAGATTCGACGAATGGTTCGGCAGCGTCGGCGCCTCGATGTTCAGCCTGTTCCAGATCATGACCCTGGAAAGCTGGTCGATGGGCATCGTGCGCCCGATCATGGTCGAGTTCCCCCATGCCTGGGCCTTCTTCGTGCCGTTCATCCTGGTGACCAGCTTCGCCGTCATCAACCTGTTCATCGGCGTCATCGTGGACGCCATGCAGACGCAACATGCCGAGGAGGCCCGGCACATCGGGGCGCGCATGGACGAGGATACGGAGTCCCTGCGCCGGGAGATGGCGGAACTGCGCGAGGAGATCGCCGGATTGCGGCGGTCGCTGCGAGGAAGCGGTTGACCGGGATGACCGGGAACGGCGCTACGCCAGGATCCGTTCGCGCCCGGGGTCGTGGAAGGGGGCGAGCGACGCCCGCGCGGGAAACCGTTCGCCGGCGACCTCGATCTCGTAACTCCCGGCCTCGATCCATTCCCGCGTGACGCCCGCTTCGTGTCGGACATAGCCCATGCCGACGGCGGCGCCGACCGTGTGGCCGAACATGCCGGACGTGAGATACCCGACGATCTCGCCGTCGCGGCGGATCGGCTCGTAGCGGTAGAGCAGCGGCTCCGGGTCCTCCAGGGCGAACAGGACGAGGCGCTTGTCGATGCCGGCGTCCCTCTGGCGCAGCACGGCGTCGCGGCCGATGAACCCGGCGTTCTTCCCGTATGCCACGGCGAAGCCAAGGCCGGCTTCCCGTGGCGTGTCCTCGTCGCCGATGTCGTGTCCCCAGTGGCGACAGCCCTTTTCCATGCGGAGGGAGTCGACCGCGTGGAACCCGACGGGGGTCAGCCCGACGTCCCGACCGTGAGCCATGAGCTCGTCGTAGACGCCGGCGGCGAATTCGACCGGCGCGTAGAGCTCCCAGCCCAGCTCCCCGACGTACGTGATGCGGGTCGCGCGCGCCGTCGCGTAGCCGACGTCGATCTCGCGGGAGGTCGCGAAGGGGAAGGCGTCGTTGCCGAGATCCGCGCTCGTGACCCGCGACAGCAGATCCCGGGCCCCCGGTCCCATAACGCCGAGGACGGCGTAGGCGGACGTCACGTCCGTGACCGCGGCTCGTGACCCGTCGGGGATGTGGCGGTTGAGCCAGTCGACGTCCCGCGCCTGATTCTCCGCCCCGGTCACGACGAGGAAGCTGTCCTCCGCGAGGCGGGTCACGGTGACGTCGGCCTCGATGCCGCCGCGGTCGTTGAGCCATTGCGTGTAGACGACGCGGCCCACGGGAACCGCGACGTCGTTGGCGCAGATGCCGTTGAGCGCCGACTCCGCGTGGGCGCCGGACACCAGGATCTTTCCGAAGCTGCTCTGGTCGATCAGCCCGACGCGCTCACGGACCGCCCGATGCTCGTCCGCCGAATACTCGAACCAGTTCTGACGCCGCCAGGAATACTCGTACCGGGGCTCGACGCCTTCCGGCGCGTACCAGTTGGGACGCTCCCAGCCGGCGGCCTCCCCGAAGCAGGCGCGCCGCGCCGCGAGCCGGTCGTGGAGGGGCGACTTGCGGATGCCCCGCGCCGTCGCGAACTGCCGGAAGGGCCAGTGCATGTCGTAGAGGAGGCCCAGCCCTTCGACGACGCGCTCCTCGAGATAGCGGGCATTTCCCTGGAAAGGCCGCATCCGGCGCGGGTCGACCTCCCAGAGGTCCATGCCCGGATGACCGTTGACGATCCACTCCGCGAGCATCTTGCCCGCGCCGCCCGACGACCCGATGCCGATCGAGTTGAACCCGCACGCGATATAGAAGTTTCGAAGTTCCGGCGCCTCGCCGAGGAGGTAGCGGTCATCCGGCGTGAAGCTCTCCGGTCCGCAGAAGAACGTCTGCACCCCCGTCTCCGCGAGGACGGGAATGCGATGCAGGGCGCTCTCCATGATGGGCTCGAAGTGGTCCCAGTCCTCGGGCAGTTGATCGAACTCGAAGTCCTCGGGGATGCCGTTCATGCCCCAGGGCCGGGCCTCCTTCTCGAAGGCGCCCACGAGCAGTTTGCCCGCGTCCTCCTTGACGTAGACGCCCGCGTTCTGCTCGCGCAGCGACGGGGTGTCGGGGCTCAACCCCGCGATCGGCTCGGTCACGATGTAGAAGTGCTCGGCGGCGTGGAGGGGCACGTTGACCCCCGCCAGCCGGCCGATCTCGCGGCCCCACATGCCGCCGCAGTTGACGACGAACTCCGCGCGGATGTCGCCGTCGTCCGTCGACACGCCCGTGACCCGACCGCCGCTCCGGCGTATGGCCGTAACCTTGGTGTTCTCGAATATCCGCGCGCCGCGCATACGCGCGCCCCTGGCGTAGGCCAGCGTCGTGTCGACGGGATTCGTCTGCCCCTCGCTCGGGATGAAGACCCCGCCGATCAGGTCGTCGGCGTTCAACAGCGGCCACAAGTCCAGCGCCTCCCCCGGCGACAGCACCCGGACCTCGAGCCCGAGGCACCGGCCCGTGGAGGCATTGCGCTTGAGCTCGGTGAACCGCTCTTCGTCGGCCGTCACGAGCAACGCCCCGTTCTGCTTGTAGCCGACGGCCTGACCGGTCTCCTTCTCCAGAGACAGCAGAACCTCGGTCGTGTACCGGGCGAGGCGCGTCATGTCGGGCGTGGCGCGGAGCTGTCCGATCAGGCCCGCGGCGTGCCATGTCGTCCCGCTGGTCAGCGACTTTCGCTCCAGCAGGACGACGTCGGTCCAGCCCGCCCGAGTCAGGTGATAGGCGACGCTACAGCCGATGACACCGCCGCCGACGATGACGACCCGGGCCTGCTCCGGCGGTTTGTCGGACATGACGCGCCTCGTGCGTGCTGGACGGTCATGGATACGACAGGAGGTCCCCGGTCGGCAAGGGAAAGCCTTGAACCGCGGAGGGCCGGCGGGGGATGATCGCCGGATGGGCGACGGAAGGGCGATCATCGTCAGGGGCGGGCGCGTGCTCGACGGCGCCCGGCCCGGGGCGGAACCCGGCGACCTGCTGATCGAGGGCGATACGATCCGGGACGTCGGCCCTCCCGGCCTCGCGGCACCCGACGACGCCATTCCGGTCGACGCGCGCGGCAAGCTGCTGCATCCGGGGCTGGTCAACGCCCATACCCATGGTTACCACGCGGCGCACAAGGCCACGACGGACCGCTGGACCCTGGAGCGGTTCCTCACCGTCAGTCCCTGGATCAACGCCGACCTGAGTCTCGAGGCGACCCGGCTGTCCACCAGGATCGCGGCGGTGGAGATGGCGCTCAAGGGGTGCACCGCCTGCTACGACCTGCCCCTGCCTCTGCCCCTGCCGACCATCGACGCCCTGGACAGCGTGGCGCGGGCCTACGTCGACGTCGGCATACGCGCCGTGGTCGCCCCGATGGTGGCCGACATCTCCGTCTTTCACGCCGTGCCGGGCTTCCTGGACGCGCTGCCGCCGTCGCTCCGCCGGGACCTCGAAGATCGCGCCGTCTCGCCCGAAGGGGCGATCCTGAGCCAGTACCGGACGCTGTTCCGGGACTGGCGCGGAGAGGGCGGCCTCGTGCGTCTCGCCGTCTCGCCCGCCATCGCCCACCACTGCACGGCGTCCCTGTTCACGGGGCTCGCGGAGCTGGCCCGGGAAAACGGCGCCGGACTTCACACCCATCTCGCGGAGTCCAGGATACAGGCCGTCTCCGGCCTCAAGCGGTTCGGCAAGACCGTGACGGCCTGGCTCGACGGCCTCGGCGTTCTGGGCCCGAACTTCACGGCGGCGCACGGAGTCTGGCTCGACGACGACGATGTCCGGCGGCTCGCCGACAGCGGCGCCGCGCTCGCGCACAACCCGGGCAGCAACCTGCGGCTCGGGGTCGGGATCGCGGACGTCCGCAAGATGCTCGACGCGGGCCTCGACGTGGGCGTCGGCACCGACGGCGCGCGCTCGTCGGACCATCAGAACATGTACGAGGCGACGCGCCTCGCCGCGCTCGTCTCGACGGCGCACGGCCGCGGCCGCGACGCCGGCCTTTCGGCCGCCGAGGCGTTCCACGCGGCGACCGTCGGCGGCGCGCGGACGCTGGGCCTCGACAAGCTCGGGCGCCTCGCGCCGGGATACAAGGCGGATATCGTCTTTCTGGACCTCGGGCGGATCAACTGGATACCCCTGAACGACCCGTTGCTCCAGATCGTCCACGTCGAGGACGGCGGCAGCGTGGACACCGTCATGGTGGGCGGGAAGACGGTGGTGGAGAACGGCAGGCCCACGACCGTCGACATGGCGGGGCTCGCCGCCGAGGCCGACAGGCTGCGGCCCCGGTTCGAGGAGCTGATGTCCCGGAATCCGGAGCTGCTCGGGCAGGCGCAGGCGGTCGGCGGGGAGTTCTGCGGCGCGCTGGCCGCCGAGCCCTATCACATCGAGCGGCGCGTCCCCGCGGCGGCGGACCGGTGAACCGGCATACAATGGAAAGGAGTGCCCGATGCCAGGATACCAAGGCGAATACGACGGTCTGTGCGGCATGTATGCGATCTCCAATGCCTACGAAATATGCGGCTACGATATACCTGAAGAAAAAATAGAAGAGGAATTGGGGGATATTTTCAAGATTTGCTGTAGCGCGTTAGCAGAAAGCAGGTGGCCCAGCATCCTGTGGGATGGAACGTCGTTCGGAGACATGAGGAAGATGATTTCTACATGTCAACATCATTATGAATTCCGGATCAAGGTGACGTATCCATTTCTCAGGAATTCTCCCAAAACCAATGAAGATTATTGGGAGAAACTCGCAGATATATTTGGAAAAGAAGATGAAGATGTTCTTTGTGCGATCGTAGGTATGGAAGCACCTGACCCGCATTGGACAGTCGTCGAACCCAGTCTGGGAGGGCATTTGTTCTTTTCGGATTCGACTACTGGATCGATAGAACGAGTAAGAATCGAGACAATTCACGCCGGGAAAAGAAAACCTGGAGGGAAGAATTATAAATTCAACCCCAGAGAATTGATCGTTTTCTCCGTCGAGGAGAAGGAGTAGAAGAAAATTCATACCATCGATTCCGTTGAAGAGATATTGTTCGATTCCGATCCGGCTTTCGCAAAGTTTCGGTTATTCGCTATCCGGCGACACGTCAGGGTCAGGCGGTGCCAACGATTCGAGTTGCGCCAGTAATTCCGGGACGCGCTCGCGCGCCGTGGTCCATACGGGTTTGCGCCCGAATATCTTCCCGGGTTCGGACTCCATGCGGTCGAGATCGAACAGGGAATAGTGGGTGTTCCCGTCGAAACCGACCAGCGCGTCGACATCGCTCTCGGGACCGAAGTCGTCCCGAAGCACGGAACCGAACAGCGCCAGCTCGACGATCCGCCAGCGCTTGCAGAACGCCGCGATCGCGGCCGGCGGCGCGTCGATATGCGGACTCGGCCGCTCCCGGTCGTCGATCTTCCCCGCTCCGCAGTCTCCTCGGTCCCGCGGCGGAAGAGGGAGTCGAACCGGCCGGAGCGGCGTGATAGCGTCCCGCACCATGAGGAACCTCTCGATCGACGCCGAGCGCCTGTGGTCGGCCCTCATGGAGATGGGCAGGATCGGCGCGACCCCGGCGGGCGGGTCCCGGCGTCTGGCGTTGAGCCGCGAGGACGGCGAGGCGCGCGACCTGTTCGTGCGCTGGGCGAAGGAGGCGGGCTGCGCCGTCACCGTCGACCGCGTCGGCAACATCTTCGCGCGGCGCGCGGGCGCGGACGACTCGCGGCCGCCGGTCTGCATCGGAAGCCATCTCGACACGGTGCCGACGGGCGGCAAGTTCGACGGAGTCTTCGGCGTGATCGCCGGACTCGAGGTGCTGCGCACCCTCGACGACGCCGATGTGCGGACCCGGGCGCCGATGGAGGTCATCGTCTGGACCAACGAGGAAGGCGCGCGCTATTCGCCAGTGACCCTGGGATCGCTCGCCTTCGTCGGGGCGCACTCGGTGGACTACGCGCTCGACCGCGTGGATGCCGACGGCATCAGCGTCCGGGAAGCATTGACGGAGATCGGCTACGACGGCCCGGCCGAGGTGGGCGACCGGGAGATCGGCGCCTATTTCGAGGCCCACAACGAACAGGGGCCGCTGCTCGAAGAGAGCGGCAACACGATCGGCGTCGTCACGGGGTCCCATGCCTCGCGCTATTTCGTCATCTCGGTGCAGGGCATGGCCGCGCACGTCGGCCCCACTCCGATGGCGGGGCGAAAGGACGCCATGGTCGGCGCCGCCAGGGCGGTCCTCGAGGTCAACCGCGTCGGCAACGCCTACGGACCCGACGGCCGTTCCAATGCGCCGCACATCGAGGTCTGGCCCAACGTCCGCGGCGTCATCCCCGACGCGGTTCGGGTGAGCTGCGATCTCCGGCACCGCGAGCAGGCCGCCATCGACGAGATGGAAGAGGATCTGCGAAGCGCCCTGACACGGCTCGGCGACGAGCTCGACATGGGGTTCGAGCTCGAACCCTATTTCGCCTGGGGGCCGATGAGCTTCGATCCGGAGCTCGCGGAACTGCTGCGCGCCGCCGCCGACGAGCTCGGGTACGGACGCCAGGATTTGCGGATCATCGCCGGACACGACGCCGTGCCGATGACCGAAGTGACGCGGTCGGGCCTGATCCTGATCCCGAGCCGGGACGGATTGAGCCACAACGAGGCCGAGTACAGCGCTCCCGAACACGTGGCCGCGGGCGCCAACGTGCTGCTGCGCGCCGCGCTGGCCGAGGCGGGAATCGTGGCCGACCGACATTCCAGGAGGACGTGACGCGATGACCGGCCAACCCAACTCCGCCGCCGCTAGGGACGTGGCGGCGGTGCTGCATCCGTTCACCGACCTCAAGGCTCACGAGGAAGACGGACCGTTCATCATCGACCGCGGCAGCGGCGTGTACGTCACCGACGAGAGCGGCAAGACCTATATCGAGGGTATGTCCGGGCTGTGGTGCACGGCGCTCGGTTTCAGCGAGCGACGCCTGGTCGACGCGGCGGCGCGCCAGATGGCGGAACTGCCCTACAACCAGACGTTCCTCGGACGGAGCCACGAGACGACGATCGCTCTCGCCGAGCGCCTCCTCTCCCTGTCGCCGGTTCCCATGTCCAGGATCCTGTTCGCCAGCTCCGGCTCCGAGGCCAACGACACCGCGGTCAAGCTGGTCTGGTACCACAACAACGCCGAGGGGCGTCCCGGAAAGCGCAAGATCGTCGGGCGGCGGAACGGCTATCACGGGACGACGGTCGCCACGACGAGCCTGAGCGGCATCCCCGACCTGCACCGCGGCTTCAATCTGCCGATCGCCGACGTCCTGCACGCCGACTGTCCGCATCACTACCGCTTCGCGCGCCCCGGCGAGACCGAGGAGGAGTTCGCGGACCGCCTCGCCGCCAACCTGGAGAGGCTGATCCTCGACGAGGGCCCGGAGACCGTGGCCGCCTTCATCGCCGAGCCGGTGATGGGGGTCGGCGGCGTCATCGTGCCGCCGCGGACCTACTTCGAGAAGGTGCAGGCCGTGTTGCGCGAGTACGGCGTGCTGTTCATCGTCGACGAGGTCATCTGCGGTTTCGGACGGACGGGGAACATGTTCGGCAGCGAGACCTTCGGCCTCCGGCCCGACCTCATGTGTTGCGCCAAGGCGCTGTCGTCCGCCTACCTGCCGATCTCGGCGACCTTCATCGCCGAGCCGATCTACCGGGCGATGGTGGCGGAGAGCGAGAAGAGCGGCGTGTTCGGCCACGGATACACCTACTCCGGCCATCCGGTTGCGGCGGCCGTGGCCCTTGAGGCGCTCGACATCTACGAGGAGCGCGACATCGTAGGCCACGTGCGGGCCGTCGCTCCGCGCTTCCAGGAGGTGTTCCGGTCGCTCGCCGACCGTCCGCTGGTGGGGGAGGCCCGCGGCGTGGGGCTGATGGCCGGCGTCGAGCTGGTCGCCGACAAGGCCGGCAAGCGGCCCTTCGACCCGGCGCTCAAGGTCGGCGCCTACCTGATGTCGCGGGCCCGCGAGTACGGGTTGATCGTGCGGGCGCTCGGCGACACCGTGGTCTGCGCCCCGCCGTTGATCGTCACCGAAGACGAGATCGACGAGCTCGGCGCGCGCTTCCGCCGCGCGTTGGCGGACACGGAGGTGCGGTTCCTCAAGGATGCGGCGTAGGGAAAGGCGCATCCGATGACCCGCGATCTCGCGTCGATGTCGGCGGTGGAGCTGGTCTCCCACTACCGCCGCAAGACGTTGTCGCCGGTCGAGGCGGTCGAGGCGGCGTTCGAGCGGATCGACCGGTGCGACGGCGCCGTCAACGCCTTCCGCCATCTCGATCCCGATTCGGCGCTCGCGTCGGCGCGCGAATCGGAGGCGCGCTGGCGGGCGGGAACTCCCGCCGGCCTCGTCGACGGCGTGCCCGCGACGATCAAGGACGCGCTTCTGACGAAGGGCTGGCCGACCCGGCGTGGCTCGCGCACCGGTTCGGCCGACGGCCCCTGGGACGAGGACGGCGCGGCGACGGCGCGCCTGCGGGCTCGCGGCGCGGTGCTGATCGGCAAGACGACGACCCCGGAATTCGGCTGGAAGGGCGTCACCGACAGCCCGCTCACCGGCATCACGCGGAACCCCTGGAACCTGGAGCGGACGCCGGGCGGCTCCAGCGGCGGCGCCTCGGCGGCCTGCGCGCTCGGGATGGGGGCGTTGCACGTGGGCACCGACGGCGCCGGTTCGATCCGCATTCCGGCGGCCTTCACCGGCATCTACGGCCTCAAACCCACGTTCGGGCGCGTGCCCATCTATCCGATGAACATGCCGGGCACGATCATCCATCACGGACCGATGACGCGAACCGTGGGCGACGCGGCGCTGATGCTCAACGTCATCGCCGAGCCCGACCCCCGGGACTGGACGGCCCTTCCTTACGATGCCCGCGACTGGCGGACGGGGATCGAGGATGGCGTCAAGGGCCTCCGCGTCGCCTATTCGCGCGATTTCGGTTACGCGAACGTGGACCCCGAGGTCGCCGGCCTCGTCGAGAAGGCGGCGGATGTATTCGCCGATCTGGGCGCCATCGTCGAAGAGGCCGACCCCGGGTTCGAGGACCCGCGCGAGGCTTTCGGCACCTATTATTTCCTGCGCTTCCGGCCCCTCGTCGACGCGATGGACGACGAGCGGCGCGCGCTCATGGACCCGGGGCTGGTGCGATCGGTCGAGGAGTACCGGGACAAGGGCGTCGCCGAATCGCTGGCCGCCGATACGGCGCGTCTGATGCTGGGGCGGCGCATGAACCTGTTCCACCGGACCTACGACCTGCTGATCTCGCCGCAGATGCCGCTCACCGCCTTCGAGGCGGGGGCCGAGGCGCCGGCCGGCCGCGGCATGAAGAGCTGGATGGACTGGAGTCCGTTCACCTACCCCTTCAACTTCACGCAAGCGCCGGCGGCGAGCGTGCCCTGCGGGATCACCGGCGAGGGCCTGCCGGCGGCAATGCAGATCGCCGGGCCGCGGTATCGGGAGGATCTGGTGCTGCGCGCGAGCCGCGCCTACGAGTCGGCCCGCCCGTTCGTCATGCCGGAACTGCCGGCGGACGGCCGACTCGGACGGGGCCAATGAACGGGGTAGCGGCCCTGTTCCCCGGGGCCGCGCTTGCAATCGATGCGATTCTGTTCATATTGGTACCGACCTGAACGGAGGGTGGGGCGGATCCGGGTCTGCCCCGCCACAGGGCCGGGGCCTTCCCGCAAGGCGTGACTCCAGGCGGACGACGACGATGGTTAATGCTTTGGCGTTTCGCGTAACCGGATTGGCGGCGCTCGCCGCGGTGGCGGTGCTGGCCGACGCCGCCGTCGGCCCGCTCGCCGCGGCCGGGGGCACCCCCGGCGTCCATGAAGACCGCATCGTGTTCGGGCAGTCGGCCGCGCTGAGCGGGCCGGCCCAGCAGTTGGGCCGCGACATGCGGCTGGGGATAAGGGCCGCGTTTCGAGAAGCGAACGCGGCCGGCGGCGTCCATGGCCGGAAGCTGCGGTTGACCACGTTGAACGATTCCTACGAGCCCAAGCTGGCGTTCGCCAACACCCAGCGTCTGTTGCAGGCGGACATGGTTTTCGCCCTGATCGGCGAAGTCGGCACGCCGACCTCCCGCGCCGCGGCGCCGGTGGCGCAGGACGCCGGGGCGCCGTTCCTGGCCCCCTTCACCGGCGCGGAATTTCTCCGCGACCCGAAGCTGGACAAGGTGCTGAACCTGCGGGCTTCCTACTATCAGGAAACCGAGGAAATGGTGGCCCGCCTCACCGAGGACCTGGGTGTCGCGCGCATCGCGGTGTTCTACCAGAACGATTCCTTCGGCGAAGCGGGGCTGGAAGGCGTCCGCCGGGCGTTGAAACGGCGCAACATGTCCCCGGTCGCCGCCTGGTCCTACGAGCGCAACACCACCGGCGTCAAGCCCGCCCTGCTCGGCATGATCGAGAGCGAACCGGAAGCGGTGATCATGGTCGGCGCCTATTCGCCCGTCGCCGAGCTGGTCGTTCTGGCCCGCCGGAAAGTCGATCCGGTATTCATGTCCGTCTCTTTCGTGGGCAGCGAAGCGCTGCTGGCGGAACTGGGCGCGGACGGCGCCGGACTCTACATAACCCAGGTCGTGCCGGCCCCGTATGACGACGGCGTCCCCGTGGTCGCCGCCTATCGCGAGGCGCTGGCCGGATACGACCCCGACGCCTCGCCGGGGTTCGTTTCGCTGGAGGGATATCTGGCCGGACGGCTCGCCGTGGCGGGTCTGGAGGCCTGTGGCCGCGCGGTGTCCCGCGCCTGCTTTCTGGACGCCTTTCGCACCGTCGGCGTCTTCGATCTCGACGGTTTCAAGCTCGATTACGGTCCCGGCGACAATCAGGGTTCGGACGCGGTGTTCGTGACCGTGATCGGCGAGGACGGAGAGTTGCATCAGGTCGACACGCTGGCGGACCCCCGGTAGCGGGCCGCGGCGCGAGGATAGGGAAACGGCATGAACGTCACGGTTTGCCGCAGTGCCGTCGCGGCTGCGCTGCTTCTGGCCGCGTCGGGCGGCGCGGCCGCCTCCGCGACCGTGGACTACGACCGGGAGGACAACGGACTCATAGACATCTCCGTCCTGGAGCAATTGGATGCCATGCGTCACGACCTGGACGGCGACGGCGCGGCGGACGATGACGCCGCGGCCTACGCCGCCGCCTTCCCCGGCGCCGCCGCCGGCATGGGCTGCCCCGACGCGGGGTGCGCGGGGTACGAACTGACGCGCGGCCTGGACTTCAGGGCCGCGTCCAGCTACGCCGCCGGGGCCGTCGGGTCCCGGTGGGTCCGGGGCGACGGATGGCTCCCCATTGGCGACCCGACACGCCCCTTCGCCGCCGTTTTCGAGGGGAACGGCCACACCGTCGCCCATCTCTTTCTGGAACGTCCGGACAGCAACGCGGTGGGCCTTTTCGGAGGCAGCGTCGGCGAGATCCGCGGGGTCGGCGTGGTCGCCGTCAACCTGAAGGGACGCAACCAGGTCGGCGGCCTGGCCGGCTGGAACGCCGGCGTCATCGGCGACAGCCACTCCACGGGCGCCGTGGCGGGCGACCACGGCGTGGGCGGGCTGGTCGGCCGCAACCACGACGAGGGCCGCGTCTCCGGCAGTCGTTCCAGCGCGCTGGTCAACGCCAGCAACACCGCCGGCGGGCTGGTGGGGATCAACTCCTACGGGACGATCAGCGGCAGCCGCGCATCCGGTGTGGTGGTCGCCGCCCGCGCGACCGGCGGGTTGACGGGATTCAACGAAAGAGGCCTCATCGAGGACAGCTTCTCCGACGGCTCCGTTTTCGCCAACAACGTCCTGGGCGGCGGCGTTTCCGGATACGTTCTCTTCGGCAGGATCGTCAACAGCCGCTTCACCGGGTTCATGAACTGCTTCCGGGCCTGCGCGGGCGTCACGGGCATCAATATCGGCGGCGTGGTCGAGGCCAGTCAGAGCAGCGGCGAGATATCGGCCACCGATCTGGCCGGCGGCGTCGTGGCCATCAATCAAGGCTCCGTCATCGCCAGCCACGCGGCCGGATCCGTCTCCGTCCTCAACGGCGACTCCGGCGGCGTGGTCGGCGTCAACTACGCCCGGGTGCTGCGGAGCCACTCCGCGGTGGACATATCCGGTGACCATCGCATCGGCGGACTGGTGGGCGTCAACCGGGCCGGCGCCGAGGTCTCCGCCAGCTACGCCACCGGAGCCGTATCGGGCGGCATCGCCACCGGCGGGCTGGTGGGCCTGAACCGGGGGGAAATCGACGGCGGCTATGCGACCGGCGCGGTGTCCGGCAGCGAAAGCGACCTGGGCGGCCTCGTGGGGTGGAACGGCGGCGTGGTGCGCGGCAGCTACGCCAGGGGCGGCGTGCGGGCCGTGAGCGACGGCGGCGCCAGCAACCGGATCGGCGGCCTGATCGGATCCAACAGCCACCATGGCTTGGTCAGCAACAGCTACGCCTCCGGCGCCGTGTCGGGCGACTTCGAAACCGGCGGCCTGATCGGCTGGAACGACGGGGTGGTGGCGGCCAGTTACGCCGTCGGCGCCGTCGACGGCATCGAGAGCGCCGGCGCCTTCATCGGCAACAACACCGGCTACGTCATCGACAGCTACTGGAATCTCGATACATCCAGCCGTCGGACCGGCGTCGCCCACGGCCTCGACGAGGGCGTATCCGGTGTGACCTCCGCCGAGTTGCGGCGGCCTACGGATTACGACGGCATCTACGCCGGCTGGACCTGGGGCGGCCGCCGCTGGGACTTCGGCGACTCCGACCGCCCGCCGGCCCTGAAGGCCGACATCGACGGCGACGGAAGGGCCACCCGAGACGAGTTCGGCCCTCAGTGACCGCCTTGGCCACGGCCTACTCGACCCTGGCGTTGTGCGTGAACAGGCGATCGCCGCCCAGGGTGTAGCCGTCGATCAGGGCCCGGGCGCGGTCGCTCGCCAGCCATGCCTCGAGCCGCCGCGCCGCCGCGCCCTTGACGTGGGGGTGCCTCTCCACGCTCACCGGCAGGTAGGCGTACTGGTTGAACAGGCTGGAGTCGCCGGAATAAAGCAGCGCCATATCGCCCTTGTTGCCGAACTCGAGCCAGCTCGCGCGGTCCGACATGGTGTAGGCGTTCATCGCACGCGCGGTGTTGAGGGTGGCGCCCATGCCGGCGCCGACCGAGCGGTACCAGGTTCCGAAGCCCTCCGGATCCCGCCCCGCCGCGCGCCAGAGCGCGAGCTCCTTCTTGTGGGTGCCGCTGTCGTCGCCCCGGCTGACGAACGGCGCGCCGCTCTCGGCGACCGCGGCCAGCGCCTCGGCCGCGCCGCCGGCCCCGGCTATGCCCGCCGGGTCGCGCGCGGGGCCGGTCAGCACGAAGTCGTTGTACATGATCTCGCGCCGGTGGGTCGCGAATCCGGCGGCGACGAAGGCCTCCTCGGCGGCGCGGGAATGCGCCAGGACCGCGTCCACGTCGCCGGCCCGCCCGAGCCGCAGCGCCTGGCCGGTGCCCACCACCAGAAGCCGCACGTCGATCCCGAGGTCCCGCGCGATCGCCGGCAGCAGGACATCGGACAGGCCGGAGTTGTGAAACGAGGTGGTGACCGCCACGCGCATCGTTTCGGCGTGGGCCCCGGCGGCGGCGAGCAGCGCCGTCGCGAATACGACGGTTCCACGCCGGATCATTCGAGGATATCCCCGTTCAGAAAGGCCCGGGCCTCCGGCGTCGCCAGCCGTTCCAGCGCGCCGCGACCGGACGCGGCCTCGCGCACCCGGCCCCGCAGGAGGAAGAAGACTTCCGTGGCCAGGCGCCGCGCCTGGCCCATGTCGTGCGTCGTCATCACGATGCGCGTGCCGCTGTCTCGGGCCGCCGCCAGGATCGCTTCGATCTCGCGCGTCGCGCGGCCGTCGAGGTTGGCGCAGGGTTCGTCCAGAAACAGGATCTCGGGCCGCCGGATCAGGGCGCGCGCCAGGGCGAGCTTCTGCCTTTCGCCGCCCGAGAGCGACGACGCCGCCCGCTCCAGGGCCTCGCCCAGCCCGACCTTCTCCGCCCAGTCGACCGCCCGGCGGCGGGCCTCGGCGCGGCGGACGCCGTGAACCAGAAGCGGATAAGCGATGTTGCCGACGACGTGGCGGCGCATCAGGATCGGGTTCTGAAAGACGTAGGCTTGGCGCGTGCGCGCCTCCGTTCGGGGCGCGGCCCAACGCACGCGGCCTTCCGCGGCGCGTTCGAGCCCGTGCATCAGCCGCAGCAGCGAGGTCTTTCCCGATCCGTTCGGTCCGATCACCACGGTCACGCCTTCGGCGCCGATCTCGATATCGACCGGGCCGACCAGCCGGTTGCCGCCGCGACGCACCGCGGCCGCCTCCAGGCGCAGGGGCAGGATGGAGCCTACCACTGGCTGGCCCGTTCGGTGCGGGACAACGTGTGGACGAGGACGTTGACGACGATGGCGAGCGCGATCAGCACGAAGCCGAGGCCGAGCGCCAGCGACAGGTTCCCCCTTCCCGTTTCCAGGGCGATGGCCGTGGTGAGGACCCGGGTCGCGTGGTCGATGTTGCCGCCGACGATCATGATGGCGCCGACCTCGCCGATGGCGCGGCCGAAGCCGGCCAGGGCGGCGGTGAGGAGGGCCCGCCGGCCGTCCCAGAGGAGCGCGCGGACGCGCTGGGACTTCGTCGTATGGATCGAGATCAGCAGGTCGTGATAGTCGGCCCAGAGCTCGCGGATCGCCTGGTGGGTGATCGAGGCGACGAGCGGCGTCGCGATGATCACCTGGGCGATGATCATCGCGGTCGGCGTGAACAGGAGGTCGAGAACGCCGAACGGCCCCGACCGGCTCAGAAGCAGGTAGACGACCAGGCCCACGACCACCGGCGGCAGGCCCATCAGCGCGTTCGTCACGGCGATCACGTGGCGCCGCCAGCGAAACCGGTTGACCGCGAGCCACGCGCCGAGCGGCATCCCGAGCGCCGAGGCGATCACGACCGCCGTCACCGTGACCCGCAGCGACCGGGCCGCGATCTCGATCAGGTCGCGGTCGAGCGTGGCGACGAGGCGCGCCGCCTGGACCAGACCTTCCAGTATCTCATTCATGAGGCTTCCCTCGCGCCGCCTCGCCGCCGCCGCTTCCGTCGATAACGGGCCGGAGGAATCGCGACTCTGGAGTCCATACCACGAGTTTCCCGGCGGACGGCCATGGACGGGAACACGCGCGAATTTCGTCGCGGCCCCCACCGGGACCGGCGCCGGTCGGGGCGCGTCTCGCCGTGGCCACGGGCACGGTGGGGCCGGCCGAGGCCGCACGGCGGGTCGGGCCCGCGTGACGGTCCGGCCGCGGCAAGGTAGAATGCACAGATGAACCCAGGGAAGGATGCCCCATGATCGTCGAACAGATCTGGACCGCCAACGACTTCCGCAACTTCAACTACCTGATCGTCTGTCCGGAGACCGGCGAGGCGCTGGCCGTGGACCCCCTCGACCACCGGAAGTGCCTGGCCGCCGCCGGCGACAACGGCTGGGAGATCGTCCAGATCCTGAACACGCACGAACACCACGACCACATCGGCGGCAACCGGGCGATGATGGACGCCACGGACGCCAGGCTGCTCGCCCACCGCAACGCCAAGGACAGGATCCCCGACATCGACGTGGGCCTCGCCGCCGGCGACGTCGTGAAGGTCGGCAAGACGGTCGAGCTGGAGTCGCTCGACACGCCGGGCCATACCATGAGCCACGTGTGCCTGCTGTCGCACACGGAGCGGCCGGCCCTGTTCTGCGGCGATACGCTGTTCAACGCGGGCGCCGGAAACTGCCACAACGGCGGCCATCCCGAGGAGCTCTACGACACCTTCGTCCGGCAGTTGGCGGCGCTGCCCGACGACACGCTGATCTACCCCGGTCACGACTACATCGCGAACAATCTCCGGTTCACTCTCGACCGGGAGCCGGACAATCCGCGCGCGTCCGGGCTGCTCGGGGACGTCGAGGGCCAAGATCCAGACGACGCCTTCGTCTCCACGCTCGCGCTCGAGAGGGAGGTCAATACGTTCTTCCGGCTGCGCAACCCGACGGTGATCGCGCGCCTGCGCGAGGCGTTCCCCGACCTGCCGGAAGAGCCCGACGCGAAGACCGTGTTCCTCAAGCTGCGCGAGCTGCGCAACGCCTGGTAGGGGGCGCCGGAACGCCCGGCGGGACGCGGCTCAGTCCGCCGCCTCCCCGCGGGGCCATCCGGTCCAGGTGTTGAGGCGCCCCCCGTCTTCCGGAACCCATTCCTCGGGCGCGGTGCCCGCGAACGACGGCCGCTCCGAGACCTCGGCGAACCACCTAGCCAGTCCGGGCCGCGACGCCCGCCAATCGTGGTCCGGGTGGCGGAAATCCATGAAGCCGAGACCGACCCCGATGGAGATCAGGCCGATGTCGATGCCCGCGAAGGCGGGCGCTTCCTTCTCGAGCGCGTCGAGGCAGCGGTCCACGGCGGCCATCTGCCGCGCGATCCACCCCGGCGAGCGTTCGTGCTCCACGCGGCGGCGCTCCCGCATCGCGTCGCCCCCGGCGTCGACGATCCCCTCGCCCAGGGTCTGCCGGCGAATCGCGGTCCAGCGGGCCTCTCCCGGCGCGGGGAACATCCTCGGCCCGCCGTGCAGGGAGTCCAGATATTCGCAGATCACCGCGCTGTCGTAGAGGACGCCACCGTCCTCGCGGACGAGCGCCGGCACCTTGCCCAGCGGATTGACGGTGTGAATGTCGGTGAACTCCGCCCACGGGTGCGTCGGCGCCCGTTCGACCCGGTCCCCGATCCCGACCTCCTCGATCAGGACCGTGCATTTCCGCACATAGGGAGACATCGGGTTGTAGCGCAGCTTCATCATGGCGGGTTTCCTCGGTTCGATTCATTCATGGGGCCCGGTGTCGCGGATCGACGGGCGCGACGAGAACCCCTCGCACCATGCCGCGAGACCGGGGCGGCTCTCGCGCCAAGCGAGATCCGGCATCCGGAAATCCAGGTAGCCGAGCGCGACGGCGGTCGCGAGCAGCCCGATATCGACGCCGCGCCAGGCGCTCGCCTCCCGTTCCATGGCGTCGACGGCCCGCGTCACGATGCCGAGCTGGCGGTCGATCCACCACGGGGAGCGCTCGCCCGCCGGACGCATCAGTTCACGCCGCCACAGGATCGCGGCATCCATCAGCCCGTCCGCGAGCGCCATCCGTGTCATGGCCCGCCAGCGCGCGACGCCCGCGGGCGGGAACAGCCTCGGCGGCGCGCGCAGCGAGTCGAGGTATTCGCAGATCACCGGGCTGTCGAACAGAACTCCGCCGTCGTCCAGGACAAGCGCCGGAATCTTGCCGATGGGGTTCTGCGCCACGATATCGGTATCGGGGTCCCACGGGTTCGCCGTCTCGAGATCGAGGTCGTCCGCGACGCCCGCCTCTATCGCGGTGGCCATGCACTTGCGGACGAACGGGGACGTTGTCGAATGGCGCAGCTTCATGGGAGATGTCCAGCCCGGGCGAATCGTCGGCGCGACCGCGGTCGCGCCGACGAGCCGCATTATGCACCTCCGGCGCCGCCACGTCTTCATGTTACCATCGCCGCGCCATGCGGCCCGATATCGTCGACCTCGACCAGTTCTACGCGACGCGCCTGGGACAGGTGGCCGGCCGCCTCATCCGTCTCCGCCTCCGGGAGATCTGGCCGGACATGGGCGGTCTGCGCGTGCTCGGCGTGGGCTACGCGACGCCCTATCTGCGGACGTTCCGCGACGAGGCCGAGCGCGTGGTGGCGGCCATGCCAGCAAGCCAGGGCGTGATCCACTGGCCCAGGGGAGAGCCGTCCCTCGTCGCGCTGTCCGAGGAGGCCGAGCTCCCGCTTCCCGACAACTCGATCGACCGGGTCCTGCTGGTCCACTGCCTGGAGAACGCCGAGCAGATCCGTCCCATGCTCCGCGAAATCTGGCGCGTGACGGCCTCCGACGGGAGGCTGCTGGCCGTGGTTCCCAACCGACGCGGCGTTTGGGCGCGCTTCGAGAGAACACCCTTCGGGCACGGGCAACCCTTCTCGCCGCCTCAACTGACCAGACTGTTGCGCGAGACGATGTTCCTGCCGACCGTCACCGCGGCGGCGCTGTCGGTCCCCCCCGTGACGTGGCGTCCTCTCCTGAACACGGCGTCGGCCATCGAGCGCGTGGGACAGCGATGGGGCGGCGCGGTCGCCGGCGTGCTGGTTATCGAGGCCGGAAAGCAGATCTACGCCGTCAGCGCGGACCGGACCCGCCGGGCGGCGCCCCGGCGCATCGTCGCTCCCGCCGCCGGCGTCGCTCCCCGTCAGGCGCGCGATCCCGACCGTCGTTCCGGCGGCTGAGTACGAACACCCCCTGTTCCGCGAACAGGTTGACGAGCAGGCCGGCGATGGCCATGCGGTGGCCTTGCTTGTCGACCGGGATCCGGCGCTCGATCCCGATCCCCAGGTCGCCGCACAACAACTCGAAATCCTTGATCGTGCAGAAATGGGCGTTCGGGGTGTCGTACCACTGGCGGTCGAGAACCTCCGTGACCGGCATGCGGCCGGTCAGGGCGAGCTTCCAGCGCACCTTCCAGTGACCGAAATTCGGGATCGAGATGAGGCATTCGCGCCCGATCCGCAGAAGTTGATCGATCACGTCGCGCGGCCGGCGCACCAACTGAAGGGTCTGGCTGAGGACCACGTAATCGAACGAGTCCATCGGATAGTTCACGAGATCCGTGTCGGCGTCGCCCTGAACGACCGACAGCCCCCGCGCCACGCAGGCGTTGACGCCGGCCTGGCTCAGCTCGATGCCGCGGCCGTCCACCTTTTTCGCGCGAGCCAGGTGACGAAGCAGGGCGCCGTCGCCGCAGCCGACGTCCAGGATCCGCGCTCCCGGCTCGATCATGTCGGCGATCAGCAGCAGGTCGACCCGGAGTTCGCCGCCACGGGCCGGCCGGGAGCCGGAGGTCACGGCGTACCGCCGCTCCAGTGCTCGGCCGCGCCCATGAGGAAACCGCGAATCGTCTCGAACATCTCGGGCTCGTCCAGGAGAAAGGCGTCGTGCCCCTTGTCGCTGTCGATCTCGACGAAGCTGACGTTCGCCGCGGCGGCGTTGAGGGCGTGGACGATCTTACGGCTTTCCGGCGTCGGAAACAGCCAGTCACCGGTGAACGAGATGAGGCAGAACCGGGTCGGGCACCCCTCGAAGGCGTCCGCGAGAACCCCGTCGTATTCCTTGACGAGGTCGAAGTAGTCCATGGCGCGCGTGAGGTAGAGGTACGAGTTCGCGTCGAAACGCTCGACGAAGACCGTTCCCTGGTGGCGCAGGTAGCTTTCGACCTGGAAGTCCGCGCCGAAGCCGTAGGACACCGAGTTCCGATCCTGAAGCTGTCGGCCGAATTTCCGATGCATGGCGGCTTCCGACAGATAGCTGATGTGGGCGGCCATGCGGGCCACGGACAAGCCGGTCCTGGGGATGGCGCCATGCGACACGTAGTCGCCGTCGCGCCAGTCGGCGTCCCCCATGATGGCCTGGCGTCCGACCTCGTGAAGAGCGATGTTCTGGGCGGTGTGGTGCGCGGCGCTGCCGATGGGGATCGCCGCGTGCACCCGCTCCGGATAGGTGACGGCCCATTGCAGCGCCTGCATACCGCCCATCGATCCCCCGCAGACGCAGAAGATCTTCTCTATTCCAAGACGGTCGAGAAGCATCGCCTGGGCCCGGACCATGTCCTTGATCGTGATGACCGGGAACGACAGGCCGTAGGGCTTGCCGGTGCGTGGGTTCACCGACTTGGGGCCCTCCGTGCCCATGCATCCGCCCAGGACGTTGGCGCACACCACGAAATAGCGATCTGTATCGAAGGGCAGGCCGGGACCGACCATGAACGGCCACCAACCCTCCTTTCCGGTGATGGGGTTGGCGCCGGTCACGAACTGATCGCCCGTCAGGGCGTGACATACGAGGATGAGGTTGGACCGGTCCTCGTTCAGCTCTCCGTAGGTCTGATAGGCGACGGCAAACGGGCCGAGATCGACGCCGCAGTCCAGCGTCAGCGGCGCGTCGAGCCCGAGCTCCGCCGTGTGACCGACCCCGACGCCGGCGACGGCCTCGTCGTATCGTTGAGTGCTCCTCATGACTCGACGCCGAACCGCCTGCGAATAGTCCGGAAAGGGTGAGCATTGCTATGGACAAGTCAGGGCGATGTCAACGTCGCCTTTGATTTTACGGGACCTCGGGGCTACTGCTATCCTGCTTCTTCGATACGTCTTCACCATCGGTCGCGATGAACACGGAACCGGAGACCCTCGGCGCCCTGCGGCGGGAAATCGACAGGATCGACACGTCGATCCACGATCTCCTCGTGCGCCGGTCGGAAGTCGTGGGACGAATCGGCGCCGTCAAGAAGCGCAGCGGTTCGTCGCCGACGGGGATGCGGCCGGGACGCGAGGCCAGGGTCATCCGCCGCCTGATCGCGCGTCATCGCGGGCCTCTCCCGGCGGTGGTGGTCGCGCGGCTGTGGAGAGAGCTGATCTCCGCGTTCACGCGCCTGCAAGGTCCGTTGACCGTCGCCGTGTGCGCGCCCGAGATGTCGGTGGGTTACTGGGATCTGGCGCGGTCGCATTTCGGCTCGACGACGCCGATGTCCCTTCACCGCTCGCCCTTCGTCGTCATGCGCGAGGTGGCGCGAGGCGAGGGCACCGTTGGCGTTCTTCCCGTGCCGGAGTCCGACGACGAGGATCCGTGGTGGCCGCTGCTCGCGGCCGAAACGAACGATACGCTCAGGGTCATCTCGCGTCTGCCCTTCGTCGAGGATCGGAGCTCCCGGTTCGGAATCCCGGCGGCTCTGGTCGTGTCGAAAATGCCGCAGGAAGATACGAAGGACGATCGAACGCTTGTCGTCATCGCCTCCGACGCGCGCATCGGCCGAGCGCGGATCAACGAGCTCCTCGGGTGCGTTGCGCTGACCGGACGCAGCATCACGGCGCTCGACCCGCGGGAAGACCGTCCGGAATGGCTGCATCTCATCGAGGTCGAGGGTTATCTGACCGCCGCCGACCCCAGGATCGGAGCCCTCGTGGAAGGGGCGCGCGGCCGCATCGGCCGGGTCGTCGCCATCGGCGGGTTCGCCAATCCCGTCCACGCGCCGACCGGCATCCATTCCGCGGCGGTCGCGGCCGAATAGCGAAACAAACGTCCGCCCGGCAGGTTCCACGACATGAGCGGCCCCACCCCCCGCGAGGGAGTCCTGGAGATTCCCATGTACGTCCCCGGCCGGTCCCGGGCCAAGGGCCACGAGCGCGTCGTCAAGCTGTCGTCGAACGAATCGGCGCTGGGGACCAGCGACGAGGCCGTGGCCGCCTATCGGGCGATGGCGGGCGAGCTGCATCGGTACCCCGACGGCGCCGCCGCCGACCTGCGCGAGGCCATCGCCAGGGTTCATCGCGCTGGCGGCAACGCGCTGGATCCGGAGAACATCGTCTGCGGCGAAGGGTCCGACGAGATCATCCACCTCCTCGTCGCCGCCTACGCGGGTCCCGGGGACGAGGTTCTCCACAGCACCCACGGGTTCGTCATGTACAGACTGTCGGCGCTCGGCGTCGGGGCGACCCCCGTCGCGGCGCCCGAACGGGACTGGACTCCCGACGTGGACGCCTTGCTGGAGCGGGTGACGGAGCGCACCCGCCTGGTGTTCGTCTCCAATCCCAATCCCACCGGGACCTGTCTGCCGCGTCGGGAACTGGCTCGCCTCCACGGCGGCCTTCCCGCGAATGTGATGCTGGCGGTCGACGCGGCCTACGCCGAATACGTCACCCGAGACGACTACGCGTCCGGCATCGAGCTCGTCGGCGCCGCGGACAACGTGGTCATGACGCGCACATTTTCCAAGGCTTACGGTCTCGCGGGACTGCGCTTGGGCTGGTGCTACGGACCGGCGGGCGTGGTGGAGGTCCTGAACCGGCTGCGCGGACCTTTCAACGTCACCGCCCCGGCCCAGGCCGCCGGGACCGCCGCGGTCGAGGACCAAGCGTTCATCGAGCGCGCCCGGCGGCACAACGAAACCTGGCGCGGCTGGATCCAGGACGAGCTCCGGCACCTCGGCGTCCCCTACATTCCCAGCGTCACCAATTTCGTCTGCGCGGAATTTCCCGACGAGGGCCGAACGGCCGCCGCGGCGATCGAGCATATGGCGAGGGACGGCGTGCTGGTGCGCGACATGAATGCCTACGGCCTTCCCGACCACGTCCGCATCACGGTCGGCCTCGAGGAAGAGGTCCGGGCCATGGCGCGCTCGCTCAAGACATTTCTGGAGTGAGGCGGTGGCGCGGCGAAGGGAAGTTGAACCGCTGTTCGACACCGTCGCCCTTGTCGGCACGGGCTTGATCGGCTCGTCCTTGGCGCGGGTGATGCGCCGGGAGGGTCTCGCCCGGCGCATCGTGGGCTGCGCCCGCACCCGCCGAACGCGGTCGGTCTGCCGCGAACTCCAGCTCGTCGACGCCACCTTCGCGAGTCCGAGGCAGGCCGTGAAAGGGGCCGATCTCGTCGTCATATGCTCGCCGGTGAGTACCTACGCCGCCATCGCCGAGGCCATGGCGCCCTCGCTGAAGCCGGGCGTGATCGTGTCGGACGTGGGCTCGGTCAAGCGGGCCGTCGTCGACACCCTGGCGCCGCGCATCCCCGCCGGCGTCCATCTGGTTCCAGGCCATCCCGTCGCCGGGACCGAACGTTCGGGCCCGGAGGCGGGATTCGCCGAGATGTTCCGGGGACGGTGGTGTATCCTCACGCCAGCGGAGGGAACGGATGCGTCCGCCGTTCGCCGGGTCACCGATCTGTGGCGCCGCGCCGGGAGCCATGTGGAGATCATGGACGCCACGCACCACGACCTCGTTCTGGCCGTGACGTCGCACCTTCCTCATCTGATCGCCTATAACATCGTCGGCACGGCCGCCGATCTGGAATCGGTCACGGAGTCCGAGGTATTCAAGTACTCGGCGGGGGGGTTCCGGGATTTCACCCGTATCGCGGCGTCCGATCCGGTCATGTGGCGCGACGTCTTCCTGCATAATCGCGATGCCGTGCTCGAGGTGCTGGGGCGGTTCAACGAGGACTTGTCGGCGCTGCAACGGGCCATCCGCTGGGGCCAGGGGGACGCGCTCGAATCCCTGTTCTCCCGAACCCGCGCCATTCGCCGGGGAGTCATCGAGGCGGGCCAGGCCGAGGTGCCCGGCGGACCGGAGGCCGGGACCGTGATCAAGTGCCCGGGGAGGAAACGACGGGCGGGAGGCGCAAAACCCGCCAGCGCCCGGCGGTAAGCCAGCCGTCCTGGGCGATGAGCGGAACGACGATGCCCCCGTCGTCCGCCGGGTCCGAGAGCACGCCGACCGCGATTTTCGCCGCGGCCCCCTTCACCGCCCCCATCCTTCCCGCCTGGACCAGCGAGTCGATCAGCGCGCGGTGGCCGTGGACGGTCGCGGTAACGGCGGCGAGGGGCCGGAAACGGCGGTCGAGGCTGATCGTGCCCTCGGCGTCGACCACCAGGGCGCCCCACCGCAGAGCGAGCGAGTCGATGTCGACCTTTCCTCCGTCATCGCGCCAGACGGCGAGGCCCTCCGCTCCCGCGGACGCCGGAAGGGGCGCTACGACGAGGTCCCACGTCAGTCGATCGACGACGGCCCCCAGGGAAATCGACGGCGCCAGCGGCAGGTCCGCCCGCCGGATGCGTCCGGTCGAGCGGAACGCGCCCACCGCTTCCGCGCCTCTCTCCCGCATACCGGAGACGACCGCCGACTTCGCTGTGACCGGACCGGCCAGTCCGTCCCTCGACGCGGCGATATTCTTCAGACTCGCCTTCAGGGATTTCAGTTCGGAATCCGCGATCTCGAAGCCCGCCGTCAGGCCGTCCACGCTCACGGTCGTCCGGGAGGCGCCGTCCCGGTCCTTCACGCGCCACTCATGACCGCCGGACAGGCGAACGGCGACGATGCCGGGCTCCCAGACGCGGGCCTGGGCGCGCACGGCGTCGCCACGCCACGACCAGGCCAGGGGCGGGCCCATGGCCTCGACGAGAACGGAGGCCGCGCTAACGTCGAAGCGGAGCGGGTAGCCGCCGATCGCGAAGCCTTCGATCTCCACGCGCCCGCCCCGCTCGCGGATTTCGTCGGACCAGCCGGCGATCGTGTCCTCGACCAGCGAGACGCCGACGCGCCAGTACCAGGCATGGGCGATCAGGAGCAGCGCCAGGGTCACGCTCGTCGCGGCCGTGGCGACCTTCGCGAGTCGAGGGAAGGCCATGATTCGGACCTGTTGAGGCGTCGGCGGGAACGAGGGTCTGGCGCCGATTATACAAGTCCGGTCTCGACCGGACCGGTGCCTAGTTCAGTACGTTATTATGAGGCGCCGCGTGGGCCGCTGGGAACGGCGCGTCAGGCCGCTTCACGGTTCCTTCGCCGCCGTCCCCGCCGGTTCGGCGCTGGTGGTAGAGCGCGGAGAAATCGATCGGGGCCAGCAACAGGGGCGCGAATCCCCCGTCGCGGGTGGCCTCGGCGATCACGCGCCGGGCGAACGGGAACAGGAGCCGGGGACACTCGACCATGCACACAGGCTCGACTCGCTCCGGCGGGAAATCCCGGATCAGAAAGATGCCCGCGAACTTGAGTTCGACGACGAACAGCGTGGTGCCGTCATGGGACGCGGTCGCCGTGATCCCGAGGCTCACTTCGTAGTTGGCGTGTCCCAGGGACCGTGCGTCGACCCCGACATCGACGCCGATGGCGGGCGCGCCCCGTTCCGGCCGCAAGCTGCGCGGGGCGTTGGGATTCTCGAACGAGAGATCCTTGACGTACCGCGTCCTGACGCTCAGCTTCGGCACCCTTCGTCCACCGCTTTCGGCGGCATCCGGCATGTCGCCTCCCCGTGATTCGCGTCCCCGTTCGAGCCCGCGGCGAACCGGTCTCCCCCGATCGCCCGGCGGGCCGGTCCTTATCGGGGGTTCCGACTCTGGACCGCGCCCGGACAAGCCGTTACTGTAGCACCCATCAACACGCCCGGAGTTTTGGCGTCGCGACGGGGTTCGGTGTGTCGGACCGGGCCATGGTCGTGGCATGGCTTCTTCCACGGGATCACGGACAATGGGCGACGGCTTCCCATTTCTCGACATCGTTCTGTTCGCCATGGTGGCCGCGTTCATCGTTCTGCGGTTGCGTGGCGTCCTCGGCCGGCGTCCGGGAAACGGTCGGCCCCGGCGCGGCGCCGCGCCGCGCCGGCAAGGCACGGAAGAGAACGTCATCGGCTTGCCGGATCACGCGTCGGACGCGGACGATTCGGCGGAGCCGGAGGATGTGCCTGAGGAGGAGGACGCCGTCGCGGCGGGTCTCGCCGATATCCGCCGCGCCGACCGGCGGTTCGACGCCGAGGAGTTTCTCCAGGGCGCCCGGGCGGCGTACGAGATGGTCGTCACCGCCTACGCCGTGGCCGACGACGCGACCCTTCGGCGGCTCCTGTCGGACGAGGTCTACGAGAACTTCGCCGGGGCGATCCAGGAGCGGATCGCCCAAGGGCATACGTTGGAAACGACGGTTCTGGCCATTCGGGCCACGGAGGTCGTGGAGGCCGGTCTGTCCGATGGGGTCGCCGAACTCACGGTCAAGTTCGTCGCCGACGTGATCAATGTGACGCGGGAGGAAAGCGGAATCGTCGTCGCAGGGGATCCGGATCAGGCGCAGGAGGTGACCGATTTCTGGGCGTTCGCGCGCGAGGTCCGGAACCGTGACCCGAACTGGAAGCTGGTCGAGACCCGTAGCCCGCAATAGCCCGCGCGGCGACCTATGAATGGGCGGCATATCGGGGGGGTCGGCGTCTCCGTCGTCGCGTTGCTCGTCGCGCTGGCGGCGTGGTGGCTTCTGAGACCGCCGCCCGACGGCGAATCGTCCGCCGCCGGCGAGGCGTTCGTCGAGTTCCGTCCCGTCGGGTTCGACGCGCTGCGCGGGTGGGAGAAGGACGATCCGGGTCCGGCACTCGCGGCCTTCATCCGGTCCTGTGACCGCCTGGACGGGCTCGCATCGGGATCTTCCGCCGGGGCCGGTGCGGCCGGCATCGCGGCTTCGGACTGGCGGAGCGTCTGCCGGCGGGCGCGACGAGTGGACCGTGGCGACCCCGCCGCCGTCCGCCGCTATTTCGAGACCGGGTTCGAGCCGGTCGCCGTCACCGGCGCCGGCGGGGCCGAGGGCCTGTTCACCGGATACTACGAACCGCTGTTCGAGGGCAGCCGCGAACGGACCGACGGCTTCGACGTACCGGTTTACGGGCGGCCCGAGGATCTGGTCACGGCGAATCTGGGCGACTTCCGTCCCGAGTGGCGCGGAATCCAATTGGTGGGACGGCTGGTCGACGGGAAGCTCGGGCCGTTCGAGACCCGCGCCGCCATTGAGCGCGGAGGACTGGAGGGCCGGGCCGAGCCGATTCTCTGGTTGCGGGACGAGATCGATGCGTTCTTTCTCCACATCCAGGGATCCGGACGCATAAGTCTCGACGACGGCGCCCGGATCCGTGTCGGATACACGGCCAGCAACGGACGGCCCTATACGGCGATCGGCAGGGTATTGGCGGAGCGGGGTGCGCTGTCGGCGGACGGCGTCTCGATGCGGTCGATTCGATGGTGGCTCGAAACGAACCCGCGGATGGCGAGGGACGTGATGTCCACCAACGCGCGGTATGTCTTCTTTCGCGAGATCGCCGGCGACGGTCCGGTCGGTGCGGGACGGGTCGTCTTGACGCCAGGCCGCTCGCTCGCGGTCGACGTCGCGCTGTTGCCGCTCCACACGCCGGTCTGGCTGGAGACGTCGATGCCATCCACGACCGGCGATCCCGACGGAGCGCCGCTGCGTCGGTTGCTCGTCGCTCAGGACACGGGCGCCGCCATTCGCGGAGCGGTGCGCGGCGACGTCTTCTGGGGCAGCGGCCCGGCCGCCGGGAGGGTCGCCGGAAACATGAGCGAGACGGGACGCTACTACCTGCTGCTGCCCAAGGGCGCGCGCGAGCGACTCGTCTCCGGCGCACGAACGGCGGATTGAAGAGCCGCCTGGACCGGCGCGTGTCCGTCTTGCGCGTCGTCGCGCCGTGGGATTTATTGGGCGACGCGCGACGAACCGACGCGAGGAGCGGCGAGTGAACGCGGGACGGCCTCCGGAGATGCCGGGCGCCTCGGACACGATGGACAGACGGAGCGGCCGAACCCGGCGCGTGGGACTGTTCGTCACCTGTCTGGTGGACCTGTTCCGCCCGACGGTGGGCTTCGCCGCCGTCAAGCTCCTGCGGGCCGCCGGTTGCACGGTCGAGGTTCCGACCGTTCAGACCTGCTGCGGACAGCCCGCTTACAACTCGGGAGCACGGTCGCAGGCCCAGGCGATCGCCCGTCAGGTCGTCGCCGCCTTCGAGGGGTTCGACTGGGTGGTCGCGCCGTCGGGGAGCTGCGCCGGCATGTTGCGCCGGCATTATCCCGACCTGTTGCGCGACGACGACGGATGGGGACCGCGCGCCGCGGCGGTCGCCGCTCGCGCGCGGGAGCTCATGTCCTTCCTGGTCGACGTCTGCGGCGTTACGACCGTGGAGGCTTCGTTCCGCGGTATCGCGGCCTATCACGACTCGTGCTCGAGCCTGCGCGACATGGGCGTCCGGGACCAGCCCCGCGAGCTGCTGGCCAGCGTCGGTGGCCTGGAGCTGCGGGAAGTTCCCGAAACCGAGGCGTGTTGCGGCTTCGGCGGCGTGTTTTCGGTGAAGTACGGACCCATATCCGCGGATATCGCGAGCCGCAAGGTGGACGCCCTGGCCTCGGTGGACCCGGACGTGGTGGTGGGCGGCGATCTCGGCTGCCTGATGAATATCGCGGGCAGAATGCGCCGCGACGAGATGGGCATCACCGTCCGCCACGCCGCGGAGCTCCTCGCGGATATGACGGAAGACCCTGGGATCGGGGCGCCGGAGGAGGTGGACGTCCGGTGCTGACGAGCCAGGCCTTCCCCGAGAACGCGGCCCGGGCGATCGCCGACGACCGGCTTCGCGCCGCCCTTGGCAAGGTACGCGAGGGGTTTGGCGGTGCCCGGCGCCAGGCCGCGGTGGACCGTCTCCCGGAATTCGAGGCGTTGCGGGACGCCGCCCGGGACATCAAGGACCACGCGATCGCGCATCTCGACCTTTATCTCGAGCGGTTCGAGCGACGCGTCGAGGAGAGCGGCGGGACGGTCCACTGGTGCGAGACCCCGGGCGAGGCCCGCGACCTGGTGCTGCGCCTGTGCCGGGAGGTCGACGCCCGCATGGTCACCAAGGGCAAGACCATGATCGCCGAGGAGATCGGTCTCAACCCGTTTCTGGAGTCGCACGGCATCGTCCCGGTCGAGACCGACCTGGGGGAGTACATCATTCAGCTCGCCGACGAACCGCCGAGCCACATCATCGCTCCGGCGATCCACAAGACCGAGGATCAGGTCGCCGACCTGTTCCACGAGCACCACCGGCGGTACGGCAGGACCCGGCGGCTGGACGATCCGGGCGAGCTCGTCGACGAGGCCCGCCAGGTATTGCGCCGGAAGTACATCGAGGCCGATGTCGGCATTACCGGCGCCAACTTCCTGATCGCCGAGACGGGGAGCACCGTGATCGTGACCAACGAGGGCAACGGCGACCTGACGCAGACTCTGCCCAGGCGGCATATCGTGCTGGCGACGCCCGAGAAGATCGTGCCCACGCTGGAGGACGCGGCGACCCTCTTGCGCGTTCTCGCGCGCTCGGCGACCGGGCAGGAGTTCTCCGCCTACACGACATTCTCCACTGGACCGCGGCGACCGGACGATCTCGACGGTCCCGAGAGCTTTCACGTGGTCATCCTGGACAACGGTCGAAGCCGGCTGGTCGGGGGCCCGTTCCAGGACATGCTGCGCTGCATCAAGTGCGGCGCGTGCCTGTTCCATTGTCCGGTCTACGCCTCCGTCGGGGGCCACGCCTACGGGTCGGTTTATCAGGGACCCATGGGTGCCGTGCTGACCCCCCATCTGGTCGGACTGCCGGCGGCGCGCCACCTGCCCAGCGCCTCCAGTCTGTGCGGCCGTTGCGAGGCCGTCTGCCCCGTGCGCATACCGATTCCCCGTATGCTGCGGCGTTTGCGCGAGCGGAGCCATAGCGAGTGCCTGTCGCCGCTGCCGGAACGCTGGGCGGTCGCGGCCTGGGCATGGATCGCGCGGCGCCCCCGGGTCTATCGCCTCTGGGCCCGTTTCCTCGCGGGCGTTCTCCGCACCGCCGCCGGACGGTCGGGGCGGTTGCGGCGGCTGCCGCTGTCGAGGGGCTGGACGGCCGGGCGGGACGTTCCGGCGCCCCAGGGGGAGACCTTCATGGATCTCTGGCGGCGGGCCGGGCGCGACGCGGCATGAGTGCTCGTGCCGCCATTCTCGGCCGTATCCGCGGCAATCTCGGGCGGGGCGATGCCGGAGAGAGTGCCGTCGAAGAACGGCTCGCCCGCCGTCTGGCGGGGCCGCGCCCGAGGCGCGTCGAACTGTCGCATCGCGACCGGGTAGACCTGTTCGTCGCCATGGCGGAAGAGGCCGACGCGACCGTGGCGCGGGTGGAGAGCCTGGACGAGGCGCCGGGGGCGGTGGCCGGTTATCTGGCCGTGCGCAATCTGCCCGCGCGGCTGGTCGTCGCGCCGGACGCGCGCCTCGACGGCGCACCGTGGGAAGCCGCGTCGACGCTGGAGGTTCGCCGGGGCGCCGCCGCCGAGACGGACGCCGTGTCGGTCACGCCGGCCTTCGCCGGGATCGCCGAGACCGGCACCGTGATGGCCGTGTCCGGCAAGGACACGCCGACCACCCTGAACTTCCTGCCCGAGACCCATGTGGTCGTCCTTCGCGAATGCGAGATCGTGGGCGCCTACGAGGACGCTTGGCGGCTGCTCCGCGAACGGGCCTCGGCGTCCGGGCGGGCCGGAGCCATGCCCCGGACCGTGAATTTCATCACCGGTCCGTCGCGAACCGCGGATATCGCCATGACCCTTTACCTCGGCGCTCACGGACCCCGGCGCTTTCACATCGTCCTGGTCGGCGACGGCGATGAGCGATAACCGGCCGACCGGGAAGCGCTCCCGCGCCGAAGCGGAGGACGACGCCGATCTCTGGCGGCGCGCCATGCGGGACACGACGCGGCTCTCGCCCCGGCGCCGCCATCCGGGGGAAACCGAAGAGCCCCCGGCGGGCCGTTCGTGCGCCGTGTCGGGGGCGCAGGAGGGCGGAGCGAGTCCTCCCGCCGCTCCGGGCGCCGCCTCCGGTCGGGCACCGCCGCCGAAGAGACCGGCGGCGCCGGGGAGACTGGACAAGCACGTGTCCCGCCGTCTCAAGCGGCGGGACGTCCAGGGCGTCGAGGCCCGTCTCGACCTGCACGGCATGACGCAGCGGGAGGCGCACGCCGAGCTGCGCCGGTTCATCCGGGACGCGGCGGCCCGCGGCTGTCGATGCGTTCTCGTCATAACCGGCAAGGGAAGCCGGTCGGACGGCGGGTCCGGAGTTCGCGACCCGGCGCCCGGTGTTCTGCGCCGGTCCGCGCCGCGCTGGCTCGGAGCGGCCGATCTGTCGCCATACGTCGCCGGATTCGAGGCGGCCCTGCCGAGGCATGGCGGAACCGGCGCCCTCTACGTGCAGCTCCGCCGGGGCCGGTCCGGCAGGCGGGACTGAGGCCGGGGCATGGAAGTCCTGAGGCAACGGATCGGCGCCCGTCTCGAAGGGTTGCTGCGTCCCGTGGCCCAGGTTCTGGCGACGTCGGACATCTCGCCCAACCATGTCACGATGGCGGGTCTGGTCGTCAACGTCGTCGCCGCATGGCTGATAACGCGCGACAACTATTTCCTGGCCGGCGCGCTGTATCTGCTCGGCGGCGGCTTCGACGTTCTCGACGGCATGCTCGCGCGGGCGACGAACAGGGTGAGCGTTGTCGGCGCCTATCTCGACTCGACGCTCGACCGGATATCGGAAGGCGCTGTCTTCGCGGCGATCGCCTACGTGTTCGCTCGCGAGGGCCAGGCCGTCGATGCCGGCGTGGTCCTGTTGGCCTTGCTCGGATCCTTGCTGGTCAGTTACACCCGCGCCCGCGCCGAGGCCCTCAACGTCGCCTGCAAGGTGGGGATCGCGACCCGGCCGGAACGAGTCGTGCTCATCGCCCTCGGGCTGATGACCGGATGGCTGGCGCCGGTGGTCTACCTGCTGGCGGTGCTCACCGGCATCACCGTCGCGCAGCGTATTCGCGCCACCTTGGCGAGCCTGTCGGGCCGGATTTGAACGAAACTGGACTGGCATCGTCGGGTAAGCCATAAGCCGATATGGGCGGCTGGGCGGTCCGCTTCGGTAACTTTTCCGCGGCCTGACAGGGCGCAACGACAGCTATTGGGAGAAAGCCTGTGCGAGTAGTGAAAACCAGCGCCAAAGACGAGGATTTTCATACGATCTAAGACCTTGAGAATTTCTTCTCTAAAGAGCTTCCCGCTCGCACTCCACCCGGAAAATTCCGTGTAACAGATGGGCGGATCGGGCGGGGAGGAATTCAACTAGGAGAACATACATTATTTCAGTACAATGGAAAAATTCAGAGAAAAGGCATTGATCGAAGGCGGCGTGGACATGAACGCCGCTGTGGCCAAATATCCGTCCGTCAAGCTAACGCCGCTTTATAGGGCTGTCTCGAACTTCAATCTTCTGGTGATCAAGACTTTCATCGAAGCCGGCGTGGACGTGAACGCCCGCGACGAATACGGCAATACGCTGCTTCATGGGGCGGCCTCGAACTCCAATTCTTCGATGATCATGAGGTTGCTCAAACTTGGTGCGGACCCGGGCGCCCGCGACAACAAGGGCAGGACGCCTTTCGATTGTCTAAGGAACAACAAGTGGTTGGAGGGAACCGACGCTTACGAGTTGTTGAAGGAAGCGGCGGGATCAACAGTGGCGATACATAGTTTCATGGAGGGCGCATGACGTGGAAGGGGCGGTCCGAACCGAACCCCGAACCGAACGGGCGCCAATTTCGGTCTTGGGAACGGCCGCTTGGCTGTATCCTGAAACTCATTGTGGCGGGCATGGTGGCTTTCGCCGTGATACTCGCGTTGACGATTCTCTTGAGCATTATCCGCGGCGTGGCGGACGCGGCGGGACACGCGGCGGCGGTCGTGGACGGGGATACACTTCGATGGCGCGGCGAACGGGTGCGGTTTGTGGGGATGGATGCGCCGGAATGTCGCCAAACATGCCAGCGTTCGGGCGGTGCGGCGTATTGAAGATCAATACGGACAAGAAAAAGGATCAGCACTTATCTCCGATATTAAAGACAGGTTTGGAATCAACCTCTCTACTCAAGGATGGAACCATATACCCGAGCCTAAATCGTCAGAAATTTGGGATTACCTATTGTCCGTAACCGCCTGGTCCGGGAAGACGAAGCCACACCGTATGTCAGGTGGTTAAGCGTATCATCTTATAGGATAAACTTGGACAGGTCGGCGTTCTTGGCCAGATCCGCGACCTGTTCGCGCACGTAAGCCGAATCGATGGCGATCGACTCGCCTGCCCGGTCGGACGCGGTGAAGCTGATCTCCTCCAGAAGCCGCTCCAATATCGTGTGGAGACGCCGGGCGCCGATGTTCTCGACGCCCGAGTTCACCTCTTCGGCCAGGGTCGCGATTTCTTCGACCGCGTCGTCGCCGAACGTCAGCGTCACGTCCTCCGTGCCCATCAGCGCCGTGTACTGCTTGATGAGGCTGGCCTCGGGTTCCACGAGGATGCGCTTGAAGTCCTCATGGGTCAGGGCCTGGAGCTCGACGCGAATGGGAAGCCGTCCCTGAAGCTCGGGCAGGAGGTCCGCGGGTTTCGCCAGGTGAAACGCCCCCGAGGCGATGAACAGGACATGGTCGGTCTGGACCGTGCCGTGCTTCGTGGCCACCGTCGTGCCCTCGATCAGCGGTAGCAGGTCCCGTTGCACCCCCTCGCGGCTCACGTCGGCGCCGACGCGTTCGGAGCGGGCGCATATCTTGTCGATCTCGTCGAGGAACACGATGCCGTTCTGCTCCACCATCTCGATGGCATTACCGACGAGCCTGTCCTGGTCGAGGAGCTTGTCGCTCTCCTCGGCGACCAGCACGTCGTAGGACTCGCCGACCGTCATGCGGCGTTTCGTCGTTTTCTGGCCGAAGGCCTTGCCGAAGATATCATTGAGATTGATCATGCCCATACTCGCACCGGGCATGCCGGGGATGTCGAACGTGGGCAACGAGGCCCCGGCCGATTCCGAGACCTCGAGCTCGATTTCCTTGTCCTCCAGTTCCCCGTCGCGCAGCTTCTGGCGGAACGTCTGGCGCGTGCTTTCCGAGGCGTGTCCGCCCACGAGAGCGTCGAGAACGCGGCCTTCCGCCGCGAGCTCGGCGCGCGCCATCACCTCCTTGCGGCTCTGTTCGCGCTGCATGTGGATCGCGATCTCGACGAGATCGCGGACGATCTGCTCGACGTCGCGGCCGACGTAGCCGACTTCGGTGAACTTCGTCGCTTCCACCTTGATGAAAGGCGCGTTCGCCAAGCGCGCCAGGCGGCGGGAAATCTCGGTCTTGCCGACGCCCGTGGGGCCGATCATCAGGATGTTTTTCGGCAGCACCTCGTCGCGCAGGTTGTCGGGCAGCTGCTGGCGGCGCCACCGGTTGCGGAGCGCGATGGCGACGGCGCGCTTGGCGTCATGCTGCCCGACGATGAAACGGTCGAGCTCGGAGACGATTTCTCGGGGGCTGAACTCGGTCATGCCGTCAAAGGGTCTCGAGGATCACGTGGTCGTTTGTGTAGATGCAGATACCGGCGGCGATCTTCAGGGCCCGCCGGGCGACGTCTGCGGCGCTCAGCTCCTCGCGGTCGATCAGCGCGCGGGCCGCGGCCAGGGCGTAGTTCCCCCCGGACCCGATGCCGATGAGCCCGTCGTCCGGCTCCAGGACGTCGCCGGTCCCGCTCAGGATCAGCGACCTCCTGTCGTCGGCGACGGCCATCATGGCCTCGAGACGACGGAGGTAGCGGTCCGTGCGCCAGTCCTTGGCGAGCTCCACGCAGGCGCGCGTGAGCTGGGCCGGGTATTGCTCCAGCTTCGACTCCAGCCGTTCGAACAGGGTGAAGGCGTCGGCCGTCGCACCGGCGAACCCGCCGACGACGGAGCCGTTCCCCAGACGACGGACCTTCCGCGCCGAGGACTTGACGACGGTGCCGCCCATCGAGACCTGGCCGTCTCCCGCGATGACCACGGAGTCCGCCTTCCGTACGGAAAGAATCGTGGTGCCGTGCCAGACGGCAGGCGACGCCTCGGTCATGATCGGCTCCGCAAGTCAAGTCGCGGCGGCGCCGGGCTCCGGGGTTCCGGGCGCGGCGAACCGTGCGGGCCGCAAACCATGTGGCGTTTGCCGTGCCCCGGTCAAGTGGTCCCGGCTGGCGCCGGGAATGCGTTGCTGCTACAAGGGCGCCGATTCTCGCGGAGGTCGTCATGCGCAAGGCCGTGGTCGAACGCGCCACCAGGGAAACGCGGGTTGCCGTCGAGGTGAATCTCGACGGAACGGGGCAGTACGAGGTCGCCACCGGCGTCGGTTTTCTGGATCACATGCTGGAGCAGTTGTCCCGGCACTCGTTGATTGATCTCGCCCTCCGGGCCGAGGGCGACCTTCACATCGACTTCCACCATACGACCGAGGATACGGGAATCGTCGTCGGCCAAGCCGTCGCTCAGGCCTTGGGAGACAGGCGGGGCATACGCCGGTACGGGAACGCGACGATCCCCATGGACGAAACCCTGACGCGGGTTTCCGTCGACGTGTCCAACCGTCCCTATCTGGTCTGGCGCGTGGCGTTTCCCCGCCCGAAACTGGGGGAGATGGATACGGAACTCTTCAAGGAGTGGTTCCAGGCCTTCGCCCAGAACGCCGGGATCACGCTGCATGTCGAGAATGCCTACGGCGAGAACACCCATCATATGGTCGAGTCCTGCTATAAGGGCTTGGCGCGCGCGCTGCGCGACGCCATCGAGCGGGATTCGCGAATCGCGGGGGAAGTCCCGTCGACGAAAGGCGTGTTGAACGTCTGAAGCCGACGGCCGACCCGGTGCCGGGAAACGGTCATGACGGTCGCCATCATCGATTACGGAGCCGGTAATCTGCGCTCCGCGGCCAAGGCCTTCGAGCGGGCCGTTCGCGAGGGCGGTCGCTCCGATCCCGTCTTGGTGACGAGCGTGGCCGACGATGCGCTGTCCGCGGACCGGATCGTCCTGCCGGGGGTCGGTGCGTTCGCGGACTGCCGCCGCGGACTCGACGGACTCGACGGCATGGTCGAGGCGCTGGAAGAGGCGGTCATCGTCCGCGGCAAGCCCTTCCTCGGGATCTGCGTCGGCATGCAGCTGATGGCCACGACGGGCCGCGAGCACGGCGAGCATCCGGGACTCGGCTGGATCAACGGCGAGGTCGCCGCCATCGACGTGGGATCGTCCGCGCGCGCGAACGGAACCGGGCTGAAAATTCCCCATATGGGATGGAACGACATGATCCTGGACCGGGCTGACCATCCGTTGTTCGCGGGGTTACGGGACGGGCGCCACGTCTATTTCGTGCATGGCTACGCGATGGCCTGCCGCCGGCCGGACGACCGGCTCGCCCACGTGGACTACGGCGGCCCCCTGACGGCCGCCGTGGGCCGGGACAATCTGGTGGGGACCCAGTTTCACCCGGAGAAAAGCCAGGCCGTGGGACTGCGGATCATCGGCAATTTCCTGTCATGGCGACCGTGATGGAACGGACCGGCGTCGAATGGATCGTCGAGCTCGCGGATCGGGATCTCCAGGATCTCTGCGGTGCCACGGAAGAGGCCATTCTGGACGGGAACGGCTTCGGCTGGTTGACGCCTCCACCGCGACGGATCCTCGAATCCTATTGGTGCGGCGTTCTGCTTGTCCCTGAACGGGATCTCATCGTGGCGCGGCTGGAAGGGAGCATCGTCGGATCGGCCCAGTTGTTGCGCCCGCCACCCAACAACGAGGCCCAGTCCTTCGCCGCGCACGTCACCACGTTCTTTCTCGCGCCGTGGGCGCGGGCGCACGGGCTCGGCCAGGCGATGCTCGAATCCATGGAGCGGCGGGCGCGGGACGCCGGCTTCGGCGTGCTCGATCTCGATGTCCGTGCCACGCAGACCGCCGCGATCCGTCTGTACGAGCGCGCCGGCTTCAAGAAATGGGCGACGAAGGACAAGTACGCTTTCGTCGGCGGTGGGTTCGTGCCCGGATATTTCTTCGAGAAGGACCTCGGGGCGTCGTCCAAGTGATCCTCTACCCGGCGATCGATCTCAAGGACGGGCGGTGCGTGCGCCTCCTGCGCGGTGACATGGAGTCGGCCACCGTCTTCAACGACGACCCGGCGGATCAGGCCCGGGCGTTCGAGTCCGCGGGCTTCCGGTGGCTCCACCTCGTCGACCTCGACGGCGCCTTCGCGGGAAGGCCGGTCAACGCCGACGCGGTCGAGGACATCCTTGCCGCCGTCTCGATCCCGGTGCAGCTCGGCGGCGGCATCCGGGATCCGGAAACCGCTGCCGCGTGGCTCGACCGCGGCGCGCGGCGGGTGATATTCGGCACCGCCGCGGTGGAGAACCCTGGTGTCGTGCGCGCCGCCTGCCGCGCGTACCCGGGACGGATCGTCGTCGGTATCGACGCGCGGGACGGCCGGGCCGCCACCGGCGGCTGGACGGCGGAGTCGGGGGTGGCCGCCGCCGAGCTGGCCGCGGAGTTCGAGACCGCCGGAGTCGCCGCGTTCGTCTATACCGACATCGACCGTGACGGCACGATGGCGGGGCCCAACGTCGAAGCCACCGAGGCCTTCGTCGAACGGACCGGAGTGCCCGTCATCGCGAGCGGGGGCGTGGCGTCCCTCGACGATCTCGCGGCCCTGAAACGCCTCGGTCCGCGCGGCCTCGACGGTGTCGTCTCGGGCCGGGCGTTGTACGACGGGCGCATCGTCTCCGCCGCGGCCCTCGAGCTGATGGCCGCCTGAGGAACGGCCTCCGTGCTGAAGCCGCGCATCATTCCCTGCCTTGACGTTCGCGGCGGCCGCGTGGTGAAGGGAATCAACTTCGTCGACCTCGTGGATGCCGGCGATCCGGTGGAGCAAGCCGGCGTCTACGACTCTCAGGGCGCCGACGAACTGTGCTTTCTCGACATCACTGCCAGCCACGAGGGCCGCGAGCCGCTTCTGGACGTCGTCGCGCGGACTGCGGAGCGATGCTTCATGCCGCTGACCGTGGGCGGCGGCATCCGCGCGCTCGAGGATATCCGAGCGTTGTTGCTCGCCGGCGCCGACAAGGTCTCGATCAATACGGCGGCCGTGCGCCGGCCCGAGTTCGTCGCCGAGGCGGCCCGCAAGTTCGGCAGCCAGTGCATCGTCGTCGCCGTCGACGCCAAGCGCGACGCGGCCGGGCGGTACGAGATATTCACGCACGGCGGGCGCGAGGTCACGGGGATCGAGGCGATCGCCTGGTGCCGCCGCATGGCCGCGTTCGGTGCCGGGGAGATCCTGCTCACGTCGATGGACCGGGACGGCACGCGCCAGGGGTTCGACATCGCGCTCACGCGGGCCGTCGCCGATTCGGTGTCCGTCCCCGTCGTCGCCAGCGGTGGCGTGGGAACGCTCGAGCATCTGGTCGAGGGCGTCCGGTCGGGCCGCGCGGCGGCGGTCCTCGCCGCCTCCATTTTCCACTTCGGCATCTTCAGCATCCCGCAGGCGAAGGCCCATTTCGAGGAAGCGGGCGTTCCCGTGCGGCCGTAGCGCGCCGGCGATGACACGGCCTCCACGATCTGGTACCCAGGAACATCCCATCGCCGGGACGACGGCCGCGGATCGGTGAGGCGCATGACCGAGGATACGCTGGATGGTTCGGTGATCGATCGCCTGTTCGCCGTCATCGAGGATCGGAAGACCGCCGACCCGGAAGAGAGCTACACGGCCAGGTTGCACGCGGGCGGGCGCGCCGGGATCGTCCGGAAGACCGGCGAGGAGGCGGTCGAGACGATCATCGCCGCAATGGCGGAGGATGCGGGGGAGGTGGCGAAGGAGAGCGCGGACCTGCTCTATCACTTGTTCGTGCTCTGGTCCGACGCGGGCGTTCGCCCGGCCGACGTCTACGCGGAGCTCGAGAGGCGCGAGGGCGTGTCGGGCCTGGAGGAGAAGCGGCGCCGGAGCGGCGGCCGGGACCTGCACGATTCCAGTTCAGGGGGGAGGGATCGGATGGCCTACGACGACGAGAACGTTTTCGCCAGGGTGCTGCGCGGCGAGATCCCGTGCGACAAGGTGTACGAGGACGACCACGCGCTGGCGTTCAACGACATCGATCCCCAGAGGCCGGTGCATGTGCTGGTCATCCCCAAGGGCCGGTACGTCGACGTCGGCGACTTCGTGGCGAACGCGTCGGATGCCGAGATCGCCGGGCTGTTCCGGGCCGTCGGCAAGGTCGCGGAGAAGACCGGTGTCGCGAAGGACGGCTACCGCATCCTGTCCAACGTCGGGACGCACGGTCACCAGGAGGTGCCCCATCTCCACGTTCACGTGTTCGGTGGCGCCGACACCGGCCCGATGATCAAACGCCAGAACTGAGGATCGCGAGCAGCGGGGGCCACATGGCGGACGTCGTCATCAGCGAGTTCCTTGACGAGGAAGCGGTCGACCGCCTGTCGGCCGACTTCGACGTCCACTACGATCCCGATCTGGTCGACCGCGCCGGGGAACTGCGCGAGCGGCTGCGGGATTGTCGGGGTCTCATCGTGCGGAACCGCACCCAGGTCGGCGCGTCGCTGCTGGACGCGGCGCCGAACCTGGTCATCGTCGGCCGCCTCGGCGTGGGCCTCGACAATATCGCCCTCGGTGCCTGCGAACGTCGGGGCGTCAAGGTCCAGCCAGCGCGCGGGACGCTTGAGGAGTCCGTCGCCGAGTACGTCCTGGGCGCCATGCTGGTCATGCTCCGGCGGGCCATGTACGGCATCACCGAGGAGGTGCGCGCCGGCAACTGGCCGCGTACGAAGGTGACGGGCCGCGAGGCCGGGAGCCAGACGCTCGGCCTCGTGGGCTTCGGCATCATCGGCCGCGAGGTCGCCAGGCGGGCGGAGGCGTTCGGTATGCGGATGCTGGCGTACGATCCGTTTATCGAGGACGACGATCCCCTGTGGGCGGAGCACGGGGTGATCCCGACGACCCTCGATGGCGTTCTGACCGAGGCCGACGTGGTCAGCCTGAGCGTGCCTCGGACCGACGGCACGCATCATCTCATCGACGCCGAGGCGTTGAGGAAGATGAAACCCGATTCCATGCTCATCAATACCGCCCGGGGCGGCGTGGTCGACGACGCGGCCTTGGCGGCGGCGCTCGGGAACGGCGTGATCGGTGGCGCGTTCATCGACGTCTTCGAGGACGAACCTCTGCCGCCGGGCAACGTGTTCGAAGACGTCCCCAACGTGACCTTGACCCCCCATTGCGCCGGGTTGACGCGGGAAGCGTTGTTGCGCTCGAGCCTGATGATCGCCGAGTCCGTGCGCGATGCCCTGGGTCCGGGAGGCTAGGCGTTTGTCCGCGCTCCCGGACGACGCGACGGCCGGTCCGCGGCGCATTCCGCGCGCGGCGCTGGCGTCGTGGTTGGCCCGGGTGTTCGCCGCCTGCGGCATGCCCGACGGAGACTCGCGACTGGCCGCCGAGGTCATGGCCCGCTGCAACGCCCGCGGCTACGAAACGCATGGCGTGACCCGCGTCATGACCTACGTCCAGAAGTTCGAGGCCGGCGAGATCAATCCCACGCCCGGCATCGCCTTCGAGCGCCGCGACAACGTCCTGATCGTCGACGGAAACGACGGACTTGGCCAGGTCGTGGGCCCCAGGGCGATGGACCGCGCCATCGACCTGGCGCGCGAGACCGCCTTCGTGCCGTGCTTCATCCGCGACGGCGGTCATCTCGGCGCCGTCGGGATCTTTCCGTTGCGCGCGGCGGAGGCGGGCATGGTGTCGGTCCTGATGCAGGCGACGTCGCCGGTCATGTCGCTGCCCGGCTCGAAAGAGAGGGCGATCGGCAACAACCCGATATCCTTCGCCGCGCCGCTGCCGGGACGCGACCCTCTGGTGTTCGACATGGCGACGTGCGTCACGTCCCGTGGCCGCGTCCTGATGGCGCACCGTGCCGGACGCGATATCCCCGAGGGGTGGGCCATCGGCCCCGACGGCGAGCCGACCACGGACGCGGAGCGGGCCTTGCTCGGCGCCATGCTGCCGGTCGGCGGACCAAAGGGTATCGGACTCGCCATGATGGTGGAGTGCCTGGCCGCCAGCCTTTCGGGGACCTTCGCGCCGGTCATGCATGGCGTCGCCGGCGCGACGGGTAGCGCCGCCATGCATGTCGGCGCCTTCTTTTTCGTCGTCAATCCGGAGCGCGTCGTCGGTCGCGAGATTTTCGAGCGCCACGTCGAAGGCTGGGTTTCCCGGTACCTGACGGCGACGGGCGCGGACGGGCGCCTCCCCGGCCAGCGGGCGGCCGACACCGAACGGGAGAGAATGGCGAATGGCATTCCCATCCCGCCGGAGGTCGTCGCCGAGCTGCGCGAGGTGGGCGAGAAAGTCGGCGAACCGTTCGACGCGCCGCTGTCGTAGAGGGAGAGCGCATGAGCCACTGGATGCGGATCCATGAGACCGGCGGGCCGGATGTCCTGACTTGGGAGAAACGGGACCTGGACGCTCCCGGCCCGGGCGAGGCCCGCATCCGCCACGCCGCCGTGGGGCTCAACTTCACGGACGTGCATCGGCGGCGGGGTGACCACCATTTCCCGACGCCGGTTCCCTGCGGTCTCGGTCTCGAGGCGGCGGGAGTCGTGGAAGAGGTCGGCGACGACGTCACCGAGGTGAAGGTCGGTGACCGGGTCGCCTATGCCGCCATGCCGCTGGAGGCCTATTCCGACGAGCGTATCCTCGCAGCGGAGCGGCTCGTGCTCCTGCCCGACTCCATCGACGAAGAGGTCGCCGCGGCGTCGATGGTCAAAGGCCTTACCGTGCGGTTCCTGATCCGCCAGACCTTTCGCGTGGAACCGGGTCAGGTCGTAGTGTTCCATGCTGCGGCGGGCGGCGTGGGACTCATCGCCTGTCAGTGGCTCAGGCATCTGGGCGCGACGACCATCGGAACCGTGGGCAGCGAGGCCAAGGCCGAGATCGCGCGGGCGCATGGCGCGGACCACGTCCTCGTTCACGGCAGGGATTCCGTGGCGGGTCTGGCCCGGGACCTGACCGGCGGCCGCGGCGTGCCCGTGGTTTACGACTCCATCGGCCAAGCCACCTTCGACGATTCCGTCCGCGCGCTGGCGCCACGCGGGATGCTGGTCAGCTTCGGCAATGTGTCCGGTCCCGTCAAGCCGGTGCGGCTCGGCGAAGTCTTCGCGCCCGGGTCGCTGTTCTTCACCTGGGCACGCCTGCACCAGTACATCGAGACACGCGAAGCGCTGCTCGACGCCGCGCGGGACTTGTTCGACATCATCGAGAGCGGAGCGGTCGAGATCGAGATCGGTCGGACCTATCCGCTGCGGGAAGCGTCCCGTGCCTACACCGATCTGGAAGCGCGCCGGATCACTGGTTCGAGCGTCCTGATTCCATGACGACGGTCCAGATGCGGCGGCCGACCGGGAATGCCCGAACTTCCCGAAGTTGAAACCGTTTGCCGGGGTCTCCGCGCCGGGCTCGTGGGCAGGCGGATCGACTGCGTGGAGATTCGCCGCCCCGACCTGCGGATTCCATTCCCGAGCGATTTCGCGTCGAGATTGACGGGGAGGTATGTCCGTTCCATCGACCGCCGAGCCAAATATATCCTGATATACTTGGACGAGGGGTCGGTCGTAATCTGTCACCTCGGGATGTCCGGCCGTCTGTTGGTGTCCGGGGAGCCGCCGAATCTGGGTGCGCACGACCACGTGCTGATCGGAATGGACGACGGAACTCGCGTCGTGCTGCACGATTCGCGCCGGTTCGGTCTGATGACCTTGGCGTGGAAGTCGGAGTTGGAGGCACACCCTCTCCTCGCGGAACTGGGTCCGGAGCCCCTGTCCTCGAACTTCGACGGCGCTTACATGGGCCGCGCCCTGAAAGGGCGTCGCGCGCCGATCAAGGGAGCCCTCCTTGATCAGCGCATGGTGGCGGGCATAGGTAACATCTATGCCTGCGAGGCGCTGTATCGTGCGCGAATCTCTCCGCTTCGACCGGCGGCCACGGTTCCGGGACGGCGCGCCGAACGCTTGGTGGCGGCAGTGAAGTCCGTTCTCGAGGAGGCGATCTCCGCCGGGGGCTCCAGCCTGCGCGACTACGTGCGGACATCGGGCGAGCTCGGGTATTTTCAGCATCGGTGGGCGGTCTACGGTCGCGAGGGCGAGCCCTGTCTGGACTGCGATTGTGGATCGGGGGTCAAGCGGCTCGTGCAATCGGGCCGCTCGACGTTCTACTGTCCGTCGCGGCAGCGTTAGCCTGCGTTTCTCACGCTGTCGCGTGGTTGTCGGCGTTTGGTTGATGTTGTCGGTGTGTGGTGTGCTGCGGTCGAGGGTGGCAGTTGGATCGTTCCGGCGCTGTTGTCCTGAACCAGGACACACTGTTTACCCCCGGCCTTCCGTTCGGTAACATTTCGCGCACCGAACAGCAGGAGGTTCACGCGCCAATACAGCAGGGGGGCGACGACGATGGCCGTTCAAGAACTCGATACCTACACCTCGCGCCGGGACCACGAGAAGCTGGTGTTCAACGGGTACCACACGCGGGACGTCCCGCCGCCGGATCCCCTGATCACCGAGACCGGCCCGGGTACGCCCATGGGCGAGTATTTCCGCCGGTTCTGGATCCCCGTCTGCCTGTCCGAAGAACTCACGGACCTGCCCAAGGCGGTTCGCATCCTGAGCGAGGACCTCGTCGCCTTCCGCGACAAGTCCGGCCGGGTCGGCGTGCTGCATCGGCATTGCAGCCATCGGGGCACGTCGCTGGAGTACGGGATCGTCTCCGAGCGCGGCATCCGCTGCTGCTACCATGGCTGGCTGTTCGACGTCGACGGCGCCGTCCTCGAGACCCCGGGCGAGCCGCCGGACTCGAAGCTCAAGGACAGCCTCTATCACGGCGCCTATCCGGCCTTCGAGATGCGCGGGCTGGTGCATGCCTACATGGGACCGCCGGAGCTGAGGCCGCGCAAGCCGCGCCTCGACTTCTTCGAGATGCCCGGCGTCGAGTTCGCGCCGTTCGCGGTTCCCTATGCGAACAACTGGCTGAACTCCCACGAGAACAACATGGACCCGGTGCATTCCGTATTCCTTCACGAGCGCTACGCGCTCCACTTCGAGCACCAGGCCTTCGCCGTCCTGCCCAACCTCAAGTGGCGGCTCACCGGCGACGGCGACGGCATGATGTACATGGCGGTGCGGCGCCTTGACGAGGACTGGATCTGGGCCCGCATCCTCCACTGCCGGATGCCGTTCGAGAGTTACGTGCCGTCGGTGTGGGACCTGCCGCGGCCGACGTACTACCAGCCCGGCTTCTACCTGCGTCGGATGGTGCCCGTGGACGACCGCAACTCCATCTTCTTCGGCTGGCGCGCCCACGGCACCGACCGTTTCGTCGGCGGCGACCCGGCGGAGAACGGTTGGAACCTGATCGACATGGGCGGTCAGGTCGAGAAGCCGACCTACGAGGAGAAACAGCGCGAGGCGGGCGACTGGGAGGCCCAGGGGAGCGTCTGGTACGGCGTGTCCCGTCCCGACATCGAGCATCCCGGCGCGACGGACGGCGGCGTGATGATGATGCGCCGGGCGCTGCGCAACATCGTCGAGGGCAACGTGCCCGCCGCGTGGCCCAAGCCGGACGGCGGCGACGGCGACGAGCCGGAGCCGACGAAGATCCTGTCCCAGGACTCCGTTCTCAACGTCAGGGAGCGGTCGGACGCGGACGAGGACTGGGCGGTGCTCGGCGCGGTCGGCGACAGGATCACCGATGTCGTCATCGAGGGCAGCGGGAAGTTCATCGGCCCGGAGCGCGACGCCTGGATCATCGAGCGGATCAAGAAGATCGAGGCCGGGTACCGGGGCTGACGATGGCCAAGGCGACGACGACATCGCGCGCCGCGCGCGCGCCCAGGCCGGTCAAGCCCGGACGCCAGCTGAAGCGGATCGAGGGCTACGCCGTGCAGAACAAGCGGACGCCGAGCCGGCGTCTCGGGAAGCTGGACGCTACGCCGTGGCAGACGCTGGGTCCGTTCTACCCGCACGAGTTCCTCATCGAGCCGGGCGAGAACGACATGACGCGGATCGCCAAGGGCAAGCCGCGCGCCAAGGGCGAGATCATCGACGTCGTGGGGCGTGTGCTGGACGAGGACGGGCGGCCGGTCCGGGGCTGCCTGATCGAGGCTTGGCAGTGCAACGCGGCCGGCCGCTACCGGCACGCGGTGGACCAGTCCGGCATCCCGCTCGACCCCAACTTCAACGGCGTCGGCCGGACCGTCACCGACGAGGACGGGCGCTACCGGTTCCACACGATCAAGCCGGCGGCCTATCCGGTGCCCGGCTACGACTCCTGGAAGCGGCCCCGGCACATCCACTTCTCGCTGTACGCCGCCGGCATCCTCGACCGTCTGATCACCCAGATGTACTTCCCGGGCGAGCGCCTGAACCGCCGGGACTTCATGTTCAACGCGCTTCCCGACGACAGGGCGCGGCGGGCGCTGACGGGCAAGGCGTCCAGGGGGGCGCGCGGTGCGACGACGTACACCTTCGACATGGTGTTGCGGGGCTCCCGGGAGACGCCGTTCTTCGAAGCCTGATCCGCCTCCGCCGAGAGCCGAAGCGCGAGCCGGCGCCGATGTCGGACGCTCCCCCGACCAGCCCCCTCGCGGGGATCTTCTCCGAGGCGGGACGCCTCGAGCGGTATCTGGCCTTCGAGGCGGCGCTCGCCGAGGTCGAGGCCGAGCTCGGCCTGATACCCGAGGAAGCCGCGCGGGAGATCGCGCGAATCGCTACGCCCGAGACTATCGACACGGAGAAGCTCGGCGCCGACACGCGACGGACCGGGTATCCGATCGCGCCGCTGGCGCGCCAGCTCGCGGCGGCCTGCCGCGACGGTCTGGGGCAGTTCGTCCACTGGGGCAGCACCACGCAGGACGTCATGGACACGGCGCTCGCGATGCAGTTCCGGGACGCTTTCGCGCACATCGAGGAAGACCTGAAGGGCTTGGCCCGGGACCTCGCCGGTCTGGCGGCGCGGCACCGGGACACGCCGATGGTGGCGCGCACCTTCGGCGGCCACGCCCTGCCGTTCACGTTCGGCGCCAAGGTCGCGCGCTGGCTGGCGCCGGTCTGCCGCCACGTCGAGCGCCTGGAAGAGCTTCGCCCGCGCGTCCTCGTCGGCCAGTTCGGCGGCGCGGTGGGGACTCTGGCGTCCTTCGGCGGGCGCGGAGCGGAGGTGCGCGAGAGGCTGCTGGTGCGTCTCGGACTGGGCGAGCCGGTCGCCGTCTGGCACGCGGCGCGGGACACGGTGGCGGAGACGGCCTGTTTCCTGGGCCTCGTCACGGCGACCCTCGGCAAGATCGGGCACGACGTGGCCGCCCTGGGCGCGAGCGACGTGGGAGAGGCGTTCGAGCCCGTCTCGGGCGGGCGGGACGCCAGCAGCACGTTGCCGCAGAAACGGAATCCGGTGTATTCGGGGCGGATCGTCGCCAACGCGCGAATCGTCGCGAGCCACGTGTCCCTCGTGCTCGACTCCGCCCGGCACGACCACGAGCGGGGACCTCAGGGGTTCGTCGAGAACATGATCGTCCCGGAGATTTTCGTCCTCGCGGGCGAAGCGCTCGCCACCGCGCGCCACGTCTCGGCGGGCCTCCGCGTGGACGCGGCGCGCATGCGCGCCAACCTCGAGTCCTCCCGCGGGGCCGTCATGGCCGAGGCCGCGATGATGGCGCTGGCGCCGCGTCTCGGTCGCCTGAAGGCGAAGGACCTCGTCCACGACGCTTGCCGGCGGGCGGACGCCGAGGCGACGGATCTGGCATCCGTCCTCGCGTCGACCCCGGAAGTCGCCGGGCTCGTCGACGGGGACGAGCTCGCGCGGGCGATGGACCCCCGGAACTACCTGGGTGCGACGGGTGCGGAAGTGGACCGGACGGTGGCCCGCGCGCGGGAGATCGCCGGATGACGACGACCGACATTCCCGCCGACATCCCCGGCTGCGAGGGGCCGGACCCCCATCCGGACCCGCCCGCGTTCACGCCGCCGCCGGGCGTCTGCGACACGCACTTCCACGTGTTCGGCCCGTCGGACAGGTTCCCCTTCGCGCCGGACCGCAAGTACACGCCGCCCGATTCGCCGCTGGAGGACTATCTCGTCCTCATGGAGAAGCTCGGCATCGAGCGCGGCGTCGTGGTCCATCCCAACCTGCACGGGAGCGACAACGCGGTCACGCTCGACGCCGTCGCCCGGAGCGACGGCCGGTTCGTCGGCATCGTCAAGCTCGACGCCTCCGCCGCCTTCGGGGATCTGAAGCGCCTGAATGCTCTCGGTGCGCGCGGCGTCCGCTTCGCGTTCAATCCGCGGCACGGCGGCGTCTTCGATCCCGGGATCTTCGACCGCGTCGCCGGCTGGTGCGCGCGGCTGGAATGGCAGATCGAGCTTCATTCGGCGCCCGAGGCCCTCGTCGGCCTGGCCGAACGCTTGGCGCGCGCCGCTACGCCCATCGTCATCGATCATTTCGGCCGGGTCGACGTCTCTCTCGGCCTCGACCAGGAGCCGTTCCGCGTGCTGCTGGACCTCGCCAGGGAACGGCACGTCTGGGTGAAGCTCACAGGCGCCGACCGCATCTCCGGAACGGGGCCGCCCTACGGCGACGTCGTCCCGTTCGCCCGCGCGCTCATCGACGTGGCGCCGGACCGCGTGGTGTGGGGAACCGACTGGCCGCACTCGGCCTACTTCGACCCGGCGCGGGTGCCGAACGACGGGGCGCTTCTCAACCTGTTGCCGGCGTTCGCCCCGGACCCCGGCGCGCGCGACAGGATACTCGTGGACAACGCGGCGCGCCTGTTCGGGTTCCCCCGGGCGCCGGAATCGGAGGGACGGACATGAGCGTGGAGATCCGAAGGCTCGACACGGAACGGGACCGGCTGGGCGAGGGGCCGCTCTGGGACCCGCGGGACGAGGTCCTCTACTGGGTCGACTCGAACGGTTGCCGCGTCCGTCGTCTCGACCCGGCCAGCGGCGAGGTTCGCGACTGGCCGGTCCCCGAGCGGATCGGTTCCCTGGCGCTCCGCGAGTCCGGCGGCGCGGTGATCGCGCTGAAGTCGGGGTTCCACTTCCTCGATTTCGAGAGCGGGACCGCCACGCCGATCGTCGATCCCGAAGCGGGGGAGGAGCGCACGCGCTTCAACGACGGCAAGGTCGACAGACAGGGCCGGTTCCTCGCCGGCTCGATGGACATGCCCGGCATGAACGCCTTCCGGGGCGCGCTCTACCGGCTGGACCCGGACTTGAAGGCGACGAGGCTGCGGGAGGGTATCGGGATCTCCAACGGGCCGTGCTTCAGCCCCGACGGGGGCACGTTCTACTTCGCCGACAGTCCGCGAAGGACGATCTGGGCCCACGACTACGACGTCGCGACCGGCGGGATCTCCGACATGCGCGTCTTCGCCGGTCCGGAAACGCTCGACGCCGTCCCCGACGGCGCGACGGTGGACGCCGACGGTTGCGTGTGGAGCGCCCTGGTCTCGCGCGGACGGATCGGCTGCTTCTCGCCGGACGGCGAGCTCGTCCGCGCGGTCGACATGCCCACCGACCACCCCTCCAGCGTGATGTTCGGAGGCCCCGGCCTCGACGTCCTCTACGTCACGTCGATCTGGGAGTGGCAGCAGGCGAAGACCGGGAACGACGACGACGGCCGTCTGTTCGCCATATACGGTCTCGGCGCGACCGGCCTGCCCGAGCCGCGCTTCGCCGGGTAGCGCAGCGTTCGCGCGGCGGGCTCGGCATGGCGATCCGGCACCGGAACCGCGACCGCGACCGCGACCGCGAACAGTTTGCCAGGCCCGGGCCGCGCATGGTAAGGCTCACCCGGTTACGGCGACCGGTTGGACCTTGCGATGCGCACCATACAGGCGACCGAGGCCAAGGCGCGTCTGGCCGAGCTCCTCCGGGCGGTTGAGTACGGCGAGACCGTGGCGATTACCCGGCGTGGCGAGACGATAGCGCACGTGATTCCCGCTCCGGCGGGCGAGCACGCCGACCGCAAGCGGGCCGTGGCGCGCTTTCGCCGCCGTCGTAGCGAATGGCGACCCGTTGCCATGTCCGTCAACGACATTCTCCAAGCGCGCCATCATGGCCATCGCTTGTGAGCCTCTTCGTTCTCGATGCCTCGGTCACGGTCGCTTGGCTGTTGGGTGACGAGACGGCGCCTGCGGCAGAGTCGGCCTTGAAGCGTCTGGAAGACGACGAGGCGCTGGTCCCCCACCTATGGCACCTGGAGTTGCGTAACGGCCTTCTCGTAGCGGCTCGGCGTGGCCGATTCATCCCCGCCGGGCCGGCGGAGCGCCTGAGCGCCTTGCATGATCTACCCATCCGCACCGACACCGAGCCCGACCTCGACATCGCATTCGCCCTGGCCGAGCGGTACGGTTTGTCGTTTTACGACGCCGTCTATCTGGAATTGGCGAAGAGGCGCGCGGCGCCGCTCGCAACGCTCGACAGGGCTCTCGCTCGCGCCGCGGTGAGTGAAGGTCTATCCTTGGTCCACGACTCCGATGCGATGTGAACGGTGCCGCCGTGCGGGTCGTGGGACCGCCGCAATCTGGCCGTCGGACTGCGACTGCGAGAGGTGCACGGAATCTCTACATTGCAGCGCCATCCCGAACTCGATCCCGAGGCGGGGGAGGGGCGCACGCGCTTCAACGACGGCAAGGTCGACGGACAGGACCGGTTCCTCGCCGGCTCGATGGACATGCCCGGCATGAACGCCTTCCGGGGCGCGCTCTACCGGCTGGACCTGAACCTGAAGGCGACGAGGCTGCGGGATGGTATATCCTCGCCGGCTCACGAGACCGCGATCCACTCCCTCCCGACATCCCCCGTGAGGGGGAGGAGCGCGGAGCGGCGCCAAGCCGGCGCGGTCAGGCGTGCTCGACGGACCCGACGACCCGGTGGATGGCGGTGACTTCCTCGGACGGGATCCGGATCTCGGCATCGGGGTTCAACTGCTCCAGCACGACGACGCGATCGTCGCGGCTCCTGAACCGCTTCACCAGGGCCTCGCCGTTCGCCTTCTGGACCACGACGTAGCAGCCGGCGGTGACGGGCCGGGCCGGATTCACGTAGAGCAGCTCCAGCGCGCGATACCGGGGTTCCATGGAATCGCCGGTCATGTAGACCGCGTAGGCCTGTACGGCGCCGGCGAGCAGGGCCGGCCGCGCGAGGCGTTCCGTGACCTCGCCGTCGTTGAAGAGCAGGGTGTCGTTTCCCCCTACCGCCGTCCCGTACACGGGCAGGTCGATGGCGCCGTAGGCGGGAAGCTCGCGCACCCGGATGCCGGACCCGTCGCCCACGCCCGAACGCATGGCGAGGTCGGCCTCGTTCGCGATCAGTTCGGTGGGATGGACGCCGAGACCCGAGGCGACCCGTTCCATCCATTCCGTGCTCAACCGGCGGACGCCCCGTTCCAGCCGATGGATCTGCTGCGGCGTGGTGCCGATACGATCCGCGAGCCGTTGCAGCGTGAGGTCCTGGCGGAGGCGAAGCTCTCTGATCCTGTTCTTCATGGCGACGATATTACCGCCGGTTTCGGAGAATACCAACACGGAATCGGACCGGATCGGAAACATTTGCACTTGATCACCGAATTGGATATATTTGATATAATATATTCCCGTCGTCGGGATATCCGGTGCCGGACATCCATGAAAGGACCGCTCCATGTCTCTCCCGTCTTTGCCGTCGAATGGAAAAACGACTCTCCCGGCCCGCGCCGAGCGCGGACGGCACCGGGACGTCCTTCTCGTCGGACTGCGCATGTGCGTGGAGGCCGGGAAGACGGAACCGACCATCGCGGACGCGGTGTGGGAACTCCTGATCGAAGCCGCGGACACTCTGAAGCGGTTGCCGGACCGGGAGCGGCGTTGGCTCGCGTCGGGGACCCGTTCGTCGTGGCCGCGGGCGATTCGCGAGTACAGCGAGGCGTTCGCGACCGCGGTGGCGAGCGGCGGGCGCTGGGAGCCGATGTCCGTCGGTCTCGCACCGCCGTCCGCCGGCGCCATCGGACGGCTGGAGACCGTCATGGAGTGGCTGATCGGCGTAAGCGGGCGGTCGCCGCCGCGCGAGACGAACGTCGTCTTCGCGCTCGCTGCCGGGGTTCCCGTTCCGGCGATACGCCGGCGTTTCGGCATCGCCCGGCGGACGGTCTACGTCCTCCGCGACCGCGGGCTGCGAAGGATCCGCGACTGGCTGGAGGAGGCTCTCGCCGGATGAGGCCGCCTCCTCCCGTCGGATCGCCCGTCCATCGACGGCCGCGAAACCCGCGACGCGGTCACATGAAGTCGAAATCGCAGCCCTGGTCCGCCTGCAGGACGGAGTCCATGTAGAGCTTGAGGTATCCCCGTTCGCTCCCCGGATGGGGGGGCGGGGGCGCCCAGCTCTCCCGGCGGGATCGGAGCTCCGCCGCGTCGACCTCGAGCTCCAGCCGGCGCGCCTCGACATCCAGGGAGATCGAGTCCCCGTCCCGGACCAGGGCGAGGGGGCCGCCGACGTGGGACTCCGGCGTGACGTGGAGGACGACCGTGCCGAACGCGGTGCCGCTCATGCGGGCGTCGGAGACGCGCACCATGTCCCTGACGCCCCGACGGGCGAGTTTCCCGGGTATGGGCAGGTAGCCGGCCTCCGGCATCCCGGGCGCGCCCCTGGGGCCGGCGTTCCTGAGAACGAGCACGCTGTCCGCGTCGACGTCGAGGTCCGGGTCGTCGATCCGCCGGGCGAGGTCCTCCAGGGACTCGAAGACGACCGCCCGGCCCCGGTGGGACACGAGCTCGGGCGACGCGGCGGAATGCTTGATGACGGCGCCTCCCGGCGCGAGGTTCCCGCGCAGCACCGCCAGCCCGCCCGAGGGCCGGACGGGCCTGTCGGGAGACCGCACGACGACCTGCCCGGGCACGCGCTCTCCCTCCTCGATGTTCTCGCCGAGGGGACGGCCGGTGATCGTCGGCGCGTCGAGCGCGAGATGCGGCGCGAGCTCGCGCAGCACCGCGTTCAGGCCGCCGGATTCATACAGGTTCTCCATGTAGTGCTCGCCCGACGGCTTGAGGTCGACGAGCATCGGCACCTCGCGTCCGATGCGGTCGAACTCGTCGAGATCGATGGCGAGGCCCAGCCGGCGGGCGATCGCCGCGAGATGGATCAACCCGTTGGTGGACCCCCCGATCGCCTGGAGGACGACCAGGGCGTTCCGGAAGGCGTCGGCAGTCATGACCTCCGACGGCCGCGGCCCGGACTCCGCCATCTCGACGGCCCGGCGGCCGGTCCGTTCGGCGATCCGCAGACGGTCGGCGTTGACGGCGGGGACGGTGGCGCCGCCGGGCAGCATCATGCCGAGGGCTTCCGTCACGCAGGCCATGGTGCTCGCCGTGCCCATGACCATGCAGGTGCCGATGGTGGGTGCCAGACGGCCGGTGATCTCGTCGATGTCCGCGTCGTCCAGCTCGCCGGCGCGGTAACTCGCCCACAGGCGCCGGCAGTCGGTGCAGGCACCCAGGCGCCGGCCCCGGTAGCGGCCCGTCATCATCGGTCCGGTGACGACGACGGCGGCGGGCGCGTCGGCGCTGGCCGCGGCCATGAGCTGGGCCGGCACGGTCTTGTCGCAGCCGCCGATCAGGACCACCGCGTCCATGGGCTGGGCGCGGATCATCTCTTCGGTGTCCATCGCCATCAGGTTCCGCAGGAACATGCTGGTGGGGTGGGAGAAGGATTCGTGGATCGAGATCGTCGGAAAGGCCATCGGCATCCCGCCGGCCAGCATGACGCCCCGCTTCACCGCCTCGATAAGCTTCGCCATGCCCCCGTGACAGGCGTTGTAGTCGCCGCCGGTGTCGGCGATCCCGACGATGGGGCGCGTCAGGGCGTCGTCGGAATACCCCATCGCCTTGACGAAGGCGCGCCGCATGTAGAGGGAGAAGGCCTCGTCGCCGTACTGGGCGAGGCCTTTCTTCATGCCCCTGGCGTTCCCGGCCACGTCCCCGGTTCCCTCCGGTCGGCTCGTCGGCGCGTTCGGCCGCCTATTCCGCCGCCCGGGGAAGGACGGGCGCGCCGATGTCCTTCAGCGGGCCGAGCTCCTTCTCCAGCATCGGCCGGATGTCGGAGGCGAACTTCTCCATCGTGTTCATGGCCTGGACATGGCTGGAGCCGCCCACCTGGACGTGGAACATGACGTGGCTCGGCTGGCCGGCGCGGATGTCGGCGGCCAGCCTCTCGGCGATCGTCTCGCAATCGCCGACCAGCAGGTTGTCGGCCATTTCCTCCAGCGGCGGCTCGTCGGGGAACGGGACCTCGGTCATCATGCCGCCGTCCATGACCTCGGCGCGCCGGCGCAACGCCGACGCCAGTCGCATCTGATGACGGGCGTTGTCGACGTAGGCGAGCGCTTCCTCCCGGCTTTCGGCGACGCACAGGAATCGCTGGATGCCGAGCGGCATCGCCGCCGGATCCCGGCCCTCCGCCTTCCACGCCTCCGCGATCCGCGCCCGCATTCCGGCGATGTACCCGGAGCCCTTCCAGCGCGCCGTGAACATGGGGACCAGGCCGCGCCGCGCCGCCAGGCGATGGCCGGCCTCGTTGTCGCCGGCGAGCCAGATCTCCGGGACGCCGTTCGCCGGACGGGCGCTGATGTGGGTCTCGGGCATGGCGTAGTGCTTGCCCTCGTGGGAGAAGGTGTCGCGCGTGAAGGCGAGGTCGAGGAGATCGAGAAACTCCTCCAGCATCTCGCGGGCCTCGGCGAGACCGGCGCCGAAGCGCTCGAACTCGTAGGGCTGGTAACCGCTGCCGACGCCGAGGACGAGGCGTCCCGAGCTGAGGGCGTCGACCATGCCGATCTCGGCCAGCACGCGGGCCGGGTGGTAGAGGGGGGTCACGATCACGGCGGTGCCGAGGCGGATGTCGCGCGTGGCCGACGCGCAGGCGGCGGCCATCACCAGCGGCGACGGGCAGACGCAGTAGTTGGAGAAATGGTGCTCGGCGAACCAGGCGATGTCGAAACCCAGCCAGTCGGCATGTTTCACCTGCTCGAGGTGCTCGCGGAAGATCCGTTCGGTCGCGAAGCCCTTCTCGCGATATCCCATCAGGCTGAAATGGCCGAAATCCATCGTCTTTCTCCAGGGTTGCCGCGCCGTGGACCGTTTCCCGCGCAACCTACCCTCGCGAGCGGACGGAAGCCATCGTGGCCCGGTCTTGCCGAGCCGGGTGGCCGGACGGCCCGGACAACGGTCGAGGAACGGCGTTCTTTGAACCGTCGGCGCCAACGGGTTATACGATGCATGAATCGACCTCGTTGGGAACGATTGGCGACGGGAACTCGGTGACCGAGCGAACGAAGCACATGGGCGCGGGACTGCGGCCGGCGGATTGGGAGGAATTGCTCCTTGTCTACATGCACGATCCCGTCGATAAAGCGCTCGACATTCGCGGCCACGAGAAACGGGCGGCGCGCTACGCGTCCCGAGCCCTCGGGCGCGAAGTCGATCGATCCGAGATCAAATCCGCGGCGGCGCTGGCGGACCAGCTCGCAGCGATCGCCGAGCGGATCCCGATGCCGACAGCGGGAGCCGACGGCGAGCGCGCGGTCGGTCTGGAGCACGGTCGTCTCGAGGTCCGCCATCCGGTCAGTGCCGCGTCCTCGACGCTCGAGGACTTGGCGGTCGACGAAGATGCCGTGCTCGACGCGATCGATGACATCGTTCATGGCCTCGACAGCCCGCGCCAACGATACCTTGCGTTGTGGCGGCTGCTGCCCGAGCGACTGGAACGACGCTTGGGTCCCGCTTTCGTCCGCCAGCCGGCGGACACGCGCGTTCCCGACCACACCTTGTTTCACCATGCCGATATCGCCAGCGGTATCTGGGGCAGTCGCACCGGCGGGCATGGCGGCGCCTACCTGTCGCTGTCGCTGGGCCCCGTCCAGCCCTTCATCGCGGCGGCGCGGACCGTGCGCGACCTGTGGTCGGGCAGCGCCATTCTGTCCTGGCTGACGTTCCAGGGTCTGATGCCGGTGCTCGAGAGGTTCGGTCCGACCGCGCTGGTATTCCCGGCGCCGCGCGGCGGCCCGCTGATGGATCTGTGGTTGCGCGAACACGCCGGGCTCGGGGACCGTATCGCGCTTCCTTCGGTTCCCGTGCGGTGCTCTCCCTCGATTCCCAACCGCTTTCTCGCCCTCGTGCCGTGGGGCCCCGACGGCCGCGACGGCCATGCCATGGCGGAACTGTGCGCCGATGCCGTCCACGCCGCATGGCTGCGCCTGTCGGAGGACGTCCGCGCCCGTCTCGACTCCGCGCTGGCGGCGCTCGATCCCACATGGGCGCGCCGCTGGCGGGAACAGGCGGAACAGTTCTTCGAGGTCCGGGCCTCGGTCGTGCCCGAACGTCCTCTGGACGATGGATATCTGGCGAGCCTGGTCGGCGGTTCGGACCCTTTCGATACGGTGTGGCCCGACGCCGCCGCCGTTCGCGGACTGGCCACGGCCATCCCCGCGGGCGAGCGACCCGGCTACGACCAGATGTCGTCCGGCCGCTGGCAGGCACAGCTCGAGATCTCCGCGCGCCTCGCGGAAGCGCGCACCGTCCGCCACGTGCCGGCGAGCCGTGCGACGATGCCGTCTCCGGCGAAGTGCAGCCTCCTCGGCTCCTTCGAACAGATGGGACCGGACGGACTCGAGGACGGGCGGCGCTTCTGGGACGCGGCCAGGGAGAAACTCAACGTCGATGGCGTCCGCCTGCGCGCCGGCGAACGATTCTCGGCTGTCGCGTTGTGCAAACGCTTCGCGGCGCCGACGACGCTGGCGCGGGAACTCGATCTCGAACCGCGAGACTTCCGGTTCCCCGACACGGCGACGGTCGCCGCGGCGGACTGGCTCCGCGACGCCGGCATCGAACCGGACGACGTTCGGCACCGGACGGGAGACTGGAACGGCCGCTGGCTTCACCAGACATCGCGCGCGGCGGTCGAGGACGACGAGGCTCCGCCGCCGCGGGAAGTCTGGGACCGGATCGCCGCCGCCCGAAAGGACGCCGACGCCCGGCCGCCAGCCTATTACGCCATACTGATGATGGACGCGGACCATATGGGACGATGGCTCGGGGGCGGCCTCGGGCCGCGCGTGCGGGACGTCCTGCATCCGAGGATGCGGGACTATTACGAGGGTCTCGGCGAGCGCGCCCGGCGCGGTCTCGACGCGCGACGTCCGGTCGGCCCGGCCCTGCATGCGTCGATCAGCGACGCGCTGAACAACTTTGCCAGCCACGTCGCGCCGGCCGTGGCGCGCGCCCATGCCGGAACGATGATCTATTCGGGCGGCGACGACGTCCTCGCGCTGTTGCCGGCGCGCCGCGCCGTCGCTTGCGCCGACGCCCTGCAAAAGGCCTTCCGGGGCGTCGACGACGAGAGCCCGCCCGGCCTGACGAGTATCGACGGCCGCCAGTTCCTGGCGATGGGCGGAAAGGCGTCGATGTCGGCGGGGATAGCCTTCGTGCACGTCAAGGAAGATCTCCGGTTGGCCCTCCAGGCGGCCCGGAAAGGAGAGAAGAAAGCCAAGGATTGCGGGAGAAACGCGCTGTCCCTGCAATTCATGCGCCGGTCCGGTGAACATGCCGAGGTCGTCCTGGGCTGGGATTTGACGTCCTGGTTCCAGGACATGGTCGAGATGTTCGCGGGCGATGTCACCGACCGCTGGGTCTACCGCTTGCGCGCCGAACTGCCGACGCTCGGGGGCGAGGGGATTCCCGAAGCGGCGGTCGGCGCGGAAATCCGGCGTCTCGCCAAGCGGGCGAGCGATAGCGCCGGAGCGCGGACGGCGGGCCCGAACGGCCGCGACGCCGAGGACTGGTGGCGTCGTTTCGCGAAGTCGGGCCGCCGGCGCGGACGCTCGACCGGCGATCTTCTGACCGACTTCACGCTGACCTGTCAGGGGGCGTCCTTCGTGGCGCGAGGCGCCGATGCCTGATCGAAGCGGCGATGAAACGCTTACCCTGCGGCTCGAATTCGAGCCGGTCGACACGTTGTTCTTCCGCGATGCGCGGCCGTTCGAGGCGGCCTCCCGCGCGGCGTCCGGCCTGCCGACGCCGCAGACCCTGGCCGGCGCGCTGCGCACGACGCTGCTCGAACGCCACGGCGTCGCGCCGGCGGAGGTGGGCGATCTCGTCCGCCAGGGCGCGACCTTCGTCGAGGCGCTCGCGACCTTCGGCCCCGTGATCGGCGGCATCGCCGCAGTTGTCGCGAAGGGCCCCTGGTTCAGTCTCGGGAAGAAATTGCTCGTTCCCGCGCCGGCGAACCTCCGACGGGAGAAGGAGACCGGGCGCCTCGTCCGCCTCGACCCGCTCGCTTCGCCCCCACCGGGCTGGCAACCGCCGGCCGACGGCATGTTGCCGTTGTGGCGGTGGGGCCGATCGGCCGTCGAGACGGTGGACGGCTACCTGACGATGGACGGACTTCGCCGCTTTCTCGAAGGCGGCGCGCCGGAGGGTTCGGATATCGTACGGCCGGGCAATGTCTACGACTTCGAGGATCGCACCGGCATCGGAATCGATGACGCGCGCGGCGCGACGGGAGAGGGACGGATCTACGGTATCCGCGTGCTGGCGCCGCGACGCGATACGGTTCTCGTCGCCGAAACGACGGGACCGGCGAAAGCCCTCGCGCCGCTTGTCGACGACCCTGCGCCTGTTCGCCTTGGCGGCGAGGGGCGTTACGTCCGGACGTGCGTTCGTCAAGGCTCCATCGACTGGCCCGACGTCGCGGCGACCGGCGATGCCCGGCGCCTTGTCTTGCTGACCACGCCTGCCTGGTTCGGCGGCTGGCGCCCGGACGGGATGCGCCCCGTATCCGCGGCGGTTCCCCGTTACGAGGCCGTATCCGGATGGGACCTCGCGAGAGGCGGCCCCAAGCCGAACCGCTTCATGGTTCCCGCGGGAACCGTATACTTCCTCGCCGCTGGCGATCTCCCGCCCGCCGAAGGCCTCGTCGCGCCGGACGACGCCGCGGTCGGTTGGGGACACTTTGTGGAAGGGAACTGGAGTCATGCCTGAATCCACCCTGATGTTCATTCACGCGCTAACGGGGCTCCATCCCGGCAGCGGCGTGGCTCTCGGCGTGGTCGATCTGCCGGTCCAGCGCGAGCGGCATACCGGTTGGCCGATCGTCCCCGGTTCGTCGCTCAAGGGCGTCATGCGCGCCGAGAGCGCACGTCGCGCCGGAAGGACGGACGAGGATACGCTCGCCGCGTTCGGGCCGGAGCCGACCGACGCGAGCGACCATGCCGGCGCGATCTCCTTTTCCGACGCGCGCATCCTCGCTTTTCCCGTCCGGTCCCTGACCGGCGTCTTCGCGTGGGTCACCTGTTCGGCGGTGCTGGTCCGGCTCGAGCGGGATCTCGGCATCGGCGGTGGCGGCGGTTTGCCCGGGGTCCCGGAGCTGGACCACGGCGCGGTCGCCTGCGCCGACGCGAGCCCGTTGCTGGCATCCGACGACCGCGTGATGCTGGAGGAATTCGAGTTCACGCGCGACGGCGACGCGGCCGGCATCGCCGACTGGATCGCGTCGCGGGCGGTTCGCGACGAGGGCACGGCCGACCGGTTGCGTTCGCACCTCGCGGTGTTGCACGACGACGACTTCACCCACTTTGCGCGCAACGCGACCGAGGTCGCGGCGCGAGTGGGGCTCGATTACGGGCTGAAGACCGTGCGCGAGGGCGCGTTGTTCTACGAGGAGTACCTGCCGCCGGAGACGCTGTTCCACGCCTTGGTGACGGCCGGCGAAAGCCGTCGCCCGACGCGTCGGGCCTCGGCCGAGGACACGATGCGCTGGTTGAGGGGCCACGCGCCATCGGTGTTGCGGATCGGCGGCGGCGAGACCGTGGGCAAGGGTTTGTGCGCCGTGCGCTTCGCCGACCCGTCGACGGAGGCCGGACGATGAGCGAGGGCCGCCCGACGCTCGATCAGCGCCGGGCGCGCCACGCCTGGGACGCGGTGGAACGTGCGCGCGGACCGCGTGACGTCGATTACGCGCGCGAGGCCAAGCGCCTGCCCGTGCGGATCAGGACCTCGGGGCTCGGCCAGGCCGTGGCCTTCCTCAACGCCAAGGCCGGGAAGGACGAGAGCGACCCGCGCGTGACTCTTCTCGAGGATCTCGGCGACTGGCTCCTGGCGCGGCGCGGGCTGGCCGCCGTCCCGGCCGGCGGTATACGGCGGGACAGCGTGATGACCGCGATTCTCGGCGGCGATGCCGGCCTGCTCCGCCGGGCGACCGAGGAGGCCTTGTTGTACCTGCAATGGCTGACGCGGTTCTGCGAGGCGGAGATCGGCGACGAGGACTGAATGTCGCCGCCGCTCGAGCCCTCCATCTCCTCCGGACCGATCCTGCCGCGGTCCGCGCGCGATCTGGTCGGCGCCGTATCCATCACGCGACGCCATCCCGGCTTGCAGCTCGACAAGCTGTCCTCGGCCGGCGAGATGCAGGACCAGCGCGCGGCGCTCGTCGATGTCGCCAAATGCGCCTGCGACCACGAACTGTTGCGGGCGCTGACCGCCCGTCGCCGCGAGATGCTCGACGCGATGGGCGCGCGTCGGTTCAACGGGGTCACGCGAGGGCCGCTGACGTTGCACCTGTCGCGGTCGGGTTCGCTGGAGAACGCGGGCATCGCGTTTCATCCAGTGTACGGTTTCGTCCATCTGCCGGGCAGCGGCGTCAAGGGGCTCGCCCGCGCCTGGGCTGAAACGGTGTGGGTGCCCGCCCAGTCCGACGCCGAGGGGGCGTGGCGGCGTATCGAACAGGTCTTCGGCTGGAGCGCGGGATCGGAGCGCCACAAGAAGAACTGGCGGCCGGAGGCGGTCGAACCGCCGCCGGGATCGTCCGCCGGCGGGATCGTGTTCCACGATGCCTGGCCGCTTACATGGCCGATGGTCGAGCTGGATGTCGTCAACAACCATCATGTCGATTACTACGCCGGCAAGGACGACCCGGGCGACTGGGAGAACCCGACCTTGGTGTACTTCCTCGCGGTCGGGGCCGGCGTCGAATTCGAGTTCGCCCTTTCCGCCCGGCGTCCCGCCGACGACGGGCTGCTCGAGCCGGCGCTGGAATGGCTCGCGGCGGCCTTGCAATTCGAGGGCGCCGGCGCCAAGACGGCGGCGGGATACGGTCGATTCAGGGCGACCGGCGCGGAGAGCGAGACCGCGCCGCCCGAGCGATTGTCCAGCGCTCGCTTCGATCTGCGTCTGACCGCGCCGGCCTTCCTCGCCGGCGCGAACCAGTCCCGCGAGGATTGCGATCTGCGCCCCGCGACGCTGCGCGGCCTGCTGCGGTGGTGGTGGCGGACCTTGCACGCGGCGCACGTCGGCCGCGACGCGCTGCGCCGTCTCGAAACGGCGACATGGGGCGATGCCCAAGCGGGTAGCCCGGTGCGGCTCGCGGTCGACTTCGTGAGCGGCGGCGAGCCGGAACGACATCCCGACAAACGCGGCACCCTATTTCTCGAGCGACACGGACTCCAGCGGCCCGTCCGCGAACGAAAGGTGACGCAGGGCCTGTTCTACGCCTCGTACGGCATGGCCGAAGGCGGGTCATATCGTTGGTTCAGGCCGGCCGGCTCGATGTGGCGGTTGACCGTGACGGCCCGCGACGGACGGCTGGCGACGGGACCTGGCGCCGGACCCGTCCCGATATCGGCGTCCCTGCTGCTCGAACAGGCCTCCGCGGCGCTGTGGCTGCTGGCCCGGTTCGGCGGCGCGGGGTCGCGCTCGCGCAAGGGTTTCGGCTCGTTCGACGATGTCGAGGTCGCCGATATCGCCTCGGTCAAGGATTGCCTCGCCGTGGCGGCGCGGTTTCGGGATGCGTGCGGCCTGCCGCGGGACGCGGAGCGCACGCTCGACAGCCCGGCGCTGGACGACGTCATCCATATGGAATGTCTCACGCCATGGCACGATCCATGGTTCGCGCTCGACCAAATCGGCATGGCGCTACAGCAATTCGCCAAGAGCCGCGACGGCGATGATCGCATTCCGCTCGGCCTGCCGCGCAGGGCCGGTCGCGGCCGGGACGCGCGGACGTTGCGCGCCAGGCAGATCGACCGCCACGCGTCGCCGGCGATGTGGAGTCTGGATGCCCGCGACGACGGGGCGCTGACGATAAGGCTGGCGGCCTTCCCGGCGCCCCGGCTGCCGGACCGGAAGACCAGCGAGCGGGCGTTGCGCGATCTGGTCCGGTTCGCGGAAGACGAGTTGACGGAGCAGACGAAACGGCATCCCGGCGCGGGCCGACGCCCGCGCCCTCCCGACCGGACGTCCCGCGACCCCGTCGCCGCTCCCGCGTCTTCGCCGAAGCTCGAAAAGGGAACGATCGTCGAGGCCGTCCTGCTCGAAGAGCGCACCAAAAACGGAGGTTGGCGCGCGCGGCATGAACCGACGGGCAAGGAGATGCACATCCAGAACACCAACGAGGTTCCCGATACGCGCAAGCCGGGCGACAGGGTGGAGTTGTACGTTTTCTCCAGCGATGCGTTCCGGTGGTTGACGGATAAGGTGCGGCAGGCGGCCGAGCGTGGACGCGATGGCGGGCCGGAGCGCCGCGGCGGCCCGCGGGGCCCGCGCGGGCGGCGGCGGTGAGCGGCGGAGAAGGCCGCGTTCTCGTGCTGACCGTCGGCACGGGACACGCGGAAGATCTCGAGCGAAGCCTGATCGCGCCGATGCTGAAGAGCGTCGAGCAAGGCGAATGGGAACGGGTCGTGCTGCTGCCGTCGCGCATCACCGAGCCGTCGGCGCGACAGCTGCGGGAGCGTATCGGCGACGTCGCCGTGGACATCCGGCCGCTTCCCGGAAGGGGCCTGGAGAACAACGCGGATGACTGCTTCGGCCACTTCGACGCGGTTCTCGGAGATCTGGTCGAGCGAGGTGTCCGACCGGAGCGTATCGTCGCCGATTTCACGCGCGGCACCAAGGCGATGAGCGCGGCGCTGGTGCTCGCCGCCGTGAGGCGCGGCGTTCCCTTGCTCCGTTATGTGTATGGGGAGCGGGACCCGCGTGGCACCGTCGTCGCCGAAACCGAACTGGTCGGCGAGATCCGGACGGACCTCGCGACGGCGAGACGGCGCCTCGATCTCGTCGCCGGCCTGATGCGCCATGGCGATTTCGGGGCGGCGATCTCGGTCTTGTCGGATTCGGAGGGACCGTTCGGGGCGCCTTGGCCGTCGTCCCTGCGCGACGAGGCGGCGGCCCTGCGCGGCGTGGCGCGGGTTTATGCCGCATGGGACCGGCTCGACTATGGCGGCGCCCTCCGCGCGATGGACGGCCTCGGCACGGCCCACGACGGGTTGCCGGCCGAGTTCCGGCCGACCGACGGCGTTCGCGACTGGCTGAAGTCGCTTGCCGCCGCGCCCGAACGCTCCGACAAGAAGGCGTGGGCGACATGGCTTCGGGCGCTCGCCTGCGATCTGCTGGCCAATGCCGAGCGGCGGTTGCGCGACCGGCATTTCGAGGACGCCTTGCTGCGGGCGTACCGGATCCTCGAGCTGATCGGCCAGTTCCGCCTGTTCGACAAGGGCTATGACAGCGGTAGCATTCCGCCCGACGATTCCGTGGTCGCGAAGTTTCGGGGCGAGCTCGAGAAAGGCCGCAGTCAGGATTTCGGGCGCGACCCGAAGACCGGGAACCTGACCGCGCCGCGCGAGCTGGCGGCGCGTCTGCTCAAGCGCCTGGAAGATCCGCTCGCCCCGGAACTCCTCCAGTTCGACCACCGGCACGCCGCCAAGACTCACCGTCGCAACCGTAGCGTTCTGATCCACGGTTTCACGGCGCAGGCGCCCGCCGAGGAAAAGCCGCTGCGGGCCGTGCTCGAGGATCTGGAAAAACTGCTGGTCGCGGACGACGCGTGCGCGACCGGGAATCTCGCGCTGGCCCGCCGCCTCGACTTCAGCGGAACTCCGTGACGTGCCGACGCTCTACGTGACGGAGCCGGGCGCGGTGGTGCGACGCCGGAGCGGTTCTCTCGTCGTTACGCTCGACGAGGGCGGCGACGGGGCGGGGCCGGCATCGAGGAAGCGGCGCGAGTTGCTGGAGGTCGAGCCTCACCGCGTCGAACTCGTCGCGCTTGTCGGCCGCGCCCATGTCACCTCCAACGCGACTCGTTTCTGTCTCGAGCGAGGCATCGCCGTGGCGTGGTTCCGCCGCAACGGCGATTTCATCGGGAGGCTGGTGCCGGAGCTCTCCCGCACCGCCGACCTGCGCCTGTCGCAATTCCGGATCGCCGACGACGAGCGGCTCGCCCTGCCCCTGGCGCGGCGTTTCGTGGCGGCCAAGCTCAACAACGCGGCGGCGATCCTTTCCGCGCTGCGTTCCAATCGGCCCGATACGGCGAGCCTCGGCAACGCGGTCGCCGAGATCGACGCGATCGCGGCCCGGGTCGAGGACGCCTCGGACCGCGAAGTGTTGCTCGGTCTGGAGGGGGATGCCGCCCGGAGGTATTTCTCCGGCCTCCGGGCCGGCTTCGGCGGCGACATGGCCTTCGCCGGCCGCGCGCGACGGCCGCCGCCCGATCCGGTGAACGCGCTCCTTTCCTTCGGTTACGTCCTGTTGGCGAATGCCTTGGCGAGTCTGCTCGAGGCGCGCGGCTTCGATCCTTATCTGGGTTTCATGCACGCCGTGCGGTCCGGGCGGCCCAGTCTGGCCCTGGATCTCATGGAGGAGCTCCGCCATCCGGTCGTCGACCGTTTCGTATCGCGCGTCTGCAACCTCCGCCGGATTCGGCCCGGACATTTCGAAGACGATCCCGAGCGCGGCGGCGTGCGGCTGACGCGAGAGGGGCTGAAGAAGTTTTTCGCCGCCTGGGAAACGTTCATGGACGCGCCGCTTGCCGGGCTCCGCGAGGACATATTCGCGGAGGCCGCCATACGCCGTCAGGTCGACCGGCTCGCATCTCACGTTCGCCGGCGGGATTCCTATCGACCGCTTCTTCTTCGCAGGAATTGAAGGGGGATCATGACGCGTTTCGTGGTGTGTTACGATATCGCGAACGACCGGCGCAGACGCGAGATCGCGGCGTGTCTGGACGGGTATGGCGACCGGATACAGGAAAGCGTGTTCGAGTTGGCCATCGACAGCGCCTTGATGGAGAGTTGCCTTGCGGAGATCTCGACGCTTATCGACCGGTCGGAAGACAATATCGCGATCTATCGGCTGTGTGGTTCGTGCGAACGGGAACGTTCGTATCTTGGCATGGGCGAAGTCGCCGACCGCGTGGGAGAAGAGACCGTGTTCATCGTTTGACCGCGATTCGTAATCCTTCGGGGAGCCCCCGGGCATGGCGGATCACGAATCCCGGTAAGGCATTGCCGTCAAAGGCCGTTTTCGGAACGGCGGGGGCTTGGAGCCGGCGCGATTGGGGAGAGGCGCCGCCGGCCGGGTCAGGTTACGAATTCGCCGCCGTCGGATCCTTGCCCTTCAGGCGTTTGGTTGACAGACTGTTGCAGTACCCGCCCCGCACAACAGGGGATTGAAACGAGAAGTGCGGATAAAATTCGGTGGCAGAACCAAGCATCGTTGCAGTACCCGCCCCGCACAACAGGGGATTGAAACGTCAACATCCTGATCTTCCTTATGCGGGACCTGATTGTTGCAGTACCCGCCCCGCACAACAGGGGATTGAAACTATAAGGTCTCCATGGCCAGAAGTAAAGGGGTAAAGCCAGTTGCAGTACCCGCCCCGCTCAACAGGGGATTGAAACTCGGTCCACTCGATCTTCGAACGATCCATTATTCCGCGCTCGTTGCAGTACCCGCCCCGCTCAACAGGGGATTGAAACGACGTCGGATCCGTACTGGCGGAGTTCATCGGCCGCCGTTGCAGTACCCGCCCCGCTCAACAGGGGATTGAAACGTTGTAATACCCGAAAACCGCCTTTGTCCTCTTGGCCTTGGTTGTAGTACCCGCCCCGCTCAACAGGGGATTGAAACATGTGTAAGGTCCGCCCCTTGCTGTTGGTGATCTCGACATGGTTGCAGTACCCGCCCCGCTCAACAGGGGATTGAAACCAGGACTGTGGCTCGCCACTGGAAAACAAATACGTATGTTGGTTGCAGTACCCGCCCCGCTCAACAGGGGATTGAAACTATGGGAATATCGGTTATGTCACTGAACAAGGTAGTGTCTGGTTGCAGTACCCGCCCCGCTCAACAGGGGATTGAAACGAACGGCCACCGGTGAACGGGGACCAGAACGAACCGAGCTTGTTGCAGTATCCGCCCCGCTCAACAGGGGATTGAAACGACTAATAACGCGTACCCTGCATGAAGGAACCACGCCTGCGTTGCAGTATCCGCCCCGCTCAACAGGGGATTGAAACTCGGGTGGAGGATCGGCGAGACCGAGTCCGCCGACATGGTTGCAGTATCCGCCCCGCTCAACAGGGGATTGAAACCGCTTGTTATCTTCCGGGTCCCACGACACGTGTACCCACCGGGTTGCAGTATCCGCCCCGCTCAACAGGGGATTGAAACGATCAGCTGGGCCGAGGCCTACGCCGCCGTCATGCACGTTGCAGTATCCGCCCCGCTCAACAGGGGATTGAAACAAAGCCTCGCGCAGCTCCTTCTCTTTCTCCTGGAGAGTCGTTGCAGTACCCGCCCCGCTCAACAGGGGATTGAAACCCCGGCACATAACCGGCTTCGTGCCACTGGATCGTCCCGGTTGCAGTACCCGCCCCGCTCAACAGGGGATTGAAACGGGATCAGGCGCCAGTTCCCCTTCTTCGAGGTCCAGCGTTGCAGTACCCGCCCCGATCAACAGGGGATTGAAACTATTTATGCCTCCGGTGACGAAACCTTCCAATCCAAGGCCGTTGCAGTACCCGCCCCGATCAACAGGGGATTGAAACTCGATCTTGGCGATGTGGGCAGGGATCTTGGGCAGCGGGGTTGCAGTACCCGCCCCGATCAACAGGGGATTGAAACTCGCTCCATCCCTTCATCACCAACGAACGAACCTTGGAGGGTTGCAGTACCCGCCCCGATCAACAGGGGATTGAAACCAAGGCGAGGTCGGCTGGGTGTCTTTCAGAAACATCGGTTGCAGTACCCGCCCCGATCAACAGGGGATTGAAACTCACGAACGGAAGCCAACCAATCCGCCGGCGTTTCGGGAAGCGTTGCAGTACCCGCCCCGCTCAACAGGGGATTGAAACCTGAACGTCGCCGCTCCGGCCTCGATCGCGTCGCCCTCGGCGTTGCAGTACCCGCCCCGCTCAACAGGAGATTGAAACTGTGGTGGTTTGAGAAGTGGACATCTCGATGCCGACGATCGTTGCAGTACCCGCCCCGCTCAACAGGGGATTGAAACACGTCGTGGTCCAGCATGTAGTTGATGATCGCGTCATCCAGTTGCAGTACCCGCCCCGCTCGACAGGGGATTGAAACCGCTTGAGCGCCACGATCGCAGGCAACGCCCACCCCGCGTCAGTTGCAGTACCCGCCCCGCTCAACAGGGGGTTGAAACAACACGACCAATCGACGCAACACAGATCGAGGCAATCGGGTTGCAGTACCCGCCCCGCTCGACAGGGGATTGACGCGAACGAGTCGATCGTGACCGTCGCCGCGTCTTGGCGATGCATCCGACGCGGTTGTGCGGCGCGGCCCGATCGCTACCATGCCCCGGTCGCTTCCATGCGATGGGGTGGGTGGCGACGGTTTCCCCCGTGGCGAGGGCGAGCGTGCGGACGCGATGACGCTGGTCGATCGACTCACGGCGCTGACCGGTCGGGTCCATGTGCGCGCGTATCGCTTGCTTCTCGATACGCCTCGCGTCATGGCGACCGTGCCGATGATCCGCGGTGTGTGGGGCCGGGCGCTGCGCCATGTCGACGAAAGGATCTACCGCTACGTATTCGTCGGGGACGGGCCGCCCCACGATCGCCTGCCGCGTTATCTGATGCGCCCCGCGCCGCCCGACCCCGAAACCGCGCCCGCGATCGATTGGATCCTCTTCGCCGACGACGCCGACCTCGAGCCGGTGCTGCTGCGCGCCTGGGACGTCGCCTGCGGCATGGGTCTGGGAGCGGACCGCGCGCCTTTCCGCGTGCGCCGGGTGCTGCCGGTCGGTCCGGAGATCGGTCGGGATGCTCGTCCGGCGGCCGCTTGGCCGCTGTCGCGGGCGACATGGCCGCTCGGCGGCGCGCCCGACTCCACGCCCTGCCGTCTCTCGTTCGACTCGCCGTTGCGCCTGACCGGACGCGGCAGGCTATTGCTCGCGCCCGGCTTCGCCGACATCGCCGCGGCGGCGCTGCGGCGTGTCGCGGCGCTTGCCGGTCGCGCCTCGGGCGAGCCGTATCGTGACCTGTCGCGCGCGGTGCGCGCCGAGGCGGATACCCGCCCGGCGGAGCCATGGCGCGGCGAACGGCGCGACTTCGTCCGCTGGTCCGGCGCGCAACGGCGCGAGATCGACCTCCGCGGCGTGACCGGCGGACTCGATCTGCCGCAAGGACCCGGCGAGATATGGCCGCTCATCGCCGCCGCGCGCTGGACCCACATCGGCAAGGGCGCCGTCTTCGGTCTCGGCCAGCCGCGGATCGGGAGCCTGGATCGAATGGACCCGGATTCACCTCCGCGCGGACGCGATGGCGATGCGCCGCGAGGCCGTTCGAGAGGCTGAGCGGGCGGAGCGGCCCGCCTCCGCCGGTCCGCCGGCCCCGCTCTCGCCCGTCACGCGGAGCGCACCTTCGTGAAGCTGTTCTTCCGGGTCACGAGACCGTCGCGGAACGTGATCACGTCGATGGTCATCCACTCGCTGTCCGCGCCGTCCCTCGAACGCGCCTTGCGCAAGTACTCGCAATAGACCTTGTCGCCGGCGATCCGGGTATCGAGCGGTTCCCACCGCACCGACTCGACGCTGTCGAAGAGCGCCCGGAGAGCGTCGGCGATGGCTTCCCTGCCCCTGTGGGAGGCGCCCTCGGCGTCCGGTCCGCGGGTGGTGTCGAAGCGGGCGTCCTCAGCGAAGTACGGCATGATCGCCGGGACGTCGTTGCCGTTGAAGGCGTCGTTGAGGGCGTTCACCAGCTCTTCGGTGGGCGTGTCGCTCATGGTCCGGGTCTCCGGTGCGGTGTCGCCGCCTCGCCGGCGGCCGGGAAAGCGGCGTCAGGTTGCCAGAGCGAGGCAGCGTTCGGCAAACGCCCCGAGCTCCCGGTTGAACCGGTCCGGTGCCTCGTAGAACGGCGCGTGGCCGACGCCGGGGTAGATGGAAAGGTCGGCGTGGGGGATGAGCGCGGCGTGATGTTCCGCCAAGGCGACCGCGAGGGACCGGTCCCGGTCTCCGTGGACGATCCAGGTCGGCAGCGTGATTCGCGACAGCACGTCGTCGTTGTCGACGGTCCGCTCGAGCATGGCGCGGCAGACGCGGGGCGGCACGATGGCGCCGTATCCCACCATCTCGTAGTAGTCGTCCGCCGGGATCTCCCCGTGGGTCAGCGAGCGGAGGAACGCCTCGACCCCCGCGACGCGGGTCTCCGCGTCCTCGGCCAGAAAGCCGGGCAGGAGGTCGTGGAAGAGGCTGCCGGCCATCGCGTTCGCGGCTTCCGTCCCGATCTTCGATCGGGCGCCGACCAGCCCCAGCCCGCCCAGCCCGGATTGACCTTCGAGGCGCAGGAAATCGCAGGCGACCAGTCCCGAATACGACCAGGAGAGCAGGATGGGACGCTCCAGTTCCAGGCGCTCGATCAGGGCCGCGATGTCCCCGGCCCAGCGCCACCCCTCCGTGTAGCTCTCCGTCGCGCGCGGCTTGTCCGAACGGCCGTGGCCGCGAAGGTCGGGCGCGATCAGCCGGAAGCGTTCCACGAGGGCGCTCCCGTACTGCCGCTTCCACGAGCGCGCGCACTGGGCGAACCCGTGGGTGAGGATCAGGGGCGGCGCGTCGGCGGCGCCGTGGTCGTCGACGACGAGGCGCACCCCGTCGCGCCCGGTTATCTCGTGGGTCCGCATGGCTCCGGCGCGTTCGGACAGGTCGCGGGAGCATACCATACGCGCGGGGCGCGGAGTCCGGCGGCGCGTCCGCTCACGGACAGCCGCCGGACCGGGCGCCGGACGCCGCGCCATGTGCTATAAAGCCGCCCGACCGGCGGGCGGTATTCGAGGAACATCGTCGGCGTGCGTCGCCGCGACAATCGCGCGCCATCCGCGGCGTCGCCGCTTCAACGGGGCCGATGGGCCGTCCGAGAGGGAATGTCCGAAGGGGAATACGATTACATCGTCGTCGGCGCGGGATCGGCGGGATGCGCGCTGGCCGCGCGGCTGGCGGAGACCGGGCGGTTCCGCGTCCTCCTCGTGGAGGCCGGCGGCAAGGACCGCAACGTCTGGATCCACGTCCCCCTCGGCGTCGGCAAGCTGATCAACAACGAGAAGTACGCCTGGAAGTTCTTCAGCACGCCCCAGCGGCACATGAACGGCCGGGCGATCTATTCGCCTCGTGGCAAGGTGCTCGGCGGGTCGAGCGCGCTGAACGGCATGGCGCACGTCTGGGGCGAGGCGGCCGTGTTCGATTCCTGGCGCGAGGCGGGCCTGACCGGCTGGGGCTTCGACGACCTCAGGCCGTACTTCAAGCGGCTCGAAAGCAACGGCTACACCGATTCGCCGGACCGCGGCCACGAGGGTCCCGTCCGCGTCACGGACCTCAAGGCCCGGATGCCGGACCCGCTGTCCGACGCCTTCGTGGCCGCCTGCGCGGCGGCCGGGATCGAGGAGACGCCGGACTACAACGGCGCCTCTTACGAAGGCGTGCGTTACCTGGAGCAGACGGCGCACGAGGGGCGCCGCGTCACGACCGCCGTCGCCTATCTCCGCGGTCTCCGGCGTTCGCCGATGCTGGACGTGCGCACCGACGCGCCGGTGGAGCGGGTGCTGTTCGACGGCCGGCGGGCCGTCGGGGTCGCCTACCGCCGGGGCGGACGGCGCCTGACCGCGAGGGCGCGCGGAGAGGTCCTGATCTGCGGCGGCGCCGTGAAGTCGCCCCAGATACTCGAACTGTCCGGGATCGGCCAGGGCGAGCTCCTGCGGCGTCATGGCATTCCGGTGGTCCACGATCTCCCCGACGTCGGCGAGCACCTGAGCGACCACCTCCAGGTGCGGCGCACCTACCGGACAACGCTGCCGATCACCGTCAACGACATCGTGCGCAGCCCGTACCACAAGGTCCGGTGCGGGCTCCGGTATCTGCTGACCCGCAAGGGCCCGGTGGCGGGCACGTCGTCCACGGCGCACGCCATCGCCCGGACGGACCCGTCGCTCCCCAGGGCGGACGCGATGGTTCGCCTCTACCAGATCAGCGGCGCGGACCGCTATTCCCGGAGCAAGGCCGGCGGCATCGACCCGTTCCCCGGCTTCACCATCGGCGGCTTCAAGCTCCATCCCGCCTCGCGCGGCTCGGTGCATATCGCGTCTCCCGACCCGGACGAGAACCCGGCCCTGGACCCCAACTATCTCGACGAACGGGAAGACAGGGACGCGGCCGTCCGCATCCTGAAGCTGATCCGGAGGATCGCGGGCCGGCCGGAATGGCGGGACTACATCGTCGAGGAGCATCGGCCGGGACCGGAGGTCCTCGACGACGACGCCCTGCTCGACTACGTCAGGGAGACCGGACAGACCGCGTGGCACACCGTCGGCAGCTGCCGCATGGGCGCCGCGGGATCGTCCGTGGTCGATTCGTCCCTGCGCGTGCGCGGCGTCGAGCGGCTGCGCGTGGTCGACGCGTCGGTGCTGCCGACGATCCCGTCCTCCAACACCAACGCGGCGGCCATCGTCGTCGGCGAGAAGGGCGCTGATCTGGTGCTCGCGGACTCCGTCCTCGGCAACGTCTGAGGGACGGCCGGGGTCAGGGCCGGAGGACCGTCCGGCCGACGACCTTGCCGCCCCGCTGGAGATCCTCGAGGACGCTCGTCGCCTCTTCCAGCGGCCGCGTCGTGACCGGCAGCGGCGCGATCTTGCCGGCCATGACCAGGGCCATGAGCTCCTCGAGCTCCTCCAGGGAACCCACGTAGGAGCCCCGCAGCGTGCGGTTGTGAAGGGGCAGGAACGGCAGCGGGAAGCGGAACCTGCCGCCGTACAGGCCGACGACCACCTGTGCGCCGCCGCGACACAGCGAGTCGAAACCGAATTGCACGGTCTCCGGGCCGCCGACGAAGTCGATCGCGGCGCGGACGCCGCCGCCGGACAGCTCCTTCACCTCCTCCACGGCGTCGGCGGCGGCGTTGTCCACGACGTGCGCCGCGCCGGCGTCCAGGGCCGCCCGACGTTTCCCGGGGTCGATGTCGGCGACCACGATCCTGGCGCCGGTGAGGGCCGGGGCGACGTTCACCGCGTTCAGTCCGACGCCTCCGGCGCCGACGACGAGGAGGGTGTCGCCGTCGGCGAGCGGCATGACCTTCCTGAGCGCGCTGTAGACGGTCAGGCCGGAGCAGGCGTAGGTGCAGGCCAGCGTCTCGGGCACGTCGCCGTAGGCCACCAGATAGCGGGCGTGCGGGACGACGATATGGTCGCTGTACCCGCCGTGCCGGCGCGTGCCCAGTGGGCTCGGCGATACGCAGTCGACCTCGCGGTCGTCCGCGCAGGCCCGGCACGCGCCGCAGCCGATCCAGGGAAAGACGAGGCGCTTGTCGCCGACGGATACGCCGGCGGCGTCGGGGCCGAGCGCGACGACCTCGCCGATGACCTCGTGGCCCATGGTGAACGGGAGCTCCACGCCGCGGCTTTCGATGGTGGCGCGCTCGCCGTCGCCGAGATCGAAATAACCGTGCCAGACGTGCACGTCGGTATGACACACGCCGCACGCCGCGACCTTGACGAGGACCTCCGCGCCTCGCGGCTCGGGGGTGGGGTATTCGCGCATCCGAAGGGGTTCGCCCCATTCGACGATCTGACAGCTTCGCATGGTTACGACCTCGATACCTCGGTTCCTGTCCGGCGGACATTGTGCGGGTTCGCCCGCGCGGAGTCACGGGCCGGGTCCCGCGCGTGTCCGAACCGGGGCGGACCGTGTCGCGGCCACGGCGCCCGCGCCGGTCCGACGGGACGCGCGCTCACCCCTCCGACAGCCGCGACAGCTCGTCCCGTTCGTGGCGGACCAGCTCTTCCCCGCCCGCCAGCCGCACGCCGCGTCCGGCCTCCGCGCGGGCGATGCGCGTCGCCGCGTATCCGTCCGCGTCGAGCCGTCGTCGGGCGGCCTCGACGGTCTCCGGCGAGAAGCCGGCGAGCAGGGCGCCCGAGGCGAGGACGCCCCAGGGGTCGAGGCCCAGCGCCCGGCAGATCCGGCGGCCGGGCTCGAACCATTGCACCGCCGCCTCGTCCACGACGAGCGCGACGCCCGACGCCTCCGCCAGCTCGTGCAGGCCGGCCGAAAGGCCCCCTTCGGTCGGGTCGTGCATGGCCAGCGCGCCCAGCTCGGCCGCCCGCAGGGCCGGGGCCACGATGGAGATGCCCGGGTCCTCGATCGCGCGCGCGGCGGCGCGCAGGACGTCGCCCGGTATCTCCCGGGGAGAGCGGACCGCCTCGGCGGCGAGCACGGCGGCCCCCTCGACCGGTGCGGGGCCGACCTGCAGGACGGCGTCTCCGGGCGACAGGCCGCCGGTGGGCACGAACCCGCCGTCCTCGCGCAGACCCATCATCTGCCCCACGACCACGGGCCGCGCGACGGCGTCCGTGACCTCCGTGTGCCCGCCGACGAGAGCCACGTCCATGTCGTCGAGCGCCGCGTGCAGGGCCGAGAACAACTCGCGCACTTCCTGCCCCCCGGTCCCGGGCGGCAGGAGGACGACGGCCAGGAACCACCGCGGCCGGGCCCCCATCGCGGCGACGTCGTTGGCGTTGACGAGGGCGGCGTGGGCGCCGACGCCCGCGTCCGTGAGCGTGATCGGGTCGGCGGCCACGATCAGCGCGCCGCCGGGCACGTCGATGACGCCGGCGTCCTCGCCCACCGCGGGCGGCAGGCGGACCTCCGGCGGCGGCGCGGCGGCTCCGGACAGGAGCTCGCGGAGAAGGGATGGCGGCAGCTTGCCGGGAGGGAGTCTCTCTTCGGACACGGACGATCCTTAGCCGCCCCCGGCGCGCGAGCGCAACCGGATTCCTCGGCCGGGAGTTCGCGGGAAGGGAGAACCGTCGCCGCGCCTTGCGGGCGGGACCGCGCGCGCCTACCCTTCCGTCCGACACCGGAAGACCGCACAGGGAGATTCCACAATGACGCATCCCGCAATGGCGACCGGCCGCGTCGCCGTCGTCACCGGCGCGGCGAACGGCATCGGCCTCGCCGCCGTCAAGCGCTACGCCTCGTTCGGCATGAAGGTCTGCATGGCGGACGCGGACGAGGAGGCGCTGGCCGCCGCCGCCGGGGACGTCGCGAAGATCGCCGCGGGCGGCGCCGGCGATGTGGCGACGGTGAGGACCGACGTGGGCCGCCGCGAGGACATCCTGGCGCTGAAGGAGGCCGCCTACGACCGGTTCGGCGAGGTCGCGGTCCTGATGAACAACGCGGCCACCCGGGCGCGGGCCGGATCCCTCGACGGCCACGAGGCGTGGGTCGAGTCGATGAACGTGAACCTGTGGAGCGTCGTCAACGGGACGCAGGCGTTCGCGCCCGCCATGATCGCGCAGAACACGCCGTGCGTCATCGTCAACACCAGCTCCAAGCAGGGCATCACGCTGCCGCCCGGCAACACGCCCTACAACGTCACCAAGGCGGGGGTGAAGGCCTATACCGAGCTGTTGCAGCACGAGCTCCGCAACATCGAGGGATGCCGGGTGACGGCCCACATGCTGGTACCCGGGTGGACCACCCGCGGCGGCTTCGAGTACCGGAAGGGCCAGTGGTCGCCCGACCAGGTGGTGGACAGGATGATCCCCGCGATCGAGCGCGGGGATTTCTACATCGTCTGCCCAGACGACGACGTGACGCCGGAGATGGACCGCAAGCGGATCCTTTGGAGCGCCGGAGACGTCGCCCACAACCGCCCGCCGCTCTCCCGCTGGCACGGCGGCTACGGCGAGGAGTTCGAACGCTTCGACGGGTGACGCCCGCTTTCTTCGGCGCCGGCTTCCCGCGTCAGTTCGACAGGGTCGCGAACTCGTCGAGCTTCTTCAGCGCCTCGTCGCGCGCGACGGATGGCATCTCCAGCAGGACGCGGGTGGCGCCGGCCGCCTCGTAGGCCTCGACCGTCTCCCGGTCGGGCGTGGGGCGGAACACCGTGACGGAGAGGGTCGACATGTCGCGGCCGGCCTCGTCGGCCACGGCCCTGAGCTTGGCCATCGTCTCCTCGGGCGCGCCGGCGGCGGCGGCCCGCGGCAGCCAGCCGTCGCAGAACTCCACGACGCGGCGGAGCGTGTGCACCGACTCGCCGCCGAGGATGATCGGCGGATGCGGCTTCTGCACGGGCTTGGGATAGCACCACGACGGCTCGATGTTGACGTAATCGCCGTGGAACGAGACCTCCTCCTCGGTCCACATGGCTTTCATGGCGAGCAGGCGCTCGCGCAGCATCTTGAACCGCGTCCGGGGATCGGTGCCGTGGTTCTCCATCTCCTCGAGGTTCCAGCCGCCGCCGGCGCCGAGGATGAACCGGCCGCCGGACAGCGCGTCGAGGCTGGCGACGGTCTTGGCCGTGACGATGGGGTCGCGCTGGATGACGAGGCAGATCCCGGTGCCGAGCTTCAGGGTGCTGGTGACGGACGCCGCGAAGGAGAGCGCCACGAACGGGTCGTGCGTGCGGATGTAGTGCCGGGGCAGCTCGCCACCGCCGGGGAAGGGCGATCTGCGGCTGGTCGGGATGTGCGTGTGTTCGCACAGGAACAACGACTCGAAGCCGCGGTCCTCGAGCTCTCTGGCGAGCGCGGGAACCTCGATCGCGTAGTCGGTGGGAAAGAAGAAAACACCCTTGTGCATGCCTGATCCTCCAAGCGTTCGAGAAGTCGGCGCGCCGGTGGGCCGCGCCTCGGTCGCCATTTAATCGGGCGCGGCGGGCGGAGTCCACGCACCGGAGACGGCGGGGTCGCGTCGCACCGCCGTCGACGTCCGTCGCATTCCGATGAAAAATAACCAATATGAAAAATATATGTTGCATAATTTTCCTGATCGTGTCATCTCGTCATCCAGGAACAGGTAAAGGGCACCGCGGTCGCGCGCGACGGCCCGACCGTCATGGACATTCGGATGACGAGACAGGACATCCCCGCCAGGCTGCCGAAGGAAGCGGCGGCGCGCGACCAGCGGCTCGGCGATCTCTACTCGATCGTCGATGCGCGCGGGGAGCGGGTTCGCTTCGCGCCCAACGACGTCCAGGCCGAGCTGTTGCGGGACCTGCATACCTGCAACGTCATCCTCAAGGCGCGGCAGCTCGGGTTCACCACGTTGATCCAGCTGTTCATGCTGGACATGTGTCTGTTCAACAAAAACGTGCGCGCCGGCACGATCGCGCATACGTTGCAGGACGCCGAGCGGATATTCCGGGACAAGATCAAGTTTCCCTACGATTGCCTGTCGCGCGATGAGGAGAGGCGTATCTCCATCCCCGCCGCGGTCCAGAACTCCGCGCGGACGCTGACCTTCGACAACAACTCGTCGCTCCGGGTCGGGACCAGCCTGCGCTCGGGCACGTTCCAGGTCCTCCACGTTTCGGAGTTCGGGCACATCGCGGCGCGGCGTCCGGACCAGGCGCGCGAGATCAGGGCGGGTGCCCTCAACACCGTGCAGGCCGGCCAGTACGTCTTCATCGAGTCGACGGCCGAGGGCCGCGGCGGCGCGTTCCACGACCTCTGCAAGCAGGCCGGGGCGCTGGCCGAGACGGGACGACCGCTGTCGCCGCTCGATTTCAAGTTCCACTTCCATCCCTGGTACCGCGATCCGAAGCACCGCCTCGACCCCGAGGGGATCCTGCTGGACGACGAGGATCGCGCCTATTTCGCCAGGGTCGAGGCGGAGACCGGCGCCGTCATCGACGCGGGCCAGCGCGCCTGGTACGCGCGCAAGGCGGCCGTCCAGGGCGAGGACATGCTCCGGGAGTATCCGTCGACGCCCGACGAGGCCTTCGCCGGCGCCGTCGAAGGCGCCTATTTCGGGAAGGAGCTGTCGCGAGCGCGGCGCGAGGCCCGCGTCCGCCGCGTGCCCGTCGAGCCCACGCTTCCCGTGAACACGTTCTGGGACCTCGGCGTCGACGACGAGACGGCGATCTGGTTCCACCAGCAGGCGGGCCTCGAGCACCGGTTCGTCGACTACTACGAGAACTCCGGCGAAGGGCTGAACCACTACGTCCGGGTGCTCCGCGACAAGGCGTCCGCGCGGGGCTTCGTCTACGGCGCCCACTTCCTGCCCCACGACGTGCGGGTCACCTCGTTGTCGACGGGCAGGACGCGACTCGATACCCTGAAGGGGCTCGGCGTGACGCCGGCGCGCGTCGTGCCCAGGACCGGCGACGTGGCCGACGACATCCAGGCCGCGCGCAACGCGATCGCCGCGTGCTGGTTCGACGAGACCCGCTGCGCCAAGGGCCTGAAGGCGCTGGAGGGTTATCGCAAGGAGTGGGACGACAAGCTCGGGACGTTCAGGAACCGTCCCCTGCACGACTGGGCGAGCCACGGGGCGGACGCCTTCCGCTGCTTCGCGGTGGGGTATCGCGCGACCGAAGGAGGCGGGAGTCGCCGCCGCGCCGCCGCCACCGTCGCCGCGACGGAGATGATGGACAGCCCGTGGAGCTGACCCGTTTCCCGCCGGCGTTACCATCGGCGACAATTGACGTTATCCTGATTCGTCGGGGAAACGTCATGATTGGCGTCGTCGCCGACCGCGCGGGCGCCGGGGTGTCGGCGCCCGGTCCCCGGGGCCTCCTGACTCCGGCGGCCGCGGGCAAATCGAGGGGAGGAACGACATGCGTCCATCCGGCCGCCGCGTGGACGAACTTCGGGACGTGGCGCTCGAGCCCGGGTTCGCCATGCATGCCGAAGGGTCGTGCATGGCGCGCTTCGGCGATACCCACGTCCTGTGCACGGCCAGCGTCGACGAGCGCGTGCCGCCCTGGTTGCGCAAGACGGGCCGCGGCTGGGTCACGGCGGAATACGGGATGCTGCCGCGCTCGACCCACGAGCGCACGGACCGCGAGGCCGCGCGCGGCCGCCAGGGCGGGCGCACCCTCGAAATCCAGAGGTTGATCGGTCGCAGCCTGCGGGCGGTGTGCGATCTGACCGCCTTCGGCGAGCGCCAGATCAGGGTGGACTGCGACGTCATCCAGGCCGACGGCGGGACGCGCACCGCCGCGATCACCGGGGGGTTCGTGGCGCTCCACGGGGCGTTCGCGCGGATGAAGGACGCCGGAATCGCGCGCGCCGATCCGCTGTCGGACCATGTCGCCGCCGTGAGTTGCGGTATCGTCCAGGGGACGCCGGTCCTCGATCTCGACTACGCGGAGGACTCGAACGCGGACGCCGACGCCAACTTCGTGTTCACGGGCGCGGGGGCCATCGTGGAGGTGCAGGGCACGGCGGAGAAGGCCCCGTTCTCCGAGCGGCGGTTCATCGAGCTCCTCGCCCTGGCACGCGCCGGCTGCGAGCGGCTGGTCACGCTGCAACGCGCCGCGCTCCGCGAGGGCGCCTGACGCCGGGCCGGGGACTTGGCGCGGATCTTTCGCGAGAGGCGGCTGGCGATCGCGAGCCACAACGCGGGCAAGGCGCGCGAGATCGCCGATCTGCTCCGTCCCTTCGACGTGGATGTCGCGCACGCGGCCGCCCTCGGCCTGGACGAGCCGGAAGAGGACGGCGACTCCTTCGCCGGGAACGCCCGCATCAAGGCCACGGCCGCGGCGGCCGCGACGGGGATGCCGGCGCTCGCCGACGATTCCGGGCTGGTCGTCCGCGCGTTGAACGGCGAGCCCGGGATCCGTTCGGCGCGGTGGGCGGGACCCGACAGGGACTTCTCCCGGGCGATGGCCGAGGTGGAGCGCCGGCTGGCGCGGACGGGCGGGAACGACCGCGCGGCGCGTTTCGTGTCGGCGCTCTGTCTCGCCTGGCCGGACGGCCATGTCGAGGCGTTCGTCGGGCGCGTCGACGGTCGTCTCGTCTGGCCACCGCGCGGGAACGAGGGGTTCGGCTACGACCCCATGTTCGTGGCCGACGGGCGCCGGAAGACGTTCGGCGAGATGGACCCCGCCGACAAGCACGCCATCAGCCACCGCGCCGATGCCTTCCGCAAGCTCGTCGATGCCTGTTTCGGCCGCTGAGCCGGGTTCCGGACGCCGGAAGGGGCCGGCGGCCGCCACGGATCCCGGGTTCGCGGTCTACGTCCACTGGCCGTTCTGCGCTTCCAAGTGCCCGTACTGCGACTTCAACAGCCACGTCCGGGACGCGATCGACCAGGAGAGATGGCGCCGCGCCCTGGTCGCCGATCTCGAGAACGCTCTGGACGCCGCCCCGGTGGGGATCGTCCGGCCCGTGGCGAGCGTGTTCTTCGGCGGCGGCACGCCGTCCCTGATGGCGCCGGAGACGGTAGATGGCGTGCTCGGCGCACTCGCGCGGCGGGGCCTCGTGGATGGAGACGCCGAGGTGACGCTGGAGGCCAACCCCTCCTCGGCGGAGGCCGGGCGGTTCGCCGACTACCGCGCCGCCGGGGTCAATCGGCTGTCCATCGGGGTCCAGGCCCTCGACGACGAGGCGCTCCGTGTTCTCGGGCGCGCGCACGGCGTGGCGGAGGCCGTGGACGCCGTCTCGGCGGCCCGCGAGGCGTTCGATCGCGTGTCCTTCGACCTGATCTACGCCAGGGCGGGGCAGACGCCTCGATCCTGGCGCGACGAACTCGAGCGGGCTCTGGCGCCGTGCCCGACGCACGTCTCGCTCTACCAGTTGACGATCGAGCGGGGAACGCGGTTCCACGCGGCGCACGCGCGGGGGGAGCTCGCCCTGCCCGGCGAGGACGACGCGGCGGCGATGTACGAGGAGACGGCGGCCCGCTGCCGGGCCGCGGGCCTCGAAGCCTACGAGGTCTCGAACTTCGCGGCGCCGGGCGAGGAGTGCCGGCACAACCTGGTCTACTGGCGATCGGGCGACTGGCTGGGAGTCGGCCCAGGCGCCCATGGCCGCCTGGGCCAGGGGGAGGGCCGGACCGCGACCCGCCGCTGGCGCAGTCCCGAGAAATGGCTGGAAGCCGTCGAGAAGGCGGGCTCGGGACTCGAGGCCCGGGAAACGCTGGACGTGCCCACGCGCGCCGCCGAGGCGCTGATGATGGGGCTGCGCCTGGTGGAAGGCGTATCCGCCGAACGTTTCGAGCGGATGGCCGGGCGGACCCTGGAGGAGTACGTCGGCACCGAGCGCCTGCGGCGGCTCGTTCGCGGCGGCTTTCTCGAGACCTCGCGGACCGGCGCGAGGACGACGCTCCGGGGGCGCATGGTGCTGAACGCCGTGCTCGGCGAACTCCTGTCACGGGAGTCGTGACCCGGGAGACGGGCGGATCCGACCCCCCGTTCCCACGACCGACTCGGGTTCTTGCGAATACTGACGTTGCCCAGCCGGGCTTTCCACAGGATTCCGCGGAACGGTGTCTCCGACCTTCGCTGTCTCCCCTGACCTTCGGCCGACATCAGATCCAGACGTCTTCCTTCGCCTCCCAATACGCCTTGACCTCGCCGAACCTGTCGACCCTGTTCTGGATTTTGACGATCTCCCTTGGGTAGAACGCGATCATTGCCTCGCATAGCTGCAGCATCCATGCCCTCCGGGAGTATCGGTCCACTACACGGATACGGTTGGCGTCGGCGATCTGGATTTGGCCCCAACCCAGCGCACCAATGGTCAGACACGTCCAATCGATGAACTCGATAGGAGAAAACAAAACCTCCGACACGTTAATCCGGGTCCCTTCGACGACGTACTTGATCATGATGAGAGAAAAGACGTTGGCATCGGTTTCATAAAAACGGGCGAGGCGCTCCACGGACGTCAGGTTGGGCATGCTGAATTTGGTGTCTTCCCGGTGCGTCTTGACATCCACGACCGAATAGAAGCCTTCCCTATCTGTGAACGCCATATCCGCCATGGCGCGGCGCGAGAAGTCGCTCGAGTATTCGCCACACCAATCTCCGAGAAAGCTGTCGAATTTTTCCGCCACGAGCGACTCCAGCGCGTCGCCAACCGCTCTCGGACTGCCAGATATCCGGGGAGAAAGGAAGTCCTGGTGCGCATTGATATACTCCCTGAGGGTCGAGGCCACTCCGTGACAGTGCCCTTCGTAGTAGAAGCCCGACCTCATGAGAGAAGGTCCGTTTGGTCCGAACGGGAATCGGTTCTCGCGCGTTGGTCGGCGTGCGTGTTCCTCTCCCAGAATACGCCGTCGGCATACCCCTGGATGGACGGGTCGCGCCGTGCGGCGGCGATACGCTTCAGCGCCCAGCACAGGTATTCGGCGTCGGCGTCGACCCCGCACCAGCGCCGCCCCAGCTTCTGAGCCACGACGGCGGTGGTACCGCTGCCGAGGAACGGGTCGAAGACCAGATCTCCTTTCTTCGAACTCGCGAGAACGAGCTTCGCGATCAGCTTTTCCGGCTTCTGGGTGGGGTGGTCCGTATTTTCCGGCATCGACCAGAACGGAACCGTCACGTCGGTCCAGATGTTCGACGGGTGCGTGAGACGGTAAGCGCCAGCTTCTTCTCGTTCCCAGCCCCTCGGCTTCCCCGCCGTCCTGTAGGGCGCAAGAACCCGGCGCTTCAGCTTCACCGCCTCGACATCGAAGTGATACCGGTTCGACATCGTGCAAAACCAGATATCTTCCATGTTGTTTTTCCAGTTCTCTCGCGCTCCACGTCCTTTTTCACGCTCCCAGGTGATCCTGTTCCGAATATGAAATCTCGCTTCCAATATGGGCGATATCAGCATGGATGTTCGCCAGTCCGCGCACGCATACAGGGTCGCATCCGGCTTCATCGCCGGAAACAGCACGTCGATGACTTCACGGAACCAGGATACGTAAACGTCGTTCTCCTTTCTCCGAAACGGATTTCCGTTGAAGTTCCTGTACAGGTTGTAGGGAGGATCAAGGATCAGAAGATCGACGAACGCGGACGGCAGATGTCTCGCCACGTCGAAGATGTCTCCCACGACGAGATGGCCTTCGATGTCCCGCTGGGTTACTGGCCTTTCCACCCGCATGAGTTCGAAGCGCAGTCGGGCGATTTCCTCGTCCGTGCATGATAGCGTCCGGTTTCTAGGCGCACGTTTTCGCATACAAGATGCCATATGGAGATGGTTCCGGGCGGTTCGCGGAGTAGGGGAGGGACAATACAACCATCAGGGCCACGGGTTCGAATCCCGTCGCCGCCGCGCGGGCGCCGCTCCGGGGGCGCATGGTGCTGAACGCCGTGCTCGGCGAGCTCCTGTCACGGGAGTCGTGACCCGGGAGACGGGCGGATCCGACCCCCCGTTCCCAACCTTTCGGCTTCCCCTCCGTCCTGTAGGGCGCAGGAACCCGGCGCTTCAGCTCCCGTCGCGACGGTCAGCCGCGCGCCCGCGGCCACGTCTTCCAGTCGCGGTCCTCGGCGCGCCGCTTGACCGCGAGGTTGAGCGCGAAACACCCCTCGCGCATCTTCACGCCCCGCGCGCCGGCGACAAGGGACAGAAGAACGCCGCCGTAGACCTGGAGGTGGTGGAGGCGCACGGCCTCCGCCTCCGGCCCTGCCTCGGTCTCGATCCTGAACTCGGACCGGCAGCGATAGAGGCCCGGCACCGCCATGCGTGTCTGGAGAACGAGTGCCCGTTCGGGTTCCACGCGCGCGATCCGGCCCCGCAGCTCGACGCGCCGTCCGAACGGCGGCTTCAACGTCAATCTCACGGGGGAGCCGTCGGCCAGGGACCCCTCGACGGAGGGAAACAGCGGGTTCCATTCGGCGTACCGGCCGAAATCCGACAGGACATCCCAGACCCGGGCGGCGGACGCGCGGACGCGGATGCGCGAGTCGAACCGTGGCATGGGGCGGTCTCCTGCCAGATCGCCGGGCGGGTGTCAAAACCGCCCCTTCGGCGGGCCGTCGGCTCGCCCGGGATCCGGGCCCGACGCCGTGTTCGGAGTCGTCGTTACCGCCGCCGCGCGGGGCCCGTCACGCCGCGGCGCGACGCGCCACCGTCACGATGGCCTCGCGCAGGCCATCGAGCATTCCCTCCATGTGCGCCATGCGTTCACGAAGTTCGATCAGGCCGGTCTCGAGACGATCCATGCGCGCCTCGAGGCCATCCATGCGCTCGCTCAGGCGCGTCTCGAGGCCGTCCATGCGCTCGTTCAGGCGCGTCTCGATATCGCTCACGCGCTCGTTCAGGCGCGTCTCGAGGCGGTCCATGCGCCGGTTCATGTCGGTGCGCAACCACGCGATCAAGCCGACCATCAGCGCCGCAAGCGCGACGAAGCCGCCCAGATCATCGATCATGACATGCTCCCACCGGTCCGCCAGCCGCACGCACGCACGCCCTACGCCGTCCCGATACCTTGCGCGACCTTGCGCGAAACGCGCGACGTACGCAAGAGAAAATCGCCAATTCGATAATTTCTTCGCGATCGAACCGCCGGCATTGCCGCGCACGCCCGGACACGCCTCAGCGACATCATCGATCCACTCGCGAGTCATGGGATGTCCTGGTTCGGACACATGTGAGACACGGCCCATCGGGCCGGTGGGTATCCGGTCTTGCCGTGGCCAGAAGTCTGATTATGGCCATGGCCCCCTCGGGGTAGCTGGGAACGGCGGGTCACCCGAAGGGCCGGAGCGCAGCGAAGGAGCCGCGAAGCGGCTTGACCCGCCGTTCCCAGCGGTCCACGCGGCGTCTCAGCGGCGTCTCATATGTATTGAACCAGGACAGGGCATTGCCGCGCACGCCCGGACACGCCATGCTGGGAGCGTCGCCGGGGGTGCCGGCGCCCCTCCATCGCGGGACCGATCATGGACGCCGTCTTGCAGAGTTTCCTGGCGGGATCTCCCGTCCTGCTGCTGCATTTCTTCGTGACCGTCGCCATGCTGGCCGCCGGCGTGGCGGCCTATATCCGCATCACCCCCCACAAGGACCTCGCGCTGGTGAAGGAGGGAAACGTGGCGGCGGCGGTCTCGCTGTCGGGCGCCGTTCTGGGCCTCGCCATTCCCCTCGCCATGTCGATGTCGGTAAGCGTGAACGTCGCCGACATCGCGATCTGGGGCCTGCTGACTCTCGTCATGCAGCTCGTCGTCTTCCGCCTGACCGACCTGATCCTGCGGGACCTGCCGGCGCGCATCGAGTCGGGCGAGGTGGCGGCGGCGCTGGTGCTCTCTGCCATCAAGCTCGCCGTCGCCGCGATCACGGCCGCCGCCGTCGCCGGTTGACCGCGGCCCGTCCCTTCCCCGGACCGTTCCGTGAACCGTTTCCTGGACCGGCTCGCCTATCTGGCCGCGATCCTCGCGCTCCTCTACGCGGGCGCGTCCCACCTGCGGTTCCCCGAGGGGGAGGACGCGCGGCGGCCCGCGGTCCGTTTCGCCGCGCCGCCGCCCGACTCCCGCCCGCCCGCCGCCGCGCCGGGCGCGCCGGTACTCACGATCGAGGTTCCGGAGAAGCGGCCGTCGACGGGCACGGCCTTCGCCATCGGCGGCGGCTGGTGGCTGACGGCGCGCCACGTCGCCGACGGCTGCGACAGCGTCGGCCTCGTCACCGCGCCCCGGCGGGCCGCCAGGGCCCGGCGGGTGGTTCTCCATCCCGACGCCGACCTCGCCCTGTTGTCGGCGGACCTCGACCCGGAGCCCCTCCCCCTCGCCACCGCGTCCCTCCGGCGCGGACAGGACGGCTTCGCGATCGGCTATCCCCAGGGCGCGCCGGGAGACGTCCATGCCCGGTTCATGGGGCGCGCGCGTCTGCGATCGGTGGGGCGCTACCGGACGGACGAGCCCATCCTCGCCTGGGCCGAGCGCCGCCGCGTCCCCGACCGCCTGCCCGCCCTCGGCGGGCTGTCGGGAGGACCGATGCTCGACGAGCGGGGCGCGGCGATCGGCGTCACGGTCGCGGCGTCCGAGCGCCGGGGCCGCGTGATGACGTCGGACCCCGCGTCCATCCGCTGGTTGCTGGCCGAGGCCGGGGTGGCGCCCGATCCCGACGCGCAGGCCGCCGTTTTCGCCGCCGGCAACTTCACGGGACGGGGCGACGAGCTCCGCAAGGACCTGCGCGTGGCCAAGGTCGTCTGCGACGTGCGCGGCCCTTACCGCCGCCGCCGTTCGTGACGCGGGCCCTCGTCTGAAGCGCCCTCGGGAAAGAGCGCGTGTCTTCGATCTCGAGACGGTCGATGAAAGCACGGCAAAAGTTCTGTTGATCGTTTCCTTCGACGAGCAGTTGCTTGCCCATCGAGATCCGTGTCGGCCGCATCGCGTTCAACGAACCTCGATGCCGTGAGAGACGGTGGCCTCGATGGCGTCGGGTCCGTAGGTAACGCACCGTATTCCGTCGTCGACGTCCTCGAGCCTGTGGATGGCGAGCCGGTCCGGATCATCCCCTCGCCCATCGCCGGCAGCGGCACCAGTTCGGACAGGCCGATATCTCCCCAGATCATCGGCACGCCGGACGCGGAGTTGTCCTCGACGCCTTGCAGTCTCGGCTCGATTGGTCCGCAGCGCTTCCAACACGAGGTCGCCGAGCTTCAGTTTCCGAAGTTGTCCAAGGCGTATGGCGTCTTCTTGGGCGTTCCCGGCGCGCGAGGACGGGAACACGGCCGCGAACGGCGGCGGCGGCGCGGATTGGTCGACCTGAAATCCCCTCCCCGCGGCGCGGGCCGGCGGCGTGCTACAAGGGCCGGAGGAACGCGCGGGCCGCGACGGCGCGTTTTCGCGCATCGGCGATGGAGAGGAGCACCGCCGCATGGCCAATTACCGTCTGGTCACCTTCGACGCCTATACCGGCCTCGTCGACTTCCGCGCCACGCTGATGCCCGTCATCGACCGGCTCCTGGCGCCGCCGGCCGGGGTCGCGGGTCCCCTCCTGGCCGACTGGCGGGCCGGCCAGCTCGGCGTCGCCGCGCTGTCGAACGCCCTCAAGCGCGGCCGCATGAGCTTCCACGACTGCACCGCGCTCGCCCTCGACCACGCGGCGGCCAGGCACGGCATCGCCGTCCCCGCCGACCGGCGGGACGAACTGATCACCGCCTGGTATCCGCTCCGGCCGTGGCCGGAGGCCGCCGAGGTGCTGGGCGAGCTCAGGTCGCGGGGCCACGAGCTGGCGATCCTGTCGAACGGCGACCGCGCCATGCTCGAAAGCATCGCCGGCGAGCTGTCCGTCGAGCTCGACCACATCTTCTCGACGGAGGACTGCGGCGTCTACAAGCCCGCGCCGGAGGTCTACGACCTGCCGGTCGAGGCGCTCGGCATCGCGCGCGAGGACTATCTGCACGTCGCCGGCAGCCCCGGCGACGTGATCGGCGCGAAGTCGGCGGGCGTCGCCTGCTACTGGAACAACCGCGCCGGCGACCGGGTGCCGCTGCCCGAATTCTCCGCCGACGCCGAGGGACCCGACCTGCGCGGACTGCTGGACGTGGCCTGAGCGCGGACGGGGCGCCCACGCGCCACGCCTCCCGCGGGACTCCGAGGCCGTCGGTTCCGCCGCCCGCCTCACCCCGCCGCCCGCCACGCGGGCCGCGACAGGACGTCCTCGACCAGCGGCGCGAAATGCGCCAGCGGACGGGTGTCGTAGTCGGGATCGAACGCCGCCTGGTCCCAGCGTTCGCAGAAGTTGGCGCAGGAATCGAACCACCGGTGGCCGCGGTGCGCCTCGCGCGCGTTCCTGCCGCGGCCGACGAGGTGTCCGTAGTAGTACTCTTGGAAGAGGCCGTGCTTTTCGGTCACCCAGGTCACTTCCTCCCGCACGTAGGGGCGCATGATCCCGACGGCAACCGCGGCGTGATTGCGCGGCGCCAGGACGTCGCCGATGTCGTGGATGAGCGCCGCGAACACCATCTCGTCGTCGGCGTTGTCGCGCTCGGCCCGGGTCGCCGTCTGGAGGCAGTGCGTCAGCCGGCTGACCCGGTAGCCCCCGAGGGCGCCGTCGAGCGAGGCCATCGCCTCGAGGACGCGGCCCGCCTGGCCCCCGGCCCACTCCTCCTCCAGGCCGCCGAGGAACTCGTACTCCTCCCGGGTGCCGTCCTTCATGGCGCGAAACGCCACCTGTTCCATCGCCCCGCTCCGTCCTGCTCAGTCCCGTTCCGCCCCGGCCCGGCGCGCGCCGGCCGGGTTCAAAGGTCCTCGAACATCCCCGTGTAGGCGAACAGCGCCGGCGTCCCGCCGGTGTGGACGAAGACGACGTTCTCGCCCCCGCCGAACGCGCCCCGGCGGACGAGGCCGACCAGTCCCGCGAAGGCCTTGCCGCTGTAGACCGGATCGACGATCAGCGCCTCGCGTCCCGCCGCCAGCCGGATGGCCTCCATCAGGTTGTCGTCGGGGAGGCCGTAGCCGGGGCCGAGCCAGGAGTCGTCGACCTCGATGTCGTCCTCCCCGATCAGATCCCGCCGGCCGAGGAGCCCGGCGGCGGCCCGCGCGCGGTCCAGGACCCGCTCGCGCTGGGCCTCGGCGCGGCGCCGGACGCAGATGCCGTACACCGGGATGCCGCTGCCCCGCGCGCGCAGGCCGGCGAGGATGCCGCCGTGGGTGGAGGCGCTGCCCGTCGGCGTCACGATCGCGTCGATCCCGAGGCCCCGCTCCCGCGCCTGTTCGAGGAGCTCGTCGACCATGTCCACGTAACCGAGGGCGCCCAACGGCGGGTGCGTGGGCGCCAGCGGGATGACGTAGGGCCTGCCGCCCTCCGAGCGGACGCGGTCGGCGATCTCCCGGAGGGCGGCGTCCGCGCCGTGTTCGTCCTCGCCCTCCGGGTAATCGTGCAGGCGCGCGCCCATGAGCTTCAGCAGCAGCACGTTGCCCGACCGGTAATAGGCCTCGTCGCGGCCGGGCGTCCGCCGCTCGTGCTGCACCTCGCAGTCGAGGCCGAGCCGGCACGCCATGGCGGCGGCCACGCGCGCGTGGTTCGATTGCGTCGCGCCGGTGGTGATGACCGTGTCGGCGCCCTTCTCCACGATGTCCCCGAAATAGTATTCGAGTTGCCGGACCTTGTTGCCGCCGAACGCGAGGCCGGTGAGGTCGTCCCGCTTGACGTACAGGTCGGGGCCGCCCAGCAGCCGCGTCATGTTGGGCATGGCCTCGAGCGGCGTCGGCGTCCGGGCGAAGCGCACGCGGGAGTAACGACCGTGGGACACGCGGACCTCGGCGGTCGTGGACGGCGCCCCGTCCGGGGACCGGGACGAGGACGCGCGACTCGGGACATGCATCGGACGCTCCCGTACGTTAACATGGTCCGGCCGACCGGCCCGCGCCGGACGGTCGTGCATCGTGGCGCATTGTATCCGCGGAGGACGACGGATGGCGACAGACGCTGGGCGCGCGGAAGGCCGGCACGTCGTGCGCGGGGCCTGCCCGCTCGACTGCCCGGACACGTGCAGCTGGGACGTGACGGTCGAGGACGGCCGCGCCGTCGCCCTGCGCGGCGCGCGCGACCATCCGTTCACCCGCGGCAACCTGTGCGTCAAGGTGAACCGCTACCTCGAGCACGCGCGGGCGCCGGACCGCCTGCTCCACCCGCTGCGGCGCGTCGGCCCGAAGGGCGCCGGCGAGTTCGAGCGCATCGGCTGGGACGAGGCCCTCGACGAGATCGCCGCGCGGCTGAAGGGCGTCATCGCGACCCATGGCGGCGAGGCCGTCTGGCCCTGTTACGGCACGGGCCACCTCGGATACGTGCAGGGGATCAGGGGCACGGGACAGCGGCTGTGGAACGCGCTCGGCGCGTCGCGGCACCTGATGACGATCTGTCAGGTCGCCGGCGAGGCCGGCGGCGCCATGACGCTGGGCCAGGGCGCGGGCATGGACCCGGAAGACCTGCGCCACGCGAAGCTCATCGTGCTGTGGGGTTTCAACCCGCTCACCACCGGCAACCACGCCTGGCGCTTCATCTCGGAGGCGCGACGGAACGGCGCCCACCTCGTCGCCATCGACCCGATCCGCACCCGGACCGCGGCCCGGGCCGACGAATACATCCCCATCCTGCCGGGGACGGACGCGGCGCTCGCCCTCGGGCTTCTCAATGTCGTCGTCGGCATGGGCGCCGAGGACACCGACTACCTCGCCCGGCATACGAACGGCTGGGCCGAGTACAGGGAACGGATACTCGGGTTCACCCCGGAACGGGTCGCCGCGATCACGCGCGTTCCGGTCGAGACCGTCGTCGCGCTGGGGCGGCGGCTGGCGACGACGCGACCGGCCGCGATGCGCCTCTCCCAGGGGATGCAGCGGCACGCGGGCGGCGGGATGGCGAGCCGCGCGGTCCACACCATCCCGGCGGTGACGGGCGACTTCCGGTTTCCCGGCGGCGGAGTCGTCTACTCGACCAGCGCGGCGTTCCCGGGCAACTTCGCCAGGCTGCGGCTGGGCGATCTCGAGCCGCCGGCGACGCGCGCGCTATCGTTCACGCGCATGGGCGAGAACCTGCTGGACCTCGACGACCCGCCGGTGAAGGCGCTGCTGATCTACTGCGCCAATCCGGCGGCGAGCTCGCCCCGGCAGGGAACGCTGCGGCGCGGGCTCGCGCGCGAGGACCTGTTCACCGTCGTCATCGAGAACTTCCCCACCGATACCGCCGATTACACCGACATCGTGCTGCCCTCGACCATGCAGACGGAGCACGCCGACATCCACAACGCCTTCGGCCACATGTACCTGCAATGGAACGAGCCCGCCGTCGAACCGCCGGGCGAGTGCCTGCCCCACACGGAGATCTTCCGGCGGCTGGCGCGGGCCATGGGCCTCGACGAGCCCCGCCTCTACGACGGCGACGAGGATCTGGCGCGGGCGGTCCTCGATTCGGATCATCCGGCGCTCGCCGGCATCACCCTGGAGAAGCTGAAGGAGAAGGGATGGCTCCGGCTCGGCCTGCCCTCGCCCTACCTGCCCTTCGCCGACGGGTTCCCGACGCCGTCGGGAAAGCTGGAGTTCGTCTCCAGGCAGGCCGCCGCCCTGGGCCTCGACCCCCTGCCCGGGTTCACGCCGCCCGCCGAGGTCGCCGACGAGGAACTGGCGCGGCGATATCCCCTGGCCCTCGTGGCGCCGGCGTCGCACTACTTCCTCAACAGCATCTTCGCGAACATGCCCGAGATGCTGAAACGCGCCGGCCCGCGGCGGGTGACGCTGAACCCCGGGGACGCCGCCGCGCGGGACCTCCGGGACGGCGACGTCGCGCGCATCTTCAACGACCGCGGGTCGTTCGAGGCCGAGGTCGCCGTCAGCGACATCGCGCGGCCCGGCGTCGCCGCGAGCGTCAAGGGCTACTGGCCCAAGATCGTCGGCGAGGACGCCAATCTCAACCGGACGGTGGCCGAACGCGATTCGGACATGGGCGGCGGCGCCGTGTTCCACGACAACCGGGTCGAGGTCGAGGCGGCGCGTCGAAGCGAGGCGGCCTGACGCGGCCGCGGCCGGTCGACTACGGTCTCCTGCCCCGGTCCCGAACCGGCGAGACGGCCTTCGCGCCTGGATTGCCGCGCCCGCGCGGGTGTCCGGTAGCGGAGGCGGCGAATCGGGGCGCATGGCATCGTCGTCCCGTTATGGGAACAATATAGGAACAATTACGGGGCGAGTCAAGCGGAAAATTCCGCGATGGGGAAAATCGTTCCATGATTGTGACTTGAACAGCCGGTCGGGCGATCCGCACAATCCGCACACTCTCCGGGGGTCGAACCCGGCGTGGCGATCCGCACAATCCGCACACCCTTCGAGGGTCGAACCCGGCGCGGCGATCCGCACGATCCGCACACTCTCCGGGGGTCGAACCCGGCGCGGCGTCCGCACAATCCGCACACCCTCCGGGGGTCGAGCCCGGCGCGGCGTCCGCACAATCCGCACACCCTCCGGGGGTCGAGCCCGGCGTGGCGATCCGCACAATCCGCACACCCTCCGGGGGTCGAGCCCGGCGTGGCGATCCGCACAATCCGCACACCCTTCGGGGGTCGAGCCCGGCGTGGCAATCCGCACGATCCGCACACCCTTCGAGGGTCGAGCCCGGCGTGGCGATCCGCACAATCCGCACACCGTCGGACCCTGCGGGGCGTTCCAGATCGAACCACTATATGTTGTATTTCCTGTGTCATGAATATCGATATATGGTATCGTCGAGGGAGTTATCGAAACGATCCTCGCCGAGTCGCGGGACTATGCCCCCCTCCCGACTTCCCCCCTGACCAAGGGGGAGAAGTATGAACGGATCCGGCAGATGAACCCCGGCTCGGCACTCCACCGACCGCGCGGCCGACGAGTTCCCAACGTCCCGCATGTAGCGAACCGGGACAATTCCACTTGTCCGCATCGGCGACGTCCACTTGCCGGCGGCGCCCGGGGCGGCCCCTTTTCCCCTTTCGTCGTCGATAGGCTAACATCGGGGCATCTTCGGCCGCGGCTCCGGGCCTCGCGCCGCTTCCAACGGTTCGCCCGGCGCCCGTCAAGGGAGGCGGAAAACCATGTCGAACATCGAATCGCGGCGGGTCGCCAGCAAGGGCGTCTGGAAGGGGCTGCACCCCGCCATGGGCATCGCGTCCAAGGGCATGGTGGCGGCGTTCGTGGTGTTCACCGCCCTGTACGTCGACTTCGCCAACTCCCTCTATTCGGCGATCCGCGGCTGGATCGAATCGGCGCTCAACTGGTACTACATCAGCGCCGTGGCGGCGATGCTGTTCGTGTGCCTCTACCTGATGCTCAGCCGGTTCGGGAGCGTCAAGCTGGGCGACGACGACAGCAAGCCCGAGTTCAGCAACTTCTCGTGGTTCGCGATGCTGTTCTCGGCCGGCGTCGGCATCGGCCTGCTGTTCTTCGGCATCGCCGAGCCGATGTTCTATTTCGACAATACCGCCCCGTGGGGCTACCCCAACAACCCCTTCGCCGATCAGGCGCTGGCCACCGCCATGAACGAGGACCGCGCCGTGTTCGCGATGCGGGTGACCTACTTCCATTGGGGTTTCCACGGTTGGGCGGTTTACGTCACGGTCGGCCTGTGCCTGGCCTATTTCGGCTTCCGCAAGAAGCTGCCCCTGACCCTGCGCTCGGCGCTCTATCCGATCATCGGCGATCGCATCTACGGCCCCATCGGCCACGCGGTGGACCTGCTCGCGGTGTTCGGCACCGTGTTCGGCGTCGCCACTTCGCTGGGCCTCGGCGTGAGCCAGATGGCGGCGGGCCTGCATCACCTGTTCGGAATCGATCCCGGAACGCTGACGCAGATCGTCCTGATCGCCGCCATTTCGGTCGTCGCCACGCTGTCGGCGGTGTCCGGAGTGGGCAAGGGCATCCGCATCATCTCGGAATGGAACATCTGGCTCAGCGTCGTGCTGCTCGCCTTCTTCCTGTTCGGCGGTCCGACGAAGTGGTTGCTGGGCTTCTTCGTCACCACCGCCGGCGACTATCTCTGGAACGTCATTCCCATGGGCTTCCAGACCTTCAACGCCGAGGGCGCGGCCGCGTGGCAGGGCGGATGGACGATCTTCTACTGGGGCTGGTGGATATCCTGGGCGCCCTTCGTCGGCATGTTCATCGCCAGGATCAGCCGCGGACGCACGATCCGCGAGTTCATGGTCGGCGTCATGTTCGTGCCCACCACCATCGCGTTCTTCTGGCTCTGCATCTTCGGCGGCAACGCCATCCACGCGGAACTCCACGCCGCGGGCGGCGTCGGCACCGCCGGGATCGCCCAGCTGGTCCGCGACTGGAACCTTCCGTCCGCCCTCTACGGCGCCATCGACCTGATCACCGACCTCTCGTGGCTGAACTGGGCCATGGCGGCGCTCGCGACCCTGCTGTTGGCGACGTGGTTCATCACGTCGTCGGATTCGGGCACGCTCGTCATCACCACCATGCTGAGCATGGGCGACGACAACCCGCCGCAAAGGTTTCGGATCGTCTGGGGGCTGGGGGAGGGCCTCGTCGCCGCGGTGCTGCTCGCCGCGGGCGGCCTCAAGGCGCTTCAGACCGCCTCCATCGCGGCCGCCCTGCCGGTCAGCGTCATCATGCTGTTGATGGCCTACGGAATCGTGAAGTCCCTGCATGAAGACCCGAGCGCCGTGCCCGCGACGGGCGCCAGGACGGCGCCGGACGGCACCAGCCTGAGCGGCGAACTTCACGCCTGAGGCGCGAGCCCCCTCCGTGCCGGCGGCCGGGATGCCGCGCGCCGTTCAGGCGACGTGGCTGATCCGGGTGCCGCCCTTCTCGACGAAGACGTACCCGACCTCGGGCCGGCGGGAGAGCTCCCGGACCAGGGTGGCGACCGGCGTCCGCGCCGTGGGCCGTCCCTCCCGCACCTTGCGGGCCTCGCGCCATTCGTCGAGGAGCTTGGGCTTGAAGTGCATGGCCAGGATCAGCTCCTCGTCCGAATCGAAGGGACCGTGCTCGGCCCGGAAGCGCTCCACCATCGGCTCGAGCAAGGCGCCCGGCCGGTCCGAGATCGGCTCCTCGCCGTCGGCGACCCGGTCGAGGACGTCGGGGTCGACGGGCGCGGCCAGCTCGCCGTACCAGCCCAGGACGTAGCGCTTGATCTCCGTCTGAACGGTCGTGTAGCGCTCGGCCTCGACGACGTTCAGCAGCGCCTGGACGCCGATGAACTGGGACATCGGGCTCACCATGATGGGCCAGCCCAGTTCCTCGCGCATCCGGGAGATCTCGTCGAGCACGGCGGGAAGCTTGTCGCGGAGGCCGATCTCCTCCATCTGCTTCTCGAGGTTGCTCCTCATGCCGCCCGGAACCTGATGCCGGGACAACCCCGGGTCGTAGGCGACGGGCGCGCCGATGGGCTTGTCGTGCTTGATCGCCTGTTGCCGGAAATGCTCCGCGACCTCGTCGACCTTGCCGAAGTCGAGGTCGAGGTCCATGCCCTGGTTGCGCGCCTCGTGGGCGATCAACTCGGTGGGCGGATTCGACGTGGCGTGCGCGAGGGGCGAGGTCGCCGTGTGCGCCACGTCGATGCCCAGGGGGAGGGACTCGAGGACGACCAGAGGCCCGAGCCCCGAGGTGCAGTGCGTGTGCAGGTGCAGGTCGACGCCGTCGCCGATCGCCGCCCGGACCGCGGGAACCAGGGTGCGGACGCGGTCGGGCGTCAGCAGGGCGCCGGAGTCCTTGATCTGGACCGCGTCCACGCCGAGGGCGACGAGCTCCCCGGCCTTCCCGACGAAGTGCTCGTCGGTATGGACCGGACTCTCGCTGAAGACGATGGAGCCCACGGCGTGCAGTCCGGCGGCTTTCGTCGCCGCGATCGATACGGCCATGTTGCGGGTGTCGTTGAGCGCGTCGAACGTGTTGATGCAGCCGATGCCGCATCGCGCCAGCGCATCGATCGTCAGCGGGAACGCGTCGTCGGCGAACAGGTCCCAACCGAGGACGTTGAGGCTGCGGATATAGACGTTCTTGAGAGTCCGCGGGGCGAGCCGCTGGATCATGCGGAGGCGCTCCCACGGATCCTCGGCCAGGTAATAGACGCAGGACTCGAATACGGCCGAGCCGGCGACCCCCATCACGCCGTAGCCCGCCTCGTCCATGGTCGGGACGATGGGCTCCATCATCTCGCTCGTCATGCGAGTCGCCCAAAGGCTCTGATGGGCGTCCCGCAGCGCCGTTTCCCAGATGCGAAGTTTCCTGCTCATGCCGCCGTGTTCTCCTGTGGCATCACCCGTTCGATGTTCTTCTCCAGCCACTGCGTGTTGAAGGCGTTCGTCCGGAAGGCCTCCGAATCGAGCAGGGACAGATGGAAGGGGACGGTCGACGGAATGCCGTCGATGACGTACCCCGCCAGGGCCGCGCGCATCCTGTCGATGGCCTGGGCGCGGTCGGGCGCCCAGACGACGACCTTGGCGATCATGGAATCGTAGTAGGGCGGCACCGCATAGCCGGCGTAGCAGTGCGAATCGACGCGCACGCCGGGCCCGCCGGGCGCGACATACGCGGAAAGCGTGCCGGGCGAGGGCATGAAGTTACGGGCGCCGTCTTCCGCGTTGACGCGACATTCGATCGCATGGCCGCGCAGCTTCACGTCCTTCTGCCTCAACGACAGGCCCTCGCCGCCCGCGACCAGGAGCTGCTCGCGCACGAGGTCCACGCCCGTCAGCATCTCGGTGACCGGGTGCTCGACCTGGATGCGGGTGTTCATCTCGATGAAGTAGAACGCGTCCGCGTCGAGGTCGACGAGGAACTCGACGGTACCGGCGCCCTCGTAGTCCACGCTCGCGGCCAGGGAGACCGCGGCCTCGTGAAGGCCCTTCCGCAGGGCCGGCGCGATGACGGGGCAGGGGCCTTCCTCCACCAGCTTCTGGTGACGCCGCTGCATGGAGCAATCGCGTTCGCCCACGTGCACGACGCCGCCCCGGCCGTCGCCCAGAACCTGGACCTCCACGTGGCGCGCGTTGCCGATGTACTTCTCCAGATAGATCGATGAGTCGCCGAACGCCGCCTGCGCCTCGGCCTGCGCCGAGAGCGCGTTCCGGGAAAGCCGGTCCGGAGTCTCGGCGAGCATCATGCCGCGCCCGCCGCCGCCCGCCGCCGCCTTGATCAGGACGGGGTAGCCGATCTTCCCGGCGACCGCGGCCAGCCCGTCGGCGTCGACGGCCTTGCCGTCGGAACCGGGGACCGTCGGCACGCCGGCCTCCGCCGCCACCGCGCGCGCCACGGCCTTGTCGGCCATCCGACGGATGGCGTGCCCCGTGGGACCGACGAACTTGACGCCGGCCGCGGCGCATTCGTCGGAGAACGCGGCGTTCTCGGCGAGGAAGCCGTAACCCGGATGGATGCCGTCGGCCTTCACGTACATGGCGGCGCCGATCAGCGACCCCGCGTTGAGATAGCTTCGCGTCGCCTGCGGCGGCCCGATGCAGGCCGCCTTGTCCGCGAGGCGGACATGGAGCGAGTCGCGATCCGCCTCGGAGTAGACGGCCACGGTCTCGATACCCAGTTCGCGGCAGGCGCGGATGACCCGCACGGCGATCTCGCCGCGATTGGCGATGAGGACCCGGCGCAGCATCCGATTCGCGCGAGCGGCGATCAGCGGGGCTCGAACCACATGACGGGCCGGCCCGCGCCCACCGCTTCCGCGTTCTCGACGGGAATGCGCGCCACCACGCCGTCGCAGGGCGCCTTCAGCGTGTTCATCACCTTCATCACGTCGAGGATGCAGACGGTGTCGCCGCGCCTTACCTCGTCGCCCTCCTCGACGAACGGGTCGGCGCCCGGCGCCGGCGCCCGATAGAAGGTGCCGGACAACGGGGACTCGAGCGCCACGGCGGTATCGCTCGGCGGGGCGGAGTCGGCCGCCGCGGATTCCGCCGCCACGGCCGCCGGCGCGGGACTCGCCGCCGAAGGTTCGGGCGGCGCGGCGGGTGTCGCGGCCGGCATCGCGGTCGCCGGGGAGCCGTCGGCGTCGTACTTGCGGACGATCAGCTTGAAGTCGTCGACCTCGATATGGAGCTCCCTGGTCGACGACTGGTCGATGATCTTGAGAATTTCCTGGACGTCTTCGTAGGTGAGCGACACCGCAGAGCCCCCTGTCCGTTCCTTCACCCGCGGGGCCGGTCCGCCTCCTCGCGCGAGGGGCGCGAGCGGCGGCGACGCCCGACGCGCGCGGACTTATGGAACATATCCGGGAATACGAGTCAAATTGACCGGCGCGCGGAATTCCCGTCGCCGGACGAGGCTTACGGACAGGCGGGTAAGATATTAAGGTCCGCGGTCTCCATCGGGGTCCACGGCCCTGGGGGCGCCGCCGGCCTCCATCGTCCGCGGGAGTCCGGAAATCCTCGGGATCACGGCGTGAGCAGAAACCCGTCCATCGAAGACAGGCCGAAAGGCGACAATATCGGGCCGCTCCGGCACGTCGCCGGGTTCCTTCGGCCCTACCTTCCGCGCGCCGTCTCGGCGCTGGTCTGCCTCGCCGCCGCCGCCGGGGCCGTCCTCGCGATCGGTCAGGCGCTTCGTCGCGTCGTCGATTTCGGGTTCGGCGCCGACGGCGCGATACTCGACCAGTACTTCCTCGCGCTGCTCGGGATCGTCGCCCTGCTCGCCGTGGCGACCTATGGCCGGTACTACGCCGTGGCGTCCTTGGGCGAACGGGTCGTCGCGGACATGCGCCGCGAGGTCTACGCGCACGTCATCGGCCTCAGCCCCGAGTTCTTCGAGTCGACGCGCACGGGAGAGATCCTCTCCCGGCTGACGACGGACACCACGCTCATCCAGTCCGTCGTGGGGTCGACCGCGTCCGTGGCCCTGCGCAACACGTTGATCTTCGCCGGCGGATCGATCCTGCTCGTCATCAGCAGCCCCAAGTTGACGGGGCTCGTCTTCCTGATCGTCCTCCTGGTCGTATTGCCCGTGTTCGCGTTCGGCCGCCGTGTCCGGCGGCTTTCCCGCGAAAGCCAGGACAGGCTGGCGGACGTCGGCGCGTTCGCCGGTGAGTCCCTCGACGCGGCGCGGACGGTGCAGGCGTTCGGCCGCGAGGACGCCAGCCGCCGGAGGTTCGGCGGGATCGTCGAGGCCGCCCACGAGACGGCCCTTCTCCAGATCAGATCCCGCGCCCTGCTCACCGGCGTCGTCATCCTGCTCGTGTTCGGCGCGGTCGACGTCGTCCTGTGGATCGGCGCGCGCGACGTGATCTCGGGCGCCATGACCGGCGGCCAGCTCGCCGCGTTCGTCTTCTACGCGGTCATGGTGGCCGGTTCCGTCGGCTCGTTGTCGGAGGTGTACGGCGACCTTCAGCGCGCCGCCGGGGCGACCGAGCGCCTGATGGAACTGCTGGCGACGAAGCCCGCGATATCCGCCCCGGAGTCGCCGGTCGCCCTGCCCCGACCCACGCGCGGCGCGATCCGCTTCGACCGCGTCACCTTCCGCTACCCGACCCGGCCCGAGGTCCGGGCGCTGGACTCGTACTCCCTGTCGGTCTCGCCGGGCGAGCGGCTCGCGCTCGTCGGCCCCTCGGGCGCGGGAAAGACGACCGTGTTTCAGCTTCTTCTCCGGTTCTACGACCCGGAGTCGGGGCGGGTCTCCATCGACGGCGTGGACCTCAGGGACGCGAGACCCGAAGACGCGCGCCGGCGCATCGGCCTCGTGCCCCAGGACCCGGTCATCTTCGCCGACGACGTCTGGAGCAACATCCGCTACGGCCGCCCCGAGGCGACCGACGAGGAAGTCCGCGCCGCCGCCGCCGCCGCCGCCGCGTCCGGGTTCGTCGAACGGCTGCCGGACGGATACGGGACCTTCCTGGGCGAGCGCGGCGCCCAGCTGTCGGGCGGCCAGCGCCAGAGGATCTCCATCGCCCGCGCGATCCTGCGCGATCCCGCGATACTCCTGCTCGACGAGGCGACCAGCGCGCTCGACGCGGAGAACGAACGTCTGGTCCAGCAGGCGCTGCGGACGCTCATGGACGGCAGAACGACGATCGTCATCGCCCATCGCCTGGCGACCGCGTCGAAGGCCGACCGGATCGCCGTGATGGACGCCGGCGACGTCGTGGCCAGCGGGACCCACGCGGAGTTGATGGCGGAGGGCGGGCTGTATGCGCGACTGGCCGAGCTGCAGTTCGACGCGCCGAAGGGCGCGGGCGCGGCGGCGTAACAACCCGCGCTCCGCCCCGCGCGGTTCCGGCGTTACCGCTCGGTCAGTTTCAGCTCGATGCGCCGGTTGCGGCGATGGCCGATCTCGTCGGCGCGCGGGTCCAGGGGCCGGAACTCGCCGAAACCCGCCGCCGCCAGACGCTCCGGAGGCACCCCGCGCTCGACGAGGAACTTGACCACGGACACGGCCCGAGCCGTGGAAAGTTCCCAGTTCGAGGGGAATCTGGGGGTGGAGATCGGGAGGACGTCGGTGTGGCCGTCGACGCGCAGCACCCAGGAGATATCCGGCGGTATCGATTCCGCGATCTCCAGCAGGGTCGCCGCGAGCCGGGCGAGCTGCCGCCGTCCATTGCCGCCGATCTCCGCCGAGCCCGATCCGAACAGGACCTCGGACTGGAAGACGAACCGGTCGCCGACCACGCGGATATCCGGCCTCTCCCCCAACACCTCGCGCAGACGTCCGAAGAACTCCGACCGGTAGCGGGAGAGTTCCTCGACCTTCCGGGCCAGCGCCACGTTGAGCCGCTTCCCGAGGTCGGCGATCATGGCCTTCTGCTCCCTGTCCTTCGCCTCGGCCGCCTCCAGGGCGGCGTTGAGACGCGCCAGTTGCCGGCGCACGGCATCGAGCTGTTGATTCAGGAGCGCGACCCGGGCCCGGGCCCCGGCGGACAGATCTTTCTCCCGGCTCAAGGAGTCGCTGCTCTCGTCGTACAGGCGCCGGAGCTCGGCGAGCCGGAGCTCGCGGTCTTCCAGTTCCTTCTGGGCCAGCAGGGTGCGTTCCCGTTCGTCGGCGAGGCGCGCCTCGAGCGCCTTGCTCTCGTCGCGAAGCCGGGCGGAGAGCGATCCGGAGTCCTCCAGGGCCCTGGCGAGCTCGCCCACCCGCCGCTCCAGATCGTCCCGCACGGACGTGAGCGCGGCGATGTCCCGTTTCAGACGCTCGATCTCGCCGAGCCGCGCCTCGATGGTTTCGCGGTCCGCGGCGATCGTCTCGGCGGCGGCCGCCAGCCTGGATTCCGTCTCTTCCAGATCGAGGGCGAGCCGGTCGCGGTCGCGCGTCGTTTCCTGCAACGAGGCCGACAACTGGGCGACGTCGAGGCGCAGATCCTCGTTGGTCCGGCGTTCGAGGGCGAGCAGTTCGGCGATCTCCGCGAGCTGGCGGTTCAGTCTCTCGAGCGCCTGATCCCGCCCCGACAGGGCCTGACTGAGGAAAAAATGGGTGATCATGAAGACGGCGAGAACGAAGATGATGACCAGCAGCAGGGTCGTGAGGGCGTCGACGAACCCCGGCCAGATGTTGTCGTTGCGCCGTATTCTTCCGCGACCGGAGAGCGCGGGCACAGCGTCGCTCCTTCGCCTTTAGCGCGAGTCGCGCCCGAGCGCCGCCATCGTCCGGGCGAGCAGCTTTATCTCGCCGCGGAACTCCTGAATGAGGTGGTCGCGGGCGGGACCGGACTCCTCGAGGAGGCGCTTGACGTAGACATCGATGTTGCGCAGATGCGCGCGGCTCGCCTCGTCCAGGGAGATCGTCGTTTCCGCCGATGCCGCCTCCGCCAACCGTTCCAGGACCGGTCGCATTTCGATCTGGTTCTCGGCGAGCCTGATCATGAGATCCTGTTCCGATTTCATCTGATCGGTGAGCGTCGCCAGCCGGTCGGACAGGGACAGCAGGGTGGCGTTCGCCGACGCGCCGCTGTCCGCGCTGCGGGAGATCGTGCGCTGGAGCGTGTCGAGGCTTTCGGCCGTCTGCTCCAGCAGCGCGCTCACGTACGCCGGCACGGATTCGCCGTCGCCCACGCCGATGCCCGAGGAGAGCCGGGTGATGCTGGAAAGCCATTCCTCCAGCTCGTTGTAGAAACGGGTTTGCGCCTGGCCCGCCTGGAGCTCCAGGAACCCGAGGACGAGGGACCCGGCGAGACCGAACAGGGACGACGAGAAAGCCGTCCCCATGCCGGAGAGCGGAGCCTCGAGGCCCGCCTTCAGCACCTCGAACAGGCCGGCGGGGTCGTCCATGTCCGCCGTGAGGCCGTGGATCGTGTCGCCGACCGCCGTCACGGTCTCGAGAAGGCCCCAGAACGTGCCCAGGAGGCCGAGAAAGATCAGCAGGCCGATCAGGTACCGGGCCGTTTCCCGAGATTCGTCGAGCCGCGCCGCGATGCCGTCGAGCAGGGAGCGCATCGACGACGTCGACAGCCAGCGCTGGCCGGGCCGGTCGCCGAGCATCGTCGCCATCGGGGCCAGAAGGGTCGGGTGTCGATGCACCGTCACGCCGGCGTCGCGGTGGCGGAAGCGTTCGGCCCACTCGACCTCGGGTCCCAGAACGTGAACCTGCCGGAACACGTAAACGATACCGAACAGCAAAACGCCGAGAATCAGGCCGTTGAGACCGGGGTTGGCCATGAACGAGCGTTCGAGCTGCTCGACGAGGAGAGCCGCCACCCCGCCGATGGCCACGACGAACAGGCCCATCCGTATCAGGAAGCTCCGTGGACGCGTCACGTGGACACCCGTGGCCGTGTACGCGGGAGCGGCATCCGGGCGGGAGCGCCGCCCGCCCGCCCGCGGTCCTGCGGTCCGCCGCCGCTGGAGCCGGTCGCCGTCACCGGGTCAGGAGGACGACGTCGACGCGTTCGGACGGCCCGTCGTCCTCCGGGCGCCCCAGCGCCCGAACGTCGATCCGCGTGCTTCGTATTCCCTGCTCGATGAGGAACGAACGCACCTCGAGCGCGCGCGACAACGAGAGCCGCCGCGCCGACCTCCGGGTTTCGCCCGTTCCGCCGGCATGGGCCTTCAGTTGCAGGCGGCCGCCGCCCTCCGTCATCGTCGCGGCCAGGGACGTCAGTCTCCGTTCGGCGTCCGGCGTCAGCCGCGTGCTCGCGCCGACGAAGTCGACGCGAAGAATCGGCCCGCCACCCGGCGGCAACGGGATCCCGGGCAACGCCGCGACCTGTTCCCCCGGGATCTCCGGGCGCTCCGCGCGACGGGCTTGCGCCGGGGGCGGCGCGGGCCGCGCCTTCGGAGGCGGGGGCGCCCGTGTAACCGGCGGGGGCGGGGGCGGGGACGGAGGCGCCTTCGCGACGGGCGGCGGGGGCGCCTTGGCGGCCGGCGGCGGAAGCGCCGTCGATCGCACCGTGGGCACCGCCGCTCGGGCCGGTGACGGGACGGCGGGCATGGATCCGGCGGCCTCCCGCGCCGTTCCGGGCCGGGGTACGGGGATCGGACGCGGCGCCGCCCGTAGGACGGCGCTCCGCGCGCCGGAACCCGGAGCGCGCAGCCGCACGACGTCCGCCGGCCGCTCTCCCGGCGCGAGACGCCGCCCGCCCGTCTCCGGGAGCCGGTCGAGGACATCGAGATTCACTTCCACCGCGGGCCCTCCGCGGCCGCCGACGATCACCGTCGACTGGGCCAGGGCCTCCGCGGCCGGCCACCAGGAAAAGGCCAGCGTCCCCAGCACGATGGCCGCGGGACGAAGCTCCGCGCGGCAGGCGCCCCACCGCGACGACGCGCAAAACGGCATGATCCGCTCAGACTCCATTCGTGTTTTGCGGCCGTCCCCCTCGCCCGTCGGGCGATCAGGCACAATAGCCCAGGAGGTATGCCCCGACAACAGGCCGGCCACGGGTCGGTCATGGGGCCGGCAACGGGAGCTCCCGCGCTTCGTCGTCGGCCGCGCCGACGCCGCGAGGGACGCCGTCACCGCTCTTCGCGCCCGGCGTCTCGAAGCGTTTCCCCGATGGCGTCGAACAGGCGGTCGTTCGCCGCGACGATGTCGCCGGTGTTCATCATGTCGTCTCCGCCGCCGGTCTCCCCCACGAGCCCTCCGGCCTCGCGGACCAGCGCGATCCCGGACGCCAGATCCCAGGGACGAAGCTCCTTTTGCCAGAACCCGTCGAGTCGGCCGGCGGCGACATAGGCGAGATCGAGCGCCGCGGACCCCAGGCGGCGAATCCCGGCGGTTTTCGGCGTCATGGCGGAGAGCTCCGCGACGGAGTCGCGACGGTCCGGTCGCCCCCGCGGGTGAACGTCCGTCGCCAGAACCGCCGTCTCCAGGCGCTCGCGGGCGGAGACCCGCAGGCGACTGTTGTTGAGGTACGCGCCGACGCCCTTCTCCGCCCAGAACATCTCGTCGCGCAGGGGGTCGTAGGTGACGCCGACGAAGATGTCGCCGTCGCGCTGGAGGGCGATGCCGAGACAGAAATGCGGGATTCCGTGGAGGAAGTTCAACCTCCCGCCGAGGGACGCCACGATCCAGCGGTTCGACGTGTCTTCTCCCCGGACCTCGCCCGACTTCTCCGAGAGCGCTCCGTAACGGGGGCGGGCCGATGCGAGCTCCGCGAGGAGTATCCGTTCCGCGCGCCCGTCCGCGGCGGCGGCGAACCCCGCGGGACCTTTCCTCGAGACCTGGAGCTGCTCGACCTCGCCGAAATCGCGAACGAGCGTCCGCGCGGCCTTGCGGGCGGCGCCCGCCATGACGTTGACCAACGCGGATCGGAGCGCCATGCGTGGCTGTCCTCTACCGGACGGGGCTCAGGTCTCGGCCCGTCTGGCGTAGCTTCCATCGGCCGTGTCGACGACGATGCGGTCGCCGGCCTCGATGAACGGGGGCACCAGGGTGCGCACGCCGTTTTCCAGAATGGCGGGCTTGTACGAGGCGGCCGCCGTCTGCCCCCGGACCGTGGGTTCGGTCTCGGTCACCGCCATGGTCACGGTCTCGGGAAGCGCGACGCGGATGGGCGTGCCCTCGTGGCCCTCGATCGTGACGATCATGCCGTCCTGCAGGAACACGGCGGGATCGCCGACGAGGGCCGAAGGGAGCTGGGTCTGGTCGTAGGTCTCCGTGTCCATGAACGTGAGCGTCTCGCCGTCGGCGTACAGGAACTGGTGCTCTTTCTGATCGAGCCGGACGCGTTCGACCGACGCGGAAGAGCGGAACCGTTCGTTGAGCTTCGATCCGTTCTTCAGGTTCTTCAACTCGACCTGGAGGTAGGCGCCTCCCTTGCCCGGTTGCGTATGCTGGATCTTGACCGCGGCCCACAATTCACCGTTGTGCTCGATCACCATTCCGGGCCGGATCGCGTTGCCGTTTATTCGCATGGTCCCGTTCGCGTGGTCTTCGTTCGCGGTCCGAAGGCGGGCCCCGGTCGGACCCGCCCGGAGGCGGCGCGGAACCTAACAGCTCGACCGCCCCCGTTCAATCGGGTGGACCGCCCCCGAACCCGTCGGGACCCCGCTCCAGCGTGCGCGCGATGGCGTCGTTGAAGGCGCGGACCGCGGCGGCCGGTCCATGTTCATGGTCCCACACGGCCGAGACGACGGCCAGAAAATTCGCGCCCGCCCGAACCAGCGGAGGACAATTCGACGGCGTGATCCCGCCGATGGCGACGGTCGGGACCGGCAGGATGTCCGCGGCCCATTCCAGGATATCCGGCGTCGCCCGCGTCCCGGCGGACTTCGTGCCGGTCCGGTGGAACGCGCCGAACGCCACGTAATCGGCCCCGTTCTCCACGGCCGCGATGGCGAGGTCGCGCGAGTCGTGGCACGTCACGCCGATGACCTTGTCCGGCCCCAGAAGCCGCCGGGCCTCCTCGAAGGTCGCGTCTTCCTGTCCGATATGCGCGCCGTCCGAGTCGCCGATGGCGGCGAGGTCCGGGCGGTCGTTGATGAGCAACGGGACGTCGCGCCGATTGCAGACGGGCGCCAGCAGTTCCGCCGCGCGCAGGATCCGCGCGTCGTCGCAGTCCTTCAACCGCAACTGGAGGCAGGCGACGTCGCCGCCGTCGAACGCGGCCTCGAGTTGCCCGGAGAAACGCGGGGCGTCGATCTCGGGCGGCGAGACGAGGTAGAGGCGGCATCCGGTCGAGGACATCGCGACAGTCTACCGCCGTGCCCGCGCGACTGTCAGGTCGCCCGCGGCGCCCGGAGCTCCCATGAGTTTCCGCGGTGTCGCCGGCAAGTGGAATTGTCCGCCGGGCACTCCGTGTTACAATGACACGGGCTGTCGACGGGATGGGTGAGGAGCCGATGTCCGACATTCGTGGCAACCTCACGGCGAAAGGCGGCGTACGGAACGTCCCCGGAGGGGTCCCGGTTTTCCGGAACCGCTCCGGGCGTGCGTCCACGGCTCCGCGCGGCGCGTTTTACCCCCCCCCCCCCCCCCGCTTAATGATCGCCCTCTGGCCGTTGGCCCTCGCGGCGCTGCCGCTCTGCGCGCAGCCGGCCGCCGCGAATACCGTGGATGCGAGGCGGCTTCACCGGAATGCGCGGGAGACAGGGAGAAAATCGATGGGATGGTTCATGCTCCGACGCTCACGGTCGCTCGCCGGCTCGCAGGGGCGGAGATTTCCCCGGAAAGGAGGAGGAGGCCCTTCTCGCGTCCCGGCGCGGGCCGTTCTCCTGCTGCTGGTGATGGTCGCGGCTCTGGCGCCGCGGGCGTTCGCCCAGACGACGCCGAACCCGGGAGACAAATGGTCATCACCGGGCCCGGGCGCCGGTAACTGGGCTCAGCTTGGTGTGACCCCGACGAGCCTCGTAGGCAAGCTGATGCTTCAGCAGTCATTCACAATCGCCAGATCAGGCGGCGCGGGTCTTAACTGGCGCCACGCTGGGATTTCCGCTTGTCCCTGGAGGAGGGTGGCTCCGCCGTTCCCATCTACTGGCTGTGAGACACTCAAGTCAGAAGGAGCTTCTGCAGGAAGCGGAGCATCTGAGACGTTGTCGAATTTTGAACCGACGCAAGCCATGATCGACAATGGCGGGGCCGTCTTCAGAGTTACGTGGGATACCTTCGCAGTAGAAATCAGTTGTCTTTACCCAGTGGGTTTCTCTTGTACCGCCTCCGAAGGCGGCGCTGGTCCTTACGCCCGCCTCGATTTCGGAGAACGGCGGCGTTGCGACGGTGACGGCGACGCTGGACCGGACGTCGAGCGCCGCGACGACGATCACGGTGTCGGCGGCGGCGGTGGCCCCGGCGGTGTCGGGTGACTTCGCGCTGTCGAGCGCGACGACGCTGACCATCCCGGCGGGGCAGACCGCGAGCACCGGGACGGTGACGATCGCGGCGAACGACAACGACGTGGACGCGGCGGACAAAACGGTGACCGTTTCGGGGACGGCGGCGGGGGACATCGTCGAGGATCCGTCCGACGTGACGCTGACGCTGGAGGACGACGACACGGCGGAGTCCGTGGACACGCGCCCGGCGTTGGCGTTCGGCGTCACCCAGCCGGCGCTGGTGTTCACGGTGGACAAGGCCATCGATCCGGTGACGCTGCCTCTGAAGGAGGGGACGGGAAACCCGCCGATAACCTACGCGCTGACGCCGGCGGAACTGCCGCTGGGGCTGGCGTTCGACGAAACGTCTCGCACGCTGTCGGGGACGCCGACGGAGGCGTTCGGGCCGAAGACCTACACTTGGACGGCGCGGGACGCGGACGGAGACTCGGACGAGCTGACGTTCACCATCGCCGTCGCGATTGCCGACGACGATACGCCCACGCTCTCTATCGACAGTCCGAGCGTCACGGAGGGGACGGGGACCAGGGGCGGGACCCTGCGATTCACGGTCAGCTTGAGCGCGGCGAGCGGGCGGCAGGCGACGGTGGCCTATGCGCGCACCGGGGGCACGGCCACGTCGGGCACGGACTACACGGCGCTTGCCGCGGGGACGCTCACATTCGCGGCGGGGACCACCACGCGGACGATCGACGTGACGGTGACCGGCGACGCGACGGACGAGCCGGACGAGACGGTGGTGGTCACGTTGAGCACACCGACCAACGCGACCCTCGCCACCGCCGTCGGCACGGGGACGATTGTCGACGACGACGATGCGGCCCCGCGGGTGCGCCTGAAGGCGATCAACGAGGCGGTGTTGCCGGAGTTGTCCTGGGCTCTGTGGGGGAGCGCGCTGGACGCGGTGACGGGGCGTCTGGAGTCTCCCGATGCGGCGGCGCCCACGGTGGCCGATGGGCTGGAGACGGCGGCGGGGTTCGCACGGGCCAACGAGAGCGCCCTGGAGGAAGGCGACGTGTCGTGGAAGGAGCTGTTGGGGGCCGAGTCCTTCGCCTTCGGCCTGGCCGGAGACGGCGAGGGCGGTCCGGGCGCCGGCGGCGTCGTGGCGTGGGGTTCGGGCGACTGGCGGCGCCTGTCGCGGGACGAGGATGCTCTGGACTGGTCGGGGGATGCGTTCTCGGCCCATGTGGGCGCGGACGCGGCGTTGCGGCCGGACCTTCGGGCCGGTCTGGCGGCGTCGTGGTTCTCGAGCGACGTGGACTACACGTACACGGACCGGAGCGGCGACGCGGCGGTGAAGGGTTCGCACGAGAGCCGGATGACGGCGTTGACGCCCTACCTGGGCTGGGATGCGGGCGCCGGGGCGCGGCTGTGGGGGGCGGCCGGTTACGGCTGGGGCGAGATCGAGATCGTGGACGCGGACCTGCGCGAGCGGTTGGCGCAGAAAGCGGACAGCCGGTTCCTGGCGGGGGCCGCGGGCGGGTCCGTGCCGGTGTGGTCGCAAGGCCCCGCGACTCTGGAGGCGAAGGGATCGGCGGAGGCGACGCGCTGGCGTGTGAAGGACAACGGCGCAGCGATCGCCGGCGTGACGGCGGAGACGCAACGTCTGCGTCTGGCGGCGGAGGGGAGCCGGGCCCATGCGCTACCGGATGGCGCGTCCCTGACGCCGAGGCTGGAAGCGGGCGTGCGCTGGGACGGCGGCGACGGCGCGACGGGGGCGGGCCTGGAGGCCGGCGGCGGTCTGTCCTGGACGGACCCGGCGCGGGGCCTGACGGTGGAGGCGGAGGGCCGCGCGCTTGTCGCCCACAACAAAGACGTGGAGGAGTGGGGCGCGTCGGGGTCGATGCGTCTGGCCCCGGACGCGGACGGCCTGGGCCTGTCGTTCCGGCTGTTGCCGAGTTGGGGCGCGTCCGGGAGCGGCGTGGCGCGGCTGTGGGACGGGAGCGTGGTGGCGCGCCCGGCGGACGGCGGCGGCAACGAGGCGCGCCTGGAGACGGAACTGGGCTACGGGCTGCCCGCGCTCGGCGGCCATGGAACCGCCACGCCCTACGCCGGGTTCGGTCTGGCGCAAGGCGGCGAGCGCGACACGCGCGCCGGCGTCCGCCTCGGCCTGGGCGCCGGGTTCGACCTGGGCATCGAGGCCGAACGCAGGGAAAACGCCGCCGACACCGGGCACGGCATCGGGCTCGACCTGCGCATCAGGTGGTAGAGCGTTCGGTTCGCGGCAGGCCGTCGATCGCGCCGACGTGGACCCGCAGACGGTCCACCTCGCCACCATGAACCTGACCCTGCGCGGACTGGATCGGGTAAGCATCCTGCGCCGCGATGCGCTCACGCGTTCTCTCGACCGGGCGGCGAAGGCCGAGCTCGGCCTGCCGGTGACGGGCTTCGACGTCATCCTCGCCAACCCTCCCTTTTCCGGCCGGCTGGACGGAGAAGTGGTGGTTCGCCGAAGCGGATGACATCCGCGCCGCCGACTTCAACCTGAGTGCCAACCGCCACCGGCCGGCAAGCCGCGAACGTGTCGAGCACCGCGACCCGCTGGAAATCCTGGAGGAATTGCGCACCATCGAGATGGAAATCCTCGGGGAGATCGAAGGGTTGGCCGACGCGGTGCGGGAAGAAGTCTCGGACGATTCGCCCTTGACCCGGCATGTCCCGGTCGGTTAGACGGATTGCGATGGCAGAGAACAACAAGAGAACACAACGTATCCGGGATCCGGTCCACGGGCTGATCGTGTTCGGCGGCGGCACCGACCCTCACCGGAACGAAACGGATCTGATCGCGTGGAGGCTGCTGAACGCGCCCGAGTTCCAGCGGCTGCGCCGCATCCGACAGTTGGGGTTCTCCGATCTCGTCTTTCCCGGCGCGACCCACAGCCGGCTCGCCCACAGCGTCGGCGTGTATCACATGGCGCGCCGGCTGGCCGATGTCATCGCACGGCGACGCTGTGGGGGGCGCGACCTCGACCGCGAGCGCGTCGCGCTTCTGGCCGCCTTGCTGCACGATATCGGGCACGGGCCGTTCAGCCACGCGTTCGAAGCCGCCGCCGGCGCGGCCGGACTTCGCCGAAGACATGAGGATTGGAGCGCCGAGATCGTTCGGGGGGATACGAACGTCAACCGCGTGCTGCGGGAGGCGGACGAAACCCTGCCCGAGAAAATCGGGGCTCTACTGAGAGAGGACGACTGGAAAGACATCTATAGCGCCATCGTCTCGAGCCAGTTCGACGCCGACCGGCTCGACTACATCCAGCGCGACCGGCTGATGACCGGAGTGGAGTTCGGGCACATCGACCGCGACTGGTTGCTCGATTGCCTGGAGGTCGGGACCGTCACCGTTGGCACAGACGATCCGGTCGAGGCGCAGTGCCTCTATCTCGGTCCGAAGGGCGTACAGGTGGCAGAGGAGTATCTGGAGGCCCGGTCGCGTCTCTACCGGATGGTCTACATGCACAAGACCACGAGGGCGGCGGAAAAGATGCTGGAGGCGCTTCTAGAAAGCGTCGCATTGGGGATGAAGGATAGCGATCTTGTGCGGCATGAACCGGTTATGCGCTACCTTACATCTGAAAATCCGACTCTCGATTACTATCTCCCTCTCGACGATTCGACGATCTGGTCCGCCCTCTCGGCCTACCGGACGTACAAAGACCGGTCGATTTCGGAATTGGCGCGACGACTCCGGGAGCGTGAGCTCTACAAGTGCGTCGACGTCGGTGCCCATGATCGGCCCGATGGCAATCTATTCCTTCGCTTCAAACGAGAACTGAATCGCAGAACGGTGGAATTCCGCGACGGGGTTCTCATCGACGACACATTGATCGCGCCTTACAAGTGGTACGACTTCGGCGATGGATCGGCACTCAACAAAGTTCTGGTGAAAACGCGACAGAAGATGGACGAGCCGATGGACATCGCTGATGCATCTCGGATTGTGGAAACGCTTCGAAACGAGAAGCGTATCCAGCGTGTCTATGCGCCGGATGCCGAGTCCGCGGAGACGCTTGGAGAACTTCTGGGGGAGATGGAGAGATGAACGTGGAAAAGATCGTGGTCGGTCTTATCGCGCTGAACGGCGGTACACTGGTCGGACGAACGCGCTTGCAGAAACAAGCCTACCTTCTGGACAAATGCGGCGCGAGTTTCGGCCTGGGATTCACTTATCATCATTACGGGCCGTATTCCTTCGACCTCGTCGAAGGACTGACCGATGCGCAGGCGGAAGAACGAATCACTATCGAAGAGCATCCGGGTCGCCACGGGGTGCCCTATGCTGTTTTCAGATCCAAGGAAGGGGTCGAGAGCCCGGCGCATCTAGGCGAGTTGAGCGCCGATAAAGCCCGCGCCCAGTTGCAAAAGATGCGGAAAGTTTCGGATATCGTTCTGGAGCTTGCCGCGACCGTCGTTTTCCTGCGTGACGAGTGGGACTACTACGGCAAGGGGGAAACCGACGCTGTCGAGGAGACGAAGGCGCGCAAGCCGCGCAAGGCGACGAAGGAACGCATCGACAAGGCGATCGCCCTGCTGCGCGACCTCGGCCTTTGGGAATGTGCGAAGCCGGCAACTCCGTGAGGATGCCTGTCATCCTCGGTCGGAACCATGGGATACGGAAGGCGGTTGCGGGATGAGCGGGTATGCTCGGGTCCCTCTCGGGGATATATGCACGGTCAATCCGCGCGCGAAAAGAACTGGTCGCCCGGAAGATATGGTTGTAAGTTTTGTGCCGATGGCCGCGGTGGACGAGCGAACGGGTACGATCACGGTCCGAGAGGAACGGCCTCTCGCGGAGGTCTCCAAGGGTTTCACATCGTTCGAGGATGGCGATGTCCTGTTCGCGAAGATCACGCCGTGCATGGAAAACGCCGCCGACACCGGGCACGGCATCGGGCTCGACCTGCGCATCAGGTGGTAGAGCGTTCGGTTCGCGCCGAAAGGCCGTGACCGGGGCGGCTCCATGACCTCGCCGCCGAACCCGGCGAAAACGACGCCCGCCGACCGGGCCGGCGTGCCCGCCCGGGCGACGGTCGGGAGCGGCGAGCGGAATTGTCCGGTTCGGGCAGCACGGGAGTTTCCGCGGTTGACGGCGCGTCGGCGCCGGTTCTATGCTGTCCGCGAAGGTCGCCGGATAACCCCTTTCGATAGACCGGCAACAGAACGACGACTGTCCGTCGACCGACCGCCGGGCGGGGCGGAAGGACGAAGGTCATGAGCGAAGAGGTTTCGGTCGCCGAGCGCCTGGAGCGGTCGGTCGACCGGCTCGAGCAGGCGATCGCGGATCGGATCTCGGCGGCCGAGGCGTCCGCCGCCGAGCGGATCGAGGCGCTCGAGTCCGAGATCGGGTCCCTGAAGTCCCGGCTGAACGCGTTGCAGACGGAAAAGGACGCGCTCGCGAGGGCGCTGGAAGACGCGAACGTCGAGTATCGCGTCCTGGAAACCGCGGCGGACACCGTCCGGGACCGGCTGGACGAGACGATCAAGCGTCTCCGCGAAGTCCTGAGTGCCTGACATGGCCCACGTCAAGGTGACGGTCAACAGCCGGGAATACCCCGTCGCCTGCGAGGACGGCGAGGAGGCCCATCTGATCGAGCTGGCGGGCTATCTGAACCGTATCGTCGGCGAACTGGTCCAATCTATCGGCCAGGTCGGCGAAGCGCGCCTCATGCTCATGACCGGGTTGCTCATCGCGGACGAGTTGTTCGAGTCCCGCAACTCCGTCGCCCGCCTCGAGTCGGACATCTCCGACACGAAACTGGCCGGCGGCAAGGCCGCGGAAGAGGCCGTCGAGGCGGCGAACGCCGCGCTCGACCGGACCGCGGCGCGTCTCGACGGTATTGCCGACCGGTTGCGGAGCGCCTAGTTTGAGGGGACGGCGGGTTCTGCCCTGCGCGTCGACGGTATCGTCCCTGGGGTCAAACCGATCTATCGGGAGCCGTCTCTGCCGGGATCGCGGTTCCGGTACGCGGCGCCCACCTGCACAGGCAGGCCACAGAGGATCGGCTCCGTCGACGGCTGCGGCGGTCCCGTCGGCCGCGTCTCCTTGATGTCGTGGACGAGATCTCCGCCAAGGCGTCCCTGAGGGGGGACCTCCGGACGCGGCGTCCGAAACTGCGCGACTCGGCGCCACGGAACGCCGCGGAGCTCGCCGCCCGTAATTTTCTCGATCGGGTCGGAGCGCCGGAGGCGCGTATCGTGTCCGGTTACTGGCCGATCCAGAGCGAACTGGACCCGCGGCCGCTGCTGACGGAGCTCGGAAGGCGGGGCGTGCGCCGCGCCCTCCCCGCCATCGCCGGGCGCGGACGGCCCCTGGAATTTCGCGAATGGACACCCGGCGATCCGTTGGCGAGGGGCGAGTTCGGCACCAGAGAACCCGTTCCCGGCGCGCCTGTCGTCGCGCCGGAAGTGCTGATCGTGCCGCTGCTGGCATTTGACAGGCACGGGTACAGATTGGGATACGGGGGCGGCTACTACGATCGCACGATCCGTTCGCTCCGCCGGGGGGCGGCGTATTGTCTGGCGGTCGGGTTCGCCTACGCCGGACAGGAGGTCGACGCCGTTCCACGCGACGAAACGGACGAACGCCTGGACTGGGTCGTCACCGAGGTCTCCGCGAGGACATTCCCATGAAACTCCTGTTCGTAGGCGACGTGGTGGGCCGCTCGGGGCGGAAGGTCGTGCGCGAGCACGTTCCCGCCTTGCGGGAGGAGCTGGGCCTCGACTTCGTGATCGCCAACGGCGAGAACGCGGCCGGCGGTTTCGGGATCACCCGCGATATCTGCAACGAGTTCTTCGATGCCGGCGTGAACGCGATCACGACCGGGAATCACGCCTGGGACCGGAAGGAGATCCTCACCTTCATCGACAACGAGGACCGCCTGCTACGGCCCTGCAACTATCCCGCGGGCGCGCCCGGCCGCGGCGTCGGGCTTTACGAGACGCCGGAAGACCGAAGGGTCGTCGTCGTCCAGGTGATGGGACGGGTGTTCATGGACCCGCTCGACGATCCCTTCGCGCGCATCGACGAGGAACTGGCGCCCATCCAGTTGGGTCGCGAGGCCGACGCCATCGTCGTCGACGTGCACGGGGAGGCGACGAGCGAGAAGAACGCCATGGGTCATTACGTCGACGGACGGGTCTCGATGGTCGTGGGAACGCACTCCCACGTGCCGACGGCGGACGCCCGCATTCTCGCGGGCGGGACCGCCTACCAGACGGATCTCGGGATGTGCGGCGACTACGACTCGGTAATCGGGATGGAGAAGGAAGAGCCGATCAACCGATTCGTGAACAAGATCCCGGGCGGGCGATTCACTCCGGCGCTGGGCAGCGCGACGCTATGCGGCGTCTACGTCGAAACCGACGACTCGAGCGGGCTCGCCGCCTCCATAGCGCCCATCCGCATCGGCGGGCACCTCATGTCCGCCGGACCCGGATCCCGTGACGGGCCGCGGCGGCCCTGAGTCCTCCGGGAGACCGCGGCGCGGCCCGCCGGAGCGGCCAAAAATCCGCCATATTGCTCGCGTAGACCGGGTGGCGCCGTCGCGTCCAAGCGGTGACGCGCCCCCGGACCGTCGGGGAAATTACCGCCGCGTTCCACAATATCTGGTATAACGCCCGGAACTCCCAACCAAGCATAGAACGTGAATCGATGGCAGGCCATTCGCAGTTCAAGAACATCATGTACCGCAAGGGCGCCCAGGACGCCAGGCGGTCCAGGCTGTTCTCGAAACTGGCGCGGGAGATCCAGGTCGCGGCGCGAACGGGCATGGCCGACCCGGAAATGAACGCCCGGCTTCGCGCGGCCATCGCGGCGGCGCGGGCGGCCAACATGCCGAAGGACAATATCGAACGGGCGATCAGGCGAGGCTCGACCGGCGAGGACGACACGTACTACGAGGAGGTGCGGTACGAGGGATACGGGCCGGCGGGCGTGGCCGTCATCGTCGAGGCCCTGACGGACAACCGCAATCGCACGGCGGCCGACGTGCGCTCGGCCTTCGGCAAATTCGGCGGAACCCTGGGCGAAACGGGAAGCGTCTCGTTCATGTTCGATCGCGTGGGTTCGATCAGCTACCTGCCGGAAGCGGCGTCCGAGGAGGAGATGCTGGAAGCCGCGATAGAGGCCGGCGCGGGAGACTGCGAGACGACCGAAGACGGCCACGAGATCAATTGCGATCCCGACGACCTGAACGAGGTCCGGGACGCCCTGGAACGGCGGTTCGGGGCGTCGCGAAGCGCGGGTCTGACCTGGAAGCCCCAGACGACGATCCCGGTCGACGAGTCCCGGGCGGGTTCGCTGGTCAGGCTTCTCGAAACGCTTGAGGACAACGACGACGTCCAGCGGGTGTCCGCGAATTTCGACATCCCCGCGGACGTTCTCGACCGGATGGATGCCTGAGGGGATGCACGGTTCGATCGAGGTCGTCCGATGAGGATCATCGGGATCGATCCGGGATTGCGGCGTTCGGGCTGGGGCGTGATAGACGTGTCCGGCAACCGGCTGCGGCACGTCGGCAACGGCGTCGTGACGTCGCGGCAGGACGCCGAATTCCCGCAGCGGCTCCGCCAGTTGTTCGAAGGCATCGTCGCCGTCCTGGCGGAGTTCGAGCCTCGGGAAGCGGCGGTGGAAGAGACGTTCGTCAATCGCAATCCCGTCTCGACGCTCAAGCTCGGTCAGGCCCGCGGCGTGATCCTGCTGGCGCCGGCGATAGGCGGATTGCCCGTCGCGGAGTACCCGGCGAATCTCGTGAAGAAATCCGTCGTCGGCGTGGGTCACGCCGCGAAGCAACAGATGCACATGATGGCGCGGAGCTTGCTGGGCGGCGTCGCCGTCGAGAGCTCCGACGCCGCCGATGCCCTGGCGGTGGCGATCTGCCACGCCCATCACCGCTCGACCCGGCAACGATGGGCGCCGGAGCGCCGGGCCCCGGCCGCGCCGACGGTCGAGGGAGCCCTGTAGGATGATCGCATGGCTTCACGGCGTCCTGCGCTCGGCGGGAGACGACCACGTCGTCGTCGACGTCCACGGCGTCGGCTATCAGGTGTTCTGCCCGGGCCGGACCATGAGCGCCATGCCCCGCGCCGGCGACCCGATAACCCTCGAGATCGAGACGCACGTCCGCGAGGATCACATCCAGCTGTTCGGGTTTTCCGAGGGCGTCGAGCGCGACTGGTTTCGAAGGCTCCAGACCGTGCAAGGGGTCGGCGCCCGGGTCGCCCTCGGCGTACTGTCGGTGCTTTCCCCGGCGGATCTGTTCCGCTCGGTCGCCGCGCAGGACCACGCGCTCCTTACCCAGGCGCCGGGCGTCGGGCCGAAGCTCGCGCGCCGGGTCGTCGCCGAACTGAAGGACAGGGTCCCGCGGCTGGCGGTCGTGGAGGGCGCGGGCGACGCCGTTGGGCCGCCGACCGGTGAGCCGGGCGCCGACGAGGCCGGAGACGCGGTCTCCGCGCTCGTCAACCTGGGCTACGGTCGCGCCGAGGCGTTCGGAGCCGTCACCGGCGCCGTCTCCGCGCTCGACGGCGATACGTCGGTCGAGGCGCTGATCAAGGCCGGGCTGAAGGAGCTGGGGCGGTGACGGACGAGCGCGTCATCGCGGCGGACTTCGGTTCCGCCGACGCCGTCGAGACGAGCCTCAGGCCCAAGGCGCTGGACGAGTTCATCGGACAGAAGTCCATCCGCGAGAACCTGCGGGTGTTCGTCGACGCCGCGCGCAGTCGCGGCGACGCGCTGGATCACGTCCTGTTCGTGGGTCCGCCCGGCCTCGGCAAGACGACCCTGGCGCAGATCGTCGCTCGCGAACTGGGAGTCGGCTTCCGGGCGACGTCGGGTCCCGTGGTGGCCCGGGCGGGCGACCTCGCCGCGATCCTGACCAATCTCGATCCACGGGACGTTCTGTTCATCGACGAGATCCACAGGCTGAGTCCGGCGGTCGAGGAGATCCTCTATCCGGCCATGGAGGACTTTCACCTCGACCTCATCATCGGCGAAGGCCCGGCGGCGCGTTCCGTGCGCATCGACATGCCCGCGTTCACGCTGATCGGCGCCACGACCCGGTCGGGGTTGTTGACGACGCCGCTTCGGGACCGTTTCGGGGTCCATGCCCGGCTCGGTTTCTACACGCTGGAGGAGTTGCAGGAGATCGTCGAGCGGGGCGCGCGCGTTCTGGGCGTCGATATCACCGCCGACGGGGCGATCGAAATCGCCAAACGCTCCCGTGGAACGCCCCGCGTGGCCGGTCGCCTCCTGCGGCGGGTCCGCGACTTCGCCACCGTGGAAGGCGTGACCTCCATCGATCGGAAGATCGCCGACGGCGCGCTCGGGCGCCTCGACGTCGATGCACGGGGCCTCGATGCCCTCGACCGCCGTTACCTCGCCCTCATCGCGGACCACTACGGCGGCGGTCCGGTGGGTGTCGACACCCTGGCGGCCGCGCTGAGCGAGCCCCGGGACACGATCGAAGAGATCATCGAGCCGTTCCTGCTACAACAGGGGCTCGCCCAACGGACGTCGCGCGGGCGGATGCTCACGGTGTCCGGATTCGGGCACCTTGGCCTGCGGGCGCCGCGGCGGTTCTCGGCCCAACTGGAACTGGTTCCCGAGGAGGACGTCGAAGATGGTTGACGGATGCCCCGGCGGCGGTCGGCCACGGGGTCTCGCGCGCGTGCCGCCATGCTCGCGCCCGAACGCGACGGCCACGGACGACACGGCGGGCTAGGCATGGAACAAGAGACGATCGACGCGGCCGTTCTGGCGGGCTCCGTGGGCGCCCCGGATCTTTCCCTGATCGGTCTGTTCCTGCGCGCCGACGTCGTCGTGAAGGCCGTCCTTCTCGTTCTGGTCCTGGCGTCGTTCTGGTGCTGGGCGATCATCGTCGAGAAGATATTCAGGCTGCGCCGGTTGGTGGCGCAGGCGGACGCGTTCGAGGAATCGTTCTGGTCGGGGGGGTCGCTGGAGGAACTCTACGACCGGATCGGGGAGCGGCCGGACCACCCGATGGCCTTTCTGTTCGCGGCGGCCATGCGGGAATGGCGGCGAAGCGTCACGGGAAGCCCCGGAAGCGAACGCACGCTCCATGCCGGCATCCAGGACCGGATCGGACAGGTCATGCAACTGAGCATGAGCCGGGAGGTAGAGAGCCTGGAGCGCTATCTGGGCTTCCTCGCCACGGTCGGGTCGACCGCGCCCTTCATCGGATTGTTCGGCACGGTCTGGGGAATCATGAACAGCTTCCAGGCCATCGCCCTGACCAAGAACACGAGCCTGGCGGTCGTGGCCCCCGGCATCGCCGAGGCGCTGTTCGCCACGGCGTTGGGGCTGGTCGCGGCGATCCCCGCCGTGGTCGCCTACAACAAGTTCTCGAACGATATTTCGCGCTATTCGAACCGCCTCGAGAGTTTCGCCGGCGAATTCTCGGCCATCCTCTCCCGTCAACTCGACGAGCATGGGTGGACGACCTGATGGCGACGGCGATTCAGGGTCGTCGCGGGCCTCGCCTTCGCGCGGGGCGCCACTTCAAGGTGATGAGCGAGATCAACGTCACGCCGTTCGTCGACGTCATGCTGGTGCTGCTCGTCGTGTTCATGGTGACCGCTCCCCTGCTGACCGTCGGCGTCCAGGTCGATCTGCCCAGGACGAAGGCGGGGGTCGTGCAGGGACAGGACGAGCCTCTGGCCGTGAGCATCGACGGACAGGGCCGACTGTTCCTCCAGGAGACCGCCATCGAGATCGACAGCCTCGTCCCGAGACTGATCGCGATCTCCGGCAACAGGCCGGACGTCCGGATATTCGTGCGCGGCGACCGGGTCGTTCCCTACGGGCGCGTCATGGAGGTCATGGGAATCATGAACCAGGCGGGCTTCTCGCGGGTGGCGCTCATCACGGCGAGGGCCGACGCTCCGGGAGCGCGCAAGCGGTAGCGGGACGGTGCGCAACGGGGTTCTCATATCCGCCGTCATTCACATGGCGGCATTGTGGATCGGTTTCGTGGGCCTGCCCGACTGGGCGCACTCGGAACCGGAACTCGTCGAGCAGCCCGTGATCGTCGAGCTCGTGACCGTCTCCGAGGAAACCAGGGCGGCACGTCCGAAGCCGGAACCGGTGAAGGAGGACAGGCCGCCGCCGAACCCTCCGCGGAAGCTCGAGGCGCCGAGGTCGACCGAGGCGCCGCCGGCCCCTGCGGAGCCCGAACCGGAGGACACGGTCGTCGTCCCCGAGACGAAGCCCGAACCACCCAAGAAGACCGCCAAACCCAAGCGCAAACCGGCGTCGCCGTCCAGGAAGGTCGCCAAGGCCAAGCCCGCGCCGCCCAAGGCCGCGGCCACGGCGCCGGAGCCGAAGAAGTACAAGTTCGATGCCGACCGAATCGCGGCGCTGGTCGACAAGACGCCCCGCAAGCGGTCGGCGCCGGACGCGCCCGAAACCCCACGGACGCCGCCCAAGGTCACGTCGCCGACCGCTCAGCCGTTGGAAGGACAGCAGGTGACATCGTCGGAAGTCGACGCTCTCCGGGCCCAGATCGAGCGTTGCTGGCACATTCCGGCCGGGGCCCGCGACGCGGAAAACCTCGTCGTGGAGATTCGTGTTTTCCTCAATCCGGACGGATCCCTGCGTCGCGAGCCGCAGATCGTCGACGACGGGCGGATGGCCGCCGATCCGTTCTTCCGAACCGCGGCGGAAAGCGCCGCCAGGGCCGTTCTGAAATGCGAGCCGTTCAAAATGCCGATCGCCAAGTACCCTCGCTGGCGCGAGATCGAGCTCAGGTTCGATCCAAGGGAAATGCTCGGCTGACCGCGATGCGCGCCCCGGCGATCCTCAAGCGCGTGATCGGTCCGTTCGTGGCGTCGGCCGTCGTGCTCGCGGCCGCGCCGGCGTCCGCCGTTCTGAAGATCGATATCACGCAGGGCGTGGTCGATCCGTTGCCCATCGCGGTAAGCGTATTTCACGCAACGGACGAAGGGGGCCGCAAGGCGGCGCGCGACATCGCGGACGTCGTTACCGGCAACCTCGAGCGATCGGGCCTTTTCCGGCCCCTGGACCGCAGGGCGTTCATCCAGACGCCCGAGGCGATGAAGGTGCAGCCCCGTTTCGCGGATTGGCGGGTGATCGACGCACAGGCGCTGGCGACGGGCGCGACGACCATGCTGGAAGATGGCAGGCTTCGTGTCGAATTCCGGCTGTGGGACGTGTTCGCCGGCCAACAGATGGCCGGACTGGCGTACTTCACCGCCCCTTCGAACTGGCGCCGTATCGCCCACCTGATCAGCGATGCGATCTACCAGCGATTGACGGGCGAGGCCGGTTACTTCGACACGCGGATCGTGTATGTCGCGGAAACCGGTCCGCAGACCGCGCGGATCAAGCGGCTCGCGATCATGGATCAGGACGGCGCCCACAATCGCTATCTGACGGATGGCCAGTACCTGGTCCTCACTCCCCGGTTTTCGCCGACCTCGCAGGAGATCACGTACCTGTCCTATCGGCAGGGCACGCCGCGGGTGTTCATCTACAACATCGACACCGGCCAGCAGGAGGTCCTCGGAGACTTTCCGGGCATGACCTTCGCGCCGCGGTTCTCGCCCGACGGCAACAAGGTCATCATGAGCTTCATCAAGGACGACAACTCCGACATCTATACGATGGATCTGCGGACCCGGCAGATCGCGCGGCTGACGCGGAGTTCGGCCATCGACACATCGCCGTCCTACTCCCCCGACGGCTCGCGGATCACGTTCAACTCGGACCGCGGCGGAACCCAACAGCTGTACGTGATGAACGTGGACGGCAGCAACGCGCATCGCATCAGTTTCGCTCGCGGCCGGTACGCGACGCCGGTATGGTCGCCGCGCGGCGACCTCATTGCGTTCACCAAGTTCGTTCAGGGCCGTTTCTTCATCGGCGTGATGCGTCCCGACGGCAGCGGGGAGCGTCTGCTGACGGAAAGTTTCCTCGACGAGGGGCCCACGTGGGCGCCGAACGGCCGGGTTCTGATGTTCTTCCGGCAGCGGCCGACGCGGAGAGATGGATCGGGTGGGGAAACGAGGCTCTATTCGGTCGACCTCACGGGCCACAACGAGCGACGCGTCGTGACGCCGACGCAGGCATCCGACCCGGCGTGGTCGCCGCCGGGTTCCGCGCCCCCCTTGCTTCGATGAGAGGGCGCGGCTATGTTGCCCCTTGGAGTCGTAAGATTTCCAGGAATTTACGGTATACTGGATTCTCCGAGAGGGGCTGAGCGCGGATGTCGCGTTCTTTCGAGGGCTACGATGGCCTCCGTGTGTCCGGCTATATCGTGTAAGGAGTTTCCAATGCACCTGAAGGCATTCACTGCGATCGCCGCCGTTCTCTTGTTCGCCGCCGCTTGCGCGACAGCGCCCGAAAAAAGCGTCGAGGCGCCCGAACCCGAGCCTGAAACCAGGGTGGAAAGCGAACCGGCCCCTCAACCCTCGGAGTCGATGAAGTCCGAAGGGCCCGAGCCCGGTTCCTATGCCGACCTCGTGGCCAATGTCGGCGACCGCGTTTTCTTCGATTTCGACAAGTTCGACTTGATGCCCGATGCCCGGAACACCCTCGATCGTCAAGCCGCCTGGTTGAAGCGGTATCCGAGCGTCACGGTGACGATCGAAGGGCATTGCGACGAACGCGGGACGCGGGAGTACAACCTGGCGCTCGGTCAGCGACGCGCGGCCGCCGTTCGCGATTATCTCGTCGCGCTCGGTGTATCGGCCTCGAGGATCGACGTCATCAGCTATGGCAAGGAGCGGCCGGAGGCCGTGGGATCCAACGAGGGCGCGTGGAAGCAGAATCGGCGTGGGGTCACCACGGTCGATTAGCTTCCGGTCCCCGGCCTCTCTTTATCGTGTTCGAAGCCGCTCGCGGTCGCTGACCGCCGGGCGGTTTCCTCGTTCGGCGCGGTCCGTTTGATCGGCGCGACCCGATGGGCTTAATTTGGACAAATTCGTGCGCTGTCCTGGAATCGGGCGCCCTATGGTGCGGTCGCGAGCCGTGAAGGCCGCCCGCCGAAAGCCGAGCTCTCCATGACGCAACCCGGTTCAAGATCGTCTCTCGCGGTGACGCGCCTGATCTTCCCGGTGCTGGCCGGCCTCCTGTTGTCCGAACCGGTATCGGCTCAGGGCGGCGAATCGAGCGCGTTGCTCGAGACGGTCGAACGGCTTCGCCAGGACATCGCGGATCTTCAGCGTTACGTGTATCGGGGCGGCGCCCCGGCGGCGCCCGGTTCCACGCCGGACCCGGTGGGGGTGGGGACCGGCGAACGGCGGCCTGCCGACGCGTTGCTGCGCGTGACCGCTCTCGAAGGCGAGCTTCGCGGCCTCACCGGCGTGATCGAAGAGATCAGACACAAGGTCGATACGGCGGGCAGGCGCCTCGACAAGCTGGTCGAGGACGTCGATTTCCGGCTGGCCGCCATCGAGCGCGCCCTCGCCGAGGCGACAGCCGTGGCGGCGCAGCCCGGGACCGGCGCGCCGGCACCGGGGGCGGCGGGCGCGGGCGTGGTGTCCCAGGTTCCCGATCCGTCGGACCGGCCGGGAGTGCTGGGAACGCTTCCCGTCGGCCGGGCGCCCGCGGCAGGGGGTGCGGCGGAAGCCGCGTCCCCGGCCCCGGAACGGCCCAAGCCGCTGCTGCCGGAGGGAACGCCGAAGGAGCGTTACGATTTCGCGCTGGGCTTGCTTCGGGCCGGGCTGCTCCGTTCCGAGGATCTCGTCAGGGCGGAACGGGCGTTCGAGGAGTTCCTCGCGGTTCACGGCGATCACGAGCTCGCCGACAACGCCAGATACTGGCTCGGCGAATCCCATTACGTCCGCGAGGACTACAACCATGCCGTCGCGGTCTTCGTGGAGGGTTACAAGAGCTCGCCTGCGGGCGCCAAGGCTCCCGACAATCTGCTCAAGCTCGGCATGTCTCTGTCCCGCCTCGGCCGGCGCGACGAGGCTTGCGCCACATTCCAGGAGCTCGACGAGAAGTTCCCCGACCTCACCAACGACGTCAAGGCGCGCGGCCGGAAGGAATGGCAACAGGCCGGGTGCGGGTAAGGCGCCACGACCGGGATGAAACATGCTGACGACGAGCCGCTCGGCGCGCTCGAGTTCGAACGGCTGGCGCGCTCGGTGGGACCGTTCGCTCCGTTCCCCCGGGTGGCGGTCGCGACATCCGGTGGCGTGGACAGCATCGCGCTGTGTCTCCTGACCCATCGCTGGGCCGAGGCCCGCGGCGGCGAGTGTCATGCGCTGGTCGTCGACCATGGGCTCCGTCCGGAGTCGGCCGAAGAATGCCGGCGCGTCGCCGGCTGGTTGACACGCGGCGGAATCGAAACGCGCGTCCTGACGTGGACGGGGCACAAGCCCGCTCGCGGGATCCAGGAAGCGGCCCGCGAGGCGCGTTACGGGCTCCTGTTGTCCTGGTGCCGGGACCACGGACCGCACGACCTTCTGCTCGCCCATCATCGTGACGACCAGGCGGAGACGTTTCTCCTGAGACTTGGGCGCAAGAGCGGCCTCGACGGTCTCGCGACGATGGCGGGGGTGTCGCACAGAGCCGGCATCCGCGTGGTCCGCCCGCTGCTCGGCGTGCCGAAGACGCGCCTTATTGCGACCGTGCAGGCCTTCGGACATCCATGGATCGAGGATCCGTCCAACCGGGACCCGAGGTTCGCCCGGTCACGGGTTCGCGAGATCCTGCCGGCGTTGGACGCGACCGGCGTCACGTCGGAGGGTATCGCGACGTCGGCGCGCCGCTTGGGACGCGCTCGCGCCGCCCTCGAGCACTATGCGTCGGAACTGGTTCGCGAGTGCGTGCGTTCCCACGAGGCGGGATTCTGCTGGCTGGACCGCGACGCCCTGTTGGCGGCGCCGGACGAGGTCGGGTTGCGCGTGCTGTCGCGCGTCGTATCCGCCGTTGGCGCCCGGCCGGCCCCGCCCCGCTACGACCGCCTGGAGCGGACCTATGCGGAAATCGCGGGTGGAGCGGCGCCGAAAGGCCGCACTCTGGCGGGTTGCCGGATCGTCGGCCGCGAGAGACGGTTGTTGATCTGCCGCGAGGCCCGCGGGACCGGGCGCGCCGTGACCCTGCGACCGGGTCAGAACCGCCGTTGGGACGCGCGCTTTGACGTTCGCGTGGACGGCCGCGCGCGGCCCGACCCCGAAGCGGCTTGCGAGGTGCGTCGGTTGGGCGCCGGGGGATGGCGGATCGTGACGGAAGATCCCGCAATGCGCCCGCGGGTCCGGGACTCGGGGATCCCCGCCGCGGCGCGCATCACTTTGCCGGCGCTCTGGGACCGGTCCGGGCTTCTCGACGTTCCCCACCTCGGATATCGTCGGGAAGGCTCCGGCTTGGCGCTCGACGCCAGATTCGCCCCGGACCGGCCGCTGGTCTTTCCACCGTTTTCGGTTGTCTTCGCGGATGCTTACCATATTTAATGGGAGGGGATCGGACGGCGAGACCACGCAGGAGCGACGGCTCCCGGTCTTGATCGTCCTGGAACGGCATCCGCGAAGCGGCGGGTGTCGCGAGGTCCGGGTCGGGACGCCGTCCTCGAACGGGGAAGACGGGTGAGCAATTTCGGCAGGAACTTGGCGCTCTGGGTCATCATCGGCCTGCTGGTCATCGCGCTGTTCAATCTGTTTCAGGGTTCCTCGTCGCAGGGTCCGGTAACGAATCTGCCGTTTTCGCACTTCCTCGCCGAGGTCGACGCCGGTCAGGTCTCCAGCGTTACCATCCGCGGCAATGCGATCACCGGCAACTACGCGGACGGCCGGGCCTTCAGCACCTACGCGCCCAACGATCCCACCCTCGTCCAGCGTCTGGGCCAGCGCGGGATCGAGATCAACGCCGCGCCGCCGGACGACAACGTGCCCTCCCTTCTGGGCGTTCTGGTGTCCTGGTTCCCCATGCTGCTGCTGATCGGCGTCTGGATATTCTTCATGCGCCAGATGCAGTCGGGCGGCGGCCGGGCGATGGGATTCGGCAAATCCAAGGCGCGCCTGCTGACCGAGCGGCAAGGCCGGATCACGTTCGACGACGTCGCCGGCATCGACGAGGCGAAGGAGGAACTCGAAGAGGTCGTCGAGTTCCTCAAGGACCCGCAAAAATTCCAGCGTCTGGGCGGCAAGATTCCCAAGGGCGCGTTACTGGTCGGACCGCCGGGCACGGGCAAGACGTTGCTGGCGCGAGCCATCGCCGGGGAAGCGAACGTTCCATTCTTCACGATCTCGGGTTCGGATTTCGTCGAGATGTTTGTCGGCGTCGGCGCCAGCCGGGTGCGCGACATGTTCGAGCAGGGCAAGAAGAACGCCCCCTGTATCGTTTTCATCGACGAGATCGACGCCGTGGGCCGCCACAGGGGCGCGGGTCTGGGCGGTGGCAACGACGAGCGCGAACAGACGCTGAACCAGTTGCTCGTCGAGATGGATGGGTTCGAGGCCAACGAGGGTGTCATTCTGGTCGCGGCGACGAACCGTCCCGACGTTCTCGATCCGGCGTTGCTGCGTCCCGGCCGTTTCGACCGACAGGTCGTCGTTCCCAACCCGGATATCCTCGGTCGGGAACAGATACTCAAGGTGCACATGCGCAAGGTGCCTCTGGCGTCCGACGTCGACCCCCGCGTCATCGCCCGGGGGACGCCCGGGTTCTCCGGCGCCGATCTCGCCAATCTCGTGAACGAGGCCGCCCTGCTCGCGGCGCGCAAGAACAGGCGCGTGGTAGGGATGGAGGAGTTCGAGGCTGCCAAGGACAAGGTCATGATGGGCGCCGAGCGGCGCTCCATGGTCATGTCCGACGAGGAGAAGGAACTGACGGCGTACCACGAGGCGGGGCATACGCTGGTCTCCTTGTTCGTGCCGGGTAACGATCCGGTGCACAAGGTCACGATCATCCCGCGCGGCCGCGCCCTCGGCGTGACCATGAACCTCCCGGAGAAGGACCGCTACAGCTTCAGGGTACGCGAGTTGACGGCGAAGCTCGCCATGATGTTCGGGGGCCGCG